>CAKUPP010000008.1 GCA_934675165.1 uncultured Eubacteriales bacterium
AGAGGTTACACGCGCTCCATTACTGGTCTTTACAGATTTTTACGTAAACATGGTCAAATTCCTGTTAAACCACCAAAACCAAAATATATACCAAAGCCTTATGAAAAAATGCTGTTTCCCGGCCAAAGAGTTCAGGTTGATGTTAAATTTGTTCCTATACTCCTCGTCACAACGGTAAAGTTGAACGTTCTCATAGAAAAGATAATGAATACTTTTATGTCACTCATTCTTTCTATTATTTTGATGACTTTAAACGCCCACTTGCTGTTCACAACAGGAAATATAATCATTTCCCTATGCGCCCTCTCAATTGGGTTTCTCCTTCTGATTTTATTTCCTCTTTTATCCTTCATGGTGAGGTCTTCTAATTTTGTAACACATCATTGACAAACCTACAATTTAATTTTTACAAAAGAAAAAAAGAAATGATAGATATAACCAGTTGTGCTACAGTTAAGCTTAGAATGACCTAAACGAACACAAAAAGAAGGCCCAATGTAGTACAAACAATGCTGCACTTTCAAACCTTAAGCAATTCCCTATGCACCCTCTCAATTGATCTTTTCTTTTTGACTCCAGTACCTTGTATATTCTTAATGTTGAAGTTTTTCAATTTTGTAACACATCTTTTATAAACTTACACACCAATTTATACACAAATTTACAAAATTTTATTGCAATCACATTATATATGAATGTATAATAGAAAGTAGTATATGTTTCGCATAGAAAGGATGTTTAATATGTACAATAAAAAAATTTTAGGGGCCTTACTAATGAGCGGTATATTAACTTTATTTACAGGGTGTAATAACAATAGTATTGAAGTAAAAAACGATGTTTCTACAAAAGTTGGATTTCAACTCGAAAAACCGTCAGACAATGAGGAAATCGCAATAATTGAAACCAATAAAGGGAAAATCACCGTACGGTTTTTTCCAGAAGAAGCACCAAAAGCTGTGGAAAATTTCAAAACACTTTCAAAAAATGGCTACTACAATAATGTAACATTTCATAGAGTCATAAAAGATTTTATGATTCAAGGCGGCGACCCTGATGGTACTGGAAAAGGTGGACAAAGCACATGGGGATCTTATTTTGAAGATGAATTTAGTCCCAATCTTTTTAATATAACAGGATCTTTATCTATGGCAAATATGGGACCAAACACAAATGGAAGTCAGTTTTTCATCAATAATCAAAACCCAGAAAAATTCGCAGGGTGGAAACAATTTACAATAGCATACAAAGCCTATAAAAAGAATCCAGATTCCTTCAAAAACAAGTATGGTGGTACTGTAGATATGTCTTTAATAACAGATGAAATAAAAGAGCTTTACATCAAAAACGGTGGTAGCCCACACCTTGATGGTTACTTTAACACCGAAAAACGTGGACACACAGTATTTGGCCAAGTAATCGACGGTATGGATGTGGTCAACAATATATCTCAAGTAGATGTAGATGAATCAAGCAAACCTGCAGAACCAGTAGTTATAAAATCAATTTCAATTGAAAAATATTCCAACAAATAATTTAAGATAGAAAGGAATGTTTCACATCCAAGTAATCGGAGGGAAATTTAAAGGCCTTAAACTCGAATCAGATAAAAATGAAAAATTGAGGCCAACAAAAGACCGTGTAAAAGAATCAATATTTGATATTTTGCAATTTCAAATAATAAATAAAAATTTTGTAGATGCTTTTGGTGGTACAGGCCAAATAGGAATTGAAGCATTAAGCCGTGGTGCTAACCAAGTTACTATACTTGAATCAAATCAAGCAAATGTAAATTTAATAAACAAGAATATAAAAAAAATAAAAAAACGAGAATCTATCAGTGTTATTCACACAGATGTGAGAGATTTTTTAAAAAATTATACTGAAACAATCGATATCATATTTTTAGATCCGCCATATAAACAACTCGACTTGCTATATGAGACTGCATATCTTGCCGAAAAAAAGATGGCTTCTGATGGAATTATTATTACAGAAACACTTTCGGAACATTCTGTGAAAGATAAATTAAGAAACTTCTCGTTGAAAAAAAAGTACAAATATGGTATTATATCATTAAATTTGTACAAAATAATCAACTTTACTTTAGGATGTGATCAAAATTGGAAATAGAACGTTTATTAGAAGAATTAGAAGATGTGATTGAATCTTCATGGAATTTACCGTTATCTGGTGGACGCGCTGTTGTAAATTCAAAAGAATTAAAAAGAATATTAGAAGACATACGCTTAAACTTGCCAGAAGAAATTATTCAAGCCAATAAAATTATAGAAAACAGAGCAAGAATTATAGAAGAAACACATACAGAAGCCGCAAATATAATGAAAGCTTCAGAAGAAAAAATTAAAGCAATGATAAACAAAACAGAAATAGTTAAACAAGCCCAAGCAACTGCTCAATCAATAATTTCTGATGCAAACTCTAAATCAAAAGAGATTAAAAGTTCGGCTAACAAATATGTTGACGAAATAATGAAACGATTTGAAGATACTATAACTTCTAATTTATCACAAATAAGAAAAGCACATGAAGTACTAACTAATCAATTTCATAAACTATAAAATTAAAATTCTAGATATAAAATAAATTTTGGAAACAATGTAATTGTTACGATTGCACTGTTTCCTTTTTTCATATATAAATTCAACTTTCTTTAACCAATTTTATGTGATTCATAACTTTATCCCACATATTGTGATTTCCAGTCCAATCAGTCCCCACATCATAAAACGTAAAACTTACTACCTTAACATTATCTTTTTTAAACAGAACGTGCCTTTGAATCCCATTTATATTTGAAATTTTCACTATTATAAAATATATTTTTCTACCGGGATAAATTTTACTAAATTTTTTTGCAAAATCAATAAACTTTTTGTTGTCTGGAATACCGTGCTGCAAATCTTCTCTGCTATATATTAATGCTACTGAATCAGAATTTTGTATTATTTCATCCACCTTTTTTGCCCTATGTTTCATCGTATTTCTAAATCTTTCTTTCTCTTCATCTAATGGTTTTCCATATAGAAAATGATGTATAGATAAAATACCATTTTTAGTATCTTTTACAGACCTAGCGTTAACTTCACCCGGCCAAGGTTCTACCTCATCTATTTCTTCAAAAAAATCAGAAAATTTACTTTCAAACAGATGCAAAACTGTATCAAGAGAATAGTCACGCATCCAATCCAATGGAGCCGCTTGAAACCGCTTTCCGTGTCTATCAATATGATAAGCTGTTTTACAATTTTGACCTATAGAAAAACAGCAGTTAACCTCACACTCGAATGATGAATTAGTTGCATTTTCAATCCACTTAATCAGTAACTTTTTTGTACCAAAAAAATTTAACGCTACACAAACCAGCGAAATCACTATAAAACAAATTGAAAAAGCTTTAAATACTTTGCAAATTTTGTCATTCATACCATATATCTTCCTAATATTTCTTATTTATAAATTATATCACCACACATATTATGTTACAACCACATAATTAATATTCACAATTACATATGCAATTTATCAATCAAACGATATTGGTCCATTATTAAATTAGCATTTATAGTCAAAACACTCAGTTTGTTTATTTTAGAATCATCATTTATAAAAGTAACCAAAGCTGTAGGATCATTAATTACAGCATTGCTTACTTCTGATGAATCAACAACATCCTTACAAACATTTTTAAACTCTGAACGTTTAACCAAATATTTAAAAAGATTTTTATCATCTAAATTTTCAGGAGTCCTATACCACTTCCCGTCAATTAAATAATAAGCATAGGGTTTAAACTTTTGGCTGTACTCACAACAATTAAGGCCAGAAACCATAAACGCTAAATAAACTTCAGATTGCTTTCCATGCTCAGAAATTACTATGCTATTTGGAAATTTATTATGTTCATACATAAATTCAGCTAAAATATGACACGTATGAGATAATGGATCTTCAGACATAGGATGTACTGCACCAAAATGTATTGGTTTAAAACTTAACACAGTCAATATTACTATTATCAATGTTTGAATTTTTATTTTTTTCATAATTATACTTTCCTTTCTTTTTACTAGTTTTACTTTAATATATATAAAACTTTTTGTCAAATATATTTAAATAAAAAAACTCGGACATCAACAAAACAAATGTCCGAGTTTTTAAACTAGAATTCTTCTTTCAAGTCAAGACAGTGATTTTCCACCATATACTTACATGATTCAACAAATATATCAAGAGAAATATCATTTACTTGTTTACCCGTTCTCACACGCAGAGAAATGGTTTTATTCTCTTTTTCTTTATCTCCTACAATAATTATATACGGCAGCATTTTTTTTCGGAAAGATTTAATTTTATTACCCATGTTACCTTCTGAAGTATCAACAACTGCACGAATTTTAGCAAACCTAAGTTTTTCTGCAATTTCTTTAGCATACTCTGTATGTTCTTCTCTAACAGGAACAATTCCAACTTGTTTGGCGGAAATCCAAAATGGAAATTTCCCCGCAAAATGTTCAATTAAAATACCAATAAATCTTTCAAGCGATCCATAAATAACACGATGAACAACTACAGGGATTTTTTGTTTCCCATCTTTGTCGGTATAAGTAAGGTTAAAATTACGCGACAGCTGAAAATCAAGCTGAATTGTCCCCGTTTGCCAAACACGATTTAAAGCGTCTGTCATCATAATATCTATTTTTGGACCATAAAAAGCGCCATCGCCTTCGTTAATTTTATATCCATTCTCACCATATCTTGCATCTAAAACAGACCTTAGCTCCGATTCTGCTCTGTCCCAAAGTTTTATATCCCCCATAAAATCTTTAGGTCTAGTGGAAAGAACTGGCGAATATTTTAAACCAAATATGCCATAAAACAGATCAGCTATATCTAAAATCGAATTTATTTCACTATAAATTTGATCTTCAGTTATAAAATTGTGTGAATCATCTTGCCTAAACATCTGAACACGCAAAAGTCCATGCAGTGTACCAGAAGCCTCTTTTCTGTGAAGAACATCACAATCAGAAAAACGCAACGGCAAATCACGGTAGCTCCTAGTTTTACGTCCATATACCACCATTGCGTTCGGACAGTTCATTGGTTTAACAGCAAATGTTTGTTCTTCAGTCATCGGTATAATAAACATATTTTCTTTGTAATGTGCCCAGTGCCCTGAAGTCTGCCAAAGAGTATTTTGGTTTATTAGTGGAGATGATATCTCATGATAACCCCTTTTATCGTGTTCCTCTCTCCAAAAATCCAGTAAAACATTAAACATTTTCCAACCATCAGGTAACCAATACGGCATTCCAGGAGCAGTTTCATCCATAAAAAACAAATCTAACTGCGGACCAAGTTTTCTATGATCACGTTTTTTAGCTTCTTCTAAAAAGTTTAAATACTCTTTCAATTCTGTTTTAGAAGGATATGCATAAACATATATCCTTTGGAGCATAGAATTATTTTCATCACCACGCCAATACGCTCCAGCAACAGAAGCAACTTTATAGCTCCAACTTTTTAATTTTGAAGCATTTTCTACATGGGGACCACGACATAAATCTACAAAGTCATCACCCAAATAATAAACAGACATATCTTCATTTCTATCTCTAAGCCCTTCAATAAGTTCTATTTTATATGGCTGATTGTTAAACATTTTCAATGCATCTTCAATAGATATATTTTTTTTCACAAAATTTTCTCCGCGAGAAATTATTTCTGCCATTTTATTTTCAATTTTTTCAAAATCTTCCTCCACTATAGTATGTGAAAGCTCAAAATCATAATAAAACCCTGTATTAATGGCAGGTCCTATTGCAAGTTTAACATCGTCAAACAACTCTGTAACAGCTTTGGCCATAACATGAGCCAACGAATGACGTCCTATTTCTACATTTGAATTATCAATTTTTTCAAACATGATTTTTAAACCTCCATAATCACTTTTTATCATTTAAAAATTATATACAAATTATTTTTTACATCCTTATATATAATAAACCTTTTTTGAATAATAGTAAACTTTTATTTAAATTTTTTAATTAAACTAACTTTAAAAAATTTTTTACTACTATTTTTTTATCTTCGGAAATTTTTTTATTTTTGAACGCATTTTCTTTCTTTTAATTCCTCTAAAAAAAACAATCATATAAAACACAGAGAAAATCAAAAATACTACAAACAAAAATATAACTAATGGTGAATACATTATAGACCTTAATATTTTAGTAAAAAATGCAAAAAAACTTTTTTTGTGTGTACTAGCCGCAACAAGATTAAATTCTCCTAATCTAGTATCATTATAAAAAATATCTGCTTTACCAATTACATCACCTTGCTCAACTGGAGCATCTATGCTATCAGGACAATTAATATTTATTGTTAAATTTTCAAATTTAACATCTTTTGGTACAGTAAAAAATACATCATTTTGGGCAACTAAAAAAATTTTATCGGTTTCCCATGCAACACCAAGATTTATTTCTTTAATAGGCTGACCTTTATCATAGCATTTCAAAGATTTTAATTTTTCAAAAGCCCATGAATATATATTTTTCGTATCTATCATTGCCATATTTTTTTCAATTTTACGATCATTTTCATCTTTTACTGGCCCCCCCATAACAACAGAAACATAACTTTCTCCATCTTTTACCGCATACGAAGCCAAACAACGACCTGCATCATCAAGATATCCTGTTTTTATTCCCTTAACATATGGACAATAATATTCTCCACCTCTTTTTTTATCTATCATTTTGTTTGTGGTTATAATTGGATCTCTTTCATCACCAAAACAACTATATTCTTTCTTATAAACTATATCTAAAAACTCTTGATTTTTCATAGCATAACTTACAATCAAATACATGTCGTATGCAGTAGAATATTGATTTTGATCATACATTCCATCAGGATTTACAAAATGCGTATTTTCACATCCTAACGATTCGGCTTTAGCATTCATCAAATTAACAAAATTTTCAATTCCACCAATATGATTTGCAAGAGTTATCGCAGCACATCCAGAAGAACATATCAACATACAGTGATATAAATTTAAAACACTAACTTCCTCTCCTTCTTTAAGCTTACATCCAGAACTATCAGGGTCCACCATATCCAAAATTTCTTTTGTAACTAAAACATTTTCATTCTTAGCATCTTTTATGTTTTCGCTTGCCACTATATATGTCATCACTTTAGTAAGTGATGCCGGACTCCTCTTTTTATGTATATTTTTTTCAATAACAGGCATATCATTTTTTTTATTTACTACATATACAGAATCCGAATTTAAACTCCGGTTATAAAAATTTACGGCACGTATATCAACAAAACTTAACACTGCAATTAAAGAAAAAAACCATGCTAATTTTTTCATATTCATTTCTCCTACGTTAAATATCGCTTAAGTATATACTCAAAATTAACCTATATATAAACTTAATCGGTATAAAATTATACCGATTATTTTTTGCATTATTAAAACTCTAACTACTCTTCAGATTCGGAAATAATTGAGCAATCCTTTTCATCTTCAATACTAGCCTCTTCTTGCTTTAATTCTTCCTCAGTAATATTTTTTTCTATAATTACATCTCTGTACCTGTGAATTCCAGTTCCAGCAGGAAGCAATTTACCAATAATAACATTTTCCTTAAGTCCAACAAGTGGATCCACTTTTCCTTTTATTGCAGCTTCTGTAAGAACTTTTGTAGTTTCTTGGAACGATGCCGCAGATAAGAACGATTCCGTTGCCAAAGAAGCCTTTGTTATACCCAAGAGTATTGGTGTGCATTTAGCAACTTCAAGTTCTGTCTCACCCAATTTTTTACGTTCTAAAATTTTATCATTTTCATGTAAAAATTCAGATTTGTCTACAATAGAATTTTGAATTAACCCTGTATCTCCCGGTTCATCAACACGCACTTTACGCATCATCTGTCTCACAATAACTTCAATATGTTTATCGTTAATATCAACGCCCTGCATTCTGTACACTCTTTGAACTTCTTGAATAAGGTAAGCTTCCACTGCTTCTGGTCCCTTAATTGCCAAAACATCGTGAGGGTTAACAGAACCTTCGGTTATCATATCCCCAGCATCAATAATTTGATCTTCTTCTACACAAACACGAGATCCAAAAGGAATAAGATATGATTTTTCTTCACCTGTTTCCTCATTATAAATAACAACATTACGACTATTTTTAACTTGTTCAAATCTAACCGTACCAGAAATTTCGCTTATAATTGCTAGTCTCTTTGGCTTACGTCCTTCAAACAACTCTTCAACACGAGGCAAACCTTGAGTAATATCTTCAGAACTAGCAATACCTCCTGTATGGAATGTTCTCATAGTAAGCTGCGTACCAGGTTCACCAATAGACTGTGCTGCAATAATTCCAACTGCTTCCCCCACGGCTACGGGCAATCCATTGGCTAGATCTGCACCATAACATTTTTTGCAAACACCTTGCTTTGATTTACAATTGAATATTGAACGAATTTCAATTTTTTGAACTCCACGAGAAATGATAGCATCTGCATCTTCATCATCCATAAGTTTGTCTTTTGAAACAATAACTTCCTTTGTAACTGTATCTATAAAATCTTCACAAAGATATCTTCCAATTAAACGTTCCTTCAAACTTTCTATAGATTCTTTTCCATCCTTAATTTCAAATACTGTAATGCCACGAGTTGATCCACAATCATCTTCACGAATAATAACTTCTTGAGAAACATCAACAAGCCGACGAGTGAGGTATCCAGAGTCCGCTGTTCTGAGTGCTGTATCAGCTGAACCTTTTCTCGCACCACGAGAAGCAATAAAATACTCCAATATATTAAGCCCTTCACGATAGTTACCTCTGATTGGAATTTCAATTGTAGCACCAGAAGCATTAGCAATTAAGCCACGCATACCCGCAAGCTGCCTAATCTGACTCATAGAACCACGAGCTCCAGAATCTGCCATCATAAATACTGGATTATATCTATCCAAGTTAGCTTGTAAAGCGTGAGAAACATCATCTGTAGCACGCTCCCAAACTTTAAGAGTATGTGCCTTTCTTTCTGTATCAGATATCAGTCCACGTCTATAATCTTTAACTATATGATCAATATCTGACTCCGCCCTCGCAAGTATATCTTTCTTTGCTGGAGGAATAACAGCATCACAAACTGCAATTGTAATAGCTCCCCTTGTTGAATATTTAAAGCCCTGCGCTTTTATACTATCCAAAATTTCAGCAGTTTTTTGAGTGCCGTGGACCTTTATGCACGCATCTACTATATTACCAAGTTGCTTTTTGCCAACCAAAAAATTAATTTCGAGCTGACCATCATTTTCAGGATTTGTTCTATCTACATAACCAAGATCTTGTGGAATAGGGCCGTTAAAAATAATCCTTCCTGCAGTCGTTTGAATGAGAACATTTCTTCCGTTAACGTTTCTTCTCACCTTTATCTTTGCGTGAAGGCCAATATTCTTAGCATCATATGCCATTAAAACTTCATCAAAATCTCTAAAAATTTTTCCCTCACCTGGTTCACCATCTTTTTCCAGAGTTAGATAGTATGAACCCAAAACCATATCTTGAGTAGGAACAGTAACAGGTCTACCGTCTGAAGGCTTTAATAAATTGCCAGAAGCAAGCATCAAAAATCTAGCTTCTGCCTGTGCCTCAGCTGAAAGAGGAACATGAACAGCCATCTGATCTCCATCAAAGTCTGCATTATAAGCCGAACAAACAAGTGGGTGTAATTTAAGAGCACGACCTTCTACCAAAACAG
The DNA here is from genome assembly GCA_934675165.1 of uncultured Eubacteriales bacterium. Taxonomy (GTDB): domain Bacteria; phylum Bacillota; class Clostridia; order Oscillospirales; family Acutalibacteraceae; genus UMGS1491. Next base: position 9,831 of record CAKUPP010000008.1, read on the forward strand.
GTTCAAAAGCTTGTATTCCCAACCTATGCAAAGTAGGTGCACGATTTAAAAGTACTGGATGACCTTTTATAACTATTTCAAGTGCATCCCAAACTTCGGGCCTACATCTATCAACAGCTTTTCTTGCTGCTTTTATGTTTGTAACAACACCAATTTCCACAAGCCTCTTCATAACAAATGGCTTAAATAATTCCAATGCCATTTCTTTTGGAAGGCCACACTGATATATTTTAAGTTCAGGTCCTACTACAATAACTGAACGTCCTGAATAGTCTACACGTTTTCCAAGCAAATTTTGTCTAAAACGTCCCTGTTTACCTTTAAGCATATCAGAAAGCGATTTAAGCGACCTGTTATTTGGGCCAGTTACAGGTCTGCCTCGACGTCCATTATCAATGAGGGCATCCACTGATTCTTGAAGCATCCTTTTTTCATTTCTAATTATAATATCAGGTGCACCCAACTCCATGAGCCTTTTCAAACGATTGTTTCTGTTTATTACTCTTCTGTAAAGATCATTTAAATCAGATGTTGCAAAACGTCCACCATCAAGCTGAACCATAGGACGCAAATCCGGTGGTATTACTGGCAAAACATCTAATATCATCCACTCTGGACGATTTCCAGATAATCTAAATGATTCAACTGCCTCAAGACGTTTTAAAAGTCTAACCTTTTTTTGCCCACTTGCAGTTACTAATGATTCTTTTATTTCTTCAGAAAGCTCATCTAAATCAATTTTTTCAAGAATTTTTTTAATTGATTCAGCACCCATCCCCGCTTCAAAATCATCATCATACTTTTCGCGTAATTCACTATACTCTTTTTCGCTCAAAAATTGCTGAGAAGACAGTTCTTTAACATTGCCTGGATCAATAACCACATATAACGCAAAGTACAAAACTTTTTCAAGCATTCTTGGTGACATGTCAAGTATCAGTCCCATGCGAGAAGGTATTCCTTTAAAATACCAAATATGAGAAACCGGAGCAGCGAGTTCTATATGCCCCATACGCTCACGACGCACTTTGGAGCGAGTAACTTCTACACCACACCTATCACAAATTTTTCCTTTGTACCTAATTCTTTTATATTTTCCACAGTGGCATTCCCAATCTTTTTGAGGTCCAAAAATTCGTTCACAAAACAAACCGTCCGTTTCTGGCTTTAAAGTTCTATAATTTATAGTTTCTGGTTTTTTTACTTCTCCGTAAGACCAACTTCTGATTTTTTCCGGAGACGCTAAACCTATTTTTATTGATTCAAATATATTAAAATCCATAATGCAACCCCTTAGATTTATTGTGTGTTAATACTAAGTTAAAAACAAATTTGGGCAAACAAAGCGGAGACGTCTCCGCTTATTTCCAATTGTCTAAACTATTCTTCTAAATCGTCCTCCGGATCGTCAACTGAAAATTCTTCATCCAAGTTGCTATCCAAATCGTCATCCATTTCTTCATCTTCAAATACTGTCTCATCACTATCTGTTTCATCCGTATTTGCTAAATTCTCATCTAAACTGCTTATTTCATAACCTTTTTCATCATTTTCTGTCATAACATCTGGACCTAAAATATCTTTCTCAATAGAAAGACCCATATCGTCTTCTCCATCAAAATCTCGACGAAGATCAATCTCATTATTATCTTTATCAAGAACTGCCAAATCAAGTCCCATAGATTGCAATTCTTTGATAAGAACTTTAAACGATTCAGGAATACCAGGTTTTGGAATGTTCTGACCTTTCACAATGGATTCATAAGTTTTAACTCTTCCTACAACATCATCAGATTTTACTGTTAATATTTCTTGAAGAGTATAAGCTGCACCATAAGCTTCTAAAGCCCAAACTTCCATCTCACCAAAACGTTGTCCACCAAACTGTGCTTTACCGCCTAAAGGTTGTTGTGTAACAAGTGAATACGGTCCAGTAGAACGTGCATGAATTTTATCATCAACAAGGTGATGTAATTTCAAGTAATACATATATCCAACTGTTACAGGATTGTCAAAATACTCTCCTGTGCGGCCATCTTTTAGCCACATTTTTCCATCTTCACTATATCCTGCATTTTTAAGACATTCGAATATATCATCTTCATGTGCACCATCAAACACAGGTGTGGCAATCTTCCATCCTAATGCTTTAGCAGCATATCCTAAGTGAACTTCCAATACTTGCCCTATATTCATACGGGAAGGAACGCCGAGCGGGTTAAGAACTATGTCGAGTGGTGTCCCATCAGGTAAAAATGGCATATCTTCAACTGGTAAAATTCTTGAAACAACACCCTTATTACCATGACGACCAGCCATTTTATCTCCAACAGATATTTTTCTCTTTTGAGCAATATAACATCTTACCACTTTGTTTACACCAGGTTGCAACTCATCTTTGCTATTTTCTCTTGTAAATACTTTAACGTCAACAACTATTCCATATTCTCCGTGAGGAACTCTAAGCGATGTATCACGAACTTCTCTTGCTTTTTCTCCAAAAATTGCTCTCAAAAGTCTTTCTTCTGCAGTGAGTTCGGTTTCGCCTTTTGGAGTTACCTTTCCGACAAGAATATCACCTGCACGAACCTCTGCACCTATTCTTATGATACCTTGATCATCAAGATCCCTCAAAAGATCTTCATTAACATTTGGTATGTCGCGTGTGATTTCCTCAGGACCAAGTTTAGTATCACGTGACTCGATTTCATATTTTTCAATGTGTATGGAGGTATAAACATCTTCACGGACAACTTTCTCACTTATGAGAACAGCGTCTTCGTAATTATAACCTTCCCATGTCATAAATCCTATAAGTGCATTCTTACCAAGACTTATTTCACCATTATCTGTAGCAGGGCCATCTGCAAGAACTTCTCCTGCTTTAACTCTCTGCTCAATGGAAACAATGGGAACTTGATTTACACATGTGCTCTGATTTGAACGAGTAAATTTAGTTAAATGAAAAACTTCATTTTTCCCGGAATCATAATGCACAACAATTTTATCAGCACTTACGCTCCTAATTTCGCCATCTTCTTTTGAAATTATACATACGCCCGAATCTACACCAGCTTGATATTCCATGCCCGTACCAACTATAGGTGCCTCACTTTTTAAAAGCGGTACAGCTTGCTTCTGCATGTTTGAACCCATCAAAGCACGGTTTGCATCATCGTTTTCCAAAAATGGAATCATAGCCGTAGCTACAGAAACTACCATCTTAGGTGAAACATCCATAAAATCGGCTTCACCACGAGGTATCTCTACAAATTCATCTCTGCATCGGCCGTTAACCTTTGCATGAACAAACCTTCCATCTTCATCAAGAGGCTCATTAGCCTGCGCTACTACATATTCATCTTCTTCATCTGCAGTCATATACACCACTTCTGAAGTTACTCTGCCGGTGGATTTGTCCACACGACGAAATGGCGCCTCAATGAATCCATACTCATTCACTTTCGCAAAAGTTGAAAGATACGAAATAAGTCCAATATTAGGCCCTTCTGGTGTTTCAATTGGACACATACGACCATAATGACTATAGTGTACATCACGTACTTCAAATCCAGCTCTATCTCTCGAAAGTCCTCCAGGACCAAGAGCTGAAAGACGCCTCTTGTGGGTAAGCTCAGATAATGGATTTGTTTGATCCATAAACTGAGAAAGCGGAGACGAACCAAAAAACTCTTTAATTGCAGCAATTATCGGTCTGATATTTATAAGCGCATTCGGAGTAATCACTTCTAAATCTTGCGCTTGAAGAGTCATTCTTTCCCTTATAACTCTTTCCAGACGCGAAAAGCCTATTCTAACTTGATTTTGGAGCAACTCACCTACAGAACGAATTCTCCTATTTCCAAGATGGTCAATGTCATCGGTCACTCCTATACCATTACTCAAACATATCATATAATTTATTGATGCGAATATATCATCAACAATTATGTGTTTAGGAATAAGTTCATCAATTCTGTTTCTTATGGCATTTTTAAGTTCTTTTTCACCATCACAAGATTCCAAAATTTCAGAAAGAATACTAAACCTTACTTTTTCTTTTACGCCACACAGTTTTCTAGCATCAAAATCAACATATTTACTTATGTCAACCATTCCGTTGGAAATTATTTTTATTTCTTTGTCTCCTTTTTCAACATAAGCCATACATACGCCGGCATTTTCAATTCTTAAAGCTTTTTCTTCTGTAATAATTTCACCAGCATCAGCAATAATTTCCCCTGTAAGAGGATCAGGAATAGGCCTTGATATTTTCCGATTTTTAATTCTGTGAGAAATAGCAAGTTTTTTATTGTATTTATACCTACCAACTCTGGATAAATCATACCTTCTTGCATCAAAGAGCAACGAGTTAAGATGAGCCTGAGAATTTTCAAGTGTAGGAGGTTCACCCGGACGAAGTTTTCTGTAAACTTCAAACAAAGCTTCTTCCATACATTTACACGAATCTTTTTCAAGTGTTGCATTTAAACGCTCATCTTCACCAAAATATTCAACTATTTCAGCATCACTACCAAGTCCAAGTGCTCTTATAAATGTAGTTAAAGGTATTTTTCTATTTTTATCAATACGAACATATATTATATCGTTGGAATCTGTTTCATATTCAAGCCAGGCGCCGCGATTAGGGATAATCGTTGAACTAAAAAGTTCTTTTCCGGTTTTGTCATATTCCATTTTAAAATATACGCCAGGCGATCTAACCAACTGAGATATAACGACACGTTCTGCACCATTTATAATAAACGTTCCGCTGTCAGTCATGAGTGGGAAATCGCCCATATAAACCTCGGATTCCTTAACTTGACCAGTTTCTCTGTTGAGAAGTCTTGCAGTCACTCTAAGTGGTGCTGCATATGTAGTTTCTCTCTCCTTACATTCATTTATATCATAAGTCGAGTGATTCACATCCATAGTATAGTCTATAAAATCGAGAACCAAATTGCCGGTAAAATCAGTTATGCCCGAAACATCTTTAAAAACTTCTTTAAGTCCCTCTTCCAAGAACCAGTTGTAAGAATTTTTTTGAATTTCCAATAAATTTGGAAGCTTTATCACCTCATCAATTTTAGAAAAGCTCATTCTGGTAGTCTTTCCAAGCTGAACGGGTTTGACATTTACCATAGATTCCAAACACTCCATTTCTTGTTTTTTTATTAAAACTGTTCACGGTAACATTTCAAGCACGTTTAAAATCAATTTCTGTAAATTGTATTAACGTCTCATATATTTTTATCGATTTTTTTAAAAAATCGATATTTTTTTACTTGATTTTACAATAAATTCATGATATCATGGAACTGATTTTGTTGTGTGCTTGTATCATTAATGCAATATAGTATTCTACTATATTTTTAAAGATTTGTCAAGCAAAAAACAGAAAATATTTTACTTAAAAAAGCTGTAAGGTGGGAAATAACAGTGAGCATCTACGAAGAACTTTCAAAACGTGGTTTAATAGCTCAAATAACTAACGAAGAAAAAGTAAAAGAAATTTTGGAAAAAGAAAAAGTTTATTTTTATATAGGGTTTGATCCTACTGCAGATTCGCTTCACGTGGGACATCTTACTCAATTAATGATAATTTCCAGAATGCAAAAAGCAGGCCACATTCCCATAATACTATTTGGCGGTGCCACAGCTTTAGTTGGCGATCCTAGCGGAAAAACAGATATGAGAAAAATGTTAAGCCCCGAACAAATCAATCACAATATCGACCGCTTCAAGCAACAAGCTAAACGATTTGTAGATTTTTCAGATAACAAAGCCATAATAGTTAACAATTCAGACTGGCTTTCTGATCTCAATTATATAGATTTTTTGAGAGAAATCGGTATAAATTTCTCTGTAAACAAAATGCTTGCAGCAGAATGTTACAAACAAAGATTAGAAAAAGGTTTAACGTTTTTTGAATTAAACTACATGATAATGCAAAGTTACGATTTTTTCACCTTAAATAAAAAATTTGGGTGCAAACTAGAGCTCGGCGGAGATGATCAGTGGAGTAACATAATAGGTGGAGTGGAACTTATTCGAAAATTAAGCAAAAAAGAAGCCTTTGGCCTGACTTTTAAACTTTTAACAACAAGCGAAGGTAAAAAAATGGGCAAAACCGAAAAGGGCGCTATTTGGATTGATCCCGAAAAAACTTCACCATATGAATTTTATCAATATTGGAGAAACATAAATGACAATGATGTGATTAACTGTATGAACATGTTGACCTTTATCCCCACTGATAAAATACAGGGATATTCCAAAGTTCAAGGGCAAGAATTAAATAAAATTAAAGAAATACTTGCATTTGAAATAACAAAGATAGTACATGGAGAATCAGAGGCACAAAAAGCACTAAAGACTTCACGTTCTCTTTTTGAAGAAAATACATCTGAAAAAAATATGCCTCAAGTCACTTTACCAAAAGAACTTTTAGAAAACAACACCATAGGTATAATTGAAATTTTAATAAAATCTAATCTTGCCCCTTCAAAAAGCGAAGCAAGAAGGCTTATTTCACAGGGCGGTATATCCGTTGACAATAAAAAAATAAACGACGTGAACTATTTAATATCTGAAGAACAATTAAATAAAAGCGTTATAATAAAAAAGGGTAAAAAAACATTTAAACGAGTAAGTTTATAGAGAGCTTTAAAATTTTTACGGTAAATTCGTAATAAATCATATTCACACAGTATTATATATCACCTCAAGTATTGTAAGAATAACTTCAATATTTGAGGTGATATTTTGTAATATAAACACTTATTTAAATCAAAAATCAAATTGTTGTTGGTTTAAAAATCGGAGGCCCTGATTTTAATTTTTTGTACGCTTGCATCGCTTCTAATGTTTTTTCTCCTGCAGTTACGCCATTTTCAAAATCCTTATCATGCGGAAAAGAGTCTAAATTCACACCTTCAAACTTATTTTTTGTTCCTGCAGAAACACGATTAAGATCATAATCTGACATAAAATACCGATAGTCTTCTTCATCCAAATTATTCAAGAAACCAGCAAGCTCTTGTTTTGTATACCCGTCTTCTACGCCAACACAAAAATCATAAACATCATCGTAGTTCTCTTGTTCAGCAAGCTCCTTCATCAAATCTTCTCTTTCAATAACAGATTCAATAAGTTTGTCGATATTTTCTACCATATTATTTCCTCCTTATCTAAAAATACACTAAAAAATATATAATTTATGCATCGTTTATCTTCGAAGCTTATTTTATACTATTTAAAGTAAATTTTCAAGTACTTTTTAAAATTTTGTGATAATTTAACATATATTGTCGCGTTTTATACGTCTTTTACTTAAGTACAAAACACAAAAAAGCCTCCGCTGCAACAGATTTTCAAAATTAATCTGATTACTTTGGAGACTTTATATCAAATAATATTTTTTAAACCAAAACCACTTCTATTTCACATTCAATGATAATTATTTATCCTCTTTTAAAGTTACCATAAACGCATATTTCTTATATTTATCGCCAACTTTAACGTACTTAAGTTGATAGTTATCACTCTTAGCATCGTCTTCCTCATTTTCATCTATATCTACCAAATCATAGTCTAATAACATCGATTTTCCTTTTACTTTACTAAAGCCTAAATCGCTTATCTTTTCTGATATAGCAGTTGCAGCTGCATCATGTAAGTTATCACAATATCTCGCATGTTCATCACTGATAACACAGCGCTGTGCCATATTTTTAATAGATTTATGGTTAGTTACTAACTTAACCTCTCCGTTTCCTTCTTTTCCAAATATATTCGCTAAATCCTTTAATATTTGAGCTTTAACGATTTCAATGTAATCAGCTTCAGGTATATTTTGGAATTCTATAATTTTAAGACGATTGGTAAAACTCTTATCATGATAAATATAGTGTAATGCGGTATCATCTTTTTCGACTTCTGAATTTGCTCCTTTGATATTGAGAGAAGCCTTAGTTTCATTTGACGTAAGTATAAATGTTATGCCCGAACAATCTAATTCCTGACCTGCCACTCTCACAATACCTTGATCTATTGCACCTCTAAAAAATTCATCCAAACAATTTGTAGAGCCAACTCCTTGCATAGCATATGGTAAACTACTTCTTGCTTTGATGGCTTCTTGTTCTTTTTCTAAAATTTTATCATATTCATCTATAATAACTACTCCATTAGGGTTGTTTTTAATGTACTTAAACAAACTACTATTTTCTTTTTTATTACTACCGTCTCCCCAAGAAAATAAATCGCTACTTTTAGGTGCAAAAAGTTGATCTATTATAGAACGGCTGCTCCCAGAATCTACCGCTTGCGCTGACATTTGATAATAATTGTTGTTTGAGCTCAGTATATTATTTTCTGCAAGACCTTTGGCCATAAAAGATTTACCTATACCGGAAGGCCCAATGAAATAAAGAACTGTACTATGCTTGTCTTTTTTGGTTTCTGTATTATTCTTTGAAAGAATTATTCCATTAACAACAGATTTGAGTTGTTCTTTCGCTTTATGTTGCCCTTTTACTTTATTGAAAAGAGCCTCTAAATTTTTCCTTCCTTCTTCAGGAGTTACAGGCAACTTATCTCGATTTGAATACGAAGCAATAAATTCTTTAATAAAACTCCCCATACTAAGCATTGCATATGGAATTTTCTGAATTTTGTTCAAAACATCTCCAGCATTTGCCATCAAGCCAAACACAGTACTCACTGCTCCACCAGCTACAAGAGCACTTGCAGCAGCCCACTTGACAGGACTCGGCACACATGAAGCAGCTACATCTTCTATTTTCTTTTTACAACCGTCTACTGTACAAGATTCTTTTTCCGGATCATCGGCCTCTTTAACTCCTCCACCGACTGGTTCATTTTCATTTTCATTTTCGTGTTTATTATGCATTTTATAAAAAATACACGCTGCCGCAATAGCAATAACCGCAGCACTAACAATCCCGCCAACTATAATCTTACCTTTGTGGCGTTGAAAAAAAGTCTCTCTTTTCTTCGTTTTTGTGTTATCATTTTTCGGAATATCTGAGGGGACTTCATACTCATTTTGGGGACGCTCTTCATTACCGGATTTTTTGTCATCAGATTCTTCTTCTTTTTTAGAATCCTCTCCACCAGATTCTTTTTCCTTATTTTCCTCATTAAAATTTTCTTTCTCAACTTCTTTAGAATTTTCTACATCAGTATCAGATTTTTTATTTTCTTCACTAACCATTTCAGAAATTTGAACATTCTGGTTATTAACAATTTCTTTTATATCTTCGGCACTCACATTTGATAAATTTGGAAACAACGTAAGCACAGCCAATGTACCGGCCAAAATTTTTTTTGTCATTATTTTTTCAATCCTCCCAAACTTTTATGTTTATATTATAACATGTTATGTGTTTAAAATCAATGATATTTTTTCTTTATTTTAACTTTTATTTAATTATATGCCACGCTTGAATAACAATTTATATTTGTTATTATAACATATTTTCTTTTAAAATTCAATTTACTTTTTACTTGTTTTTAATCACATTAATTTCCATTTTTGTAACATTTTTTGTACGATTTAAACACTTTATTTCAATTTAATAAAAACTCTAAAACTTTGTTGCTGAAATTCACTTTATAATACAAGACAGTTTTTTTATCTAAAAATCACTTATGACAAGTGTTTTTACAAAACTTTATTATAAGAAAACTATTTAAGTTAATGCAAAACATATCAAAGATTATTTTTAGTGTGTCCTTTTACATTATTGAAAAAATTTAAATCAGTTGTGCGTTTTTTGTTAACTCATCAATTTATATACAACAGTATCCATAAATCTTTAAACTTTAAATTAAGTTTTGTAAACCGAAGCTTATTTTAAAAAATATTTTGTAACCAAAATAAGCTTATGGAAATAGTATGTTAGTGTAAACATTAAAAGGAGGAATTCATACATGTGTAATAATCTTTTTGGCGGAAATAATTGCTGCTTTATAATTGTACTTATTTTAATAATTTTATGCTGCTGTGGCAACGATGACAGTTGTGGATGCGGCTGCGGTAACGGCTGTGGATGCGGCTGCGGAGGCTGATTAAAAAACACATAAAAAAATCCGAGATTTGCTTTAATTAGCAAGCCTCGGATTTTTTGTTTATCAATATACTCAATTTTTTATATTATAACTGAATCGCTATAATTTTTACTATTGTCCGTACAGAAAGATTCCAAATCTTGCATAGACTTTGCAAGTGCAGGACTTTGAGGCCCCATTATTCTTGTGCAATTAAAACTGGCACTTCTAAGTCTCATAATTTTACTATGAAAATCTTTATCATAAAAATCACTCGGGAGCTTACTATGAACATCAATCGGCAGACATCCAGAAATTTTATCTAGATCTTCGTTGCACTCACGTAAATTAGACTGAAGCGTCTTTACACGATTAAGCTTGTCATCTGTACTCATAGCATAACTGTAAATTGTACTTATTTTATCCGTAAACTTAGTCATATTCTTTACAATTTCTAAAATTTTTTCTGCACACTTAGAATTTCTCTCTTTATAATCTTCCGTGTCACCTATTCTTTTTAATTCTTTGAAATTTTTCTCAAAATTTTCAAACGTACCTTCAATGTCAGCTGCTGTACTCGTTTCGTCACTTAATTGCGTTGAGCCTATATCTTCTGTGTTTATTTTGACCACACCAGAATTTGTCATGTAATCTTCAATTTTTCCAAACAGTTTTAAATAGTACTCGTAAATTTTTTTTAACCCAACTTCTCTAACAGTTGGATTTACGGGTCTGTAATATTTTATTGTCATTCTTTAGCTCCCTCTTTTGCTAAAATATTTTCTTAAATTTTAACATTTTATAATATGCAATTCAAGCTTTTCGCAAAAATTTAATCTTAACAAAACACTATTCACTTTATAATTTTATTTTTTTAGTCTGTAATATCTTGTTTCGCAATAAAATAAGTATTAAAATATATATTATAGAAAGAATATTAACACAATTGTACTTAAAAATAATCGGGGTGTGAAAAACTTGTCAAAAGGAACTACAATAAGAATGTGGAGAAGATCGTTAATTGTATTGGGATTATTGGTGTTTGTGGGATTTTCTCTGCTAATCTTTAGATTAATAAAATTGCAATTCGTACAGGGAGAATTTCTTCAACAAATGGCATCTGAACAACAACTTGCTGACACAAAAATAAGCGCCAGACGTGGAACTATTTTTGACAGAAACATGAAACCGTTAGCACAAAGTGCTACTGTATGGACAGTGGTACTAGAACCTGCGTACATATCCAGCGAAGAAAAACGCGAAACAATATGCACTGGAATGAGTGAAATATTAGGCATAGAAAAAGAAAAAATCAAAGATCTCACAAAAAAGAAATCTTGTTACACTATACTCAAAAAAAAGGTAAACAGCGAAATCAAAGACAAAATTGTAGAATTTAAATCTAAAAATAAAATTTCAAGCGGAGTTCGTCTTATTGAAGACTACAAAAGATTTTATCCCTATGGTAAATTTGCAGCTCCAGTACTCGGATTTACCGGAGCTGATAGCCAAGGTCTTGCTGGAATTGAAGCATATTATGACAAAATTTTAAAAGGTGAACCAGGTAGGATTGTAACGGCAAAAAATGCAATTGGAACAGAAATGCCATTTGATTATGAACAACTTGTAGATGCAAAACCCGGTAGTAGTTTAAAACTTTGTATAGACGAAACAATACAACATTTAATGGAAAAAAGTTTGGAAGAAGGCGTCATAAATCATAAAGTAAAAAATCGAGCAGCAGCCATTGCCATGGACGTGAAAACTGGAGAAATTTTAGGAATGGCAATAAAAGGGGATTTTGACCCAAATGAACCATTTAAAATTGCAGATCCTCAAGAAGAAACTCAAATTGAGTCATTACCAGAAGAAGAAAAACAAAAAGCAAAAAATGAAGCTTTGAGTAAGCAATGGAGGAATAAAGCAGTAAGTGATACCTATTACCCCGGCTCTGTTTTTAAAATGGTAACTGCATCAATGGGGCTTGAACTGGATGTTGTAAATGAACAATCCACATTTACATGCACAGGATCCATAAAACCATGTGAAGGTGCGCAATCTATACGTTGTCATAAAAGAAGTGGCCACGGAACACAAAATTTTACACAAGCGCTTTGCCACTCATGCAACCCTGCATTTATAATGTTGGGGCAACGCATTGGCACTGAACATTTTTTTGAATTTTACAAAGCTTTTGGATTTCATAATAAAACAGGGATCGACCTTCCCGGTGAATCAACAGATTTATTTTTCAATGCAGATGGCAAGATGACTCTTACAGATCTTGCAGTTGCATCTATGGGTCAAAATTTTGGAATAACTCCCATTCAAATGATCACTGCCGCTGCCGCAATAGCAAACGGAGGATATCTCGTAAAACCTCACGTAGTAAAAGAAATTTTAGATGAAGAAGGCAACATAATAAAATCAATAGAACCAACAATAAAAAGGAGAGTCATCTCAGAAAAAACAGCTAAACGGGTAACTGAAATGCTACACGAAAATGCTGTAAGTGGAGCAGCAAGAAATGCGTACGTCCCGGGATATAGAGTAGCTGGAAAAACAGGAACTTCAGAAAAAATAGGACTTAGCACGCCAGGAAAAAAAGATTATATTTCTTCATTTTGCGGATTTGCTCCCGCCGATAATCCAAAAATTGCAATGCTCGTATTTTTTGATACTCCTCAAGGTGAATACTATTATGGAAATGCTGTTGCAGCACCAATGTTTGCACAGTCTATGCAAAACATTCTTCCATATATGGGAATCGAAAAAATATACACCGAAGAAGAACAAAAAAAGCTTGAATGCAATGTTCCTGATGTAAAAGGCAAAAATATTGCAGAGGCTAAAAAAATTATTTCAGACTCTTCTTTAAAACAAACCATAATCGGAAACGGCGATACCATAATTTCTCAAACACCAAATCCTTCTGAAAGTGTATCTCAGGGCGCAACAATTGTGCTTTACACCGATAAAGAAAGCAAATCAATTTCTGTAAAAGTGCCCAAACTTATTGGACTTTCTATTTTTGAAGCAAACAGAGCAATTTTATCTGCTAATTTGAACATCAAAATATCAGGCCCAAATCTCACAAACGGAAATGTTGTTTCTGCAACACAAAGTATTCCAGAAGGGACAGAAGTTCCACCTGGTACTGTAATAACCGTTGGATTTATACACAAAGATAAAATAACATGATATAAAATTAAAAAATTTTAAATATAATATAATTCATAAATAAAGAATTAAGGAAAATAATAAAACGGAGGCGTATTAATCTTGAACAGCTATGCAATTTCAGCCATCAGTGCCATAATTATATCATTCTTTATAACATTGTTACTTGGAAAATTTTTAATACCGTACTTACACAAATTAAAGTATGGCCAAACTATTTTAGAAATAGGGCCTTCATGGCATAAAAACAAACAAGGAACTCCAACAATGGGTGGAGTAATGTTTATAGTAGGCATATTAGTTTCCACTATAATTTGCGTACCGCTTTACTATAAAATATCAGAATTTTACGGAGTTTTTGCAAAAGAAACGCCACTAATGATAATCAAAATATTTGCAGGCCTTGGCATGGCTGTAATAAATGGTCTCATAGGAACAATTGATGATTACGTGAAAATAAGTAAAAAACAAAACAAAGGCCTTACACCAAAACAAAAACTTATTTTACAATTCTCCTCGGTAGGATGTTACCTTTTAGCTATTCATTTTGTTAACCAAGCAAACAATGGGCCAAGTTTAACAACAATAAAGTTTCCTTTTTACGGAAATGTTGATGTAGGCTTATTTTATTACTTAATCTGTGCATTGATAGTGGTAGGAATTATAAATGCAGCAAATCTTACAGATGGAATAGATGGCCTTGGTGCTTCTGTAACGTTTTTTGTTGCTTTGTTTTGCATGATAATTTTAAATTTTTTAAATATGTTCGGACTAAGCATAGAGGCTGCTGCTTTGGCTGGAGGGTGCCTTGGATTTTTGTTCTGGAACTTTCACCCTGCAAAAGTATTCATGGGCGATACCGGATCATTGTTTTTAGGAGCAATGGTTTGCGCATTGTGCCTCGGAGGAGGTTTAATTTTCCCGCTTATCATATTATCTGGTGTGTATATATCTGAAATGTTCTCAGTTATCTTGCAAGTTATATATTTTAAAATTACACACGGAAAAAGATTATTCAAAATGAGCCCCATACATCATCACTTTGAAATGTGTGGATGGAGCGAAACAAAAATTTGCACTGTTTTTAGCATTGTGACAATAATCTTGGGAATCATTTCAGCCATAATAGTAAAATATGGTATGTAAAATATATTTACAAAAAAGGAGATAAAAATGAGGCATAAACGAGTTAGATCAAAGTCTTTTCGTCATTCTCGAGGATATGAAATATCCAATAGTACAAATAATGAAAAAAAAGTCAAAAAGCCGAAGAGAAAATCACCAAAATCAGTAAAAGAATTCTTATCTAATTTTAAAATAATATCTATAAAATCGGGAATAGACATACCATTTTTATTTTTAGTCCTAACAATATTAGTTATAGGCCTTATTATGATGTTTTCAGCAAGTTATCCGAACGCATTTTTTTTACACAAAGGGGATAGCCTATATTTTATAAAAAACCAAGTTATTTTTGCTATTTTTGGAGTAATTGGAATGCTGGCTGTTTCGTGTGTAGATTACAATTATTTTCACAAATGGGCTGTACCGATTTTAGGAGTCTCTTTCATTTTGCTTATAGCAGTTTTAGTAATGCCTCCAATAAATGGAGTGCACAGGTGGATTCAACTCGGTACATTTAGTTTTCAAGCATCTGAAATTACTAAATTTGCCATAGTCGTTTCCTTTGCACATTTTATAAACTTAAATTTCAATCGTATGAATACGTTTAAGTACGGTATTTTACCATACATGATAATATTAGCTCCAACAATTATACTTTTGGCACTGGAACCACATATTTCTTGCTCCGCAATAGTGATATTACTTGCTGCAGGAATGCTTTTCATAGGTGGTGTAAAATTAAGATGGTTTGGAATGGTAATAGGTGCAATAGCTTCTGCACTTTTGTATTTGGTTTTGTTTACAGACAAATTAACGTATGCGAATCACCGTATCGCTGGATGGTTTGATCCTTTTTCACCTGCAGCAGGAGTTGATACATGGCAAACACGTCAAGGATTATATGCGATTGGATCTGGTGGCTTGCTTGGATTAGGCTTAGGAGGTTCGCGCCAAAAATATTTATTTATCCCTGAACCACAAAACGATTTCATATTTGCCGTTGTGTGTGAAGAATTGGGTTTTATAGGAGCAGTTATAATACTTGTCTTATTCGCTCTTTTGGTTTGGAGAGGAATGATTATTTCCATGAGAGCACGAGATAAGTTTGGTTCATTACTCGGAATAGGTCTTACAGCACAAGTAGGGTTACAAGTAATTTTAAATATTGCAGTTGTAACAAACACAATACCAAACACAGGTATCAGTTTACCGTTTTTTAGTTATGGCGGAACATCTCTTTTGATGCTTTTGGCACAGATGGGCATAATACTCTCTATATCAAGAACAGCAAGACTTGAAAAAAGTTAAATCATATTTTTGGAGGAAAAAAATTTGAAAATAATATTTGTAGGTGGAGGCACCGCCGGACACATAAACCCCGCACTAGCACTCGCAGATTACGTAAAAACTCACGACACCAGTGCAAAAATTTTATATGTAGGCGCACTCGGAAGTATGGAAGAAAAATTGGTTACTAAAGCAGGTTACGATTTTCAAGGCATTACTGTTTCCGGATTTTCCAGAGGATTAAATTTTAATTCCATTAAAAAAAATATTAAAACCATTAAAAATATTTTTATATCATCCATACAATCAAAAAAAATTTTAAAAAAATTTGCACCTGATATATGCGTGGGAACAGGTGGATATGTTTGTGGAACTTTTTTAAGAGAATCAGGAAAATTGGGCATTCCATTTCTCATTCATGACTCAAATTCATTTCCGGGACTTACAACAAAATTGCTCGCAAAAAGAGCATCAAAAGTATTAATCGTAAGTGAAGAAGCAAAAAAATATTTACCCCAAAATATAAAAACTGAAATAACAGGAACGCCTGTCCGAAATAGCATTGCGTCAATGAGTAAAGAAAAAGCTAAAAAAATTCTAAATCTCGATGATAATCCAACAATTTTATCTTTTGGTGGTAGCCTTGGCGCAAGGGCAATTAATAATGTAATGAGCGAAGTAATTCCTCAAGCACTTAAAAATACAAACTATAATTTTATTCATGGGTTTGGGAAAAATGGACATTATTTTGAAAAAATTTTAAAAGAAAAAGGAATAAACATAACCAACAATTCAAAATTAATAATCAAAGAATACATAGACAACATGGACCAATGTATGGCTGCGGCAGATCTTGTTATATGTCGTGCAGGAGCAACAACGCTCAGCGAAATTCAAATTTCATCAAAACCTGCCATATTAATTCCATCACCAAATGTTGCAGAAAATCATCAATTCCATAATGCTATGTCTCTTGTAAATAAAAATGCTGCAGATATAATCGAAGAAAAAAAACTCTCAAAAGATTTATTACTTTCAGAAATAATTAAAATCCTTGGGAACAACAAACAAGTTGCAACTATATATTCAAAAAACTTAAAAAAAATCGCTATTACTAATGCAAGCGAAAAAATTTATAAAATCATAAAAGAAACAATATGTAAATAGGAGGAATAAAATTGAATTATTCATCTGAAGTAAATAACATGTATAAAGTAAATAAGTGCCCTCACCATGGTCCCTCCCCTATTCCACAGGAAGGAATGTGGACAAAAGCTTTTGAAGTGAAAGACATTTGTGGACTTTCTCATGGAGTGGGTAAATGTGCTCCACAACAAGGTGCATGTAAGTTAACTTTAAATATAAAAAACGGTATAGTAGAAGAAGCTCTTGTTGAAACAATTGGTTGTTCAGGCATGACTCATTCAGCCGCAATGGCCGGTGAAATTTTGCCAGGGAAAACACTTCTTGAATGTTTAAACACCGACCTAGTATGTGATGCAATAAATGATGCAATGAAACAAATCTTTTTGCAACTTGTATACGGAAGATCTCAAACCGCTTTTTCAAAAGATGGATTACCAATTGGTGCAGGACTTGAAGATCTCGGTAAAGGAAAATATTCACAAATTGGAACAATATTTTCCTCAAAAGAAAAAGGAGTCAGATATCTAAATACAGTTGAAGGATACATATTATCTCTAGGCCTTGACGAAAATGATGAAGTTATAGGATACCAGTTTATAAACCCCGGAATACTGATAAATAATATAAAAAATGGAATGTCACCAGAAAAAGCTTATACTTCCGGAATTAAAACTTATGGACGTTTTGAAGAAGCTGTTAAATTTATTGATCCACGGAACGAATAACTGAAAATTTTTTATTCGAAAGGAAATTTTTATATGAATGACAAAATAATATTTGAAGGGTATCATAGGAGAATAGAATCCGTCAAAAATTATCTCAAAAATAAAAATATAGATTCATTAAAAGAAGCGCAAACAATCTGTAACAACAAAAATATTTTTCCCGATAAAATAATTAAATCAATCCAACCAATTGCATTTGAAAACGCTATATGGGCTTACACAATCGGTTGTGCCGCTGCTATAGTAGAAAATGTAAAAACAGCCGAAAATGCAGCTAAAACAATAGGTTCAGCTCTTCAATCTTTTTGCATACCGGGTTCTGTAGCTGATTCACGAAAGGTCGGGATTGGACACGGAAATTTAGCTGCAAAACTTCTCAGCGATAGCACCAAGTGTTTTGCATTTATTGCAGGACACGAATCTTTTGCTGCAGCAGAAGGTGCTATAGGAATAGTAAAATATGCCAATTCAGCACGAAAGTCGCCTCTTAGAGTAATTTTAAATGGATTAGGAAAAGATGCTGCTTATATTATATCTCGAATAAACGGATTTACTTATGTAGAAACAGAGTATGATTTTCTACAAGAAAAAATTCATATAATCTCAGAAAAACCTTTTTCAAAATCAGAAAAATCAAATATAAAATGTTACGGAGCGAATGAACCACTTGAAGGGCTCGCTATACTAAAACACGAAAAAGTTGATGTATCTATAACTGGTAACTCAACTAATCCGACAAGATTTCAACATATCGTTGCAGGTACATATAAAAAATGGGCATACGAAAACAAAAAATCTTATTTTTCTGTTGCTTCAGGTGGCGGGACAGGTCGCACATTACATCCTGACAATATGGGTGCAGGCCCTGCTTCTTACGGATTAACTGATTCAATGGGGAGAATGCACGGAGATGCTCAATTTGCGGGTTCTTCTTCAGTCCCTGCACACGTAGATATGATGGGATTCATTGGAATGGGAAACAACCCAATGGTTGGTGCCACCGTAGCATGTGCTGTAGCAACAGTAAATGCAATGAATTCCAAATAAATAAAAAAGCCTTGCAAAATATTTTCTAATATGCAAGGTCTTTTTATTGCTAACTTTAGCCTAATTAAATTAATAAATTTTAAAACCTACAATAATTCAAACATTTAAATTATTTGATAAAATAATATTACCAATTTGAAAAAAACAAATAATTAAAACCTATGACACAATATTAATATCAAATATCTTAAAAAATTTTTTAAAGGAGCTTTTTTATGATAATTCTTGCAGTTGATCTCGGGAAAAAACGTACAGGACTTGCAATTTGCGATAAAAATGAAATCTTATCTTCTCCACTTGAAACTATAATCGAAAATGATGATAATATTTTAATAGACAAAATTCAAAAAAAAGTTCAAGAAACAAAAACTGAGGTTTTGATTATAGGATTACCAAAAAATATGGATGGTACTCTGGGAGAGAGTGCAATAAGAGCTCAAAGCATTTCCTCTAATCTCAAAAACAGACTAAATATACCAATTATTTTATGGGACGAGCGTATGACCACTGTTTCAGCACACATGATTTTAAGCCAAGCTAACGTACGCGGTAAAAAACGTAAAAATGCGATTGATTCACTTAGTGCATCAATCATACTAGAAAATTATCTTCAATTTCGAAAATTTACAAAATCACATTAAAATTTTTATATTTTAAACGTTAAAGGAGTTTAACAATGACATTCGATCTAAAAAATAAAATTTCTACTCAAAAAATAAATTTCTACATTAGGTATGCACTGTCAGTTATTCTTATAGCTATGGGAATTATACTTATGATATCAAAATTTTTAGCCGGAATGTATTTAATATTATCTGGTATATTTTTAAATCCATCATTGTGGAAACAAGTTTATGAAAAAACTAAATTGCTAAAATTTATCCAAAAAATAAATACATTCAAATTCTTTAGGTACATTCCAATTATATTATCATTAATGTTTTCATTATTATCAATATATCTAATTTGTTCTGCTCCTAATACACAAGAAAAAATATCAGATAACAGTCCACAACTTTACGTTCAGCCACATGAAGAAAAAATCCCTGTAGAAGAAGTTGACGTAAAAATTTCAAAATTAAAAATCGATTCTGACAAAAATATAAAATTTAATATACAAGAAACTCCAACGATTGTTTTAAAATTTTCTCCACCCAATGCTAATACAAATGAACTAGAGTTTATATCATCTGACGATTCTGTAGCTACCTTAGATAAATCAGAAAAAACACAAGTTACGATTAGAAACAATTATGGAGAATTATCACTTAACATAAATCTCATGTCCGAGGGACATTGCACATTATTCGTAAAAAGCAATAGCGTAGAAAGTAACAAAATAAAAGTAACAATAACAGACGAAGAAAAATTTGAAAAACAAGAAGATGAATCTCTAAAAACAGAAAATAATGAGCCTGAAGAAAATAAAGAAGAATCAAATAATCAAGCAACAGAACAAAAAACTCAAAAACAACAACTTACCACTACAAATCCATCACAAAAAATCTCCAATAATAACAATCCATCACAAAATTTAAATAATATCCATGAAAAAGAAACATATAGAACTCCACGCGGCAAAAAATATCATTTTGACCCAGATTGCGGTGGAAAAAATTCATATAAAACAACGTTAGAAGAAGCTAAAAATTCTGGCCTTACTCCATGCAAAAAATGTGTACACTAACAATTAGTAAGAAACACGCTTCCCTAAACCACCAACTCTCCTTCGTTTTGAAGACGTTCTTGAAAGAAATTTTTTCTTAACTTGTTCTTCTGCCTCTAGCAAAGTCAGACCTTCATCTATTTCATTTTTTCCACATCTTTTCAAAACGTAGTCATCTTCATCTCCCATATGTACTGAAATTTTTTTAAAACTCATTATTTCTGAAAAAAATGTTTCAGATTTAATCATTTCATAGTAATCATGATACACATTATCTCTGAGCCATATTTTTATATCTGGATGAGGAATAGCATTATAACATGAATTATATTCACCAGGCCTGGCATCAATTACATTAGCACTAGTATATTTATTTCCAACGTCACTATTTAAATAATCAATAAGCGAAATACAGCAATATTTATCTAAGCTATTATTATCAGGGTAGTACCCATACATTACGCTAACCACATCACAAGCATATTGATGTTCCATATATCCCAAATCGCAAACAGCCAAATACATACCTTGTCTACCCTGAACCGGGTAAATAACAACACTGGAATTGTAAAATCCGTTAACATCAACCAAATAGCATTCTATCCCCGCTTCATGCAAAATTTCATATGCATACATCGCATATGCCCTTTTCCCTACAGGAAATCCTATTTTTACTAATTTAGAATATTCATTAACAACTTCTAAAAATGGTTTATAGTTTAATCTTTTTTCTTTTGTATATGAGTCTAATATGAGGTCCAACTCAGACGATTTTTGCCAACAAGTCGCCTTTACATCAAACTTATACATCAACCCTTTTTTATGAAAATCAATCATACTTCGTAACACTATATCTTTATAAAGTGAAGCTAAATTATATCCATTTAAAGTTCTAAGTTTCTCTAAACACTCCAAATGCTTAACATTAAAAAATGAAAGAGGTGTGAGGCACGCAAAAGTTTTATAAAAAAATAACAATGGAAAAATTATTAAACATAATAAAAATTTTTTCATAAAAATACCTCTACTGTATTATAAATATTTATATTTCTCATAAGTCTATTAGCCATTTTACGTTTAAAAATAACGTATGTCAAGAATTTTGTAATTATTTGTCGAGCCATTCTTTAAATTTGACTTATAATTAAATATATGTTATAATACGATTATCAATCCAAAAGGAGTTGATGTGATATATGAAAAAATTTATTGCGTTAACAGTTATGTCACTAAATTTATTAATACAAATTTACACTAATACAAAGTTAGTCTCTGCTGAAAATACACCTCTCCCAGTTTCAGAAGAAACTTGTGGAGTATGTGAATCTAGTAAAGATGTTACAAAAGAAAAATTAATTGATGTGTTTAAAAATACTTGCAAAAAATTAGCCGAATTATATGATAAAAATCGTGATAATTACATGAACTCTTCTGTAACTTATGCTTCTTTTAAAAACAAAGTAGATAAACTTGCTGTATTACCACACCACAAAAAAACTGCAAAAAATAATATTACTGTTGAAAAAAGCAGACCATTAGCGATGGTAAACAAATTTATTTCAGATAATAAAATAAATAAAAAAGATAAAACTGCCGTTTTAAATATTGCCAATTACTATAGCCCCGGAGGATTAGTAGCTATTGGAGGGAACGGACGTGAAGAATGCTTATCCAGAATATCAGATTTATACGCTCACTTAGTACATTTAAATTCTAAATTTTATTGCCCCAATTTAAAATTATATGATTCAACTGGTGAATTTTGCGATGAACGCGGATTTTACACAAAAGGAGTAAAACAATTAAAAAAAGACATTCCTTTACCAACTGATGATATACTCTCAGAGGACAAACAAACTACGTTTGATTGTATTAGTGTTTCCGCACCAAACCTATCTGAATCAGTTTTAAAAGAAAACAATATGAACTTATCAGAAAATGACAAAAAAGAAATTTTAACAGCACGAATAGAACTCATAATAGCAATCGCAATAGAAAATAAAGTTGACAACTTAGTATTAGGGGCATTTGGATGTGGAAAACGTGGAATAGAGCCAAAATTATCTGCTGAAATTTTTTATGATATACTTGTAACACGCGGATATTCATCTTTCTTTAAAAATATTATGTTTCCTATAATCGTCAATAAAGAAAACAAACTAAGCAATGAAATATTTGAAGCTTTCTCAAAAAAATTTACAAATTGTTCGCCATCTACTGCAAACAACTAATAACATAAATATAAAAATGAGTGTAAGTTGTATTCTCTATTCAAACCAGAGAATACAACTTTTTTATCTGATAAAAATATACCAAAAATGCTAAAAGGATAAACAATTTAATTTTTATTATTAACTATTCGTTTTTAGGCATATTACTATTTAAATATTAGTATAAGTGTAACAATTAAAAAACATTCTATATTTATCCATGCTCTGTTGATATTTTGTGCAAAAAATTATTTAAACATCTTGAATTTATTATACTTTATAAATATAATATATTTAAAGAAAGGAGAAATTTCTGATGACCTTAACAAATAAAGCGCTTGTATTATCAGGCGTAATTGGCATTACCGCCGCTTTAAGTATTGCTGGTTTAATTATGAAACCTAAAAAAGAAATTGTTAAATACATGAACAACCCCAGTTATTCCAATAATCACTTAGCATGCATTCCACGCCCTATAGATGATAACGTCTGCACTATATTAAAAAAATATCTGCAAATAAAACAAGACAATCCTTTTTACAACTCGGATTATATAATCCCGCAGTTTCAAAGCAAAATTCTCTATGATGACTTAATTATAGAAGAGTGTTACCTCATAAAAATCCCCGGAAAAGATGAAAATAATTTTAGCCGTGAAGATTGCACAACAGTGTATATAAAAATAAAAGAGGCTAAACGTATTGCTGGAACTTTATCTGATTACATCTCAAAAGAAAAAAATCAAATTGAATGTGAGCGAAAAACGAGCGATATTTTTAATATAGAAAACCCTAAAATACAAAAATATATGATATATTCAAAGTTATATAATCACTTTAAATATTTTGAACATGTAGACACAAATTTATTTAGTCCAAATGAAGGAATTATTATATCAAAATGGCTACATGCCAACGAAAATTTAGACGATATGTTTATGTTTAGATATTTACTGGAAAAAAATAACATATCTTTAAAAAAACTTGCCCGCATGCATGATAACCATTTTTTTTATTCAAATAAATTTTAATTAAAAATCACGCATGTCAACCCGAATGCGTGATTTTTAATTAATAATATTTACTTTTAATCAAAATCAAGGTAAACAACCGCATTATCTCTGGCTCTGCCTGTACGTCCTTCTTTTCCTTTGCTGCCAGGCAATACCCAATAATTTGGATTTATTTCACCTCTCCTACCGCCAATTCCCGGACGACCTGTTTCCAAAACTGAGTTATCATTAGTAACTACTTTAAAAGATTTTCTATATATATCTATAACAGCTCCTGCTGATCCACCATTTCCACCGTTCCCAGCGTCTCCGCCTCCAAATGGAAAATGCACAAGACTTTGATATCCACCATCTCCGCCATTTCCACCGTTTCCACCGATAACTCTTACATCATAAAACCTAATAACGCCCGATTCTCCTCTAAAAATAGAAACTGCATCTTTTCCATCTGCACCATTATAGTAATAAGGCGAATCTTTTTTGCCATCATTTCCTTTTTTAGCGTCAGCGCGTGTAATCAAACCGTTTTGAAAAAGAACATCCACATCGTCTAAATAACTATAAATATTTTTTTGTCTTACTTCTGTCACTGGAGGGTGCCAAAGTTTATACGTCTCTTCTTCTACCGTAGGTTTTACTTCTACCCTCTTTACAGAACCATCTACATCGTAAACCAGTTGATCCGGATGTTTGGTTACCTTTTTTTTAATTTCGTTTGAGTAGTAACCTTCACGCACTGTAACTTCATATGGTCGAACATCAGAAACAACTTTCTTACCAATAACTATCTGAGCTTCAGGGTCGTTAAGAACAATTCGGTGACCACCAAGATTTATTTGTACAGACTTTGATATCTCAAGGCCAAATGGCAAATAAATATCCCTTGTGACGACTATCTTATCACCATCTTCAGATTTTTTTATCGCCTGGATAAATTCATAATCACTTCCAACCTCAAATGTACAGCTGATATTTCTATTTCTTTTTGATAAATTACTACTTTCTTTTTTCTTTTCACACTTTTTTTCTGAATGTTTTGTATGAACAGACTCGGGTTCAATCAAATTTTTTTCAATGCTACATTCATCAGCCCAAACATTAGCACCCAAACTCGCCACACCTAAAACGCTTGCTGCCAAAACAAATGACACTTTTTTCAAACTTTGAAATATCGTTTTCATTAACATTCCCCTATTCATTTCATTGTGTTTTAAAATTTACACACCACAGTAAGTTATTACCTCGGTTTAATGCTAGTATAACATTTCCCGCATTTAAATGTCAAATATTAATTTTCTTTTTGTAAAAAGGTTTTCAATTCATCCATAAATGCACTCACATCTTTAAATTCTCTATAAACAGAGGCAAACCTTATATATGCCACTTCATCTTTATCGCGAAGCATATTCATGGACCATTCACCTATAGACGTGGATGGTATTTCCCGCTCAAGTGAATTTTGAGCACGAGCTTCTATTTCATCTGTCATTTTTTCAATTTCTTCAATTGAAATTGTTCTTTTTTCACAAGCTTTCATAAATCCTGAAAAAACTTTTTTTCTATCAAATTTTTCTCTACATCCATTTCTTTTTATGACTATTATCGGTATATTTTCCACTACCTCATATGTTGTAAATCTTTTGAAACAATGCTCACACTCTCTACGACGTCGCACACGACATCCTTCATCTGCTGAACGAGATTCTATAACCTTGCAGCCTTCCAAACCACAATATGGGCACTTCACTTGTCTTCCTCCTAATTTTTATTTAACACAACGTCTAAATTTGGATTAGCTGTAAGTAAAATATTACCTATATCAAATCCACCATTTTGTATAATTTTTAAAGAAACCTTATCTTCAAGTTCCCGGCGAATTAAATTTCTTATATCTCTCGCCCCACTTTTACCATTTATTGACTTGTCGGCTAAAAATTCCAAAGCTTTTTCATCGTAGAATAAATTTATTCCCTTTTCTTTCAAAGAAGTTTTATACTCATTAATTATAAGTTCAGCTATTTTTTTGTAGTCTTCTTTTTTCAGTTTATTAAATATTACAATTTCATCTACTCTACCAATAAACTCAGGACGCAAAAATTCTTTGAGAGATTTCATTATCTTTTCCTTAACAGCTTCATCTTCACTTTTTGCAAATCCCAAAGAACTGTCTTTCACATTACTTCCAGCATTTGAAGTCATGACTATTACAGTGTTTTCAAAATTTACATTTCTTCCATGTGAATCCGTTATTTTGCCTTCATCCAATACTTGTAAAAGTATATTCATAACATCTGGGTGAGCTTTTTCTATTTCATCAAAAAGTATTACAGAGTATGGCCGTTGCCTTACTTTTTCCGTAAGTTGACCAGCTTCATCGTACCCTACATATCCTGGAGGAGAACCTACTATTTTTGACGCAGAATGTTTTTCCATATATTCAGACATATCCAAACGAATGAGCGCATCAGGAGAATCAAATAATTCTTCGGTTAATGCCTTAACAAGTTCTGTTTTACCAACTCCCGTGGAACCTACAAATATAAACGATGCAGGTCTGCGACGTAAACCGAGTCTTAACCTATTTCTTCTTATAGCAGCCGCAACAACATTTATCGCCTCATCTTGCCCTATTATCTTCTTCTTTAGATCATCTTCAATATGCTCAAGCTTTTTAAATTCATTTTCTTGAATTTTAGAAGATGGTATTCCCGTCCAAAGCTCAATGACGCGTGCTATATCTGACTCTGATACTTCCTTATTAAATGCAACTAATTCTAATTTTTTACGTTCCTCAGAACTTTTTGCCATTTTACATCTTATGTCAGCCAAACGCTCATAATCGATTTTTTCTTCTTCAGATAATATTTTTTCTTCTTTTTTTAACTTTTCAATTTCGGAAGTCAGAACATCATATTTTACAAGATCCTTATTATTGAGTGCACAATACGTAGCAGATTCATCCATTAAATCAATTGCCTTATCCGGTAAAAATCTATCTGTAATATATCTCTCTGACAAAACCACCATTCTATTAACAATATAATCAGAGATTTTTACGCGATGATGTTTTTCGTAATACTCTTTAACTCCTTTAAGCATTTCAACAGATTCATCAATGGAAGGTTCACTTACTTTTACTGGTTGAAAACGACGCTCCAATGCAGCATCTTTTTCTATGTGTTTGCGATATTCCTCAAACGTAGTTGCACCTATTACCTGTATCTCACCTCTTGAAAGCGCAGGTTTTAATATATTTGCTGCGTTCATAGTTCCATCAGAATCTCCTGTACCAACGAGATTATGAACTTCATCTATAAACAAAATTATATTTTTCTCTTTTTTTACCTCTTCAATCAACCCTTTAATACGACTCTCAAATTGACCTCTGAACTGTGTTCCTGCAACCAAAGAAGTTAAATCTAAAAGATAAATTTCTTTATTTTTCAGTCTGTGTGGAACATCTCCACTACTTATTTTTAAAGCTAACCCCTCAACAATTGCCGTTTTACCAACTCCTGGTTGCCCTATGAGACATGGATTGTTTTTAGTCCTACGACACAAAATTTGAATAGTCCGATTTATTTCTTTATCTCTGCCTATTACTTTATCCAATTCTCCATTTTTAGCACGCTCAGTTAAATTGGTGCAATACATCCCCAGATGTTTCCTTTTTGATTTTTTGTTTGATTTTTTTGCATCGCTTTCCCCATTTTTTCCATTACGTTCTCCACCAAAACCATCTTTACCAGGAAAAATCATATTGGAAAACAAACCTTTAATAAACGGAAATGTCGTAGCACCACCTTTAATAAAATCATCATCGTTTTCTGACTCGGCATCATCAGAATCTACATTTGATTCCGTATTTAAAAATTCAGAAAACTGATCTTGCATATCAGAAAATTCTTCAGCCGATACACCCATTTTATTTAACATGTCTTCAACAGGTTTAACTCCTATTTCCTTTGCGCAAGGAGCACAAAGTCCTTCAGTCTCCGAAGGAGTTTTGGTAGAAGAAACAAATACAACCGCCGTCCTCTTTTTACATCTGGAACAAAGCATAACATTACTCCTTACTATATTTATTTTTATGTTAATGTAGTTAATTTTTTCTATTTTTAAATAAATCAAAACATACATTCTTACTCTTTATCATAATTTTAAAAATTTCAAAATATCGATACAATGAATACAACATGCAAAAAGCTGTTACAAACATTAAACCCAAATTCAAATAATCACTATCAAAATTCCAAACTGCTTTTAAAACAATTATCAATATAACAGATATATAAAAAACAACTGTAGACACTTTTCCATACCATTTTGCAGCTGGTGGCACAAGTTTTTTCTTCAAAAGTACTATTCCAGCCAAAAGCATTAATACTTCTTTAACTATTAAAATTATCATAAATGGAAACGTTTTAGGAAATTTTATACCCACATAGAGCATAACAGCTACCAAAGTAAGTTTATCTGCCGTAGGGTCAAGCATCTTACCGATTTTAGTCACCTGGCCTAATTTTCTTGCTATAAACCCATCAAACAAATCACTTATTCCTGACAATACCAAAACCAAACCAGCCATAGTGTAATTATCATGCTTAGCTGCACATACAAACGGAATCAAAAATATTATCCGCATCAATGAAATAACGTTAGGTATGTTAAAATTTTCTTTTATGTAATCTAATTTTTTCACTTCTTAAAACACTCCGCATATATATCAAATAATCAAATTTTATTAAAAAATCCATAAATAGGGTTAACATTATATATTTCTTTAAACACTACAGTAGCTGAAATATTTTCGTGCGCAAATATCTCTGGAACTTTACATCCCATAGAAATCATAACTTTCAAACAACACATAAAAACCATAATTACCAAATATCCCGTAAACGCTCCAAAAAATCCTCCTATAATACTATCTGCACTTTTGAGTTTTCCACTAGACAGCATACCGGATACCCATTTAACAATCAAGTTTAAAATCACAAAAGCCACTACAACGCATAAAGGCTTTAAAACACCACAAACTGCAGGCTTTATCAAAATTAGTACTTGGTTAGGAATACAATCTGCTGCACTACTATTTATAATATGGTTAACTTTCTCAGGTGTTATTCCATAGGCAGGAAAAAAATTTAAAATAAACTTTGGAAATACTTTAAACAAACTTGAATAATCAATTTTACCACTACTTACAACACTGAGTAATTTATTTTTTACAGACGGCTGAATCATATTTGAATAAATAAAATCTGACGCTATACTAGAAAAATAAATCGAAAATACTGTTGCAAAAAGTGACCCTATTAGCGAAATAAATGATTTAATAACTCCTTTTTTAAATCCAACAACTACAAAAACAGCGAAAAATAAAATAATGCCTACATCCAACACAAGAGCATTCAAATAAATTCCTCCAATTTATAAAACGGGAAACCCCTTTACATAATATCATAAAATTTTTTCATATACAAATTTATAATCCAATAAAAAATAAAAATCCGCTTAAACGTATCGTGACCTAGATAACCTGCAACTTATAAAGCAGGTGGGTGCCCTCCCCATATCTTCGCGCTCCCTTCGTTTGGCACAAAGCCAAGAGGTCTGCAATCCAATACAGGAGCCGAACTCCCTATTAAATCTTGTAGGGTTATATGGCCACAGTCCGCGATTTAAGCAGAAAATTTTACCGCAATATAAAAAGATTAATGTATTTCTCCAATTCTTCCTTCAAACTGTTTAGAAAGATCGTTAAGAAGATCTTTATCAGTAACTTCCAAAAGTTGTTCTTCACCGTCTTCTTCAACAATTTTAAATATAAAATATATTTCCTCGTTATCCATTCCGACATCTGGAATTTCAAACCGTGGCATCAAAGCATAAAATCTTCCTTGCGAATTCTCTATAAAATCCAACACTTCAAATTCTCTTTCTACTTTATCATCATCAATCAGTGTAACGGTGTCAATTGGTAAACTTTCATCCATTAAAAAACCTCCTGTCTTAAATATCAAACATTACTAATTTATAATCACAAATACTATTTTAATTACATTATACTATATAGTCAATCTAATTATTTATTATTTTTTTAAATTATCAATTTTTTTTAAAATTTGCTTTGTTTTAAAGCACTTTGTACAAAAAGGGTTGATTTTTTCAAAAAATAATTTATAATATATATTATTCAAAACGAGAGGATATGGTGTCATGGACGAAAAAAGACTACAACAATTGTTAAACAACGATGAATTTATAGAAAAAATCTTAACAGCAGCAACCGTCGATGAAATGCAATTACTCTTTTCAAGTCACGGATGCAAAGTATCTGAAAAAGAAATCCAAATGATAATAGACTCATTGGAAAAAGCTATTGAAGATACACCAATCGTCATATCAGAAAATAACAACATCGCAGGCGGTACTGACATCAACAAAACAACCAATACAACTTTATTACCATTGATGCCAGGAATAACCACTTCAGAATGTGAAAATATAAGAGAAAGTTTGTTAAATCAAAATACCAAAAACTAACATACCTTTAAAATATACTTTTCAATCTATCAAAAAAAGATTTCCTTTTTTGATAGTTTTTTTCTGTAAGACTTTTTTCGAAATTATTTAACATATTCTTTTGACTAATAGATAAATTCCTCGGAACTTCAACATGCACACGTATATACTGGTCACCAACGCCACGGCCATGAAGTTTCTGTATGCCTTTACCTTTTAATTTAAATATATCATCATTTTGAGTTCCTTCGTGAATGTGGCACTCTGCTTTTCCATCAATAGTTGGTACAACTATATCTGCACCTAACGCAGCTTGTGCATACGTAATTGGTACTTCGCACCAAATATCATAATCCTTACGCGTAAAAAAAGCATGAGACGAAACATTTACATATATCTGCAAATCGCCATTTTCTCCACCATTTTTACCTGCATTACCTTTACCAGAAATATTTAAAATTTGCTTACTGCTTATCCCTGCCGGAATATTAACCTGAATTTTTTTCCGACTTCTAACCTTACCTTTACCAGCACATTTCAAACACGGAGAATCAATGACTTTACCACTTCCGGCACATTTGTCACATGTACGAGAAGTTTGCATAACTCCAAATGGTGTACGCTGATTAACAGTAACGTGACCTGATCCGCCACAAGACGGGCATACTCGAGGTGATGTACCTTTTCTAGCACCAGAGCCACTACAATCGGAACAGTTCTCTACTGCACTATATGTTACCTCTTTTGTGCATCCCTTAGCAGCTTCAAGGAATGTGATTGTCACTTCACACTCAACATCTTCTCCTCTTTTTGGAAAATTGGAATTGCTTCTAGTTCTTCCGCCACCAAACCCGCCAAAAAAGCTACTGAAAATATCGCCTAAATCTATATCTTGCCCAAATGGGCTCGAACCATAATAACTATAACCACCATTTTGAGCTCCGCCATACCCTGGATCTGTACCGGCATGCCCAAATTGATCATAACGAGCTTTTTTAGTTTGATCCGAAAGCACATCATATGCTTCATTAACTTCTTTGAATTTCTGTTCTGCTTGTTTATCACCCGGATTCAAATCAGGATGATATTTTTTAGCAAGTTTTCTATATGCCTTTTTAATCTCATCCGTACTCGCACTTTTTTCAACACCTAAAACTTCATAATAATCACGTTTTTCCGACAAGCCTATTTTCACCCCTTATTCCAAAATTACCCCTGCCCCAGATAAAAGGCAGGGGTAACAAAAATTTTACTATTTGTTTTCCGGATCTACTTCTTTATAGTCAGCATTATAAACATTTTGACCTGATTCTGAATTTTGTTGATCTGGCTGACCGTTTTGAGACGATGCTTGCGGATTTACTTTTTGATAAAGTTTAGTAGATACCTCATACATATCTTTTTGCAAAGCTTCTTTTGCACTTTTTATATCTTCTATACCTGCACTTTTAATTTTCTCACGTAAATCAGAAACTTTTGATTCTAAATTTTCTTTATCAGAACTTTCAATCTTATCAGCACTATCCTTAATTAATTTTTCCACAGCATAACACAAATTTTCAGCTTCATTTTTAGCATTTACTTCTTCATGACGCTTTTTGTCCTCTTCTGCATATTTTTCTGCTTCTTTAACCGCTTTTTCAATGTCTTCCTTAGACATATTACTGCTAGAACTTATAGTAATATGTTGTTCTTTATTAGTGCCCAAATCTTTTGCTGTTACATTAACTATACCATTGGCATCTATATCAAACGTAACTTCAATTTGAGGAATTCCTCTTGGAGCAGGAGCAATTCCATCCAAACGGAACAACCCTAATTGTTTGTTATCTTTAGCAAATTCTCTTTCTCCCTGCAAAACATTTACTTCTACTTGTGTCTGACCGTCAGCAGCAGTGGAGAAAACCTGGCTCTTCTTTGTGGGAATTGTAGTATTTCTTTCTATGATCTTAGTCATCACTCCACCCATAGTTTCAAGACCAAGTGAAAGCGGGGTAACATCTAATAAAAGAAGTCCTTTCACGTCTCCACCGAGAACACCTCCCTGAATAGCCGCACCAATAGCAACACACTCATCAGGATTTATGCCTTTAAATGGCTCTTTACCAATAAGTTTCTTTACAGCTTCTTGAACAGCTGGTATTCTAGAAGAACCACCAACCATAAGCACCTTGTCTATTGCAGAAATATCCAATCCGGAATCTTTAAGCGCTTGACGAACTGGTCCCATAGTATTTTCAACAAGATCTCCAGTAAGTTCATTAAATTTCGCTCTAGAAAGTGTCAAATCTAAATGTTTAGGACCTGTTGCATCTGCTGTAATAAACGGAAGGTTAATGGATGCAGACGTCATTCCAGAAAGCTCTATTTTAGCTTTTTCAGCAGCTTCTTTCAAACGTTGCATAGCCATTTTATCAGATTTAAGATCCACACCAGTTTCAGCTTTAAATGAAGAAATCATCCAATCAACTATTCTTTGATCAAAATCGTCACCACCCAAACGATTGTTTCCGGCAGTAGCAAGAACTTCTTGTACTCCGTCACCCATCTCAATAATAGATACGTCAAATGTTCCTCCACCTAGATCATAAACCAAAACTTTTTGATCATTTTCTTTATCAATACCATAAGAAAGTGCAGCCGCAGTAGGCTCATTTATTATACGTTTAACCTCAAGTCCTGCAATCTTACCAGCATCTTTTGTAGCTTGACGTTGAGCATCTGTAAAATATGCTGGCACGGTTATAACAGCTTCGGTAACTTTATCTCCGAGATAACTTTCAGCATCAGATTTTAATTTTTGTAAAATCATTGCAGAAATTTCCTGTGGTGTATAAGACTTACCATCTATGTTAACTTTATATGAAGTTCCCATTTCTCTTTTAATGGATATAACTGTTCTATCAGGATTAGTTATAGCTTGACGTTTAGCCACTTGGCCTACCATTCTTTCACCATTTTTTGAAAAAGCAACTACAGATGGTGTAGTTCTTGCACCTTCTGCGTTAGGAATAACAACCGGTTCTCCTCCTTCTATAACTGAAACACACGAGTTTGTTGTACCTAAATCAATACCTATAATTTTTGCCATAATACTTTCCTCCAAATTTTAATTTTATTTTATTATTTATCTTAATTTTAATTTGTAACTTGAACCACAGCGTGACGAACAATTTTATCTCCTATTTTATACCCTTTTTGAAAAACTCCAGAAACAAAATTTTGCCTTTCATCTTCTGTCTCTATATGTGATATAGCATGATGAATATTCGGATCAAATTCATCTTCAATTTCACCAAATGACTCAACATTTAAACTTTTCAATGCCTTATCAAATTGATTTCTTAGAAGTTCTATGCCCTTCAAATATTCCTCGTTTTGTTTTTCTGCAGTTTTACTCGCCGCCTCAAAACTATCTGCCAGAGGTAAAATACTTTCAACAGCTGAGCAAATTGCATTAGAATATATCGCATCTTTTTCACGTTCAGAACGTTTTCTGAAATTATCATATTCAGCAGCAGTTCTTAAAAGGAGATTTTTACTATCTTCAAGTTCTTTTTTTATTTTCTCAAATTCATCATTTTGTTCTTTAGGTTTATCTTGATTAACCTCTTCACGCTCCTCATTTATTACTTCTTTTTTCTCTTTTTTTTCAGATTTCATTAAATCTAGTTCTCCTTTCATATGAATGTGCTTATTCACCTTTAAGAATTCTTCCGAGTAACGCTCCAACAAGCGATGCTACATACTCTACTTGAGAATAAATTTTACCATAACTCATACGTGTAGGGCCAATTATCCCAAGAGCACCAAAACGGCCACCAACATTATAATGTGATGAAACAACACTTGCGTTCTTAAGCTCCATATACTTGTTTTCCTCACCCACAATAAACTTTATACCGTAATTTCCTAAATCCAAAAGATCTAGTACTTTATCTTTGTTTTCAAGAAAATCAAAAATATTTATAACTGTTTCAGTGGTAACCCCGGGAATAGACAAAAGATTCTTTTGACCAAAAACTTTTATCTCAATTTCCCTTGCTTCTTTAGCTGTTTCCATCAAAACATCAATGACGGGTAACAACAAGATAACGAGCTCTTTGTTTTCCCCCACAAGTATATTAACAAATTCTGGCGAAATATCTTTAAGGCACATCCCTCCAAACTCTTCATTAAATATACCTGTAAGCATACGCAAAATTTCATCGTTTAAATCATAGTCGCACCTAAAAATTTTATTTTTGACCATACCATTAGTGGTCACTAGCATTAACATAGCACTCCTACGACTTATTCCAATAAATTTAATATTTCTAACCTTGGAATACAATCCCAACGGTGTGGTAACAACCGCTGTGAAATTTGTTATCTCTGAAAGAACTTTTGCAGCCGACTCCAACAATTTTTCAGGATCAGTAGCAGACGAACTTAAAATGCCGTTTATAAAAATTTTTTCTTCCAAAGACAACGGATTTTTTGGCATCAATTTGTTGATATACAATCTGTATCCCTGATCAGACGGTATCCTGCCGGAAGAAATATGAGGCTGAAAAAGATAACCCAAATCTGCTAAGCATGCCATGTCTCCCCTTATTGTGGCAGAGGAAAAAGAAAAATCCAAATCTTCACACAAAATTTTCGACCCAACAGGTTCGCCTGTGCCAACATACCTTTCTATAACTGAAGACAATATTTTTAGCTTTCTGCTTAACGGTTCCAGATTTTATCACCTCTTTTTCTATTAGCACTCAAAGGCTACGAGTGCTAACTAATTTAACTTTATCATATACTTTCACTTTTGTCAATACCTATTTTAAAAATTTTATTCTGTATTTGTAGAATCACACTTTTATGTATAATAATTGCTAAATAGCGTGTTAAAAGCGAGTGGTTCCCCACCCGCCTTGCTTTTCAAATATATAAAACCTGTAAAAATACACTCTATAGAACAGTTCACCATTATTACAGTTATTAAAACAAAAAGCTTTATATTTTTTTACTTTTTATTTATAAATTCAATTTTTGACCGTCTTAATTTACGCCCAACCAATTGAAATATATATAGCTTTTACATGATTGTTTTCATTAAATTCAAAATTTATCCATGTTTCTCCTTCACATACTTCAATTTCATCTTTCGTTGACCACTTTATTTTATGTCTGTAAACACTTTCTATTTTCTTTCTAGTTGTTCCTACTCCTACTTTCCATATCCCAAACCTGTATTGTGCACCTGTTACTTTTATATACTCGACAATCCAATCTTTAACGTTACTACATCCAAACTCAACTCCATCATAGTATACAATAGACCCCCATCCTTCTTTTTTCTCTATTTTTAAAGGTTCACCTTTTTTACAAACCACTTCCTCGTACGAACAAAGATCTCCAAATCCTACTCTACTAAAATAATCTTTTTCATAACAAAATATCGATGAGTGTCTCAATTGATATATTCCAGCTATTAAAAATGTCCCTAATATTATGCTACATATTAAACGTATTTTTTTGCTTAACTTTATTTTTAATTTTTTCATCGTATTAACTCTCTATTTTTATATTTTATTAAACTTTCATAAGCTTGGTATCTGGTCTATAAAATTTTTCTTTTGCGATCTCATAAAAACCATCTTGTCTTTGGGCAAGCTGTGATTTGCCTTTTTTAATTTTTTCCATTAAGAAATCTTCTGTTTAAGTCTCCAAAAGAAACAATTCCCTCAAGCATGTTTACATTCCCCCAAAAACTTTAAAATTTAACACTACATTCTTTAAACAGGCAGTTCCCCGCCCACCTTGCTTTTCAAAAATATATAAAACCAGTAAAAAACACACTCTATAGAACAGCTCGCCATTATCAAAGTTATTGAAAATTAAAAAATAAAAAAGCTTTATGTTTTTTTACTTTTTATTTATAAATTCAATTTTAAACTGTCTTAATTTACGCCCAACCAATTGAAATATATATAGCTTTTACATGATTGTTTTCATTAAATTCAAAATTTATCCATGTTTCTCCTTCACATACCTCAATTTCATCTTTCGTTGACCACTTTATTTTATGTCTGTAGACACTTTCTATTTTCCTTCTAGTTGTTTCCACTCCTACTTTCCAGATTCCAAACTTGTATTGTGTACCTGTTACTTTTACATATTCTAAAGCACCTGATTCTATACAAATATAACCTAATTCTAAACCATCATAGTGTACAACATTTCCCCAATTTTCTATTTTTTCTATTTTCAAAGGTTCTCCCATTTTTTCTACTACTGACTTATAAAGCAACGCTTTTGGAAGTCCTAATTTACTAAAATAATCTTTTTCACAACAAAATACTGATGGATGTCTTAATTGATATATTCCAGCTATTGAAAGTATCCCTAATATCATGCTACATATTAAACGTGTTTTTTTACTTAACTTTATTTTTAATTTTTTCACCATATTAACTCTCTATTTTTATATTTTATTAAGCCTCCATAAGCTTGGTATCTAGTCTATAAAATTTTTCTTTTGCAATCTCATAAAAGCCATCTTGTCTTTGGGCAAGCATTGGTTTGCCTTTTCTAATTTTTCCCATTAAAAAATCTTCTGTTTGGGTCTCCAAAAGAAACAGTTCCCTCAAGCACGTTTACATTCCCCCCAAAAACTTTAAGATTTAACGCTACATTCTTTAAGCAGGCCATTCCCCGCCCACCTTGCTTTTCAAAAATATAAAACCAGTAAAAAATACACTCTATAGAACAGTTCACCATTATCACAGTTATTAAAACAAAAAACTTTATGTTGTTTTACTTTTTATTTATAAATTCAATTTTGGACTATCTTAATTTATGCCCAACCAATTGCAATGTATACCGCTTTTACAAGATTATTCTCGTCAAATTCAAATTTTACCCAAGTCTCTCCTTCACATACCTGAATAATTTTTTCTGTTGACCACCTTATTTTATGCCTATAAACACTTTCTATTTTCTTTCTAGTTGTCCCTACTCCTACTTTCCATATTCCAAATCTATATTGCGTACCTGTTATTTTTATATACTCAACAATCCAGTCTTTAACGTTACTACATCCAAACTCAACTCCATCATAGTATACAACAGATCCCCATCCTTCTTCTTTTTCTATTTTTAAAGGTTCGCCTTTTTTACAAACTACTTCCTCATACGAACAAAGATCTTTAAATCCTACTCTACTAAAATAATCTTTTTCGTAACAAAATATTGATGGGTGTCTCAATTGATATATTCCAGATATTAAAAAAGTCCCTAATATTATGCTATATATTACACGCGCTTTTTTGCTTAACTTTATTTTTAATTTTTTCATTGTACTAACTCTCCATTTTTATATTTTACTAAGCCCATGGGCTTAGCATCTGGTCTATGAAATGTTCCCTTTGCGATCTCATAAAAGCCATCTTGTCTTTGTGCAAGCCTTGGTTCACCTTTTCTAATCTTTCCGCCAAGAAGTCCTCTATTTGGGTTCCCAAAAGACACATTTCCGTCAAATGCGTTTACATACCCTCCAATAACCTTTTTGGAAAGTATACTCGCCGTATTCGTTTTTAAATTTCCATCCTCATTTTTATTTTCATACGTCAATATATTTCCACCATTGCATACCCACAAATTAACCATATTAATTTTTTTGGCTTTTAATTCATTTAAATTTCTAATATTGCGTGTTTTAAATTTATCTTCACCATTAACGCTTATAGCATCATCCCTTCCTTCTCCATCTTGAATCATAATACTTCTGTGACTTCCATGAGAATAAATTGTAAGAGTATCCACTCCAACCTCCTTTCCATCTATTAATCCTAATTTTTCCCATTCTTTTATAAATTCTTCTGCACTATCTATTTTTACCATTACTACATGTTTCCCTAAACTTTCCAGATATTCTTTTTCTGCTTTTGCCTGGTTAGAAAAATCTCCCCCTTTTCTTGAAGTGTAAAATATATAATCCCGTATCATTTTGACGCCCAAATTTTCACCTTTTCTTACAGCATCATTATCGAGAGGAAAACTTGCTCCATTCTGCGAAAATCTAAATTCTTTTATCTGATCAAAAGCCCAGTTGGCAGGTAGAGGGTAACCATAATTCCCACTGTACTTAGTTGACATATCACTCACAAAACTGCTGCAGGCAAAACCTCTTTCTGAAATTCTCGTGCATATATTCCTTGATCCATATATTCCAATTTTGTAGTTATGAGAATTCAAATCTGTTTTTGAAGCATTGTAGATAGCTTCAAAATATGGCATTACTTTTGAACCAATTTGCGCATCCATAAAATCATAATCAACTGCAAAATATATTACCGCTCCATCTGGAATTAACAAATTTCTTGCAGCGCTAAAAGCAAGCTCTGCATCCTTTTTTCCTTGTTCTGCAGTAAAATAGTCTTTTGTATATCCTCCATCCTGGTATATTGGAAATAATTTAAGTCCTGCGTCACAAATTGCCTTATATTCTTCAAAAGTTAAATTTTTAGGAGCCTTTTTTGCTGCAAAACCTGTTAAATATCTTCCAACGTACCTATAACCAGCTTTGTACAACTCTTCAGCTTTTACAGAATCAAGTTGAGTTGCGCAATCACAGCCTAAAACAGGTCTAGTTGGATCACCAGTACTTACCATAAGAGCCATTATTGTTTTTCTGTCCGCTATTCCATTTGGCTCCAAACCAACAAACTGTTGAAATCTTTTTACTGCATCTTTAGTTCTTTCATCGTATTCTTCACTTTCAACACCAATTTCACTGGCATAATTGACTTTATTGAAGTAAAGAGCAT
Organism: uncultured Eubacteriales bacterium; assembly: GCA_934675165.1. GTDB lineage: Bacteria > Bacillota > Clostridia > Oscillospirales > Acutalibacteraceae > UMGS1491. The sequence continues at coordinate 48,638 of CAKUPP010000008.1, forward strand.
ATTTCAAAAGTTTAGTAAATTTTTTTATTTTATCTTTTGAGTATCTACTGTCATTCGGCAAATTTGGGCATCTTTCTATAGTAGAAGGCCCAAAAGTACCATTACATCCTTTTATATTTTGTTCACTAATTCCTTCTTCTGCTTGAAATGCGCTAATTAGTGCTTTGTTTGTGTCTCGCGAATAATGTCCATCACATGGCATTATTCCTGAATATCTACTATACTCTCTGTTTAAACTTCTTTGTATGTCACAAGTAGCTCTATCGCCTTTATTTCTACAAACATAAGCATCTGAACTGAGTATTGCTTTCATCCACATACCATCCACAGATGAATCTTTTGCATTTGTAAAACCTGCATCTCTCTTCAATTTTATAATCGCTGCAGATGTTCTTTCTCCAAAATTCCCACTTACGTTTGTAGGATTATATCCTTTGCAAAAAAGTCCATGCTGAAGTATCCTTATGTAAGGCTTGTCTGAATCACAATCTCCAAATTTTAATTTTCCGCACAAAGAATTAAATTTTTCTTCTGTTTTTGGTCCAAAAATACCAGTTGGCTCAATTCCCAGCTCAATTTGGAGTGCTGATACCAATGCATTTGAAGTGATTGTGCCTGGGTTACCATCAACTTCTAAAGATTTATAACCTTTAAAAGTTGAATAAGTATTATTCAGCCAAACTTGTGCCTCTTCTACCTTTATATCTTTGGCCTTTACGCAAAAAATATTGCTTGAAATAAGCAAAAGACCAAATACAAGACTTAAAGACTTTTTCATGATACTTAACACCTCTATACCAACTTATAATATTATAAATTTTTTGTAGTTATCAAAAAAACGTGTTCACTTAATATCTTTGCAGTTTAACAAAGATATTATATAACAACTTTATTATAGCTTTCTAGTAAAAAATTATTGAAAATTAAATAATTTATTAGAAAAATTTATATCACTAAAACATTTAAATTAAATTTAATTTTTTCATGAATCAATAAAAATAGCTTGAAAAAACGCTAGATTTATCAACAAAATATTATAAAGTTAAAAAACTTTTCATGTTGTCATGATATAATACAATATCATAAAAAATTAATTAAAAAGTATGTATAAAAAATGTAGTACTTTTTATTAAGTGCAGTAAGTCGATGTTTAAAATCATCATTTTATTACCAAACTACTAATACCAGACTGTAGACAAAGCAGGTTTTCTTTCATTCAGAAAACCTGCTTTAAATTTTTTGGAAAGTGAAATGAAACAAAT
>CAKUPP010000009.1 GCA_934675165.1 uncultured Eubacteriales bacterium
TCCCTTTTTTGTTTTTTCCCCCCTTCCTTCTTGGCTTGGGGGCTCATTTTTTTTTCGCTCATTTTTTTCGTTTAGGACAACTTTTTTGAGTTGTCCATTTTATTTTGCTTATTATATATAAACAACAAAATATTTGATTTTTGTTTATTTTTTGTGTATAATAAAACACATGACTTTTTTAGGAGTGATAAAAATGGATGAGAATGAAAAAAGGGCGATTGAAATTTTTAATAAACTACTTGCTTTTGGTAAGCAAAAAATTTGTGATTTGTTGGATAAATTTAGCGAATATGACAATAAAGTATTGTTTTGTCTTTTAGATTACGATTCTAAGGACACTGATGAGGTAAAAAAATTGCTGAAAAGCCTTAATCATTATTTAGTAATATCAAATTTTAATAATTATTTTAAGGATAATAAAAAAGTTTTTTTTAATACTAATGTTGTTTCTCTTATGAAACAACATGTGGAATCATTTGAAAATGATGTGAAAAATGGTACTCTAAAAATAGATTCTGACACAGTAACATTTCTAGAAAAGATGAGTAATTTATTTGATTATGGGAAAAAAGCTAATCATTTTTTTACTGAGTGCATGAATTCTTTTCTTAACTTTAAAAAAGAGTTTTCTGATATAAAAGAATATTTTGAACAATGGAATAAATTTGGTCAACTTTGTATGAGTGAGAATAATAAAATTATAAAACAAGAAGCAGATAAATTATGGAATGAAGAAGCCAAGCAATTTTTAAGCGTGGAACAAGTAAGTTATGACTATATGTTAAATTGTGCGAATAAATTTCAAAAATTGCGTGAACATGTAAATAAGTATAAATTGGTACCTGAAAGAGTACTGAATGATTCAGCACTGGCTTTTGATGAATATATTAATAATTTTAAGGATTTTGCTTTTAATGAATTATATTGGACAGAACGTCTTTTCCGTTTTGTACGAAATTATGAAAATGAAGTTCTCTGCAAAGTAGATAAGGTGTATAAAAAATCATTTTCTAATTTAGATGATGTAAAGAAAAATAACGATTTATTTAAAGATGTATCGTTAGAAAAATGGTCACATTCGAATGAAAAATATATATTTGACAAAGAGGCAGAAAAATGTCTTAGAAATGTAATAAATACATTATTTATGCGTCATTATCAGAAATATGGTCCAATATACGCTTATTCTAAGCATATTGATACTATACGTTCAGATATTAGACTGTTAAATAGATGCGTAGACCGTTGTTTTAGTTCAATTGAAAATATGCTTTTAACTCAGTTTGAAAGTGTAAACAAAGCGGAAGGATTTAGGAGATCATTTATAGATTTGATATGTATGAACAATTATGAATTATTTTTAAAAACACCACGAGATTTTATAAATGAGTATAAAAATAAAGTGCTTCCAAAATGTCCACTGGAGTGGAAAAATGCTATAGGAGATATTGAGGTCCAGCTTAAGCCGATTACATCTAATTGTGAATTGGGAAAGTACTTAGATTTTGAATTTGGAAGTGATGAATTTCCGTTAGAAAAAGCAAAACGTTTCTATGAAGTAATTTTACGTGTATTGTTATGCGATAACTCTGATAACACAATTGAATATTCTAAGAGAAATATGGTTAGTGAAGAATTTTTCAATCACGCGGATTTTATTTTTGCTGGAACAGAAGAATATTTAGATTTCAAAATTGGCTGTCCTGATGAAATTGAAGTGTCAACTTATATAATTGAACTATGTGATTCTTTACGCGAAACAGTGGAAGATGCTATAAATAATAGCGATGTTGATAAATATAGTACAGAAGATATGGTAAATAGGTTTTTAAATAGCATGAATTTTGCAAAATTGTCGTGCTATAAGAATGAAAAAAATGATACTGCAGTTTGGATTACGAAATTAGAAAAATGTAAAAAAAGTTTAAAAAATAAAGGGCTCCTTGAAACTGTGAAATCTTTAAAAAGTGCGTTTTCAAAAAATACAGTGAAAGAATTAAACGTAAATGAAGCTATTGATGAATTGGTGAACAAATTAGATGAATTTTTGAAAAAAATTACTGTTACCAAAGACAACAAAGAGGGAATAGTAAATACTCTTGTAGCATTGATAAAAAATTGGAATGAGATTTTGGGACGCGATGGAAATGCGGACAATTTACAAGCAGGAACAATATATGATACGGTTATAAAAGCAGTAAAAGGTGGATTAAATAACAAAAATATTGAAATCTATTTTAATAAAAAAAGAAGTAAAACAGCAGTTTGGTTACTAAGCATTAAAAATTATGTAGAAAAAAGTATAAAAGGCATAGATCCTATAAGTTTTATAATAGGATTTAAAAATTGTATTAAAGATGTTCCTTTGGTCACTTTTAAAAAAGCTGCTGTAAACTACGATAGCGTAAAAGGAGCTATTGCAGTTTTGAATGAAACTTTAAAATACAGAGTAAAACAACTTGCAGGACGATTGGTTTGGAAAATAAATGACGCATTAAATGATGAAAAAACTTTTCAAGAAAAATTTAAAAATATATATAAAGATAAAAAATGTATGATCAATTGTGGCTATGGTAGATATTTTTCAGATAACGGTACTCTTGGTCAGAAGGTAAAAACTTTATATTCCAGCAAATCAAATAAGGAAAAAATTAAGGCATTATGTGAATTTGAAAATGCATTTAAGAAATATCTTAATAAAACAATAGTCAAAAATGGTATTAAAATACCAAGTTCAGAAATTGCACTAGAGCCATTAGCCAGTTGTCCAAGTGTAGTAAAAATTGTAATTGATATTGATACAAAACCGTTAAGGTGTAAATTGTCAGGTAAAGATGTAGTGATAAATGCTGAAAATAAAAGTAAAAATAAGAATGATTTTGAGGCTAGAAAAGGAGCTTTTATTAATATTTTAGTAAAATGGACCAATGTAATTGAGACATGGGACGGTGAAGATAATCTAGACTTATCTTCATGTGTCAATGATGTTAACACGATCTGGAATCCTAATGGAGAAACAAAAAAATGGTTGGATAAGGTTGTAAGTACATGTAAAAATGTGAATGGAAAATATAACAGAATCAGAGTTTTAGAGGAAATAAAAAAAGCTGCAAAGTCGCTTCCTGGATTTACATTTAAAGGAGGCGTAATTAAAGATGTATACGTTAAGGATTCTATTAAAAAGTTTATAAATGTAATTGAGTCAAAAAAAATCATGTTTAAAAATACTTTTAAACATGATTTTGAAAAGATATTAGAGAAATATCTAGACGCTTGTGTAGAATATGTGCATGATGGTGGCTTTTTTGCTAACGAAGGGAGAAAAGCGAAGGAAGAAAAGAAAAAAACGAGAGAATTATTGGAAAACTATACTCAAAAATATTTTAAAAGTGAGGATGTTACGCCGCAATTTGTTAATGGTTTTATTACAGTTGCTGATATACGATCCATGAGGATAGAATTTATAGGTATGGCAGCATATGGATATGAAACTGCAAAAATGCACATAGATACCGATTTTAAAAATTTAAAAAATTCAGTAAAAAAAGAAACTTCTGTAGATATTAAATTGGCTTTACCTAATGAACTTAAAGCGCCTCTTTTTGTCAAGGAATAAAGAAAAATTTGTTTTCAGGGATTTTAGTATATACTGTTTATAAATATATTTCATATAACTAAATCGATTTGGAAGGTAATTTACATTACAAATTTAAATTCATGATTATAGCATCTTCTGGTGGATTTGAATAAAACATTTTTCGAATTCCCGAAAGTGAAAATCCAAATTTTTTGTATAAAGAGATTGCAACAAAATTGGATTTTCTGACTTCAAGTGTAATAAATTTAAGCGAATTATTTTTTGAATAGCTGATTAAATTTCTTATAAGATTTGTTGCTATTTTGTTACCCCGAAAATTATTTTTAACAGCAACATTGCAAATAAACCCTATATTATCTGCAGTGTACATTCCTATATAACCTACGACATCGTCTGTTGATTTTGCAACAAAAAACTGATAAATTTTGGAATTAAAAGCATCTTTAAAAGCTGTTTCTCCCCAAGGCTCTGAGAAACAGCTTTGTTCTATTTTGCAAACGGCAGGTATATCTTCTTTTGTCATAGTTGTAATGTTAATCTTTTGCATCGAACCACGTCTTTCCTACTGCAATATGAACTTTTAAAGGTATTTTTAATTTTACTGCATTTTCCATTTCTTTTTTTAAAATGTCTTTTACCACGTCAATCTCGCTGTTTGGAGAATCTATTATTAATTCGTCGTGAACTTGTAAAATTAATTTGGCACCAAGGCCTCTTTTTTGCAATTCTTTACAAACGTTTATCATTGAAATTTTTATTATGTCAGCAGCGCTTCCCTGAATTGGCATGTTTCTTGCAACGCGTTCGCCAAAAGATTTTAGAATATGATTAGGGGATGAAAGCTCTGGAAGATATCTTTTTCTATGAAAAATTGTTTCTACGTATCCTTTTTTTGAAGCTTCAGATATAACATTTTTCATGTAATTATCTATTCCTTTATAATGCTCTAGGTATCGGTTTATATAATTTTTAGCTTCATAATTACTTATTTTTAATTCTTGTGCAAGAGAAAAAGCACTCATGCCGTATAATATTCCAAAATTTACTGTTTTGGATCTAAAACGCATTTCTTTTGTTACCATTTCAGTGGGAACGCCAAATATTTGTGAAGCAGTAATCGTGTGAATATCCTCGTCGTTTTTGAATGCAGCTATCATATTTTCATCGCCAGATATGTGTGCCATGACACGAAGCTCAATTTGAGAGTAATCTGCATCAACCAAAACGGAACCAGGCGATGCTTTAAAATATTTTCGAAGTTGGCGTCCACGTTCTGTTCTGACGGGAATGTTTTGTAAATTAGGCTCTGCAGAACTTATTCTTCCAGTTCTCGTTTCTATCTGATTGAACGAAGAGTGAATTTTTTCATCTTTATCAACGAGTTCTAATATAGAATCAATGTAAGTGGATTTTAATTTCACTAAAGCTCTGTATTCTAATATTTGATCAATTATAGGGTGAACAGATTTAAGTTTTTCTAAAACTTGAGCATTTGTGGAATAACCGTTTTTTGTTTTTTTCCCTTTGGGCAACATAAGTTTTTCAAATAAAATATTTCCAAGCTGTTTTGGAGAATTTATGTTAAATGTGCATCCTGCGGACAAATAAATTTCTGATTCTGCTGAATTGATTTGAGTTTTAAGCTCCAAACCATATGATTTTAATCCACTTTTATCTATACAAAAACCGGCATTTTCCATTTTGGCTAAAATTTTTGCTAGTGGTTGTTCTACTTCTTGTAATAAGTAAGATTGGTTATTTTCTATTATTTTATTTTTTAATATTTTGCTTAGTGCATGAATGGAATATATTGTTTTTAGAATTTCCGTATCTGTTTCATCTAAGTTTTCAACGACTTTAACATTAGGTATATTATATTCATCTGCAAGTTTTAAAAGAGTGTATTCTTTAGCACTTGGTTCAATAAGATAAGCAGCGAGCATTACATCAAAAACTGTTCCTAATAAAGTAACATTTTTTGAATCTAAAAATTTAGTTAGAGACTTTAGATCATATATATTTTTAGAAATTGTTTTATTTTCTAAAACGTCAACAAAGAAATTGTTAATTTGGGAGTTTTCTGCTAAAACTTTATAAATTTTTTTATCGTGAAAAACATAAAACGAGTTATTATTTTTATCAAATAAAAGCGATACTTCTTTAACTGTATCAACCATTTTCAAAAAATTATCAAAATTTTTATCAAAAGACACAAATTCTTCTATAGTATTGACATCAGATAGATTCATTTTTTCAATAAAAGAATAAAATTCTAACCGTGTAAGTATTTTTTTGACTTCTTGTGTGTTTTGTTTTTGGGGAATGTTTTCTTCGTCAGCTATATTTATAGGGACGTGCTTGTTTATTTTACCCAAATCATAGCTTAAAAAAGCTGTCTCTTTTCCGTTTTTTAATTTTAATTTTAAATTTTCTTTTATATCTAAATTTTCTAAATTTTTATAGATGTAATCTATGTTACCAAAACGTGAAATCAAATCTCTAGCAGTCTTTTCTCCTATTCCCATTACTCCCGGGATACAGTCAGACGTGTCGCCCTGTAAGGCTTTTATATCAACTAATTGATCGGGTGTAACACCGTATTCTTCTTTTACTTTTTCAGAATCATACAAGATAGATTCTGCCTTCCCAAATTTGGTTTTTGCTATTCTAACACTTACATTTTTGGAGATTAGTTGTAAACTGTCGCGATCTCCTGTTGCGAGTACACAGCTGTAATTTTTTTGATCACAATACTGTGCGAACGTTCCGAGAATATCGTCTGCTTCATAGCCTTCACATGAAATCAGATGATATCCCATAGCTTTTAAAAGATCTTTTAAAATAGGGACCTGACTTGCCAATTCTTCTGGCATGCCTTTGCGCGAAGATTTATACCCGCTGTACATTTTATGCCTAAAAGTAGGCTTTTTAACATCAAATGCAATAACAACCGCTTCGGGAGAAACTTCATTTAAAAGTTTTTGAAGAGTAGATAAAAATCCGTATATTGCATTAGTCATCTGGCCTTCTTTGTTTGAAAGAATTTTTATTCCGTAGAAAGCTCTGTTTAATATGCTGTTGCCGTCAAGAATTAGATATTTCATCTAAATTGTCACCGCCTGGTTGTTATTTTAAATTGTGCCAAACATTGGTAATATCTTCGTCTTCATCCAATACATCTAATAAAATATTTACCTTTTCTGATTCTTCATCAGAGAGATTTACATACGTTTCCGGAACCATTCCTATCTCTGAAGATATTATTTTGTATTTATTATTTTTGAAATAATTGTATATGTTTTCGTAATCTTCTTTTTCAGTATATATGATGAAGCAGTCATCATCTTTGATAAAGTCAATAGCACCAGATTCAATGGCTTCCTCTTCTAATTTGGAAAAATCTGTTTCTTCTAAGTCTATAACAATGACTCCTTTTTGTGTAAACATGAATGAAACACATCCTGTAGAGCCCAAATTACCACCGTATTTACTAAAGTAGTGTCTAAGATTTCCGGCAGTTCGGTTGCGATTATCTGTAAGAGTTTTTACTATTATTGCTACTCCCGAAGGACCGTATCCTTCATACGTTATTTCCTCATAATTATTTGCGTCCCCGCCGGCTGCTTTTTTTATGATTCTTTCGATATTGTCATTTGGGACATTGCTTGCTTTGGCTTTTGATATGCAATCTCTGAGTTTAAAATTAGTTGTTGGATCAGGTCCGCCTTCTTTAACGGCGACCGCAAGTTCTCTTCCTACTTTTGTAAATATTTTTGCACGCTGTGCATCAGTTTTTTCTTTTTTCCTTTTTATGTTATTCCATTTTGAGTGTCCTGACATTTTCCACACCTCTTAGTAAATTATATTTATATATTATTTTATTATTTTTTTTGGTAACTATCAAGGTTTAAAATTGTAGTTATACTTTGGATATAAAAGAAAAATTTAATGTTTTGAGTAAAATTAGTGTTTTTTTGTTTTTTTAAAATGTAATTTTTACACATGAATATTGATTAAACCTTTTTAGCATGACAAATACTATTTGTTGGTAGAAGAAAAATAGAAAGGGATTGATATTTATGGAAATAAAAAGGGGAGATATATTTTATGCTGATTTAAGCCCTGTGGTAGGATCAGAACAAGGTGGGGTTAGACCAGTTTTAATTGTACAAAATGATACTGGAAATAAATATAGTCCAACAGTTATAGCTGCAGCTATAACAAGTCAGGAAACAAAAACTAATTTACCTACACATATAAGTTTGGCATCGGGCGGGTGTGGGCTTTCTAAAGATTCTGTAGTTCTTTTGGAACAAGTTAGAACGTTGGATAAACGCAGATTGAAAGAAAAGCGTGGAAGTGCAGATAAAAGTGCAATGAACAAAATAGATCAAGCTCTTTCAATAAGTTTTGGGTTAAGTGAAGGTTATGGTTCTACATACTAAAAAATGGGAAAAACAAGTTTTTTTGGTGTTGAATCATGAATTTTTGCGAAAAAATGCATAAAATAACAGAAACTATACGGCTATTTAGTGAAAAATTAATGGTTTATAATGAAACAACGTGCTATAATACGTGTATGTATAAAAAAAATAATCGAAAATCAATTTTATAGGTAAATTACAACAATAAATAATTTTCCTTGTTGAGAATTTACTTGATTTTTATTGGAATTATGGTAGGTGATGCGAAAAAAATAGTAATTATGCTTAGTGCTAAAGGAGAGAGTGATATTGTATAAGGACTTAAATTATAAAAGTAGCAGTAAAAAAGACATAAAAAAAGAAAATACACTTGATTATTACATCTCCAAAAGCAAATCAAATACGCGCAAGTGGTGGAAAGATGCTGAGGAACATTCGAATTCGTTTGATAAATATAAGTATGAATTTTTAAAAAATAATGTAAAGGCATCTACTGTAGTCCCTGATGAATTGTTTAAAGAAGAAGAAGTCCCCGATAATATGGGATGCTTTGAAACACCGTTTGGTACTATGGAAGTAGGACATAGAAAATATGATAATAAAAGTGATATAGCTTTTTCTATTGTTCCTGATGAAGTTAAAGAAGAATCAAGACTTCCTGAAAGAAAGCTTACAGCGCCAAACACTTATTTTGGTGGAGAAAAAAACCATAATGAGAGGCATTTTAAAGCTAGTAGTTTGAGTTTTAAGGTTGATATGCAAAGAGATGACAGGATAGAAAAGCTCATTCCTGATGATGATGGCATGTACGATGAGCAAGATAAACTGCTATATCAAGATGAAATAGAGGATAAACGGCTTGAAACTTTGAAACTTACAAGGGGAGAAAATAAAGAGCAAAGAGAAGCTATACAAGAAGAAATGCAGAGTATAAGAGAGATAAAAAGAGAAAAACAACAAGATAATGATTTGTTAGTAAAAGAGATAATTGATTTTGTTAAAAAATTTAAAAAAGATAAAGTAAAAATGAAAATTGAGTCTGATGAAGTAATGACTCGCAGGAGAAGAATAGAAGAGCTTGATCAAGATTTGAATTTGGATATGTTAGATATCTATCAAATCAGACGGTTACTTGAAAAATTGTGGAAAGAAAAGAGACTTAAAAAATTTGTAAAAAAAGAAGAGATAGATAAGATGAGTAAATTAGAAATTATAAAAATAATAAAGAGTTTAATAAGTGATCCGGAGATTGCTTAAAAGAAGAGTTTTTGAAATTGATTAACAGTGACTTAGGGCTCATTTCCCTATTTTGCATGTTAAATAAAGCGGGTATGTTTAGTTGGCTTTTTCAGCATTACTGCAAGATATCCCGCAAAAATTATATTTTCAGTTGTAGAAAGGAGTTGAAAGGTTCTTGCTATTTAATAGTAGTGAACCGAGATGATTATGGCAGAGTATTTATCTCCGGGAGTCTATGTTGAGGAATTTGACAGCGGTCCTACTCCAATGCAAGGAGTTGGAACAAGCACAGCGGGATTTATTGGAGTTGCTGAAAGAGGTCCTATTTCGGGAATGCCTGTACTAGTAACAGGTCCTGCAGATTTTTCTCGTAAATTCGGTGGATATTTACACGAAAATGAATTCGGTGAGTACAGATTTTTAGCACATGCAGTAAACCATTTTTTCTCAAATGGTGGTTCAAGAGCATTTGTAATGCGCGTGGCACCATCAGATGCCAGAGTGGCTCAGGCATCATATAAACAAGGCAAAGAAGGTGTTGTAACAATATCTGCAAGAAGCCCTGGCGCATGGGGAAATGCAATTGTTGTAACATTTGAAGAAGTAAGTAATAGCAAAACTCAAATTATGGAAGATTTGGGCGATGGAAAATATGTATTTAAAAATCCGGCAGGATTTAATGTTGGAGACGTAGTATGCGTTAAAAAAGGCGAAGAAGAACAATTTGGTTTGATTACGAATGTAGTTGGTAACGCTATATCATTTGCATCTAAGTTCGAAGGAAAAGTAGTAGATGACAGCCTCCTTCCTAAAACAACAGTGCATTCATGCGAGATGAATGTTACAGTTTCGTATAAAGATGAGGTAGAAAAATATAGTGGTGTTAATTTTAATGCAGCATCTCCCGCTTTTGTTGAAAAAACAATGGCTAAATCTGAGATAGTTGATGTTAAAGCAACGCCAACTTCAGAAGCAGTTTCTCCTATGGATGTAATTCGTCAAGTATTTACTGGAAGAAATGAAGACATAGTTGTCACACTTTCTGGTGGTACGAATGGAACAGCGGTTAAACTTTCTGATGGAGATTTCATCGGAGTTGATAAAGGTCCAGGTGAAAGAACGGGAATACAAGCCTTCCTTGATAATACAGAGGTAAATATAATGGCTGTTCCTGGTATTGTAAGCCCAAATGTTCAGCTTTCACTTGTTTCACACTGTGAAAAACTTGCAAGCAGATTTGCTGTTTTAGATATTCCAATGACAGCAAAAACTGTTCAAGACATAATGAAACACAGAGATATTGTTGACAGTGATTATTGTGCAATGTATCATCCGTGGCTTCAAGTATTTGATCCGCTTGATAAAAAGGATACTTTCATACCACCTTCAGGGTCGGTGATGGGAATATTTGCAAGAAGTGATAATTCGAGAGGTGTTCACAAAGCTCCTGCAAATGAAGTAGTTGCTAACTGCACAGGACTTTTTGCAAATTATAGCGTTGCAGAACAGGATTTGCTTAATCCGAAGGGTGTAAATCTTATTAGAAAATTCCCTGGTGCAGGAATTAGAGTTTGGGGTGCACGCACAGCTTCTTCTAAGCCACTATGGAAATACGTTAACGTTAGACGTCTTTTCATATATATTGAAGAATCAATAAAAGCAAACACCAACTGGGTAGTTTTTGAACCGAATGATGAAAATCTTTGGTCACGAGTAAAAAGAACGATCGAAATTTTCTTAGAAGGTGTTTGGAGAACAGGTGCCTTGGTAGGTGGTTCACCGACAGAAGCTTTCTTTGTTGATATTGGACCAAATACCATGAGTAAAGATGATATTGATAACGGAAGATTAGTTTGTGTGATCGGTGTAGCTCCAGTTAAACCTGCTGAATTTGTAATCTTTAGAATTACTCAAAAAACAGGTGAATCAGCAGAATAATTTAAATGATATTTTTTATGAGGAAGGAGAATGATTTTACATGATAGAGGGAGTAGCAACCACAGGTATACAAGAGCTTGGTACTGAAGTTTTGTCTACAAATGCATCAATTACCAGTGGCTTGTCGTCACCTATAAGAGGTTTTAGATTTACAGCGTATTTCCAAAATTTAGGTACATCTTCATTTAAGAGTGTTACCGGATTTTCAGCTGACGTTGAGACACAAGAATACAGAGAAGGCGGCTTTGGCTTTCTTACCAAAAGGAAACTTCCTGGCCTTGTAAGTTATGATGATATAACTCTTGAAAAAGGTTTGTACAGTAATCCACTTCTTTATAATTTCTTTAATGATTATTTGGAGGGGAATAGTTTTACTCCGGTTAATGCAACCATAACAGTTTACGATAATGCTGGGACTCCAACAGCAAGTTGGACAGTTATTAATGCATGGCCCAAGAGCTACAAGTCAGGAGATTTGAGTGCAGAAGATTCTTCAATTTTGATTGAAACACTTACACTTGCTCACGAAGGTGTAAAAAGAGATCTTTCTGTTACTACCGGTGGAGCATAATAAAATAAAGTTTAACTACTATATACTTCTCCTCGCTTTTTATGCGAGGAGAAGAGATACATTGATTATGGAAAGAGTGATTTTTAATGTCAGATGCTTTTGAAACAAAAGTAAATTTTGAATTGCCAAAGGGATATATAGATCAAAATGGCGAAGTTCATAAAAAAGGAGTTATGAGACTTGCAAATGCGGCAGATGAAATAATCCCGCTTAATGACGCAAGAGTTAAAATGAATCCGGGATATTTAAGCATATTACTTCTTGAAAGAGTTATTTTAAGTTTAGGTACTCTTAAAAGGGTAGATTCTCATGTTATAGAAAATCTTTTTACGGCAGATATGGCGTATTTGCAAGATTTATACCAAAAGATAAATGCAGTTGAACCGCCGGTGGCTTACGTAAGGTGCCCAAAATGTGGGCATGAATTTGGGCATGAAATGCCTTTTTTCGGGGAAGCCTAAAAAGTTATCCAGCAAAAGTACTCTATGAAGAGATAGCTTTTTTGGCTTACTATTTTCATTGGTCTCGTAGTGAAATTATGCTTTTACCACATAGGGAAAGAGTGAAGTTTTGCGGAGAAATTTCTAAAATAAATAAAAAAATGAATGCGGAAGTAAATAAAGATAAAAAGAATATTTTTGATATAAGCGATGAATAAATGTTTGATTTGAGGGTGTGAGATTTATATGGCTCTATTTGATGCACAGCAAGGAGATAAAATTCTTGGCAAAGGATTCCATTATTTAAGAAAACAATTTATGGTTTCACCACTAAAATATTTGTCAGGTTTTTATGAATTCTTTGTTACTTTGAATGAGTTTACATTTGGATTCCAAAGCGTTTCCGGGTTATCTGTGTCTCGTGACGTAAGCGTAATACCGGAAGGCGGAGTTAACGATCACGGACTTCTTGTTGAAGGGCCGTTTGTCTCAAATCAAACAATATCTTTTTCGCGTGGATTGATGATTAGATTTCCATCATCTTTTGATAAGATAGGACGCGCAGCAGCTGCTGCTGTACCTACTAATATGGGGAAAAAATTTGCATTGCTGACTGTGGCGTCAGCGAGCCCTCAAGAGACTTTGGAAAAAGGTCCGGCGTTAGGGTTTATATACGTGTATAGTAGAGAAGGGCGTCTAAGAGCTAAATTTTCTTTTTTGTCACTTGGAATGACAGACTGGAGTATGAGTGATTTGGATGCTGGCAATACTGGAATAGCAATAGAAAGTATGACTATTGCACATACTGGGCTTGTAAGAGAACCTGTTAGTATGATGCCATCCATTGCAAATATTTCTGCAATTTCTGGTAGTGATAGCGAATCATATTTAAGAAATTATGAGGAATGGAAAATTAAAAAAGCACAAAATGATGCGGCATCTAAAAAATTAAAAAAATATGTTGCAAAAAAAGAATCCGAACGAAAAGATTTACAAGAAAAACTTGATAAACTTAAAAATAGTACAGAAGCTTTTAGGAAAATGTGTAAAGAAGTTCAAGAAGGTAAAAAAGATCTTGCGGCTATGTCTGATGAAGAATTTAAAGCATTTCTTAAAAGCGGAGGAGTAGAGCTTACTGAGGCACAAATTAATGCTTTGAAAAATGAACGTGCAGCTGCTTTGAAACACAAAGAGTTTGCTGATAAAGTTGCTAAAAACAAAGAAGAAAAATCTAAAATTCAAAATCTTCTTTCCAAAGGTACTGTTACTGATGAAGATCTTGAAGGATTTACCGAAGAACAAAAGGATCAAATTAAAGCAAGTATTGAACGTAGAAAATACGAGCAAGCACTTTCTGAAGCTCAAAAAATTAAGGCTGAAAATCTTAATAAAAAAGCTAAGGAGCATAATGATAAAATTTCTTCTCAACGTGCTGAGATAGCTGAAAATGCTGTTCAAAATGCAAAAAATGAAGCTAAAATGGAAGAACTTCTTTCTAAAGACAGTGTAACCGATGAAGATCTTGAAGGATTTACTGATGAGCAAAAGGCTCAAATTAAGTCTAGAATGAAAGATAAAGAAGTTCGTGCAGGTCTTGATCAGTACAGTCAAATGCTAGAAAATGAAAAAAATCGTAAAGCAGAAAGTGCTAATAAGAAAGCTGATGAGCACAATAAAAAAATTGAACAAGAACGTAGAAATGCTGTTGAAAATGCAGATAAAAATACTGAAAAACAGCAAAAATTGCAAGATTTGGCATCTAAAGATAGCGTAACTGACGCTGATCTTAAAGGATTGAGCAAAGAAGAACAAGAGTTTGTTAAATCGAAAATGAAAGATAAAGAAGCCATGAATGCTATGAAAGAAAGGATGGACGCCAACAAAAAAGATCAAGCAAAACGTGAAGAAGAACGTAAAAATGTAATGGAAGATTATAAAAATGAGCGAGACAAAATTGATAAATATACTCAACATTTAGAAAATACAAAGCAACAAAAAGCTGCAAGTTTGGAGAAAAAAGCAAAGGAGCAAAATGACAAAGTTGATCAGCTTAGAAATAATGCAATGAATGATAAAAAATAAGTAATTTTTTCTGTTGGAAGGTGAATTTAGTGCTTGAAAATGAATTGCTTTCACTTGATGCTCAAATAGCTAATCTGGTAAAAGAATTAAAGGAAAAAGAAGATGAAATCGAGCAGGTAAAACTTAAAATTGAAAAGATGCTTCCCGCTAAAATTTATACTCGTAAAGAGCTTGAACAGATGAAAGAAGAAGAAAGACAAAAGCGTTTGGAAAAGCTCAAATATGAAAGAGAGAATATTGATTTGATTACGCAAAAATCGTTTGTTGAAGCTGACAAAATGAGAGAGAGATTAAAAAACTCATCTGATGAAGAAAAAAAAGAAATAGAAACTGCAGCACTTGAAATAGAAATACAGGCTCTTGAAAAAAAACTTAAAGTTAAAGATGATATTATTTTTCAAACAGAAAAAGATATGAGAGAAATTATGGCAGGTAAAGTGGTAAGAGATTCAAAAATAAAGCATTATGAAAGTGAACTTAATTCAGAAAACAGAAAAAATATTTATCCTGAAAAAGAGACTGAAATTCGTAAAAATATAGTTGATTTGAAATCAATTAATAGAGATGCACTTGAAAAATATTTTTTGCTTCTTAAAAAATCGGAAAATATTAAAACAGATATGTATGTAAGTGCACAAAAACTTGTTATGTGTCGCGAGAGATTAAAAACACTGGTTTAAAAATTTTAAACTCTAGCTTTTAAAGGCGGTAAGAATTAATGAGTGAAAAAGAAATTAATATTGTAAAGCATGTATCCTTAACTAAGGTTAAAGCGCCATTTGAACTGATGGCACTTAAAAATAATAGCAATTTTTGTGGTTCTTTAATTAAAGGTTCTGGCATGACGCAGCTTGTAAACGAATTTGAAAGTGAGAACGAAACACATCGTCCTCTTGTTTATGATGTTTCCAAAGCTTATTTAGGAGACTCAGATGCTCTTGCGCGTATAACTGAGCTTTTGTTGCAACTTCGTGCTGCTCAAAGTGATCAAAGTATTTTTGTTCAAAACAATACAGTTTTAAGAGAACAAATTCTTAGCCAACTGAAAAATGAAATTTTACGTGTAAATAATCGGTTAAGTAAAAATCAGATAAAAAATTTAGAAGTTATTTCTAACAATAACTTTGATGAAAAACAGCTTGCAGAAATTTTAAAGTCAATTTTGCAAAGTTCAAAAAAAAAATCAGGTGAGTCCGGCAAATCGATTGCATTAAATATGCAAGGTGCTGGAGCGTCTGGCGTTTCTATTTTTGACAGGTTTTTTAAAAACTATTCCACAATTGTTGAAAATTCAATTCGTAGTACAGAACTTGTTAATAGAATTTTTAAAAATGTTTCTTATAGAAATGAATTTTTTGATACCAAGTTAAAGTCCAAAGTTCATCTGGAAAATAAAAAAGGAAACTTGATTTCTTCGCCGAAGCGTGTATATTCCGATAATACTTTAAAAGAAGTTTCGCAAATACAGGCAACAGAATCTTCGGAATTTACACGTTCTTACGAAGAAAATGTTTTAAGAAAAATATCAATTTTTACGCCCAAAGTAAAATATGAAAAAAAAGCATCTGTAATTGATTTTTTAACAAATATTAGCAAATTTGTTGAAAAAATATCAAGTAAACCGTTATTGCTTGAAAATTTTTCGAAGAGGCATTTTAGTAAAATAAAAAATGTCAAAGAAAATGTTACTGATACTAAGTTAACCGAAAAAGATACTTTTGAAACTAAATTTGTTAATAGAACTATGCACATAAATAGTTCTGAATTTCAACAAGAAAATTTTGTGAATAAAGATAATTTTGAATCTTATCAATATGTGCTTACAAAAAAATTAGGTGATGTAGTAAGAGAAAATAACTTAATACTCAATAAATTTAAAACTAAAGAGATTAAACATAGTGATGTTTTTAAAAAGAGTACCATAAAAAATGAAAATTTATTAGAAAGAGAATTACATGAAGATAATTATTCACAAATTCAAAAATTTGATCGTGAAAAATTATTTTACAGAAAAAAAATTGAAACGCATTCAGATGTTCAAAATCTTGCACCTCAGCAGATTGTAAATGAGGTTATAGAAAACAAATATAAAAAAGATTTTGTTAAAGTTAGAGAGCGCATTCAGAAAGTGATAAATCTTCTTACTCACAAAAACATTCATGAAGTATTTGAAATTAAAGATAGAAAGCTAAAAGGTGAGACAGAATTTTTAGATAAAGTTTTTTTACAGCACAGTACTGGCGGTACGGTACCTACTGATAAAAGTTTAAAAAAGTTTGATGAAATATATAAATTTACGCCTGTCTATAAATATGAAAATGATTTAAAAGAGGAAAAGATTCAAAATTTATTTTTTAAAAAAATTAGTAGTGTGTTAGACCCTAAAACAGTAAGACGTTTAAGTTTTAAATTTACCGAGGAAAATATTTATAAAAAATTTGCATCTTCTGCTGTGGATAAATATATTTTTGATAATCAAAAAATAGAGAAAAATTTAAAACTAAACGGTAAAAAAGTATATCGTGAATTTATGGGAAAAGTTTCACCATCTTTTGAGTACATGATATATAAAGAAAATAAACCGATGGTTATAAAAGAGGAATCGAAAGAAAAAAGTAAAAAAAGTGATGACAAGCATAATTTGAAAGAAAAACTAAAAACTAAAGAAAAATCTCAGATGCAAAAATCTCAAAAAGTAGATTTTTCTAAAATAGAAAAGAGTATATTAGATAAAGTTTTAAAAAAATCTGATGTTGAAAAAATGATAGAGACTTATCTTGAAGATATAAATATTGAATCAATATCAGAGAGAGTGATGAGTAGTTTTGAAGAACGATTCGATACTAACAATTGTAGAAGCGGTGTGTTTTAATTAAATATTATTTTTTAGTAAGGGATGTTAAAAATATGGGACTAGGTAGCATTATAAGCGGTATAGCTGGGGCGTTAAGCGGAGGGGCAGCAGGAATGCCTACCGAGTATAAGCTGAAGATAACTGTTGATGGAGCAGAAATAAAGGAACGAAAAAGTGATCCGTTTTTTAATTTGGATTTTGTTGAGATTAAGGAAAGTGTAGACGGGAAAGCTTCTAGTTGTTATATAAGGTACGGGTATCCTCAGTTTTTGTATGGAAAAAATGGTTTTGATTTTGGTAAATTTGTTGGTAAATTTAAAATGGGATCGAAAATTGTAATATCAGCAGTAAAACAAGGAAAAATGACAGGAACAGTTTTATTTATTGGATATGTTTATGAATCTGATATAAATATTTCGAAAGATTACCCTGAGTCGGGTGAATGTATTTTTGAAGTAAAAGCTTTAGATGGTCGACTAAGTACAATGAAAAATAAAAAAACTGAGATTTATAAAATCCAAAGGAGTTATTCGGCAGTAATTGACGGTATTTTGTCACGTTATAAAGCAGTGCTGTCCAAAGGTAAAGTAACTGCTGGGAAAGAAAAATTTGCTAAATGTTTTTACGAATACCAGTGTGATGAAAGTGATTATGAATTTTTAATTCGAATAGCAAGTAGGATTGGTGCATTATTTTTTGTTAGAGAAGGAAAGTATTATTTTATAAATCCATCTATACCAGAAAATTCTAAATTTTTAACTATAACACCAAATGATTATGTTATAAAGGCAAAATCCAAGACAACCAATTGGGGAATTCCGGATTCAGTTGAAATTGTTACTGTGAATGATAAAGATGTAAAAAAGCCTATTGTTGGTAAAACTGAGAAAGCTTCGGCTATTGGTTCTGGAAAAGATGCTAAATCAATTAGTAAGCGAACTGGATTGAAATCAATAATGCGATATGCAGATAATCGCTTTGAGAGTGTTAAGGAAGCAAAAGACGAAGCTCAGGCTATTTTTGATTTAAGGAGTTTAAATCTTTTGACTCTTAATTTAAAAATGGTAGGGTCGCCATCATTTAAAGTTGGTCAAAGAGTTAATGTTGCTGAATTCGGAAAGCCTATTGACAATAAATATATAATTACGAAAATTGTCCATAGATTTAATGCATTTGGTAGAAAAGGTACGTATACTATGGAACTAGAGTTAAAGTCGAATTGCGTAGAAGTAATAAAATAGCAGTTGGGAGGCGAAAATATGCTGAAGTATGCTCAGGAAAGAAATTTAATTGATGGAGGCCTCAAAAGGGGAATCGTTCAAAGATATACAAATACCAGTGAAGCTACTTGCAATAAAGTTAAAGTAAAGCTTGTGGATTTTGATGTCGTTTTGGAACAGGTTGATGTTATGACTAATGCGGCATATAAAAAAGGTAGTCAAGTTATTGGAAATGTTCGTATACCGCATGACGGTGAGGAAGTTTTAGTTGGTTTTTTAGATGGAGATATAGCCCAACCGGTAATTATTGGTAGTCTTTATAGTCAGGGGATAACACCTCCGGTTAATATTTTACAAAAAGAAAATGAAGAAACTGTCTTTTTGAAATTTCCGAGTAATCTTGAAATAGTTATAAACAGTGCCAAAGGTAAAGAACAAGTTAATATAACTACTAAAAATGGAAATATCATTAATCTTGATGAAAGTAAAGAACAAAGTATTCTTACAGTTACAGATAAAAATAAAAAAACACATTTTAAAATGGATTTTACGACAGGTAAAGGAACAATTGAAATTAAAGCAGAAAAGAAAATCGGCCTTATAGCAGGTAAAGAATCCATAATTATTGAAGATGGTAAAGGTATTAATGTGAATAGTACGAGTGGTAATGTAAAGATATCTGCTCAAAAAAATGTTAATGTAAATGCAACTACTAATTTTGCATGTTCTGCGACTTCAGCTAAAATTGAAGCAAAGTCTGCAATGAATATTAAAGGAACGTCAGTAGCGGTAAATGCTCAGGGTATTGCAAGCTTTAAAGGTCAACTTACTCAAATAAATTGATTATAAGAAGGTGATATTATGGCGGTAATAGAAGGGTGGAAATTTCCGGTAGAGGTTGATGAAAAAAATGGAAAAATCAAAACTGTTGAAGATAATGAATGTATAAAGCAAGATATAAAAATAATAATGGGTACGCAGTATAGTGAAAGAAAAGTTGTTCCGGAGTTCGGTACTGATATACGAAGATTTGTGTTTGATGTTGTGGATCCTCCATTTATAGATGATCTAAAAAAAGAAATTACTGATTCCATAAATCAGTGGGAAGAACACATAGATGACTTGAATGTTAATGTAAGAGCAAATTCCGGGCCAATTTGTCGAGTGGATGTAAATGTGGATTATATTACTGATTTAGAACCCACTCAAGAGAGGGTAAGTCGGAGAGTGGATCAGAACGAAGAATAGATATTTTGCGAGAAGGGAAGTGAATTGAGCCTGAATAAAATCCTGATTTTACATATAGGATTAGGCTCTCTATTATGAGTAAGATACCAAAGCTTGATAGCAGAGATTCCAAAGAATTGCTTAAACAGATAAAAATGTTAGCTCGTCAGTATACACCGGAATGGAATTTTGATGAAAACAGTTCTGATTTTGGTGTTGTGTTTTCAAAAATTTTTTCCTCTATGATGGAAGACACAATAAATAGATACAACAAAACTGCTTACAATCATTATTTAACGTTTTTAAATATGCTTGGTGTAACTCTCAATCCTGCGGCTCCATCAACTGGAATGGTAGAAATAAAAGCATCGCCAGGTGCCACAGGTGTATACATTGATAAAGGTGTAGAGCTTTATGCTGATTCAGATGAAGATGGTACGCCTATTGTATATCAAACTGTAGATCCACTTTCCATTGTTGACACTGACATTTCCGGTATATGTTTTACTGACAGAAAATCTGACTTTATAGGTAATGTGTTTAGTCGCGATGAAGATGAGGAAGATAAAAAATTTGAGCCTTTTAGAATATATGATAATGTATTTGTAAAAAATTTACAAAATCATATTGTTTATTTTAGAGATGACATCGTTTTTGATATGTCTAAAACGGAATTGGAGTTTAGATTTTTTAATAAATGGTCAGCTAGTAGAAACAAAGCTCTTCCTGATGTATTTTATGACCCGGAGAATGTAACATGGCAATATTACAATGGCCAAAAATGGGTAAATGTTGATAGTACAGAAAAAATTGATGATAAGGTAAAAATTAAATTTAATTCTTGTACACAAAATGTTTCGGTTATGGGTGAATCTGGGAAGTATATCAGATGTGTATTTAAGCGTGTTCCAGAAGATGGTATACAACTTAGTGGTGTAAAATATAGTTCAAATTCTCAAGTTTTATTACCTGATTCTATGAATTGTGATGATCTTGAAGTGGATTCCAAAGATTTTTACCCGTTTGGAGAACAGTATAATTCATATAATTATTTTAATATTGAGTGTAATGAAGCATTTACAAAAAAGGGTTCAGTTGTAGAAGTGTGTGCTTCTGTCCAACATGTAAAAGTAGATGTGGATATGCAAATGCCTGGGCGAAGATATAAACATGTTATGACTGATGCAGATTTTGCAGAACTCAAACCTGATGAGATAGTAATACAGAGTGTTGTTTGGGAGTATTGGAATGGGTTAGGGTGGAAAAAGCTTGAATGTAATGAAGAATCAAAGACCTTTTTTAATGCTGATAAAGCATTGCCTAGGGAACGTAAATTTAAGTTTAAGTGCCCAGAAGATTTGGAATCAATGCTAATTGGTTCTTCAGAAGGCCATTTTATTAGAGCGAGAATATTGAAGATGACTAATCAATATGACTATTACGCAAGTTATGTTACACCATTTGTGCATGAAGTTTCTATTTCATATAAATATGAGGGTGATGGACACGCTGTAAAGGAGTTAATTTCTCATAATGATGTAAAAGATCGCAAAGTAATTATTCCTGAAACGGGTGTGGCTGACATAATGGAAAATAATTTGAATCCATGCCCAACAATGTACTTGTGTTTAACTAAACCTATATCTGAAGGAATGATACGAATTTTTGTAGATATAGAAGAAGGCGTTCATAGGTATAACCCCACGTTAAAATGGGAGTATTTGGCGGATGACGAAAAAGGTGGTGCGGTATGGAAACATATTGATGTTGTGGATTCTACTAAAGATTTTTCACACAGCGATTCTATTACGTTTATTGGTAAAAATGATTTTAAATCGTCAGATTTGTTTGGTCTTAAAGGTTATTTTTTAAGAATAATAAATCCGGATTGTAAATATTCTTCAGACGAAGATATAGCTAATCGTTCTGTAATAAATGATATTAAATTTAATGCAGTTAAAATAATTCAGCGTGATAAGGCTGTGCCAGAATATTTTCTCATGGAACCGGATGAAAAAAATAAAGTTTGTCAGCTTTCTGGTTCAAATATTTCTGAGGTTTCGGTTTGGATTGATGAATATGGAAGTGTTTCAACAAATGAACAAGAACTTTTTTTACAAAAGTCATCTGAAGAAGTCAGACCTGAATACAATGATTTGGGTGTTTTACAAAATTTATGGGTAAAATGGAAACGCGTACCTAATTTAATTGCATATGGCTTTAATGATAGGGTATATGAAATGGATTATACTACGGGTGAAGTTAAATTTGGAGATGGCAAAAATGGGAAAATACCACCACAGCAATATAATGAAAGTATAAAAATAGAATATTCTACGTGTAATGGAGTAGATGGCAATAAAGGTAAAAACCAAATAAGAGATTTTGTTGAATCTTTATTGGGGGTAGCATCTGTTGATAATTTTTCGCCGATAATGGGTGGCGTGAGTCGTGAAACAGTTGATAATGCAGCAAGCAGAGTTTTTAGTCAGGTTGCAGGAGGCAATAGACTTGTTTCACTCTTTGATTTTGAAGATGCAATTAGATTTAATGACAGAAATATTTACAAAGTTAAATGTGTTGCTCATGTTGATGAAGATAACAAGCCGGCTGAAGGTGTTGTATCCATAGCTGTCTTGCCGCGAAAGTATATGCAGGGGTATGAAAAATTTCAGGGTATAAAAAATCATATATGGAATTTTTTAGATCAAAAAGCACCCGCAACTCTTTCAAAATCTTCAAGAGTTAGAGTTTTTGAGGTGGGGTATGTTGAAACCTCAGTGCTTGCAGAGATAGTAATAGATGATTTTAATGATTACCAAAGTGTGTATAGTTCTGTAGAAAATAGATTGAAAGAATTTTTAGATCCTGTTAAAGGAAATTTTTCAAAGCAAGGATGGGATATAGGACGATTCCCACAAAAAGAATTTATATATAATTATCTTAAGGTTATACCAGGGATTAAGTGGATAAAAAGTATAAATATTTTTACACACTTGTTGACTCCAAATGGTAAAAAAGAAATTGATTTTGAAAAAATAAAAGAACATCGTTTTGTAGTACCGGTATATGGTAAACCGGAAATAAATATAACAGTAAATTAAGGGCAGGTGAGTTTTATGATAAATTTAGAAAATTTAGATGACCGTTCATTGGAAGATATTTTAGATGAATATAAAAGCAAAGTTACGTACTTGAGTACCGAATGGACAAATTTTCAAGAACCTGATCCCGGAATCACATTGATTGAATTATTTAGTTGGTTAAAAACTGTTCAGCATGAATATCTAAATAGAAAATCTGAAGGGGTAAGTAGAAAATTTCTTGATTTGTTGGATGTTAAAATTAAAAAAAATAGAGGATCGGAAACGTTCCTTGAAATTTCCAATTTGAAGACTGACGTAAATATTCCTCGTTATACTCGTTGGAAGTGTGGGAATTTAGTTTTTGAAAATCCGGATCCTCAAATAGCAATTGGCTCCAATATATTAAAAGTTGTTTTTCAAAATCCTGAAGCGGCTTCCGAACAAGAGTATTATAAATTTGATGGTAGTAATGTTTTTTATATTTTTGGAAAAGATGTAGATCACAAAAAAAGCAAAACATTTGAAAGAAGTTTTACTGTAAGTTTTGATTCACCACTTCCTAGCAACTCACTAATAAATTTGTATTTTTCAATCTATAACAGTAAGGGACTTGTTAGAAATCCTATTAAACCTGGGGACAACTTCGAAAGTATTGCAGATATAAAATGGGAATATTATGGAACTGAAAATGGTGTTACTGGGTGGCATGGATTGAAAATATTTGAAGACCAAACCCACAACTTTTTGTTTTCTGGAGTAATCAGATTTCAAATTGGCGGTATTTGTAAAAGTGTAAATGAAGAGTATAAAATTCGTGCTACACTTATTCGTGACGAGTATGATTATCCTCCGCGAATAGATAATATTTTTACAAATACATTTTTAGTTCGTCAAACTGATACAAAGTGCTTTAATAAAGTTATAAAAAAAGAGGACATACTTAGTGATCGTACAGTTGAAATTAAAAACCATGTTGCAATTTATGGTAGGAGCGAAGTTTATTACAAAAAATATGGAGGCTGGGTAAAGACTAACGCAGTTACTTTTAGTTCAAAGATCAAAGAAGGAAAGTTGATTGTTGATTTAAGTGAAATTTGGGACAAGATAAAAGATCACAAACACAGCGATGACGTGATTATGGTGGTTTCATATAGCCAGGATATAAAAAATAAAATGACGATTGGCAGTGGTGAAGGAATTTCGAACCAAAAGATAAGGTTTGATATAAGAGGTACGTTGTATGATGGCGTTGAACTTTTGATTTCTGAAAATATAAATGGAGAAGAAGTGTTTTTTAAATGGAACCGAGTCGATGATTTTTATTCTTCTAGTAAATATGATAGACATTTTGTTTATCTTGAAGATGCAGGAATAATTGAATTTGGAGATCACGAATATGGAGTTTCGCCAAGACTTGGGGTAAATAATATTAAGCTTTGTAAGTTAGTATGTACTGCTGGTGAAAATTCTAATATAAAAGAAAATCAAATAAATGCTGTAAGTACCATGAATAAAAACATAAAAAATGCTCGTATAACACAAGTCACTCCTGCTATAGGTGGTGAAGATGCCGAAACAATTGCACATGCTTCGGCAAGGGCTGCAGATATGTTTGCAGATCCGCATAGAGCTGTGAGTGTTGAAGACTATGAAGAAATAGTGAAAAGTACGCCGGGGTTGATGTTTAGTAATGTAAAAATTTTGCCTAACTATATGCCTGGAGAGGACGTTTCAAAACAAAATTGTATAACAGTTGCAGTTCGTTGGAATCGAAAAGTTGGTCTTACTATTCCAAAAAGTTTTGAAAATAATATAATGCGTCACCTTGATAAGTACAGACTTATTAATACAAAAATAAGAGTGGTAGGCCCTGACTATATAGGAATTACAGTAAATGGAGATTTAGTGGTTAATTCTTTTTACCGTGAAGAAGATAAAATTATTGAGAAAGAGATTAAGAAATTTGTAAAAAAACTTAATTTAGATTTTGGCAAAACACTTCACTTTGGTGACATGTTTGGTATGATTGATAAACTCAAGTACGTTTCGTATATAAACAAACTGAAGATTATTCCGAGTGGGAATTATATTCAAAACAACGTTTCAGAAGATATATTAGTTCCACCAAATGGTATTTATTATATTGAAAAAATTGAATTTAATTATGTAAGAAATCCTGAAATTTACAGAGACTAGGGGTGAAAAAATGGCTTCAGGTGCAAAATATATAGTGCTTAATCGGAAAACAGATTGGGAACGTGACAGCATTATTAAAAATTTTAAATGTGATAAAGATTTGCTTATTTCTTCGCACTGTATCAACGATTCTTCTGTGTATATTCCGCCGGTGTTTGACAGTATGGAAAGTGGAACTGTTTGGCACAGATTGAGGTTGAACGCACAAATTTTGTCGGGAGTAAATTATAAAATTAGAGTGTATGCAGCTGATACACCAGAAATTCTTATTCCAATTCCCGGAAAAGAAGGGCGGTCTAAAGTTGATATTAATCAGTATATGAAAAATGAGAGCATGGATATAGCTCGGAAAGTGGATGTTTTTGAATATATTGATGGTAAGGTATTTGAAAATTGCTACGATATTCCGTTATACGGGTTAAGTGGAAGATATTTGTGGTTATGCTTGGAAGTTTTTAGTTGTGATGGCGGTGATATGAAAATTTCTTCAATGAAAATAGAATTTCCGCAAAAATCATTTGTAGATTATTTGCCTGAAATTTACCGTGAAAACCAAAAAAAAGATTCATTTTTTCAAAGATTCATGGCAATTTTTCAATCAATCTATGTGGATTTGGAAGAAAAAATAGACTATACTCCAGTTAAATTTGACATAGATAGAGCAAGTAAAGAGTTTTTAGTATGGATTGCAGATTGGCTTTCAATAAAGGATATGTCTATTTGGGGAGAAGAAAAGCTCAGAAAGCTTATAAAAGATGCCGTAAAAATTTACAAAATGAAGGGCACCAAAAGAGCAATTTCAAAAATAGTTCAAGAGTACGCTGGGATAGAACCAATAATTGTGGAGCAGTTTGACGTAAAAAATAATATGTATTATGAAACAAATAGAGAAATCGTAGAGAATTTATTTGGCGATAACGGATACACTTTCACGGTTATGCTTCCTGGCGGATATATTAAAAATTCTGAGAGCTATATTGAACTTTTGCGAGTAATAAATTCAGTTAAACCTATTGATTCAGTGTGCAATTTAGTGGCACTTAATGATCAAATATATTTGGATTATCATTGTTATATGGGTATAAATTCTTTTATAACATCTAATGAAGATTTGGTCATTGGCAGGGATAAAACAGATGTTAATAATCTTGTAGTATCAAATTCAATGAAATAAAATATAGAAAAGAGGAAATCACATGAAAAATAAACAATACTATTTGGCGGAAAGAAATAATTATTTTTTTGGTAAACTTATGACAGTTCGCGATTTTGAAAGTGAACAAAACTATTTTAATTCTAAACGCCGTTTAGGGAACAGAATGCTAAATGGAAGTGGAATTGTTTCAGGGCTTGATGTTATTTTAGTAGATAACAAAACATTTTCACTTGAACCTGGTATGGCTCTTGATTATATGGGAAGAGAAATTGTTGTTCATGAACCATATGTTAGGAGACTTAATGTAATAGAAGGGTTTGAAGAAAACAAAGACAAAGGCATTGTGTACCTTTGCATAAAATATGATGAAGAGTTCAAAGAAACTACTTTTTCTGTTGCTGGTTCAGGTAAATCCAGTGGTGTGAGCGAAGAATATAATCGAATAAATGAAGGATACAAACTTTTTTTAACAGATAAAAAGCCACCAGAAGATATTAACCTTGAACGTTTTGTAACGTCCAAAACAGTTATATATGATGAAAATGGTATTAAAATAACAGCATTAACGCCAAAATATGTTAATCCTAATAGTAGAATAAAGGTTAAAATAATTTTTGAAAAAGAAGGAGTAGAAGCGCCGGTAAGTTATAATTTTAATATTTGTGGAGAATTTTTTAAGAGTATAGATGACGAGGATGAGACGTCAATTTTATACAAAGAAACTGAAATTTCAACATTTAAGAGTGTATCTAAAGATTATAAAATTTTTTGCAATGCTGTTTCTGATGCTGCGGGCGAGTTTGTAATAGATAAAAAATCTTTTGTACTTAAAATTGGAACAGACGAAATTAGAATGCAAACAGATTTAAAAATTCCAGTTACAATAAGCACAGAACCTTTAAAAAATATAATTATAAAAGACTATTACGCTACGAATTTTATGGATAAAATTGAAGATGTAGAAGATAAATTTATTTATCTTGCAAAGATTCATTTGGTAAGTAATCAGCTTAATTACTTTATTGAAAGTTTTGAAAAACATCCATTTGATCAATATATTTACAGTAATGAACTTTTGGGACTTTTACAAAATGTTGAAGATCCCAAAGAGGTTTCTTCTCAAGAAGTTAAGGTTGTACATGATAGTAGTGAGGTGCCTCAAGTTGTTGAATTGCCGGATGTTAAAGCTGATAACATTGTAACAGGTGTAGAAAGGATAAACTTAGGGTTTAGTCCTAAAGTGGGTAAATCATATTATTCATATGAATTTGTTCATGGGTTAGGAGAAGGTAATGTTGCTGTTATTACTGCAATTGATAACAAGGCAAATTATCTCACGGACGACAAGGGGTTATTAGTCTTTGGAGATAAGGGTATTTTTTCAAAGGAAGAAATTACAGTTTCTGCACCAAATGTTAAAATCGGTGCAATTGTAAATTCTAAAAAAGGAACTGTTAGATTGGGTATAAGGCTCAGAGAAAAAACTACAGCTCAAGCAGTAGATATACGGTGGTGGGCGTTTAAACCAACAGAAATTAGAGATGAGGAAGAAGATTTGGTAATAGATGAAAATGTAAGAGTTGTTATCACACCAAACACAACACGAGTGAAGCCTCTTGAACAGGTTAGATTTGAAGCTCATATTGAAGGTTCAATTAGCCAAGAAGTTCGTTGGGACATGGCTGAAGAAAATACCGGTACTATTGATAATAATGGATTATATACTGCACCATCTAAAGAAGGTGTGTATGAAATTAAAGCATACAGTGTAAAATTTGAGAACAAATCAGATACGGCATATGTGGTTGTAAGTTCTACTGATTAAATTTGTAATTTAGAGATCACCGTTAAAAGCGGTGATTTTTTATATCATTTTCACAAAACTTGACTAATATTTTCTTGCGTGATAACATATATGTGAAATTCAGACTTTGAATTTTAATTTTATATTTAGGAGGGAACGTTTATGCCAAAGGATAACGCTGAAAAAATAATTAAAGAATTAAACGAGTTGAAAAAACGGAAAAATATTGAGGATATACTTAACTGGTATTCACATTGTCCGACTATTAAGAAATATAGTGCAGAACAGAGAGTTAGTAATACAGTTAGTGTATTAGGAAAATTTAAAGTTACTATGGACCAATTTACGAAAAATATCGATAAAATAAGTTTAGAATCACAAATTGCTAAATGGATTAATGAAATTAAAAAAGCTTTTAAAAAAAATGAATGTGACGATGAACAGATATTACGCAAAATGGATACACTCATTGATGTTTTTGTATCAGATTGGGAAGTCGGTAAAGAAAGGAGAATAGCGTTTGTGAAAGATGCGATTTCTGAAGTTACAAATAAAAACTCTACTATATGGAACGTTAATCAAAAAAATAATGGAATTTTGGAAGAAACTTTGAAGTGTGTTTATGATAAAATAAGTAAAGATTTAAAGCCATTCATCGAAAGAATATATAAAGCAAAATTTTCATCGAAAAATAAATAATTTGTGACTGCACTGTGTGTCGAACTTTTTTATTTCTTATTTTGCTTTTTGTATGGATTAGAAAGTAATATATATTCGTTTTTTTATATATATTTATTTTAAGAAACGAATGATATAACAAAGCATAAATAGGAGTGAATAAAATGGATTGGCACAGTATGAAAGCTGATGAAGTTATTGATAAGTTGAATGTTTGCGTATCAAGTGGATTAACTAACGATGAGGTAAAAAAGCGAAAAATAGTATATGGCAAAAATGCGCCGGCTTCAGAAAAGCGAAAAACTGTTTTTCAAAAGGTAATAGCGCAGTTTTCAGACTTTATGGTGATAACGTTAATTGGCGCAGCAGTTGTTTCATTAATTACATCTTTTTTAAGTAACAAATCTGATTATATGGACACAATAATAATCTTAGGAATAGTCATAATAAATGCTGTTATAGGTATTTTTCAAGAAAGCAAGGCAGAAAAAGAAATAAGTTCGCTAAAAAAATTGTCAACGCCACTATGTAGAGTTGTTCGTAATGGTAAGACAAAACGTGTAGCAGCAGAAGATCTTGTACCCGGTGATATAATAAAATTGTCTACTGGTAATTTGGTGCCAGCTGACGCACGAATAATAGAGTCGCATAATCTTACTGCAGAAGAGTCAGCTATGACAGGTGAATCATTTGCGTGTGAAAAAAATGAGTTTGAAGTTTTTAAGTCTAAAACATCTCCGGCTGATCAAAAAAATATGCTTTTTGCCGGATCAGTTATAGATAGCGGCCGAGCTACGGCTGTAGTAGTAAAAACAGGTATGAATACAGAAATCGGAAAAGTTACTGCTTTAGTCAATGTAGAAGATGTTTCTGAAACGCCTTTGCAAAAACGTCTTGCAAGTACTGGAAAATTGATAGGTATCTTTATTATAGCTATCAGTGTACTTGTTTTTATACTCGGAATAATTCAAAATATAGATATTATGGAAATGCTAATGATTTCCATAAGTTTAGCCGTTGCAGCAATTCCAGAAGGGCTCCCCGCAGTTGTAACTATAGTTCTTGCCAATGGTGTTCGTAAAATGGCTAAAAAAAATACTATAGTAAGAAGACTTCCAGCTATAGAAACATTGGGTCATGCAACTGTAATTTGTTCAGATAAAACTGGTACGCTAACTCTTAATAAAATGACAGTTGTTCAAATAAGTGACGGATTGTCAGAGCAAAAATTTGATTCCGCATTTGCCAAAAATTTCTTTTTAATGGGTATGCTTTGTAACAATTCAGTTCTTACTCGTAACCACGGAGATATATCTGCCCAGGGGGAGCCTACTGAAAATGCTTTATTAATTGCTGCTTCAAAATGTGGATTAAATAAGAAAAAAACAGATAATGAATATCCGCGAGTTTATGAAATTCCCTTTGATTCCGAACGAAAACTTATGACTACTGTTCACCGTTTTTATGATAAAAAATATAAGATAGTTACTAAAGGTGCGCCAGATATACTTTTAAAGCGTTGTAAGTATTATAATAAAAATGGAGAAATTGTACTGTTAGATGAAAAAACGGTAAAGAATGTAAACAAAACTATTAGTATGATGGCAAAAAAATCTTTTAGAACAATAGCCGTTGCATACAAAGAAGAATCTGAATTTTCTGGTATTGACATTGAGGAAGGGCTTGTGTTTTATGGCATTGCGGGTATAGTAGATCCACCTCGCCCTGAAGCTAAAAGAGCGGTATTTGAATGTAAAACTGCCGGGATAACTCCTGTAATGATAACTGGTGATCACGTCGAAACAGCTAAAGCTATTGCTGCTGAACTTAATATTTTTTCAAAGAGTAGTAAAGCTCTTACCGGTTTGCAAATAGACGATATGACAGATGACCAGCTGCGTGAATGTGTGAAAGATTGTACTGTTTTTGCCAGAGTTTCACCTGAACACAAAGTACGTATTGTAAAAGCTTTTCAAGAGCGTGGAGAAATAGTGGCAATGACGGGGGATGGCGTAAATGATGCGCCAGCACTTAAAATTGCTGACGTAGGTTGTGCTATGGGTAAATCTGGTACTGATGCCGCAAAATCTGCTTCGGACATAATAATGGCAGATGATAACTTTGTGTCTGTGGTAGAAGCGGTACGGCAAGGCAGAGGCATGTATGATAACATAAGGAAAACTATTCATTTTTTACTTTCTACTAATATCGGGGAAGTTGCGGTTGTTTTGATTGGATTTTTAATGAGAGTTCCTCCACCACTTCTTGCAATTCACCTTTTGTGGATAAATTTAGTGACAGATGCTTTTCCAGCATTAGCGCTTGGAATGGACCCAATAGATAAGAATATAATGAAACGATTGCCGGTTGATTCTCAAAAAAGTTTGTTTTCCGGAGGGTTGGCATATAACATAATAGTCGAGGGTTGCTTTATAGCAGCGATGGGTATACTTTCATTTAGCGTTGGGAGAATATTTTTTGATATAAATTTATATGAACCAGTAATCGGTCGTACGATGGCATTTGTTACTTTGGGATTAAGTCAACTCATTCAAACTTTTAATGTTCAAAGTCGAAAGTCATTGTTAATTACAGGTTTGTTTAGCAATTTTAAATTAATATATTCGATTGTGTTTTGCATGATATTACAGATTATTGTTGTTACTGTGCCTGCTTTTAATGAATTTTTTCAGACGTGTCCACTTTCAATTTGGCAGTGGATTATAGTGTGGACGTTAGCTGCATTTCCACTTTTAGTTTCGGAATTTGAAAAATATTTTCTTAGAAAAGCAGAAGTTGTTATAAATAATAAAAATACTTAATTATGTAACTTGAAATACTCTTTGAATATTTTTTAAAAAATTGAGAACAATTAGTATGAGAATTGTAAATTCTTTAAAAATTTTAAGGAGTTGAATATCATGGAAGAGATTTATAGTAAGCCGGTAAAACATGATGCTTTAAAAGAAGTAGCGGGTGGGGAGTGTAGGTCCGAAGTAAAAAAATCGAATGAAAAAAAAGTTTTAGATGAAACACATCCAGAAGCGTTTTTTCAACCGGTTTATGGTGAGCAACAAAAGAGTAAAAATTAGCACAGGAAAATATAAATTGATTAAAATAAAACTGATAGTCACTGAAAAGTAGATAATCAGTTTTGTTTTTTTATTTTGAAAATTTTTAGTTTTAATAAACTGGTTTTGTTCTGAAAGGTATAAAGTATAAAACGCAAATAGAACCAGATAGATATTTTTATTGAATTTTTTTAATTTTTGATTCTATGATTATCTATAAATGCATATAGATTTTTACCAAGGGGGATTTGAAACATGAAAGTTTTTATAATAAACCGAAAAAAATTAATGATAATTGTAGGGGGAATAATAACAGCGGTTTTATCTGCAGCGATATCTCTTCAAGGTACAAATATTTTTAGTGCAAAAGAACGCAAATTACCAATTTACTGTGTAGATAAAAAAGATAAAGTTGTAAGTATATCTTTTGATGCTGCTTGGGGGAACGAACAGACACAGACGTTGTTGGATATTTTGGCTGATAAAGGTGTTAAGAGTACGTTCTTTTTAGTTGGGTTTTGGGCAGAAAAATATCCTGAATCAGTAAAAGCAATCGCTTCTGCTGGGCATGATGTTGGTAATCATTCTGATACTCACCCACATCTACCAAAATTAGAAAAGGAAAAAGTGAGAGCTCAAATCGAAGATTGCAATAAAAAAATAGAAGCAGCAGGTGCTCCACGCCCAATACTTTTTAGACCTCCATACGGAGACTATAATAATTGCGTTGTAGAAACCACAAATGAACTTGGAATGCACTGTATTCAATGGGATGTTGATAGTCTTGATTGGAAAGATCCTACTCCTGACGATATGGTTAAGAGAATCAAATCTAAAATAAAACCTGGGTCAATAATTTTAATGCATAATGGTGCTAAAAATACTCCTGATGCATTACCTAAAATAATTGATACGATCAAGGGTGAAGGATATCAGATAGTACCTATTTCCGAAATAATTTATAAAGAAAATTACAAGATGGATTCACAAGGCAAACAAAGTACAAATTAGCTAAACAAAAAAGTAATAAAATTTGTATTTATGGAATAACATTTAGTATTTAAATAAGGAGAGGTTTAAAGTGAATTACGACGTAACCAAAGAAAATTTGTCAGTACGAAGACTTGATTTTGAAGGGTGCCAAGAAGTTCCAATTGATATGGATTTTTCTCTTCCAGATTATTGTCCGGACATACAACGCATATTGAAATGTAGAGTTTGCCCAGGCATTACATCTAGAAATATTTCTGGAGATCGACTTAATATAGAAGGAAACGTTGATATTTGTTTGATTTATTTAGATGCAGATAATATGCATGTTAGATGTTGTAAAAATGCATTCCCTTTTTCTAGTTCAATAGATATAAAATCGGCACCAGAAAATGCAATTTCATTAACTTCTGTTAGAGCAGAGTACATAAATTGTAGAGCTGTTACACCTAGAAAAATTGATGTGCATGGCGCATTTTCGATATGTGCAAAAATTTTTAGTAAATGTGATACGGAAATAACATCATCTGTGTCCGGAAAAGATATTGAGCAAAAAGTAAAAAAAATTAAGGCAGAAAGTTTGGCTGGTATCGGTCAACAGCAGTTTTCAATAAATGAAGTATTAGAATTTTCAGATGAAGTGCCTGCCCCTGAAATACTTATTCGTTCAGATGTTTCTGTAACGATAAATGATTATAAAATTATGCCCAATAAAATTGTTGCAAAAGGTAAAGCATGTATAAAACTTTTATACATTAGTGATATTACATCGGGTGCGCTTCAAACATATAAGCAGTGTATTCCAATAAGTCAAATTGTCGACGTCCCGGGAGTAAATGAAGATTTTCATTATGTGATTACGCCTGAAGTTTTAAGCCACGAAGAACAAATTCAGTCAGATGAAGGAAGTTCTATTAACAGAGTTGCTACCGATATAAAAATCGCAATAACAGTAATGGCATATGAAGACAAGGATGTAAATTTGGTTTCTGATATTTATTCTACTATGTATGATATCGAAACAGAAAACGAATCTGTAAAATTAATTAAGTTATTGAAAATAATAAATGATAGTGTTAATCACTCTGACAGTATTGAATTTCAGGGCATGAATATTTCTGAAATAGTGGATATTTGGAGCGATGTTTGTTCAGTTAAATTTTCAAGTGGTGTTAGTGAAGACGGATTTTTGATTAAGATGAATCTTTGCATGATTGCTATTGACAGCGAAAATATTCCATTTTATGTAGAAAGAATATTAGAATTCAATTATGTACCTGATATTCCAGAAAAAGTAGAAAATATAATTTTTGAACTGAGTGTTGTCCCGGAATCAATAGATTATGATATTGTAAATAAAAATAACGTAAATTTGAAATTAAATTTAAATGTTTATGGTGCAGCATACACAATACAAAAAAATAGTATGATAACTTCTGCAAAAACTGATGAAGAGGTTCCTTCAAATAAGGATACATCAGCATCTCTTACGATATACTATGCTTCTCAAGGTGAATCTCTTTGGGACATTGCCAGAAAATATTATACTTCTGTAAATTCTATTAAAAAGGAAAACGATTTGTCTGAAAGTGTGGTTAAAGAAAGCGGTATGCTTTTGATTCCCATGAAGTAACTATTTTTTAACAAATTTTAAAACACAAAATTTAATTTTCATATTTTGGAGGAACAAAAGTGGAAGAACGTAACATTTATCAAGATATATCGCAAAGGACGAATGGTGACATATACGTTGGTGTGGTGGGACCTGTTAGAACTGGTAAATCAACATTTATAAAAAAATTTATGGATACTCTAGTTATACCAAATATAGTAGAAAATAGTCAAAAAGAAAGAGCTATTGATGAATTGCCGCAATCAGCTGCTGGAAGGACGATAATGACTACGGAACCAAAATTTATTCCAGAAGATGCAGTAGAAGTAAGTGTGGATGATACTGCTAAATTTAATGCACGAATGATAGATTGTGTGGGGTATATAGTTCCAAGTGCATTAGGGTATATAGAAGAAGATAACCCAAGAATGGTTAAAACGCCTTGGTTTGATGAGGAAATTCCTTTTAATGTGGCAGCCGAAATTGGTACCAAAAAAGTCATAACAGATCATTCTACTATTGGCCTTGTTATTACTACAGATGGTAGTATAAGTGATATAGATCGTAGTGAATACGAAGATGCTGAGGCTAGAGTTATAAAAGAACTTAAAGAAATAAATAAGCCGTTTGTTGTTTTGTTAAACAGTACAAATCCGTATTCAGAAAATGCTAAAGGAATTGCTCAAAGTATTTCAAACAAACACAGTGTACCTGTAATTCCGGTGAACTGTGCTACTATTGATGAAAATGAAATAAAAAGAATTTTAGCAGAGTTATTATTTGAATTTCCTGTTAAAGAAATAAAAATAGATATGCCAGGGTGGCTTACTTCTTTGGAAAAAAATCACTGGCTTAGAAGTTCGATTTATACGTGCATAAATAATTCAGCGAAAGGTATAAATAAAATAAACGAGATTCAGCAGCTTGTAGAAAATTTAAAAAACTGTGAATATGTAACTCACGCTGAAATTTCAGTTGTAAATTTAGGCAAAGGAAATGCGCGTGTAACAGTTGGCTTGAATCCAGATCTTTTTTTCAAAATTATGGGCGAAAAGACTGGCATAGATATAAAAGATGAATGTGATTTAATGGATTCAATGATGGATTTGGCCAGACTAAAAGAGAAGTATAGTAAAATAGCAGAAGCTTATGATGAGGTTGAGGAGTCCGGATATGGCATAGTTATGCCGTCAATGTCAGAGCTTACGTTAGATGAACCGGAAATAATAAAACAAAGCGGGAAATATGGAATTCGCTTAAGAGCATCAGCCCCCTCTGTGCACCTACTTAAAACTACTATCAATACGGAAGTTACACCAATTGTTGGATCAGAACAGCAATCTGAAGAATTGGTTATGTATCTCTTGAGAGAATTTGAAGAAGATCCATCAAAAATTTGGGAATCGAATATATTTGGTAAATCGGTACATGAATTAGTTAGTGAAGGTTTGCACAACAAACTTTATAGAATGCCGTCAGAAGCCAGGGACAAAATTAAAGAAACTATCGAAAGAGTGATTAACGAAGGGTGTAATGGACTGATTTGTATAATGGTTTGATTGAAAAAATTTGTAGTCATAAAGAACAATTTGACAGTTTTATGTTAATAATTAAATGAGAATCCAAAATTGCTTGGGTTCTTTTTTTGTATATAAAAAATCATCTCGGCAATTCCGAGATGATTTCAGACTGTAGACAAAGCAGGTTTTCTTTCATTCAGAAAACCTGCTTTAAATTTTTTGGAAAGTGAAATGAAACAAA
>CAKUPP010000010.1 GCA_934675165.1 uncultured Eubacteriales bacterium
TGTTTGTGTTACAGTGTTCATGACGGATATCTCCTTTTTGTGTTTGTTTAGGATTTCTCAACTTAACTGTAACACAATTTGATTTATCCGTCACTTCTTTTTTTCTTTTGTAACACATCAATTGCAAACCAACACAAGCCGTTGTTAGCTGAGTGTTTTCAGTACCACCGAGCTTAACTATTGTGTTCGAAATGGGAACGAGTGTATCTAATGACGAGTAAACAAAATTGTGTTATAGTTAAGTTGAGATGATGTAATCAAATATACTAATCATTAAACCTCATACTTTTCTTCATAATAGTAAAATTGAACGTTTGATTTTTATTATATTGTTTTCATATTTATTTTTTGTATAATTGATAAAATATGTCGATTTACACAAAATGCTTAAATATTTAAAAAAAACTTTGATTAGATGTAGATTTTCTTATACTATAATAGTATTATTATTTTTAGTGGAAAGAAAGTGAGTAACTGTATGTCTAAATTTAGAATGTGTGTAAATGTTGGCGGCGAAGATATTCATTTAATTTCAGATGAAAATAAAAGCTACATGCGTTCTGTAGCAGCAGAAGTAGATGAATCTATCAAAAAAACTTCTGTAGATAATGTTGGGCTCTCAAAAAATATAATCCATTACCTTATTATGATGGATTTCTGTGACAGAGCTCGCAAAGCAGAGTCAACAATTGAAAGTTTAAAAGCTCAATTAAATCGGTGTGTCGAAACAGCAACTGAATCCCAGGTTTTGGGTGAAAAATTAAAAAAAGAAAATACATATTTAAAAAAAGAATTATCTAGAGAATAAAAAAAGGTTAAGCAGCTAAACTGGTTTTAAATTATAAAAAAACAAGGTTTATGTTTCTCTTTTTGTTCAGTTTATTTGTTTAGGTGTTTTTGTTTTTCTTAAAAATGTTGAAAGTTCTGTGGAAAATGAGGAAAACTTTTTAATTTTAAACTTAAATCAATCCAAAAATGAAGCTGATTGATACTTTTTTAAGAAAGATTTTAAAAATAAACATAAAATTGTGGAAAACTAAGGTGATAGTGTGGAAAATAAAAGTCAACAAAAAAAAGTATTAAATTTACGTAGAATTTCAAAATATGCAATTTTACCTAAAAGAAGCACCGAAGGATCTGCTGGGTTAGATTTATATGCGTGCATTGAAAAAGAAATTTTATTAAATCCGAGTAAAAAAGTTTTTATACCGTGTGGAATAGCTATAAGTCTTCCAAGCAATGAGTATGCAGCGTTTATATTTGCAAGAAGTGGATTGGGAGTAAAGCATGGAATTACACTATCAAATGGTGTTGGTGTTGTTGATAGTGATTATCGTGGAGAAATTGGTGCTGGACTTATAAATTTAGGCGAAGAGCCTTATATAATTAAACCGGGGGACCGAATAGCTCAGATGGTCATAATGCCAGTAAGTTGTATGCCGGTGATCGAAGTTGAATCGCTTGACGATACTGAACGTGGGTCAGGTGGTTTTGGATCTACAGGAAAATAATTTTTACATATTGCAAACTTTCAGAAATATCTTGTAATCAAATAATTTGTTCATGACATAATAATTATAGGACATAATATTTAACAGTATAAATTACGGAAGGAAGAAATAAGATGTTTTCTAAAGAAATAGGTATAGATTTGGGTACAGCCAATACTCTGGTATTTGTTAAAAGCAAAGGAATTGTAAAAAGGGAACCGTCTGTAGTTGCAATTGATATACACCACGATAATGTTTTAGCAGTTGGCAGTGAGGCAAAAAGCATGATTGGTAGAACTCCTGGTTCTATTGTCGCTGTAAGGCCTCTGAAAGATGGAGTTATAGCAGATTTTGATATTACTGCAAGTATGCTCAAATATTTTATATCCAGTACTGCAAAAAGTTGGTTTTTTAGTAAACCTCGTGTAATAATCTGTATACCTTCCGGTGTAACTGAAGTAGAAAAAAGAGCGGTTGAAGATGCAGCAAAACAGGCTGGTGCAGGTGTAGTTGAACTTATAGAAGAGCCTATGGCTGCAGCAATAGGTTCGGGGCTTCCTGTATCTGAACCTACAGGAAGTATGGTTGTGGATATTGGTGGAGGAACATCAGAAGTTGCTGTTATATCATTGGGTGATATAGTTACTGCCACATCCGAAAGAGTTGCTGGAGATAAATTTGATGAAGCTATAATATCTTATGTAAAACGTAAATATAATCTTCTGATAGGGGAACGTACAGCTGAAGATATAAAAATCACAATGGGTTCTGCAGTACCATATGAAGAAGAGGGTGAAATGAATATAAAGGGCAGAAATCTTATTGATGGTTTACCAAAAAATATTGTGATAACTGCGGCAGAAGTTCGAGATGCACTTTCAGAACCATTGAAAAATATAATTGATGCTGTAAAAATAACACTTGAAAATACTCCTCCGGAACTTTCAGCAGATATAATAGAACATGGAATAATGCTTACTGGTGGTGGAGCACTTTTACGTGGAATAGATAAACTTATATCAGAAAGTACCGGTATGCCTGTTTATATTGCTGAACGACCACTTGACTGTGTTGCGGATGGCACTGGGAAATGTTTAGAAATTTCGATGCCGAGAGAATATTACAAAAGGCATAGGTCACGATGAATTTTAGTAATAATTTGAAAATATTGTTTGGCATGGAGGTTTAAAAGTATTGAAATATTTTATTAAAAGTAATACCTTTAAAATGATTCTTGGGGCAATATTTATTGTTTTAGGTGTACTTATTTATTCCACAATTAGTGTGGAAAAAAATATTTTTTTAGATTTTTTTTCGTCCGTAACTTATCCTTTTCAAAAATGCTTTAATTACGTTTCTGATGCAGCATGGGAGTTTTCTGATTATTTTGAAGATATAAATAAAACAAGAGAAGAAAATAAAAAATTGAAGCAAGAAATCAGTGAACTTAGAGATATTACTTCAGACTATTATGATGTTAAGCGTGAGAATGCACGTTTTGTTAAATACTATGATTTTAAAAAAAATAATAGTAGTTTAAAATTTGTGTCAGCATCGGTAATAGGAATTAATCCTGCAGAATTTTTTGGAGATTTTATTATTGACAATGGTTCAAATTCAGGGATTTCTCTTAACGATATTGTAATAACTGAAAATGGTGTTGTCGGTACAATATGTAAAGTGGGAACATCTTCCAGCAGAGTTAGAACTATAATGTCACCAGATTCAAAAATAGGTGTTATTGATTCGAAAACAAGTGATAGTGGAATAATAAGTGGTTTTATTAAAAAGCGTTCAGAAAATATTACAAAAATGAATTTTATTCCAGCGCAAAGTTCCATGTCTCAGGGTGATATATTGGTTACTAGTGGATTAAGTGGTATGTACCCTAAAAATTTAAAATTAGGGAAAATACGTTCAATTGAATATGATGATTATGAATCTTCTTATTATGCTATAGTGGAACCTTTTGAAAATATTGAAAAAATTAAAGATGTATTTGTAATAACTGATTTTCAGGGGAAAGGAGAAATAACGT
This sequence comes from uncultured Eubacteriales bacterium, assembly GCA_934675165.1. Classification (GTDB taxonomy): domain Bacteria; phylum Bacillota; class Clostridia; order Oscillospirales; family Acutalibacteraceae; genus UMGS1491. The sequence continues at coordinate 3,529 of CAKUPP010000010.1, forward strand.
TGTCGACCGAAAGTTAATTATTGTGGCCGCTCGTAAATTTGTTGGCATGAAAACGTTTAAATCATATACTATTTTAAAATGGTTTTTTTATATCTTAGAATTTTTTGTTTTTTATTCAATTGAACAAATTCCTGGCCTATCTCTTCCTGTATTAGGTATTAGGCCACTTTTGTTAATTCCGGCTTTTTCTTCATGTGTGATGTTCGAAAAGGAGTATGGAGGGATCGTTTTAGGAGTAGTTTGCGGAATCTTAGTAGATATTTCATTTGGGACACCGATTGGCGGTTTTACACTTCTTTTATGTATTGTAGGATATGTTTTTGGGGTTTTAACTGGTTATTTTTTAAAAATTAATATTTGGAATGCGTTAATGTTGGACTTTTTTGTTGTAAGTTTATGCGTGACTTGTAAATTTTTAATCGAATATTGTTTTAGAGGAACTCATCAGCTATTTTGTATGTGGGTCCATTACTGTTTTCCACTTATCATATATTCCACTTTTGTTGTGATACCGATTTTTCTACTTAATCGAAAATTTATATACAGCATGAGTGCGCCCGGAGGTGAATAAAAGTGAAGCAAGATTTAAAAAGGTATATAATTCTTTGGATTTTCTTTTTATTTACATTTGGGACATTTATTTATAGATTAGTAGATTGGCAAATAATAAATACCAATTATTATAAAATCAGAGCAAATAGCAGCAATATATATTTTGTGAACACAGACCCTGTACGAGGTGAAATTTTAGACTGTAATGCAGTTGGTTTAGCAGTGAATGATACTGGTTATAAACTTGTAATAGATAGATTGGTTATTCCTAAAGGAAAAGAAAATGATCTGATTTTGAAAACAATCAAGATTTTAATTTCTTTGGGAAACGAATGGATTGATATTTTACCAATTGGAATAAATCACGATGGATTTTATTTTGAAGAAGATAAAAACAGTCAAATTAACTTTATGAAAAAAACAATAGAGTTGGATAACAACGCTTCACCAGATCAATGTATAGAAAAACTTTGTAAAAAATACAAAATTGAAACTGATAAATATTCAAATGCAGATCAAAGAATTCTTTGTAGTGTCAAATATAACATGGATAAAAATGGTGGGTATTATATGAAATCTACACCGTATGTTATTTGTGATAATATAAGTAAAGAAGCAACGATTATAATCTCAGAACGATCTAATGAATTGAAAGGTGTTAGGATTCAAACATCGCTCGTAAGAAAATATATAAATGGAGAAATTGCTCCTCATATAGTTGGGTATACAGGATTTATGTCTAGTGAGGAATACGAAAAAAGAAAAAGTGATTATAAGATGGATGCATTAATTGGCAAAACGGGAATTGAAGGCGTGATGGAAGATTATTTGAGAGGAATTGGCGGTAAACGCATGATGCAAATCTCAAAAGAAGGTAGTATAATAGACGTGGCGGAGAAGGAGGAAGCAAAATCAGGTAATAGTGTGTTTTTAACCATTTCTTCTAAAATACAAGAGGTTGCAAATAAATCATTAAAAGAAAATGTTGAAAAAGCACATAAAAACGCTTCCGATTGCCACTCTGGTGCTGCAGTGGTATTGAATGTCAAAGATTTTTCAGTGCTTGCTGCTTCAACTTATCCAAGTTACGATTTGACACGATTTATGGAAGATAAGTCATATTACTCTGAACTTGTTAAAGATAAATCTGTGCCACTTTTAAATAGAGCTTTTTCTGGTGCATATGCTCCAGGATCAATTTACAAACCGTTGGTCGCTTGTGCTGCTTTGGATAGCGGAAAAGTAACACCATTAGAAACAATTTTTTGTGGCGGAAGTTTTAATTATTACTCAGGATATAAACTCAGATGTATGGGGGTACACGGGAGTTCAAATCTTATAAAAGCACTTTCAAAGTCCTGTAACGTATATTTTGCAGAACTTGGCCGTAGGTTAGGTGCAGAAGTTTTGGGCGAGTATGCAAATAAATTTGGTATTGGTGTAAAAACTGGAGTAGAAGTTGGTGAAAGCAAAGGAATTATTGCTGGTCCAAAACATTCTGCCGATGTTGGTTCAAAGTGGTACGAATCTGGTTCATCACAAGCGGCAATAGGTCAATCAGACAATATGATAACTCCTGTTCAACTGGCAACTTATACCGCAACAATAGCAAATGGCGGTAAAAGATATAAAACACACCTTGTGAGTAAAATAATGGATTATTCTCGTACAAAAATAATTAAACAGATTAACCCCGAGCTTGTGGAAAATGTGAATATATCAGAAGAAAATATTAATGCTGTAAAGGCAGGTATGAGAGAAGTGGTTCTTTCTGGTACTGCTCGTGATTTTGCAAATTTTCCGGTACCAGTTGCTGCAAAAACGGGTACTGCACAGAATTCAGGTTCTGACCATACAACATTTATTTGCTTTGCTCCTTATGATGATCCTCAAATTGCTATAGCGGTCGTAATTGATCATGGTAAGTCGGGAATAGTTTCAAAGAATGTAGCGCGAGATATAATGAATGCTTATTTTGGAATTCAATAATTTGTATTTAATATTTATGTAAAAGTAATTACAAGGTTTTGTTGCCATTTGTTATTATAATTATTTTTTTTCAAATAATGTCGAATTTAAAAGAGTATACATTTCACATTTTAGACATAAACTGTCAATTGTAAACAAAAAATCTTAATAAATATTTCAAATCGATAAATTGACATTTTTGGTAAAAGTGATAAAATTAACCATATAGGGTAAAAATAGCGATCGATCAATACGAATGTGATGTACTGATAAACTTTAGATTAATTTTTAGTTTAGATATGGAATTAATTTCTCATATATAGTATAATCGTATTAACGGATTGCAATATGTAGTTTATATGTTTAAAAAATTGTAAAAAATTAAAATGTTATGTATTTATTTGGGAGGGCAATTACATGAATATTGCACTTATAGCGCAGGATGCTAAAAAAGAGCTTATGGTTAGGTTTTGTATTGCTTATTGCGGCGTGTTAAGTCGCCATAAATTGTGTGCAACCGCAGCTACGGGAAAACTTATTTCTGAATCAACGGGCCTTAGAGTTATAAGATTTTTAGGAGGACCTCAAGGCGGATGTCAACAGATATCTTCTCATATTTCGTGTGGTGAGCTTGATATGTTGATATTCTTTAGAGATGCTGTTCATCCGGAGCTTATGGGTAAATCAGAGGATGATCTTTTGAGACTTTGTGATGTTCACACTATACCGGTAGCTACAAATATTGCTACAGCTGAGGTGTTGATCCATGGTCTTGAAAGAGGAGATCTTGATTGGAGAAGTGTTGGAATTCCTATGATTTAACAATTGTGTTTGGAGTGCTGTAAAAAGTAAGTGGTAATTGGGTATTTTTGGACGGTACTGTTTGTCTTGAAGTAATGTATAATATTCAAAAGTGCACTGAGATTTATTCCAGTGCACTTTAATATTGTAATATTTAAAATTTAATTATAGATATTGGTACATGAAAAACTATATCAATTGGTGATTTTTAAACTACGTAATCTAATTGGTTTAACAAGACTTCTTATTTCTTAGAGCAATTATTCCCAATGCAGATAACGAAGCAAAACCAATTGCAAGAGCAAATAGTATGGATCTTCCACTGAAGTCACCTGTTTTGGGAGTGGTAGATTTTTCGACTGGTTCTTCTTGTGGTATCTCTTCGGGGATTTTTACAATAACGTGACAAATTGCTCTGTACTTTGTATTAGGTATAGTTACAACAATATCAGTTTCACCGTTATCAACAGCTGTTACAATTCCTTCCTCGTTTACAGTTGCGACACTTAAATTTGTGCTTTCTATTGATGGTGTTACTCCTTCTTCAACATCTTCAGGCCATTTTACAATATTAATTTTGAAATTTTCACCTTTTTTTGTCAAAGTTTTTTCGGTTGGATCAATTTTAAACTCGGTTGACAAATTTTCGTACACATGTAGATAACCTAAATCTAAATCTGAAACACCGCTAAAAATTGTATAGCCATTTTCTTCCGAGAAAATGTCTCCAGATGGTCTGCGACTTTTAACTAAATCTTTCAAAGACGTAATAGTTGTATCGGGAGAACCGTCGTCATTTCGGTTTGCAGCTTTACTTATTAATTCTTTTTTTACAAAAAACTTATCTTCATTTAGTCCTCCTAGTAATCGATCTCTTTCACCATCAACAAAACCTTCAAAATTTCCGCCATCAAAAATTAATTTATTACATTCTAAAACAGCATAATCATGTGCGCTTTCTGTTATTTCTTTTCCTACTTCTACTTTACCACTTTTCATTGTTATATTATCTCTGGCACGTAGTCCAAAACCTGAAGTTATTTTTCCTTTGTATTTATTCATTTCAATTGATATACTTCCATGATCATTGATAATGCCTTCCGCCGTATTTAAGTTACCGGTACCTTTAAAAGTTACATCGATACTATCATTTTCAGAACCATCATGCACACTAATGCTGTTTGCACTAGCGCTAGCACTACCAGATTCTTCTTTATTAACAAAAATTGATTTTACATCAACATCGGAATTAAAATTTAATATAACATTTTTTAATTTATCTGATTGCGCATATATATATACATCTGATTTTTTTAACAAATTTTTTAAATTGTTTTCAACGCCTTTTCGAAATGTAACTATTGTTGATTTATTGTTTTTATCTGAGAATATAGTGATATTTGCATCACTTTCATCTGGAACTTCAATACTTTTTATTGGGTACGATGGTTCGCCTTCAGGTGTTTCCTGAAGTTTGTAGTACTTATTTTCATCTAAGCGGATGTATGCTGGAGTTTCAGTTTCACAATCAATTGTCATATAACTTTCGGCGGTAGGTGTATCATTTTCACCTTCATCACCTTCTGCACTGCAAAATGGAGCTAGCCCCATAAATATGCTGAACAAGATCGCCAAAGAGAAAATACACGCTGAAATTTTTTTCATAAATAATTCCTCCTAAAAATATTTTTTGGTTTTGTTATATATTATAACTTTTTCATAAAAACAAACTTATCACATTTCAACAAATTTTGCAATAGTGCTTTCTGGAAAATTTTTTGTCTTATTTTGAATAATTTTCGTAATTTAAATTGAATTATTATATAATATGTCTTGTTATACACTTTTTGGTTGTAATTGTTTTTGAAAAATTGTCAATAGATGTATAAAAAAGTTGCATTCCAAAAATAGGAATGCAACTTCAATGCAACGATTTTTAGCCTTCGATGTTTATAAATTTTTTAGTTTCAAGTTTTTTATCTTCATTTTTAGGGAAGTTCAGAGTTAAAGTACCGTTTTCGAATCTAGCCTTAATATCTTCGTCTGTTAGATTTTCTCCTACAAAAAAGCTTCGAGTATATTGCCCACTGTATCTTTCTCGGCGCAAATAATTTGTGTGACCATCATCACTTTTTTCTTCTTTGCTGCTGTTTCCTGAAGCTGTAATGGTTAAATATCCATCTTCAAGCTCGATTTTTATATCGTCTTTTTTGGTACCGGGAAGATCCATAATTAATTCCAAACCATCTTCTTTTTCAATGACGTCAGTGGACATAAAATTTTTAATTTCTGGGCGAAAATCCATGCTTTTAAATAAATTTTCCAATGGGCTTTTGAAATCGTCAAATAAGTCCCTTCCATATGGTATTATACTCATAAATATTCAACCTCCTAATAATATTTATAGACATTTTGTGTCTATGCACATATTGTAGCACGATAATTTGGCACTGTCAACACCCGAGTGCTAATTTTTTTAAAAATTTTTTTCATTGTTACATATTTGATAATTACATTAATTGGTGGTAGTATGTATGGGTAATTATTTTTGAAAGGATGATCTATGTGAATTATTACTATGGATTTGACGAAAGTTATATTATTTATATGATTATCTCTTTGGCAGTTGCATTTTTTGCTAATTTTCAGGTAAAGCATGCTTTTAAAAAGTATTCTAAAATTCATTCAAAAAGTGGTATTTCTGGAAGTCAATGTGCAGAAATTTTACTTAAACACTGGGGAATCGATTATGTTTTTGTCAATCGTACTGGCGGAGAATTTAGTGATTTTTTTGATCCGCGTTCAAATGGTGTGTTTTTGTCTGAGACGGTTTTTTCTCCAGCAACTATTGCAGCTGTGAGTGTTGCAGCACATGAATGTGGGCATGCAAGACAGCACGACGTTGGTTATTTTCCAATACGTATTAGAGAACTTTTAATACCTGTTACTAGAATAGGGTCGTCTCTTTCTATGCCTCTTGTGATTATTGGATTAATGCTTCCAACGCAATTTGATTTTTGTTTGACACTTGGAATAATATTTTTTTCTCTTTCTGTTTTGTTTGAAGTAGTTACTCTTCCTGTAGAATTTAACGCAAGTCGTCGTGCTTTAAAGGCTTTATGCGAAACTAATGTTTTAACAGACGATGAAATTAAAGGTGCAAAATCTGTTTTAAGAGCAGCTGCACTTACATATGTTGCGGCAACTTTTAATTCACTTTTATATTTAGCGAGACTCATATTTTTGGCGCGTAAAAAGGATTGAATGCGTTTAATTCGGGAGCAAATACTAAAACTATAAATAAATTCATAAAAATATTGATTTTTTGTGAATTATACACTATTATTTAAATATAAATTATAACGCAGAGGAGGAGTATTAATGAACGAAGTCAAAAAAACTATAAAATGGATTAAGTGGGATGTGATAATTACATCAATTTTATCCATTTTATTAGGAATAGCATTTATTGTGGTACCACAAGATTCAGCTGATGCACTGTGCTTAATTTCAGGGATTGTATTAATTTCCGCTGGAGTTATTGCAATAGCTTCATTTATTTCTTATGGATATTTTTTTGGTGGGTATTTTTTCGTTTTGGGGATTTCTTTAATTCTTTCTGGGATATTTTGTCTTATTAATCCATGGATGGTCAAAGGTGTTCTCACGGTGATATTTGGGATTTTTATCATTATTAACGGAAGTTCTTCTATTGCAGATAGTATTGATTGTGCTCGTGCTAAGGTAAGTGGTTGGCCTTTAATGTTTTTGATGGGTATTTTGACAATTATTTTAGGTTCTGTTGTTATGTTTGGAACCTTTGATACGATTATGATGTTTGCTGGTTTTTCGTTAATTTTTAATGGTATATGGAATATTGTTCTTACATGTTTATTTAGTGCTAAAATACGGAAAGCAAAAAAGAAGTTACATGAGGATAGTACTACTATTTATATTGATTAAATGGTGTTTATTATATGTGCTGCGTAACTGAAAAGCTTTTTGTTTTGCATAACAAAAACCTGCTATTGTAGAAGTTTTAATTCTAAAATAGCAGGTTTTTTAATGTAAAGGTATATTAAAAAAGATCGTCTATATCTATGGGAGCATCTGGATCGATAGGTTTTGGAGGATTTTTTTTTGTTACAGAGTCAACGATTTTTGTGACAGTGTTTTTAATGTCTTTAATATACGTTCCCATGTTACATCCCAATTTATATCCATGTTGCATTCCTTCATCAAAACTTTCGATGTAATCAATTACGGATTTTCCTCCTGAAATTTTTTTAAAATCTTCGTCGGTAAGATTGTTATCAAGCGTTTTGGCAATGTTTATCATAAATTCTTCAAATTCTTCAAAAGAATACCCGTCTACGATTGAATGACAATATTCATATAATTCTTCCATAGAATTTTTTTTGCTAAATTCATAAGATTTTTCTTTGCTTTGGTTTAAAATTTTTATTAAATTAATTAAATTGGAATTTGGTTTTTTCATTTTAAAACGCCTCTTTCTAAGTAAAATAATATTTCGCTTTTATAATAAATAAAGATTTTTATTTTTATAGTGATATTATCACAAAATATATCTAAAGTCAACGCAAAAATTGTAGTAAATATATTGATCAATAATATTTTTAGTACTTGTTTTTTCAAAAAAACAGTAAGTATTGTTTATAACATGTCCTTAAAATTACAAATAAAAAATAATATAAGACTTTTCTTGCAATTGATATGCATTTTTGGTATGATACTATAGTAGGTTAAGAATTTAGGCTTAAAGTTGAGTCGGTCTATATTTAATATAGCTGATATTACCGATATTAATAAAAGAAAAGGAGAATTTGTTATGGCAAAATGTCAGTTCTGTGGAAAAGCGGTATCATTTGGAATAAAGGTTTCACATTCACATAGGCGTGCTAATAAGATGTGGAAGCCTAATATAAGAAGGGTTAGAGCGGTTGTCAAGGGAACTCCTGTACGTGTTTATGCGTGTACCAGATGTATTCGCTCGGGTAAAATTTCTAAATAATGGTTAATTTTGTATGAAAGTTTATCAACGTAAAGAAAGAATTTATATCGAAGACGTTTTCAACTTTGACCTTGGTCAAACTTTTGACTGTGGTCAATGTTTTCGTTGGGAAGAGAATAATGGTGTATATAGTGCGGTGGCATTTGGAAAATTTATAAAAATAGGCAAGGAAAATAATCGAATATTTTTAGAAAACTCAAGTCTTGAAGATTTTAATAATATCTGGAAATTTTATTTTGATCTTGAAACAGATTATAGGTTGATAGGGCAATCACTTTCAAATCTTAATCCCGTACTGAAACGTGCATATGAATTTGGTTCTGGTATTCGGATTTTAAAGCAAGAGCCGTGGGAAGTTGTTTGTTCGTTTATCATATCTCAAAATAATAATATTCCAAGAATTAAAAAAATCATTTCACGTTTTTGTGAGAATTTTGGAGAACCGGTAGGGGATTTGTTTACTTTTCCCAGTGCAGATAGAGTAAGTACCTTAAGCGAAAATGATTTACTTGTTATTAGAAGTGGTTTTCGTGCAAAGTACATTATTGATGCTGCAAAAAAAGTTTCTTCTGGTGCTATCGATTTTTGTGCTCTTGAAAACATGCCACTTGAAGACGCGATAAAATCACTTAAAATAGTAAATGGAATAGGAAATAAAGTAGCAACCTGTGTGTTGCTTTATGCATTGCACAGATTAGATGCATTTCCGATTGACGTTTGGATGAAGAAGATTATGGATAAAATGTTTTCTGGTGAGAGTCCCAAATTTTTTGGAATATATGCGGGTGTTGCGCAGCAATATCTTTATCATTATTTTCGTGCAAATTCGAATTTGTTATCATAAAAATGTTATAAACTATAGTAAGTTGTCATTAATATGGCAGCTTTAATTTTTTATTTGTAATTATTTGAATAAAAACAAAAAAACAATCCACAATTTATACATCATAAAAAATGAAGGAGAATAGCAAAAATGCCAAATGTTAAAACTAAAGCGTTAATTTGTGGATTTATAGTATCTGTGATGTGTTCTTTTATAGGTTTTTTTTCAAAATGTGATTCAATAAGTGAAAAAATTTTCAGATTACATATAATTGCAAACTCAAATTCTGATGCTGATCAAAATTTAAAATTAAAAGTAAGAGATCGTGTTTTACGTGATTTCGGAAATTTTTTTGCAGAAACGAATAATTTAAATTCTGTAAAAAATTTAACCGAAGAAAATATTTATAAGATTGAAAGTGTGGTTAAAAATGAGATTGAATCTCACGGATACAGTTATCCTGTTAAAGTAACTGTTACAAAATGCTATTTTAATAACAGAAAATACAATCATGTTACGCTTCCTGCAGGAATTTACAATGCTCTGAAAATTACTATAGGAAAAGGAGAAGGTAAAAATTGGTGGTGTGTTATGTTCCCACCGATGTGTTTGCCTTCTGCATGCGAAGAAAAAGAACTTTCTGAAGTTTTAGATGATTCTGAATTATTTATTACAACAAATGAGTCAAAATATGAGATTAAATTTAAAGTACGTGAAATTTTTACAGAAATAAAAGAAAGTGCTGATTCGGCAGTTGAAAAGTTTAAACATTTTCTTTCTTCAAAATCTCTTAATTATAATATTGATTTTAAGATGTTTTCACTTTAAATGTCACAGTTGTTTAAAATAAAATGTAAATTTATAATTAGTGTGATATAAAAAATAGCAAACATACTAACTTGTGCTATAGCTAAGTTGAAAAATAAAATACACAAGAGAGATGTTTGCCATGAATGTTTTAATATATAAGTTGTAAAACAATACCTGTGTTAATACATTTAATTATTTTGGATATACCTATAAACTAATCTAATTTAATATTGGGATCATTTTGAAAAACTAATTTCAAGTTCTTAGGTAGAATTACATTTTTAAATTAAGCAAATTATTAGTTAAATCTAGATAGTAATTGTTCGATATCATTTGGTGTTGCTGACACGAAATCGAGACCACCTTCTGATTTTCTCCATTCGTAGTAACCTGGACTAATAACTCTTATAGTATCTCTATCACAACTGTCGACTAAATTATTTTGACGAACATACCACCAAGCGATTACCGTGTCTGGAAATATATACCACATAATTTTTTTGAAATATAATGCTAGTTTATTTCCCAATATAGGAGTCCTGCGTGAATGGTCAACCATTTCTTCTAAGTACTGGAAGTACCAACTATCATATCGATCTTCTACTTCAACTTTTTTACGGTCATACTTAGCAGGGTTACTTTTGGTTGCCATATTACTCATTTGTTTTATTTCACATATCATTCTGAAAAAATCATATTTATTCCTTTGAACATAAAAACAATCTTTTGAACTTTTGCTCAATGGCTGGTGTAGTGCTGTATCACTAAATAGAGGGTCTATTGCTAGACACAGGGTTGTGTGAATTTTTCTTAAAGATTTCCAGTTTGTATCGGGGATATCGAGGGATTTTATTGTTTCAAAAAATAACCACTCACTAAATTTTTCGTGAACGTGTAAAAAAACAGTGCTTTCTTTCTCAGAAATAGCTTCATTTTTGCATAACTTGCAAGCAATCGAGTAAAAGTGACTAAATTCTTTGGGAAGTTCTACAGAAAAACTTGGTAATGATGAAAATAGCATAGTAAATAACAATACTATTATTACAAATATTTTTTTACTACAATTCATAATTTTAACCACATCCTCATTTGATAGAAATTTTGCTTACAATTATAATATTTTCTTGAAAAAAATATATAACCATTTCGAAATAAATTTTTTAAATAAAATGGAATTTTTTGTTATATTTTGCTTTTGTTTAATGGTTATATATCGAAAGTGTGACATTATTTGTGATGTAGTATTTACGGTATTTTTATAATACGTCGGTCTGTAAAACAGTAATTTGAGAATTAAAAATTGATGATTAATTTGACCCTAACTTTTTTATGTTGTATAATAGAATTCGCTGATACAGTAAAATCGACTGTTCTTAAGTAAAAATAAAAAAATTAATCAATAGTAAATTTTATTATAAGTTAAAATAAATATGTAAAAGGAGATATAATATTGGCTAAAAGCAAATATGGTAATGAAAGTATATCTTCGCTAAAGGGCGCCGATAGAGTAAGAAAACGACCAGGAGTCATTTTTGGATCTGATGGCATTGAAGGATGTGAACATTCAGTTTTTGAAATACTTTCAAATTCGATTGATGAAGCTCGTGAAGGTCACGGAAATGTTATAAAGATAACAAGGTATAAAGATTGTTCAGTTCAGATAGAAGATAAAGGTAGAGGAATCCCAGTTGATTTTAATAAAAAGGAAGAAAAATTCAATTGGGAGCTTCTTTTCTGTGAGCTATATGCAGGTGGTAAGTATAATAATTTAAATCAAGAAAATTATGAATATTCGTTGGGTTTAAATGGTTTGGGTTTATGTTCTACACAGTATGCTTCTGAGTATATGGATGTAGAAATAAAACGTGATGGCTTTTTATATTCACTTCACTTCGAAAAAGGTGAAAATATAGGTGGACTTCATAAGGAAGAATATAAGAGGAAAGATACAGGAACGAAAATAAAGTGGAAACCTGATTTAACTGTATTTACTGATATTTTGATTCCTTTTGAATATTTTGATGATGTTTTAAAACGTCAGGCAGTAGTTAATTCTGGTATTAAATTTTTGCTTAGATATCAAAATGCGAATTCTGAATTTTTAGAAAGAGAATATTTTTATCAAAATGGAATTGCAGATTACTTAGCAGAAATTTTAAAAAATGATTATCTAGTTCCAGTTCAAAATTGGCATTTTGAAGAAAAGGTAAGAGATCGTGACGATAAACCATTTTATAAATTTAAAGCAGAAATAGCGGTAGCTTTTTCAAATAAAATTTGTCTTTCGGAGTATTATCATAATTCTAGTTATCTTGAACATGGTGGCGCTCCAGAAAGAGCGGTTCGTAGTGCTTTTACGTCTCAAATTGATTCATATTTGAAACAAAATGGGAAATATACAAAAAATGAAAGTAAAGTAAGTTTTTCCGATATAGAAGATTCGTTGGTAATAGTAATTTCGTCATTTTCAACAGTTACATCTTATGAAAATCAGACTAAAAAGTCTATTACTAATCGAGGTATTCAAGAAGCACTTTCAAAAATGTTGAAAAAAAATTTAGAAATATATTTTATTGAAAACCCTCAAGAAGCAGAAAAAATAGGAAATCAAATATTAATTAATAAAAGGAGTCGTGAAGATGCCGAAAAAACGAGATTAAATTTAAAGAAAAAGTTAACAACAGGAATGGACATGGCGAGTCGAGTTGCCAAATTTGTGGATTGTCGAAGTAAAGATGTAAGTGAGCGTGAACTTTTTATCGTAGAAGGCGATTCTGCTTTAGGAGCCTGTAAGCAAGCGAGAAATCCCGATTTTCAGGCTATTATTCCAATAAGAGGTAAAATTTTGAATTGTCTTAAGGCAGATTATAGTCGGATATTCAAAAGTGAAATTATAACAGATTTGATCAAAGTACTTGGCTGTGGGGTGGAAGTTAAAACTTCCAAAACTGCCAAGGATTTGTCTTCTTTTAATTTGGAAGCGCTGAAGTGGGATAAAATTATTATTTGTACAGATGCAGATGTAGATGGGTTTCAAATTCGAACTCTTCTTTTAACTATGCTTTATAGACTTACACCTAAACTTATAGAATCGGGGAAAGTTTTTATAGCGGAATCTCCACTTTATGAAATAAATACTAAAAAAGAAACTTATTTTGCATATAATGAGTCTGAAAAAGAAGAGTTTATTCGCAAAATAGGGCAAGAAAAATACACGATTCAACGCTCAAAAGGGTTGGGAGAAAATGAACCTGATATGATGAACTTTACAACTATGAATCCTGATTCAAGACGATTGATAAAAGTTATGCCAGAAGACATTCAAGTAACTTCAAAGATATTTGATATTTTGCTTGGGGATGATATTTTGGGAAGAAAAAAATATATAGTGGAAAATGGTCATCTATATGTTGATAGCCTAGATGTAAGCTAAAAGGTGGTGAGATGATATAATGTCAAAAAATCGAATAAAAAAAAATTCTTCCAAAAGGTCTTGTATCAATGGATTTATATACAATGCCGGTGAAGTTATAGAAGAAAAAATTGTAAACACTTTAGAAAAAAATTATATGCCATATGCAATGAGTGTCATATTGTCTCGTGCTATTCCTGAGATAGATGGGTTTAAACCTTCTCACAGAAAACTTTTATTTACTATGTATAAAATGGGACTTTTGGGAAGTACTCGTACTAAATCAGCCAATATAGTTGGCCAAACCATGAAACTTAATCCTCATGGAGATAGTGCAATATACGATACGATGGTTAGAATGAGTCGAGGATATGAAGCGTTATTACATCCATATATAGATTCAAAAGGAAATTTTGGAAAATTTTATTCTAGAGATATGGCGTGTGCGGCTTCTAGGTATACAGAAGCTAAATTAGAAGGAATTTGTAAGGAACTTTTCAGAGATATAGATAAAGATACAGTTGATTTTGTTCCTAACTATGACAATACTTTGCAAGAACCTTCTTTGCTACCGTGTACGTATCCATCTGTTTTAGTAAATTCTAATACTGGTATAGCAGTTGGTATGGCTAGTTCAATATGCCCTTTTAATTTAAAAGAAGTTTGTGAAACTACGATTGCATATATAAAAGATCAAAATTGTGATATATCAAAAACACTTATTGCGCCAGATTTTCCGGGATCAGGAGAAATAGTTTATGATAAAGAAAAAATAGAAGATATTTATAAAACTGGTCGCGGTGGTATAAAAATCAGAGCTCGTTATAAATATGATAAAAAATATAATTGTATTGATATTATAAATATTCCACCTACAACTACGAGTGAAGTTATAATTGAAAAAATAGCCGAGCTTGTTAAATCCGGAAAAATTCGAGAAATTTCTGATGTTCGTGATGAAACGGGCTTAGATGGATTAAAGATTACAATTGATTTAAAACGTGGTGTGGATCCAAATAGATTAATGGTAAAATTATTTAAGTTGACGCCGCTGGAAGACACTTTTTCTTGTAATTTTAATATTTTAGTTGGCGGTACGCCAAAGGTTATGGGAATTCGTGAAATTTTGGAAGAATGGCTCGCTTTTAGAAGTGAGTGTGTAAGGAGAAGAACTTGTTTTGATTTAAATAAAAAACAAGAAAAACTTCATTTACTTGAGGGACTCGAAAAAATTTTACTTGATATTGATAAGGCAATTTTAATTATTAGAAAAACTGAAGAAGAACAATATGTAGTACCAAATTTAATGAATGGATTTGCAATTGATGAAATTCAAGCGGAATATGTTGCAGAAATAAAATTAAGACACTTAAATCGTGAATATATTTTAAGAAGAACAAGTGAAATAGAAGATTTGAAAAAAGAAATAAAAGATCTTAAAAACATTCTTTCGGATAAAAGTAAAATTTATAGTATAATCATAAAAGAGCTAAGTGCTGTCGCCAAAGAATATGCAAGTCCTAGAAAGAGTTTGCTTGTATATCCTGAAGAGACAGAAGATTATAATGATATAGAAATAATCCCAGATTATCCTGTTAAGTTTTTTATGACAAATGAAGGATATTTTAAAAAAATAATTCCACAGTCTTTAAAGATGAATTCTGAACAAAAGTTAAAAAGTGATGATGAAATTTTTGAAGAAATATCAGGTTCAAACCATTCTGATCTGTTATTTTTTACAAATAAATGTCAAGTTTATAAAGCAAAAGGTTATATGTTTTCAGATACAAAATCTAGTGCTATGGGAGAATACATTCCTGCAGTATTATCATTTGAAAAAAATGAAAAAGTTATTTATATGGCGGTTACAACAGATTATTCCGGTTTTATGTTGTTTTTCTTCAAAAGTGGAAAAATTTCAAAAATCGAAATGAAGTCTTATTATACCAAAACAAACCGTAAAAAACTTATCAAAGCTTATACAGATAAAGATGATATTTTAAGTGCGATATATATGGATAAAGATGATGATTTTCTCCTTACGTCATCCTCGGGAAAAATTTTAATTTTCAATTCTCATTTAATCAATCTTAAACAAACAAAAAACGCACAAGGGGTTGCGGTTATGAAACAGAAAAAAGGGCATAAACTTATAAAAACAGAAAAGTATTTGATGGGAACATTTAATAATGAAAAAATCTATTGTGCAAAAAACATACCTGCTGCTGGTAAACTTCCGTCAGGAGAAGAAATAAATTGTGAACAACTTACTTTGATATGAAGGGGAATGATTTTGTGAAAAGAGTGTTTTTGATAGTTCTTGATAGCGTAGGAATTGGTGAAATGCCCGATGCAGTCAATTATGGTGATGTTGGTAGTAATACTATGAAAGCATGCTATGGTAGTAAAAAATTTTATGTTCCAAATATGAAGAGAATGGGTCTTTTTAATATTGATGGTATGGATTATGCACCTAATGAAAAATTCCCTGTTGCTTCATTTGCACGCATGAAAGAGGTATCAAATGGAAAAGACACAATAATAGGGCATTGGGAAATTGCCGGAATAGAATCAAAAAAGCCTTTGCCAACGTATCCTAATGGATTCCCACATGAAATCATTAGTGAATTTAAGCGTCAAACAGGAAGAGAGATTTTATGTAATATGCCATATTCGGGGACAGAGGTTATAAAAAAATATGGTAAAGAAAGTGTGGAAAAAGGCAAACTGATTGTTTATACTTCTGCAGACAGTGTTTTTCAGATTGCAGCACACGAAGACGTGGTACCCGTGGAAAAACTGTATGAGTATTGCTCTATAGCTAGGAATATTTTAAATGGTGATAATGCTGTTGGGAGAGTAATCGCGAGGCCGTTTACCGGTGAATATCCAAATTATGTTCGTACTACTAATCGTCATGATTTTGCATTGGTTCCTCCTAAAGATAATATTTTATATCACATCAAGGATAATGGTAAAGACGTTATTGCTATAGGAAAAATAAGTGACATTTTTGCCGGAGTTGGAGTTACAGAAAAAATATTAACAAAGGGTAATGAAGATGGAATAAATAAAACTCTTGAAATTATGGATAGAGATTTTGAAGGACTTTGTTTTGTTAATCTAGTTGATTTTGATATGCTTTATGGGCACAGAAACAATGTTGATGGGTATGCAGCAGCACTTTCATATTTTGATGATAAACTTTCAAAAATTTGTTCAAAACTTCGTAAGGATGATATTTTGATTATAACAGCTGATCACGGGTGTGACCCGACGACTGATTCTACGGATCATTCACGTGAATACACGCCTATGATTATTTTTGGTAACAATGTAAAAGCTGGAGTTAATTTACACACAAGAAATGGTTTTTATGACATAGGCGCAACTGTTTTGGAGTATTTGGATATTGATAAGAAAATAAAAGGAATATCATTTATGAAAGAGGTTATAGTAGATGAAAATAGATCGTGAAAAATCAATATTGATGTTAAAAAAGATAATAATTTGCAGTTTAAGTTTAATGCTTTTGGGGTTTGGGTGTGGAATAAATATTGTTACTCGTCAAGGTGCAGATCCCATAACAGTTTTTTATGAAGGACTTAGTAAAACTTTAGGAATAAGTGTAGGTCTTACCGCAAGTGTGTTGAATTTTAGTTTGATACTTATTGTACTTATTATTTCTTTTTTTTCTGCAAAAGCTAATAATGTACGCAATTTCAAAGAAATGCTTGGATATATATTTAAATACATAAGTGTTGGAACAGTGGTTTATTTGTTTGTTTTAGGAACTTTTATAGATTTTGGTATATGGGTTTATGGTTTGTGGGGAATACCTAACACATTTGTTTTTCAAATTATAGGTTCATTACTTGGATGCTTGATTTGTTTTATAGGTTTGGGTGGATATATGAGTGTTGATATAGGAATAGATCCTTGGACAGCGTTTGCAGTAATACTTTCTAAGAAACTGAATAAATCTTTTAGATCTGTGAAAATAATATTGGATGGCTTAACTTTATTGTCTGGATGGTTAATGGGTGGTAAAGTTGGAATAATAACTCTTTTTTGTGCTATTGTAGGAGGACCTGTTATACAAAAATCTGCGGAGCTTCTTGACAAAGTGCTCCCTAAAGTGTTACAATCCAATTATAAAAGAACAGTTAAGAATCAGTGAATGGATAACAAATTTTTTTGATATTTTTTATATGATGTTTGATAGAATTTAAAGGTGCTCGTAACTTTATTGAGTTTATTTTTGTTTATTATTTTTTGAATTTATGCTTACGAAGGTGGTGAATGTAGGTGACTTTTGCGATTGGAGTAAAAGATCACCTGCGAATCATGAGTAATATACCTACTCCTCATATTAATGCACAAAAAGAAGATATTGCACCTAAGGTTTTAATGCCAGGTGATCCGTTAAGAGCTAAATTTATAGCACAAAATTTTTTAACTGACGTAAAATGTGTTAATACAGTAAGAAATATGTTGGGATTTACAGGGAAGTATAACGGTGAACTTGTTTCAGTTATGGGGGCTGGAATGGGTATGCCGTCCATGGGAATCTATTCTTATGAACTTTTTAATTTCTATGATGTAGAATCCATTATAAGAATTGGAAGTGCAGGGGCAATAAGAGATGATATAAATTTGAAAGACATAGTGATAGCTATGGGAGCTTGTACAGATTCAAATTATGCCTACCAGTATGACTTGAGTGGGTTGTTTGCACCAATTGCAGATTATGATCTTTTGAAAAAATCTGTTAAGTGTTCAAAGAAATCAGATGCAACGGTTTTTGTTGGTAATGTTTTTTCAAGTGATGTTTTTTATAGCGATTCTTCATTTTTGAAGAAATGGTCAAAAATGGGAGTACTGGCAGTTGAGATGGAAGCTGCGGCACTTTATATGAACGCTGCTAAAGCCGGTAAACGTGCGCTATGCATGCTCACTATATCTGATTGTCCCCTTAGAGGATTGTCGTTGTCTTCACAAGAAAGGCAGACGGGATTTTGTGATATGGTTAAAATTGCTTTGGAAACTGTTACTAGATAAACAATTTACTCTTAAATAGTGGACGTAGACAGTATTACAGTTACCAAACAGTTTTGGTAAATACACTTTTAGTTGGGGGAAATTATGAAAAAAATAATTTCAAATATAATATTAGGTGTTGTGGCTGCCTCTTTTATAGGGGTAATGATTTATGCTGTTAAATCTGGCATAAGACTCCACACAGGATTAGAAGAAGATGACAGATTTTCGGTTTCTATGGTAACTGATGGTGGTGGTATAAATGATCAGTCATTTCAGGAATCAGCGTGGAAAGGTATGCAACAGTTTGCGACCGAAACCGGTTCACGGGTAAGTTACGTAGAATGTCCACAGACTTCTGATTTTTTGGTAAATATTGATAAACTTGCTGACGAACATACAGATTTAATATGGGGTATAGGATATAAGCTTGCTGATACTATTGAACTTGCGGCTAAAACAAATCCTGAGCTAAAATATGCATTGGCAGATTTTACTTACGGAGATAAGATACCAGATAATGTGGCATGTGCAGTTTTTCGATCTCAAGAATCATCTTTTATGGTTGGATATATTGCTGCAATGACTACTAAAACCAATTGTGTAGGTTTTGTTGGTGGTATTAAGGGATTGGTAATCGATCAATTTGAGTATGGATATTTGGCTGGAGTTGCTTACGCTTCAAAAAAATTAGGAAAAGATGTAAAAGTTAAAATTCAATATGCAGAAAGTTTTACTGATTCTGCAAAAGGTAAGGCTATTGCTATGAAGATGTTTGATGAATGTGATGTTATTTTTCACGCTTCTGGAGGAGCTGGTGTAGGTGTTATTGAAGCAGCTAAAGAAGCAGGAAAATATGCAATTGGTGTGGATTTGGATCAGTCTTACCTGGCACCTCAAAATGTTTTGACGTCTGCGATAAAAGATGTTGGTAAGGCTGTAAACTTGATTTCAAGAGAAGCTTTAAAAGGTGTGGATGTAGGCGGAAAAACATTTTCCTACGGAATAAAAGAAAAATGTGTGGGAATACCCGAAAACAATCCAAATATGTCGTCGGAGGTTTATAACGCTGTTATGAAAATCCAGGATAAACTTTCAGATGGAGAAATTGTTCCACCAGGCACCCAAGAGGAGTATAATATATTCATTGATAAGCTTCCTGATTTAATATAATCATAAGCTTGGCTGTTATTGAAAGGAGAATCACAGTGGAGATCAGTAAAGACTATGCTGTACAAATGCATGGTATAAGTAAGTATTTTGGAAAATTTCAGGCACTTGATTCAGTTGATCTAAATGTAAAAAAAGGTGAAACGCACGCGATACTTGGGGAAAATGGGGCTGGAAAAAGCACACTGATGAACATATTGTATGGATTGTATGGTGCTGATTCTGGGAGTATATACCTGAACGGAAAACAGGTATACATAAAAAATCCAAGTTCTGCTATCTATCACGGGATAGGAATGGTTCATCAGCATTTTATGTTGGTTGAAAAATTTACGGTTCTTCAAAATATAATTTTAGGTAATGAAACTACTGACAAGTTTGGAATAATAAACGTGCGTAAGGCTAAAAAAAAGGTAATCGAAATTATAAATCGCTATGGAATGAAAGTGGACCTTAAAAAGCGTGTTAGAAATATTTCAGTAGGGATGCAGCAGAAGGTTGAAATACTTAAAGCGCTTTACAGGGGAGCTGAAATTTTAATACTAGATGAACCAACAGCTGTGCTTACTCCACAAGAAATAGATGAATTGTTAGAAGTAATAGAAAATTTGAAAAAAGATGGAAAAACTGTAATTATTATTACTCATAAACTAAAAGAAATAAAAAAATCTTCTAAAGAATGCACGATTATACGAAAAGGTAAATATGTTGGTTGTGTAAATGTTCAAGAAGAAAGTGAACAAAGTCTTGCTGAAAAAATGGTTGGCCACAAGGTAAAACTATTAGTTGAGAAAGAAAAAGCAACTCCTGGTGGTGTTGTTTTTGAGATAAAAAATTTAAATGTCAAAAGTGAGCGCGGAGTAGACGTTATAAAAAATTTATCTATGACGTTGCGTAAAGGTGAAATTTATGGATTGGCTGGTGTAGACGGAAATGGTCAAAAAGAATTGGTTGAAGCCATAATTTGCCGTTTGGCAGCTCAATCAGGAAAAATTCTTATAAATGGCAAAGAAATTCAAAATACTTGTACACGAAATGTTTTAGATAGTAAAATTTCAATAATTCACGAAGATCGTCATAGATATGGTTCTGTACTGGAAATGTCAGTAGCTGATAATGCTATCTTAGAAAAATATAGAGAAATACCGTTTCATGTGAATGGTTTTTTAAATTATGATGAACGTGATAAATTTACTGATGAACTCATAAGAAAGTACGATATACGTCCTGTTGACTGTAAATACAAAAAAATCAGAAATTTATCTGGTGGGAATCAACAAAAGTTAATTATAGGTCGAGAAATAGCTAATGATCCAGATCTATTGATAGCTATTCAGCCAACAAGAGGGTTAGATGTTGGTGCTATAGAGTATGTGCATAAAACACTAGTTGATTTGAGAGATAAGGGAAAAGCGGTGTTGTTAATATCATTGGAACTTGATGAAATACTTGATGTTTCAGATAAAATAGCAGTTATTTATGATGGTGCCATTGTTGGTGAATTTTTACAATCAGATGCAAATGAACAAAACGTTGGATTACTTATGGCGGGAGGTAAAGGTAATGACGCATAAAATTGCTAAAATTTTAAAATCTTACTTTATGCGGACTTGTATAGCGGTGCTTTGTGGTTTTTTGGTTGCATGCGCGATACTATTTTTTACTGGATATAATCCGTCGCAATCGATGGCAGTTATGTTTAATGCTGTATTTTCAAGACCTAAATTTGTGGTAAATGTAATTTTAAAAAGTACACCCATAATTTTAACTGGGCTAAGTGTTGCATTTGCTTTTAAAATGGGGTTATTTAATATAGGCGCCGAGGGACAGTACATAATTTCAACAATAGTTTCGGTTATTGTTGGTATAGTTTTTGATTTTCATCCATTTTTTCAAATTCCTTTAGTAATTATTTCTGGAGTACTTGCTGGAGCAGTTTTTGGAGGATTGGTTGGTTTTTTAAAATCACATTTTGGAATACATGAAGTAATTACCAGTATAATGTTGAACTGGATTGCTCTTTATTTGTGTAATTATGTTGCCAATTCACCGATGTTTCATAAACCTGACAGCGATGGAACTTATTTCATTAATAAATCGGGACTTACTTTGTTTTTATATGATTGGAAATTTTCGGAAAGTGGAAGAGCGTTTTTGAAGAGCCGTCATATTTTAAACGATATTATACTGAAAACAGATTTTAATTTTAATTTCATTGTGGCGGTATTGATGGCCATTTTGGTTTGGATTATTATTTATAAGACTAGCAAAGGATATGAATTTCGTGCTTGTGGTTTAAACCCAGAGGCAGCTCAGAATGCAGGAATAAATGTAAATCGAAATATTTTGTATACTATGTTGATTTCAGGTGCTTTATCGGGTCTTGCGGGTGCACTTGCGGTTACTGGGTCATCATCTCCTGCAATACACGTTTTGTCTGTTTTTGAAAATTATGGATTTAATGGTATGTCGGTTGCTCTCATAGCTGGAAGTTCTCCAATTGGATGTATTTTTGCTGGACTGATGTTTAGTGCTTTGATTTATGCTGGGCAGACACTTCAGTTTAAAGTAGGAGCACCTTCAGAAATAGTAAATATTATGATAGGTACTATAGTGTTCTGTGTGGCACTTTCAAAGATTATTCCTATTTTGGTTAATAAGTTTTTAGATAAGGAGAGAAGGCATCATGTTTAATACAATATTAATTGCTTTGTCAATAACTTTGATGTACTCTGCTCCTCTTACCCTTGCTGCAATAGGTGGAGTTATTTCCGAAAAATCGGGTATAACAAATATAGGTATAGAAGGTATGATGAGTGTAGGGGCTCTTACAGGTGCTACTGTGGGGTATTTTACACATAATCCTTGGCTAGGACTTTTATGTGCAGGGTGTGCTGGCGGTGCACTAGCTCTTCTCCATGCAGTTGCTTCAATTACTTGTAGAGCTGATCAAACAGTTTCTGGTATAGCAATAAATTTAATAGGACCTGGTATTGCGTTATTTTTATCGAGATATTTTTTTAAAGCAACCATGACATTGCCGGTACCAAATAAATTGCCAAAAGTTATTGATCCTATTTATTTTCAAAATACACCTTTTAGTAGTTTAAGTATTGATGCAAGTGTAGTTATAGCAGCACTCGTAGTTTTGATTACTTATTTTATTCTTTATAAAACCAAGTGGGGGTTACGCATAAGAGCAATGGGAGAACATCCTGCAGCGGTTGATACATTGGGCGTATCTGTGTATAAAACGCGCTATATATGTGTAATAGTTTCTGGAATTTTAGCAGGAGTAGGTGGGGGAATAGTTACTCTCGCTGTGATATCTCAGTTTTCGCCTACAGCTATAAGTGGCCAAGGTTTTATAGCTTTAGCGGCTGTGATATTTGGGAAATGGCGTCCATTTGGAGCTTATGGAGCATGTTTGCTTTTTGGATTTTCGCAAGCACTTGTTATAATATTAGGTGGAGGAACTGTTCATGTTCCATCGACTATATTGGCAATGATTCCATACATTCTTACAATTGCAATGCTGATATTTTTCGTAGGGCGTTCGTCTGCACCAAAAGCAGCCGGCGTGCCTTATGAAAAAGGTGCTAGATAAATTTTTAATCAGGTAGGTAGATATATGAATATAAGTGATATTCTTTCAAGGGTTGATCATACTTTACTTTCAGTTACTGCTGGAGAACAAGATATTTTAAAAATTTGTGAAGAAGGTGTGAAATATCAGGTTGCTTCAGTTTGTATACCACCTTGCTATGTTGAGGTAGCAAAAAAATTTTTAAAAGATAGATTAAAAATTTGTACGGTTGTAGGTTTTCCAAATGGTTATAATACAGAAAAGAGTAAAGTATATGAAACTGAAAATGTGATTTCTTTGGGCGCTGATGAAGTAGACATGGTAATTAATATAGGAGCTCTAAAAGAAAAAAGATATAAAATAATTGCTAACGAAATAAGCCATGTAAAAGATATTTGTGGTCAAAGAACACTTAAGGTTATAATTGAAACTTGTTTACTTACAGTAGATGAAAAAATAGAAATGTGTAGAATTGTTACAGACTCTGGAGCAGATTTTATAAAAACTTCCACAGGGTTTTCAAAGCATGGTGCGACAGTTGAAGATGTTGAGCTGTTTTCTAAATACATTGGCACGAATGTTAAAATAAAAGCTGCTGGTGGGATTAGTAATTTAGATGATGCAAAAAAGTTTATAAAAGCTGGTGCTTCAAGATTGGGAACTAGCAAAATTGTTAAAATTGTTTCAGGAATAAAATAATTGATATTATTATCAGGAAGGGTTTTGTTTTCAGTGAGAGCATACGATATAATAGCTAAAAAGAGAGACAATATGGAACTAAATGAGGAAGAAATTAAATTTTTTGTAAACGGATATGTAAATGGAGAAATTCCTGATTATCAGATGTCTGCATTTTTGATGTCTGTTTATTTTAATGGTATGACAGAAAAAGAATGTTTTTTGTTTACCAGGTGTATGCTTTACTCAGGAGATACAATGGACTTGTCAAAAATTGAAGGCGTTAAAGTAGATAAACATAGTACTGGTGGTGTTGGAGATAAGACCACATTAATTGTGACACCAATGGTTGCGGCGTGTGGCGTTAAAGTGGCAAAAATGTCTGGGCGTGGGCTTGGGCATACTGGAGGTACTGTAGATAAATTGGAATCTATTCCAGGGATGAATGTTGCTTTGTCTGAAGAAGAATTTTTTAATATTGTTAGAAACGTAGGGTGTAGTGTTGTGAGTCAGACAGGCAATTTGGTTCCTGCAGATAAAAAAATATACGCTCTCAGAGATGTAACTGCAACTGTTGAAAGTATGCCGCTTATTGCATCTAGTATAATGAGTAAAAAAATAGCCTCTGGGGCAGATTGCATTGTGCTTGATGTTAAATGTGGTAAAGGTGCTTTTATGAAAACGTGTGAAGATGCAATTAAGTTATCTGAAATAATGGTAAAAATAGGTAAGGCGTTTAAAAAGAAGGTAGTGGCTCTCATAACTGATATGAATTCTCCACTGGGGTGTGCTATTGGTAATTCAATGGAGGTATGGGAATCTTGTGAAATTTTAAGAGGAAAAGGGCCAAAAGATCTTCGTGAAGTATCGGTTGAATTGGCAGCGAATATGCTTTATGTTGCTGGAAAGGGAAGTTTGGAGCTGTGTAGAAAAATGGCTGATATATCTATACGAAATGGAAAGGCTTATGAAAAGTTTAATGAAATGATCAGTGCCCAAGGAGGAAACGTATCTAATTTTAATAGTTTGACTGAATTACAAAAAGGTTGTACGATGTATGAAGTTTTATCTTCAGAAAAAGGCTTTTTAACTAAAATGGATGCAGAGTTATTAGGAAAAGCTTCAATGATTTTGGGTGCGGGACGAGAAAAGAAAGAGGATAATATAAACTACAAAGCGGGAATAATTCTTTCCAAAAAAATTGGAGACAGAGTAGAAAAAGGTGATCGTTTAGCTGTTTTTTATTCGACTGATATCGATAAATTTTCCGAAGCTGAAGAGATGTTTAAAAATGCTCTTTCTTATGGAAAACATGAGCCTGAAAAATTACCTTTGATTCTTGCAAGAGTAACTGAAAACGGCGTTGAAAAATTTTAAAGTGATGAAAGCGACGGATTTATATGGATTTTAAAGAGGCAAAGGCACTGGCTGAAAAATATAAAAAGGAAATAAATTATCATAATAAAAAATATTATGAAGATGATTCTCCTGAAATTGATGATTATGAATACGATATGATGGTAAAAAAATTGGAAGAGTTAGAAAAAAATTTTCCTGTGCTTTTGTCAGACGATTCTCCTACGCAACGTGTAGGTGGACGCATATCTAAAAAATTCTCACCAGTAAATCATAAAATAAAAATGGAAAGTTTACATGATTCATTTTCTTTTGATGAGATTGAAGCGTTTCATAAACGTGTTGGAAATGTAGTTGGAAATCCAGAATATGTGGTTGAACCTAAAGTGGATGGACTATCGGTTTCTGTTGAATATGAGAATGGAGAACTTGTTAGAGCTTCAACGCGTGGTGACGGACAAGTAGGAGAGGATATTACAGAAAATATTTTAACAATTAAAGAGTTGCCGCATAAGTTAAATAGTTATGTAAAATATCTGGAAGTACGCGGAGAAGTATATATGTCCAGGAGTAATTTTTTGAAATTGGTTCAGTATCAAGAAGAAAATGGACAAAAAACGTTTAAAAATCCAAGAAATGCAGCTGCAGGTTCTTTAAGGCAAAAGAATTCAACTGTGGCAGCCTCTAGAAATCTTGAAATTTTTATATTTAATATACAAAGTATTGAAGGCAAAAAATTATCTTCACATAAAGAGTCTTTGGATTTTTTAAAGGAACTAGGATTACCTGTTTTACCTTTTTATACGTTGTGTAAAACACTTGAAGAGGTATTTGTTGAAATTGATAGGATAGGAAAAATTAAATCGAACTTAGCGTTTCAAACAGATGGTGCTGTTATTAAAGTAAACAATTTTGATTATAGAAAAATTTTAGGTAGTACTTCGAAGTTTCCAAGATGGGCAGAAGCGTACAAATATCCTCCGGAAGAAAAAATTACGGAACTTACTGATATTGAAATTAATATTGGTCGTACTGGAATTTTAACTCCTACTGGTGTTTTAAAGCCAGTTCTCATTTCTGGGAGTACAGTTAGTCGCGTTGTATTACACAATAAAGATTTTATAAAAGAGAAAGACATTAGAATTGGTGATATGGTTGTAATACGCAAAGCTGGAGAAATAATACCAGAGGTTGTTAAGGTAAAATCTCATAAAGCAGGATCAAAAATTTTTGAGTTCCCCAAAAAGTGTCCGTCTTGTGGATCTGATGTGGTTAGGGTAGATGATGAAGTAGCTTTGAGATGTATTAATACCAATTGTCACGCGCAGTTGCTTAGAAATATTATACATTTTGTTTCTAAAGGGGCTATGGATATAGAAGGTCTTGGTAAAACTTTGATTACTAAGATGGTAGCACAAGGCATTGTAAATTCACCTGTAGATTTATATAAAATAACTCGAGAAAAACTTATGAAATTGGAACGAATGGGTGATAAATTGTCTCAAAATATTATTGATTCAATTGAGGCATCTAAACTTAGAGGTTTGGATAAGTTTTTATTCGGTTTAGGTGTTCGGCACGTAGGTCAAAAAGCTGCCAAACTTTTGGCTGATGAATTTAAAAGTATTGATAATTTGATTTTGGCTTCAAAAGAAAAAATTTCTGAAATTGTTGGTATTGGAAAAATAATTGCAGACAGTTTAGTTTCTTATTTTTCTATTCCCCAGAATATAAAAATGATAGACGAATTTAAGTCTTTGGGCATAAAGGTAGAGTTTGGCAGTAATTTAAAAGGTGATAAATTCAAAAATGAAATATTTGTCTTAACAGGTGCTTTAGAAAATTATACGCGAGATGAAGCTACTGAAATAATAGAATCTTTAGGTGGAAAAGTAGCTAGCAGTGTTTCAAAAAACACGTCATTTGTTTTATGCGGGGATTCTCCGGGTAGTAAAGTTGTTAAAGCTAAAAAGCTTGGTGTGTCAATTATTTCAGAAAAAGAATTTAATGAAATGATTTCAAAATAGATTGTGAATTATTTTGAAATTGTTGTTTAGAGCACATAATGGTGTTTTAAGAGCAAATGCTCTTAAAAAATTGGGTAAAAATTTAAAAATAAGCGGCTGCGAATTTTATGCAGCTGCTTATCTATTACCTATTTTGATTAAAATTAAGCATGTTTAATTTTTTTGATAGCGCTTTTTTCTAGCCGTGAAACTTGTGCTTGACTAATTCCCATTTTTTTTGCTACCTGTGTTTGAGTTTGTCCTTTTAAAAATCTGAGAGATAGTATATTTTTTTCTCTTATATTTAAATTTTTAACAGCTTGTTTTATGCACAGTTCATCTATCCATGAACAGTCGTCATTATTGTCTCCAATTTGGTCCATTATATATACAGTATCTCCAGAACTATCTGCAAAAACAGGTTCATTTAAAGAGATGGGATCTACAACCGATTCCAAAGAGAGAACAATGGTTTCTTTTGGAAGGTTAAGCTCAGATGCTATATCATCTATGGTTGGTTCTGTATTTTTTGATTTGGTTAATTGCTCTTTGATTTGCATGGCTTTATATGCAATGTCTCTCATTGAACGGCTTACACGTATGGAATTATTATCTCTTAAATATCGTCTGATTTCTCCTATTATCATGGGTACTGCATATGTGGAAAATTTTACACTTTGAGAAATATCAAAATTATCTATTGATTTTATAAGACCTATGCATCCGATTTGGAATAAGTCATCGGGCATTTCTCCGCGTCCACTAAATCTTTGAATTATACTTAAAACTAATCTTAAATTTCCGTGTATTAATTTTTCACGTGCAAATTTATTTCCTTTTTTTGTGAGCTTTAAAAGCTTGATTTTTTCTTTCTCGGGAAGTGTTTTGAGTTTAGATGTATTAATTCCACAGATTTGTACTTTGCCAAAGTGCATAGCCCTGACCTCCTTTAAAGGCATATTCCATATTTATACAATTTATTATGGATTAAATTTTAAATTTAATTCAGTTTTTTATAGAAAGTGGAACTGTTTAATATTTTTCTGTTTTCTACTGCATATGAATTATATTAATAACTAAAATGTTAAAGGGGTGAAGTAAGGTTCGGGCTATATTTCTGAATCTTAAATTGATGAAAAAATTAAAAAGTGTAGTAATTATTTTTTTAAGTGTTAGTATTGAATTTTTTATATTTCCCGTAATAGCTGTAAACCCAGATGTATCTGCAAAATCGAGCATAGTTATGTGTGCAGATTCAGGAGTTGTTTTATGGTCTAAAAATGAAACAGTGCCTCTTCCAATGGCAAGCACTACTAAAATAATGACATCTCTTTTGACTTTGGAGTATATGGAGGCTATGGGTAACAAAGAGATTGAAATAACCGATGAAATGGTTAGAGTAGAAGGAACTTCTATGGGGCTTATGCCTGGAAATGTAGTTACACTGGATGCTTTAGCAAAAGGCATGCTTCTTTGTTCTGGTAATGATGCTGCAAATGCAGCCGCTATAGCTGTGGGTGGTACTGTAGATAACTTTATAGTTTTGATGAATGAAAAAGCAAAACAGATTGGCATGAAAGATACTAAATTTTCAACACCTTCAGGTCTTGATAAAGATAACCATCATTCAACTGCCGCAGATATGGCAATTTTGGGTGTTTATGCAATGGAAAATGAGAAATTTGCTAATATAGTGTCTCAAAAAAGTATGAAAGTTAAATTTGTAAATCCATCTAAGACTGTTAGTTACAGAAATCACAATAAGCTTTTGCGACTGTATGAAAATTGCATAGGTATAAAAACAGGTTTTACAAAAGCTGCTGGTAGATGTTTGGTTTCATGTGCTGAAAAAAATGGCATACGACTTATTTGTGTAACGCTTAATGCTCCTAGTGATTGGGATGATCACATAAATCTTTATAATTTTGGATTTGAAAATACCGTGCTTAAAAATTTTGATGATCATTTTAAAATCAATATAAAGGCTATAAATAAAGATGAAAAAATAGATTTGGAGTGTAAATGTGAAAACAGTTTTTCGTGTAGCATAAAAAAAGGGGAGGAAAGTAATGTTAAGAGAAAAGTAATTTTGCCTGAAACTATAAATGCACCAATTGAAAAAGGACAAATAGTTGGAAATGTGGTATACTATTTAGGCGATACTCCAATTGGTAAAAATAATATAATTTCTGATCGTGAAATAAAAAATATGGTTGAACCAAAGAAGAATTTTTTCTACAGTATTATGAATTTTTTTAGAAAATGCCTTGGTGGGAAATAAAAAATTGAGAGGAAATAAAAAAATGCAAGAAAAAATGGTATTACAAAAATATTTATCGTTGTGTGGGATGGGTTCACGTAGAAAGTGTGAAGAATATATAAAATTGGGAGAAGTGAAAATAAATGGTAGATGTGCAAAATTAGGTGATAGAGTTTCATTGGTGGAAGATGTTATAACACTTAAAGATAAAAAAATTCAATATACAATTCAAAAAAAGCATTACATAATGCTAAATAAACCGCGTGGCTATGTTACAACAATGAGTGATGAACGTGGTAGAAAGTGTGTTGCTGATTTAGTAAAGGATATACCTGAGCGTGTTTATCCTGTTGGAAGATTGGATAGAGAGTCGGAAGGGTTACTCATTATGACTAATGATGGAGATTTTGCGAACAATCTTATTCACCCTTCAAAAAACATTTGGAAAACATATCGTGTTACGGTAAAACCTGGAATAAATGAAGAGCAACTTACGAAACTTTGTGTTGGCATGGAAATAGATTCAAGGCCGACTGAGCCAGCACGTGTTACAGTTTTAACACAAGAAAAAGGACGTGTAGTAATGGAGATATCTATAAAGGAGGGGCGAAATAGGCAGATAAGAAAAATGTGTCAAGCTGTAGGTTTGTGTGTGGCCCGTTTAAAGCGAGTATCAATAGGGGCATTAAAATTGGGGATGCTTTCGCCCGGTAAATGGAGAGATCTTACTCAGGATGAGTTGAAACTATTTAGATAGTTGCTCTTTAAAATAATTTATAGTATTATATAGGTAAAGATAAGTATAGGGGAGAATAAAAAAATGCAAAAGCATAATAAGATTTATCCCGCGACGAATGACGTGGTATTCAAAAAAATATTTGGTGACATAAACAATAAAAAAGTAATAAAAGGATTCTTGAGCAGTATTCTGGACATACCAGAAGAAGAGTATGAGCTACTTAAAATAGAGAATCCGTTTCTGAACATAGCAGATAGCACAGAAGATAAAATTGGAATATTGGATGTAAAAATCAGCACAAAAAATAAGAAGATAATAGATATAGAAATCCAAGTAGCGCGAATGAAGTATATGTGCGAAAGAATACTGTGTTACCTTTCGAAAATGACATTGGAGCAAATTGGTTCCGGAGAAGATTACGGAAAGATCCAAAAAGTAGTAAGTATAGTAATTGCTGCAGATCATATATTAATTAAGGATAGCAAAAGTCAACACAATAGATATGTTTTGTACGATAAAAAATCTGGATCAACGTTTACAGATAAAATGGAAGTAAACACATTAGATTTAATGAAGAAACCGGACCCCAAGACAAGCGATCCAAACATAACAAAGTGGGTAGAGTTTTTTAATGCGAAGACAGAGGAGGAGTTAAAAATGGTTAATGAAATGCCAGATGTAGCAGTAAAGCAAGCTGCGCAGATAGTGTTAAAAGTTAATCAAGACGAAGACCTCAGAGTTAGAGCAGAACAAAGAGAGAATGCTGTTAGAGCGTATAATAGTGAGATGTTGGCCAGTAAACAAGAAGGAATGAAAATAGGTATAGCAAAAGGCAGAGCAGAAGGCAGAGCTGAAGGTAGAGCTGAAGGCAGAGCTGAAGGTAGAGCTGAAGGTAGAGCTGAAGGTAGAGCCGAAGGCAGAGCAGAAGGCGCAGAGGCCGAAAAAATAAAATTGGCAAAAAATGCCATAAAGAATGGTATAAGTATTCAAACGGCTGCAGATATAACAGGGCTAACGATAGATCAAATAAATAAAATAAAAAATGAGATATAAAAAATAAATATAAAGGAGAATAAAAAAATGCAAAAGCATAATAAGATTTATCCCGCGACGAATGACGTGGTATTCAAAAAAATATTTGGTG
>CAKUPP010000011.1 GCA_934675165.1 uncultured Eubacteriales bacterium
AATAAAAAGATAATAGATATAGAAATTCAAGTAGCGCGAATGAAATATATGTGCGAAAGAATACTGTGTTACCTTTCAAAAATGACATTGGAACAGATTGGTTCTGGCGAGGACTATGGAAAGATCCAAAAAGTAGTAAGTATAGTAATTGCTGCAGATCATATATTGATTAAGGATAGCAAAAGTCAACACAATAGATATGTTCTGTACGATAAAAAATCTGGATCAACGTTTACAGACAAAATGGAAGTAAACACGTTAGATTTAATGAAGAAACCGGACCCCAAGACAAGTGATCCAAACATAACAAAGTGGGTAGAGTTTTTTAATGCGAAGACAGAGGAGGAGTTAAAAATGGTTAATGAAATGCCAGATGTAGCAGTAAAGCAAGCTGCGCAGATAGTGTTAAAAGTTAATCAAGACGAAGACCTCAGAGTTAGAGCAGAACAAAGAGAGAATGCCGTGAGAGCGTATAACAGCGAAATGTTGGCCAGTAAACAAGAAGGAATGAAAATAGGTATAGCAAGAGGCAGGGCAGAAGGAATGGAAGAAGGTATAAATAAGGGCAGAGCAGAAGGTGCAGAAGCCGAAAAAATAGAACTAGCAAAAAATGCTTTAAAAAATGGATTAGACGTTGAAATGGTTTCTAATATAACAAAGTTACCAATAGATGAAATAAATAAAATAAAAAATGAGATGTAAAAAACTGTAGTATTAGATTACAATTTACGTGAATTTACGCCTAGTATTCCGCCAAATCCTCCTGCTGAAATCATTAAAAGAGCTCTTGTGAAAGTCAGCAAGGATACTGACTCACCTACTGCTATGAGTCCTCCAAAAAAAATTATAACAAATAGCGTAAATCCGGCTGCAGTACCAAATAGGAGTCCGTTTTTGTGGTGGATTTTTCCGGCAATAAACCCTGAAACAAATGAACTTATTACAGTTGATATCAACATAACAGCTTCAAGAATTTCGTATGGTATACAGCCTTTTTTTAAAATAAATAAAGACGTAGCTATTAGGAGTGCAGTACATAAAGCTGAGCCACATACCGTTCCGATTATAATTGGTTTAGCGGCGGTGTTGTTGACAGATTTTTTATCGGATTTACTCATTAATATCTCTCCTTGAAAAAATTTTGTGTTAACTAATTATTATTTTAAAATTTTAAATATATGCATAAAAAACCCGAACAGAATCAAAATTCGTTCGAGTTTTTTTAATTATTTAGACTCAGATTTCATGTTTTCACAACTTGCTATAGCCCATTTTTTTATCCTTATCTTATCAGAAGCCGTTTCAATTACAACTGTATCGGAATCTTCCTTCATGCTTATAATTTTTCCTACAATTCCGCCAATAGTTGTTATTTCGTGACCGATATCTAAAGATTTTCTCATATCTTCTTCTTTTTTTCTTCTTTTTTGATTTGGTCGGAGCATTACAAAGTAAAGGCCAACCATCATTATCACTAGTAACATAACTTGACTGAAAACCTGAGAAGATGCTTCGTTTCCAAAAAGATTTTGCATAAAATTAAGTCCTCCGTATATATTATGGTAAAGTTTTGCGAGTATACTGTAATTATACACGTAATGTGAAATATAATCAATGGATTAAATTGCAATTTACTTATTTTATATAAAAATATATTTTTTATATAAATAATTATAAAAAATAATAGATAAATCTAAATGAATATAACAAAGCACACTTAAATTAAAGGTGTTAAAAAATTTTTTAATATATTGTGCATAAATTCTGTTGACAAATATTATTTATGCAGTATAATTTTATTATATAAAATAAACAATATTTAAGTACATGTGTATTTTTCAAGTTTAAATTAAGTGCGAAAGGATGGTAAAAATGAAATTTTCAATAAAAAATTTTAAATTAGGTAATGTTCTTAGAAATGTTTCTTCAAAAGTAAAAACTGGTAATGTTAATAAGTTAGTAGACGGTATAAAAAAAGTTAATAAATCATTTGATCAAGCTTCTAGATCTTTGAATGCCAGCAAAGAATATAATTTTAATGGTATTGAAACGATTCCATACAGTGATACAAAGGATTCAAATAGTGGATCAAGTAGTGTTAATGCGACCGGACCGACTACTGCGGTTATAGCAGTATATAATGAGTGTATAAATCTCATAAAAAGCAATAAATCATTTGATATTAATAACGTCAATGATAACAGTGGTAGAAAATGTACTTTTTTATGTGAACAAAATGCACCTGGGTTGAAAAAAAAATTGAAAAAATATATAAATGACAATTATGGAAAAACGTGGCACGCCTCAATATTAAACGATAATGTTATAAAAGCACTTGTGAATTTAAATAAAAACATGATAAATTCGAATAATACCATACGAGAATTAAATGGAGGAGCAGCGTCAGTGCCATCATCTAAATTAAGTGAAGAAGATGAAAAGAAAAGTGAAGAAAACAGTTTTGCAGGAATGCAAACGCCATTGGAAGCCTATAAAAATATGCTTGAAAAGCAAAGAAAGGAGAGCCCCCCCTCCCCTCCCGTTCGTACTAAGAAAAAATCGGACGAAACACTTCAGCACCATGCGGAAGTGGACGCAAGACATACAAGTGTTAAAAGTGATTTTAACTCACATACTGACGCAACAAATGGTTCTACGGAGCTGAATGGTTCGGATAAAAATGCAAATAAATTAAGCTCGAAGGCGTTACCGGGACAGAATAAGACAGCAGAACCGGTTAAAGTATCTCAGCACCATGCAGAAGGGGGCGCAGAACATACAAGTGCTACAAGTGGAAAACGTGATTTTAAATCACCTAGTAGCGCAACAAATGATTTTGTGGACCTAAGTGATCTTGATAAACTTGCAGATGGATTAGAAACTGAGGTGTTATCGGAACAAAAACAGACAACAAAACTAACTGAAGAAGAACTTAATGCGTTAGATGAAGTTACCGGTACACCTAAAAATGAAAGCAAACTCTCTAACACATCGAAAACTGAAAAAGCGCCTGCGTTGTCAGGGAATGGTGGTGTACATGCTGCTCCTGCGGGGAAAAAGGACGTTACACCTAAACAAGCGACAAATCCTAAACAAACGACAAATCATACAACTGCTGCTCCTGCGGAGAAAAATGGTACTGCACCTAGACAGAGTGTGCACGTTGGCACAACTGGTGGAGCAGGAATGTTTAAGAACTTCGCGAAGGTGCATAATGAAACAATTACAAATAAATCAGGTGCTCGTGCATTGCCGAATAGAGGTGCAACGTTACCACAACAGCATCACCGCCCGTTGTCTTATTTTTCTCAAGAGAAGGAAAAAAGTGCTACTCTTAACCATGTTCCGATTACTAATAGTGAAAAAGAAAAAAAATTGACAGACAATTTTGAAAAAATGGCTGACAGCATAAAAAAAATTAACGATATTGAAGATATCAAAAAAGAAATTCATAGTAAGAAAATTTGTGGCCAATTAGAAACAACTCACAACCAAATGCGTGGTACCGCTCCATGTGCAGTTGATAAACAGATGCGGGATTTGTGTACTGATATATCGCAAACATTAGGTTGTTATGAGAAGTATGCCAAGCGGCTGGGTAATATTAATATTTATGAAGCATTAGAAGCATTTATTAGTAATTTTAAAAAAGGTCGTAACGTTACAAAGGAATGGGCAGCTATTCCTAAGAGCGCACGAGATTTGGTTGATGGTTTAATTGAATTATATAAAAATATTTCGCCACTTGATCTTAGTAAGGAAGAAAAAATATTGTTAGAAAATTTTAAAAAGGCAACTGAAAAAATTAATAATATTAATAATATCAAAGGAAAATTTGAGGATTTAAAAGCAGTGCACAACCTAGTATGTAAAGATATCATGTCATATAACGTTAATAAATCTACGAAGGACTTGTATAATGATATAGCAAAAATAGTAAGCTATTATATGGAATATGCCAATCTGGATGATAGTACACCTTTTAATAATTATGAAACATTAGGTAGATTTATTAAGAATTTTGAAGATACACGGAGTACTATTCCTAAGCACGCACAAGGTTTGGTTGGTGGTTTAATTGAATTATATAAAAAGATTCCGACACCGTTGTCAGCGAGACGACCAGCAACTCAAACAAGAAATCGTGCACCAGCGCCACCACCGGTACCAGATAGATCTGCAGTTGCATCAGCGCCACCGTTGCCAAAGAGAGGAGCAGCGAGACAGCAACCAAACCACGCGAGTGGCCCCAATGGATCAATTCAAACAGGAACTCGTGCACGAATGCCATTGCCTACTCAAGGCCGTGTACTTCCTCCGAACCCGAGCCCATCTTCAGTGGAGGAAGCAACGCGCCAAACGTCTTCAGGGCAAGTAACGCCTCCAGTGGATGTGTCTTCAGTATCAGCGCCTCAAACACCTTCAGCGCCAGCGGCGCCCCAAACGAGACCTCCAGTAGCGCCAGCGCCTCAAACATCTTCAACGCCAGCGGCGCCTCCAGCGCCATCAACTCCAGAAACACCATCTTCGGTGAATTCAAATTCTGAAATACCACCGGCACCACCAGCGCCCCAAGCCCCTCAAGCACCAGCGGCTCCTTCAGCACCACCAGCCCCCCCAGCACCATCAGCTCCAGCAGCACAAATGTCCTCGACACCCGGTAGTACGAGCACACTTGCAGATGAAATAAATGAAAAGAAAGCGACGCTGCGTAAAACACCTCCAAAAGATAACAGTGTAGGTGCAAATACAGATACAGCAGTTACTGACATGACTACACTATTAAGGAATGCTTTAAAAGGGCGCCATGTTGCAATGCAAGATAGTGAGGAGCCTGAAACAGACTCCGATGAGTGGACTGACTAATAAAAGAGCAACATTATAAAAACTGACTCGAACTAAGAAAAGCTATCTGTTTAATTAAATTTGAACAGGTAGTTTTTTCTTTATGGTTTGCATTTTGTTTTGATTTTTTATGTGAAGAAGCTTAAAATTCCCAAAATTTTTAAATCGATTATACTTCGTCTGAAAGATTGTGATGTTAGTTTTTAAAAATGTATAAAATTTTTAGATGTTTTTATTTTTTACGGTTGCTCTTCAGAACAACTTGTAGTGTTATACAGGTGAAAATAAATATAGAGACAGATGAAAATAAAAAATGTAGAAGTATAATGAATTTTATCCCATGACGAATGATGTGGTTTTTAAAAAATTTTGGTGACATAAACAGTAAAAAGTAATAAAAGGATTTTTGAGCATTATTCTGGATATACCAGATAATTGATAAATATTTTGTGTGTTGGTGGCATATAAATTTATTGTTTATCATAAAATTCAATTTTTTGAATATTTTTTCTATATATGACCATTATAAAATATTGTAATGATTTAAAATTTCTCATAAAGGACAAGATTTTATCATGATTAAATTGTTTGAAACACTAAAAAAGAAACAGATAAACAAAAGAAGGGAAGAGAGTAGAAATAAAATTATTGAAGAAATAAAAAACATATGCTTTGAAATGGATCAAACAAATAACTGGTTTCAAATGGAAAATGATAATGATTTAATTGATGCTTGTATACATCAAAGGGAGGTTTTGAGTGCCAAATATAGATATTTTATGAACAAGATTAGGTTGAATAAAATTTCTTAGGAGTGCTGAGGTATGAGCAAATGTTTAATGGCGTTTATGCCTATTTCGATTTTTACGATACTTTTTATACTTAATTTATTAGCCAAAAAGCCAAGACCTTTTTTTAAATCTTTGTGTTTATCATTAAGTGGTATAGTGAGTCTAGTAGCGCTTATGTTTATGGAAAATTTTACTGGAATAACTATACCTATAAATTTTTTAAGTCTTGGCATTGCTGCACTTTTGGGTGTACCAGGAGTAGGTTTTTTAACAGTTTTAAATACTATTTTTGTGTAGTTGTAATTTAGAGATGGTATTTAGATGTGGTGGAAACATAAAAAAATTTTAAATGATTATATTTTAAGGTGATTGTATGATCGCCGTTTTTTTATTGCAATATTTTTGATATTGTGGCTTAATATGTTTATGTAAATTTATTATGTTGAGGTGTGTAAATTGATGTTTAAATATTTAAAAAGATTTTTTGTAATTTTAATTTTGAGTATTCTTTTTATTCCAAGTACAAAAGCGTATCATTTGTTTTTAGACGTTAATGTTTGGGGCTTTTGTACAATTGTAAAAATTTGTAGAGGAAATAATCACCATATTATCTGGGAGAAACATTTTTTAACTCCAGAATTGTTAAATAGTGCAAAAAAAGAAGAAGTCCCTAAGGTGATAGCTTATTTAAAAACAATTACATATAAACGTATAAAAAGTAATTCTGCGAAATTGAAAATACGAAAATATATGAGAGCTTTGAATAAAAACAAAAATAAATTTTCAGAAAGCGATGTTATTAAATTAAATAATTTAATATTTTTGACTGCTTTGAAAAATATTTAAAGTGAGGAGTGTTTAAATATGCCATGCAGCAAAAGAAAACGAGGTTATAAAAAAACATTGATTAATAAAAAAAGTAAAAAAGTCAGTGTAAATGAATTTAAATCAGGTATGTTAAGTGGAAAATTTAATACTCCAAAAAAAAGTAAAATTTTATCAAAATCAAATAAGTTAAATTCGCCTAGTGTAACTAGTCAAACAAGAAAAATTTTGTGTGATTCTATTGAAACGTGTAATGTTATTAAAAAAGAAATATCAATAAATAAAGCATTTTGTACTGAAAACAATGTTAGATATATCAGCGAAGTAATTGCGCAAATTATATCAGCTAAAGAAATAAAAGAGTTATTTAAAATTTTTACACCGTTTGGTGATTGTAATTTGCGTTTTATGAGTAACAACAATTATTGTGCAGTAGTAAATGGTGTTTCTGCGCAGGCTGGGACATATGATTTTTTGCTCAGTGCTATTAATAATTTTAAAAATAAAAACAAATTGATAGAAGAAATAAGTAATTTTCTTAGTTGTGAAATCAAAGAGGATTTTACATTTAATTTGGAGGGAGATATTTGTAAAAACATATACGATGTTATGCGTGATCATATGGATAATACAGCAATCAATAATATAGATACACAAGTTGAATATTGCAAAGGATATAGGGGCAAAGCTTTTAAAATTACTTATAAAGATGTAGCTGCTTTAATGTGTGGTGTATTTATTTCTGAAATGATTAGAAGTGCAGGAAAGCTTGTTAGGAGTGCGTTTTTAAATGATGAATGGCCTGAAGATGCTGAAAAATTAAGAAAAAAATTTTTGCAGAGTAATAAACGGGGGAATGAAAAATTTAGAAATGCTTTGATGCACAAATCTTCTGAATGTGTTGATATTTTAAAGAGAGCTTTGGCAACAGTCTCGCCTTTAAAAGAGAAAATTAAAAAGTAATATTTAACAAGAATCGTGTTTTTTTATATAAAATAAAGTTGTGAGAATCGATAAATTTTTTATTGTAATTATTATTTGGTTTGTTTTTAGTATTAAAGTTATTATTGCAATTTTCAAATTTAAAAATATTGATGTGGAAAATAGGTGAAAATGGATTAAATATTGTACGTGGATTACTAATATTTTTCCAATATTATAATGTGAAATTTAAATACGATTATGAATTATGATAAATTTATATTTAAAAATTAAAAAAAATTGAAAAAATTTGGTATATATTAGAATTGTAAAGATCTAAATGAAAAAGTAGAATACGTGTATGTAAAATTTTATTTGATTGTTTTAAATCAGGAGGAATAGTGTATGAAAAAAATGGTATCAAAAACACTTTTAAGCTTATGCATATTATCTGGGGCTATGATGTGCAATCAGTTGTATGTTAATGCTGGATGCGGTATGAGTGTGCCGGCATATGATGGAACGCTTATGCAAGCTGCAGAAGAAGGTAATCTAAACGGTATAAAATATTTGTTAAGTCACAGTGAAGATCCAATAAAAGATTTGAGTGAAACTTCGGGTGACGGAGAGACTGCCTTAACAATTGCAGCAAAAAATAATAACGAAGATATAGTAAAATATATTGTAAATCGTTACTATAAAATTAATAGTTATGAAAAAGAAAAGTTTTTGTATGTTGGATGTAAACCTGATAATAGTAATAGGCATATTAGTGATATGATTACAACTGCAGCTTCAAAAGGATATTATTCTATACTCAAATATATGATATTTAGCGAATGTAAGTATATTTATGGTGCTATGTATGGTGCTATGACTGATTCTTCTGCCAGAAATAAAATACCACAGATGATGGCATATCTTATGAGGAGAAATTTTAATGATGCGGTTGTTTATTTAATTAAAAATGATGTTTTAAAATTTGGATTAAAATTGGAAACAAATACATTTGAGCGTTGTATTGATGTTGAAACTTTCGCGCATAGAAATAGTGATTTTTTCGGGTACTATTTAGGGACGCGTGATGTAAACGGTAACTTGAGTGAAGAAGTTGTTAGATATTTTTCAGAATTAAGTATTAGGGAAGGGGGATTACCTCCAGTAGGCCTTTTAGACCAAGCTCTATTTAATTGTTGGAAAAATGAACACAATTTAACAAGGAGTGCTACAGGACTGGTAAATACGTTGTTAGAGAAGTTTAATGTGAATCCCGATAATCTTTTGTATGTAGCGTCTGGGTTTGCGCAAACGGATATGATTATTTGTGCTTTGGAGCATGGAGCTGATCCTGAAAGAATGATTGAGGGAGAGGGTAAATCTTCTTTGGATTTTTTGAAAATATTAGCCAATGGCAGGGGCGGACCTTTACAAAGGCAACGCTCAGATGTATATCGAAAGATTTATAAAGCTTTATCAAATCTCTCATCATATGGAGAAAATTACGATGAACTTTATAACGCAATGGAATAATGATGTAATATAAGTAACAAAAAGTTATAGCTACCGATCTTTGAATAGGTAGCTATAACTTTTTTTGTTGTCAATATTTTTTGTATTATAAAGCAATCCAGTTTTCTCTTATTTGATAGCCAATCGGGTGTTCACAAACTTTACAGATATCTGGAGCTTTTTTACTTGTTACGATTTCTCCGCAATTCAAGCAAATCCAACGTTCTTCTCTTTCTGATTCAAATAAAGTTTTGTTTTCAATATGTTTTATAAATTTTTCAAATCTTTCTCCATGAACTTTTTCTATTTTAGCTACTTTGAAAAAAATTTCAGAAATTTCAAAAAAGCCTTCGCTTTTTGCTTCTTCTCCAAATGATTTATATACATTGTTGTATTCTTCATATTCATTGTTTTGCGCACACTTTAGTAAATCGAGTGAGTTATTATAAATATCTACCGGATAATCAGATTCGATATGTACTGTTTTTCCATACAAGGGAGCAAGTTTTTTATAAAAAAGTTTAGCATGCTCTTTTTCTTGATTCGCTGTAAAAGTGAATAATTTTTCAATAACGGCAAGGCCTTCCTTTTTTGCTTGAGATGCTGCAAACGTGTAGCGATTTCTTGCTTGACTTTCACCTGCAAAAGCTTTCATTAAATTAATTTTTGTATTGCTGTTTTCGAATGATATAGACATTTTATGACTTCCTTCTGTTTAAAATTTTATCTTTCGATAATGTACTAACATGATATATTTATTTTAAACCAATATCAAGATAATTTATGGGACATTTTTTTCGCAATCATATTTGCACATTTGTAAATATTGCCACCACCTAAAGTTATAACTAAATCACCTTGGCGAACATTTTGGCATATATAGTCGGTTATTTCTTCAAATGTTGGAATGTAAAGTGATCCTGGTATTTTTTCAACTAAATTTTTTGAAGATATTCCATAGACATTTGTTTCTCTTACTGGTAATATATCAGAGATTATAGTTACCTGAGGAATTGAGAGTGCTTTGGCGAAATCTTCCATAAGTGTATAAGTTCTAGAAAACGTATGAGGTTGAAAAATTGCCCAAACTTTTCGAAAATTCATTTTTGATGCAGCAGTTAGCGTAGTTGCTATTTCAGTGGGATGGTGTGCAAAATCATCAACAACTGTAACTCCATTAATTTCGCATAATTTTTCAAACCTTCTGTGAACTCCAGAAAAATTTTTTAATCCTCTTGATATAACATCGTGGTTTATTTTCAGAGCATCACATACTGCAAAAGATGCTAGTGCATTGTATAAATTGTGTACGCCGGGGACACTTAGTGAAATATGAGCTAATTTTGTTTTTTTATTGTAGATATCAAAATTAGCGCATTGTGATGTATTAAAAATTACGTTTTTAGGATAATAATCATTTTTTTCAGATTTTCCAAAAAAAACAATTTTTGCGTGATTTATGTTTTTTAGGGTATCTGTAACATTGGCATCGTCACCATTTGCGACTATGAGGTTTGAAGTTTGTAAAGCAAATTGTCTAAAAGATTTTTTTATATTTTCCAGTGATCCGAAATAGTCAAGATGATCCGCTTCTATGTTGGTTATTACGGATATTTTAGGATTCAATTGTAAAAAGCTGTCTACGTATTCGCAAGCTTCGGTTACAATTATATCTGATTTTCCAAGGCGACTGTTTGAATTAATTTTAGGCAAAGTTCCTCCAATTATTGATGTAATGTCTTGGTTTGAATCAAGCAGTGCAGAGGTGATCATTGATGTTGTTGTTGTTTTACCATGTGTACCTGATACACCTATGGAATTTTTATATTGATTAAAAATTATGCCAAGCATTACACTTCTTTCTATTATGGGTATATTTTTATTTTTTGCTGCAACTATTTCTGGATTGTTTTCTTTTATGGCAGCAGAAAAAACAACAAGGTCTTGATTTGATATGTTTTTTCCCTCTTGTTTTAAATTTACTATTATTCCTAATTTTCTGACCTTTTCTAGCGTGTCCGATTCATATATATCTGATCCGGAAACTTCAAAACCTTCTTTGTGAAGGATTCCGGCTAAAGGGAACATGCCGGAACCTCCAATTCCTATAAAGTAAATTTTTTTAACGTTGTTTAAATTCTTTATATTGCTGCTTTTCATTGTATTACCTCTTCACAAAATAAATTATTATATTTTTAGATTATAATGGTTGTTTTTTCTTTGTGTGTGTTTTGAATTTCTTGAAGGAGTATATTTTTTTGATGTTTTAAAACTAGAAACAATGCTTTTGATAATGATTAAAATTCCGCCTAAAATAAATATCCATGCAATAATTGTTTTTATTATATTTGGAGTAGTATTTTTAATAAAAAAATTTGCAATGGTCGATGGTTTTGTTTCAATTTCAGAATCATTTACTTCTGGTAAATCTAAATTTAAATCATTTTCATTAGATTCAATAGACTCAATTTTTTGTTCCTTCGTTGAATCTATGTCGCTGTTATCGCCTTCTGGAATTAATTCTATGGAACTTTTTTTAGCGGACTGATTTTTAGATTTTTCTTTTTGATTGTTATTTTCAGATTCTTTTTTTACGTTTTCTTCAGATTTAGTAATGTTATCTTTGTTAGATTGTTTTGGCGGAGGAGGTGTAGATTCATTTTTTTGTTGATTAGAGGAATCAGAAATTTCATTTGACGATTCATTCGTAGTAACATCTTCTTGCGCTGACACACAAAACAAACCAGCGCTACATATGGTAAAAACGAAAAGAGCAATAAAGGAGTTTTTAAGTAAATTATTTTTTAGTGTCACTTTTAAATCCCTTCTCTCTTCTGTTGTTTGTAATCTTTTTAAAACCTACAAAGTACATTGTATCACAATTTTTAAAAATTTAAAATTAAATCTTTACCCATTAAATTAAATTTTACTATTTTTATTTTTCCGTTTTCTATGCTGTAGTCTAAAATGTTTGTTGCATTTTTGTTTATGATTTTTTGTGCGCTTTTTTCAATTGTTATAAATCCTGT
Source organism: uncultured Eubacteriales bacterium (assembly GCA_934675165.1). Classification (GTDB taxonomy): domain Bacteria; phylum Bacillota; class Clostridia; order Oscillospirales; family Acutalibacteraceae; genus UMGS1491. The sequence goes on from CAKUPP010000011.1 coordinate 11,921, forward strand.
GATTAATGCAAGGATATAGGTAGTTGAAAGCATAGAAATTAAAAACAATTTTAAATTTTTATTTTTTTTCATTTTTTTGCAACTCCTTATTCTTTTAAATCTTCAAAAAGTTTTGCTAGTGCTTCTCCTATTAAAGTGCCCGTGTTTGTGGCTTCTTCTAGTGTGTTTACATCGCTGCCGACTTCTATAAGCAATGAACCAGGTGTAATGTGCTCATTGTATTTCACATTTGCAAAATGTAAGGGCCTTGTTATTCCTGGAAACATGGTTTCGCAATATTTTTGAATTTTTAGTGCAAGCCTTAAGTTTTTGATCCAATCTGGAAATCCTAAGCTTCCATCTGAATCGCATCCAGAAACTATCATCATTTGAGCTGCTTTTTTATTTTCGTATTTAAATGTTGGCTTTATTTTTCCAGTTTCGCGATTACCCAAACTATCTCTGTGAATATCAATTACAACCTGTATTGATGGATTTTTTTCTAAATTTTTTCTAATGGTTTTAGAAGCTCTTGAATAGGAACCGTTGTATGTTGGATTGTCATGATAAGTTGTATCGTGAATAGTTTGTATATTATGACTATTTAATTTTTCTGTTATGGCGTCACCTACTTTTATAACGTTTTTTGAATTATTCAGTGATCTTGGATAAAAACTTTCATAAAAAAATCCTTGATCGTTGAACATGTAAGATTCTGACGTATGAGTGTGAAAAATTAGTACTTGTGGTTTTGAAGTTTTTGTTATTTTTATATTTGCTTTCTGATGCAATAAATCAGTAAAATTCAAATTTTGATTTGTAGAATTTTTAATATAAAAATTTTCGCATTTTGTACCTCCTTTTCCAAAATAACTTTCGATTATTTTATATTTTTTTTCGCCAGGGACATGAGTTTCTTCTGTTGCTTGTTTTGAAGTTTCGTTTGGCAGCAAATTTTTGTTACTATGTGTTTGCGGATTAACTAGAGGTTCGTTTTGTAGTTGTACGCTATTAGTATCTGCTGTAAACTCTGGTATATTACTTTTGCATTTTTTGAAAAATGAATATTTTTTTAGATTTGTGATGGAAAGCGGATTGGAAATTATTGATTCAGCTGCAAATAGATTGATTTTATTTAAATATGGCTTATCCGATAAATTTTTTATTTTTATAGCTAAACACATGAATGCAATTGAAATTGAAAAAGCAGCCAATATATCAGAAGAAAAGCAGACTATCTTTTTTTTTGTTACAACATTCATACGAATACGTCCTCCAGAAAATTTTTTATATTTAATTTTTAATTTATTGTTATAAAAAATTTAAAATGTAATATGAGAATATAAATAATTGTAAAATTATAGTAATTGATATTATTCAAAATAAATTGAAATATTTTAAATTAAATTGTTGACCAAGTTAAAAATATATTGTATTATATAGTAGTATTTAATTTAGTTTTGTGAGGTATGAGAGAACAAATGAATAAATCAAAATTTTATTTGGTGTTGTGTACTGTTTTGATGGCTATGTGTATAATTTTTGTTGGTAACGGTGCAAAGGGGATGGAAATGTGCAACATAGAACATGAAAATTTACATAATATGGCGATTGAGTGGAACGAATTAAAAAAAAAATTAAAAGATTATGAATCCAAAAAACCGTTTTGTTTAAATAAGCTTAACCCATATGTAAGTTATGACGATGTGAGTAATTATTTAAAAGATGACAAATCGCTTCATGGAATAATTAAAAATTTAACTAAAATGTTTTGCGATTCTATTGATAAAAATCTTGATGTAACTTTAGAATGCAGGAAGTTAATTTGTAATTTAGAAAGTCAAAAGATAATGTGAGTGAGTTATTTTTGAATCTGTTTTAGATTTGTTTCAATAAATTTTGATGTGTTTTTTAATTTTTGCACTATAGATTGTGAAAGATGACATGCGTATTCTTTGTCAAATTTCTCTGTGCAAAAATTATTTTGGTACCAAAATTTTATGGATTCATATTGGCATGGCCTACTTGATTTTATGAACATTATGGAGCAGAGTAAAATTGCACATGTTAATATTCTTATGATTGTGATGTTTAATGACTGATGCTTTTCGGATGAATTTGAGTTTGTAATAGGAGAATCTGCACTAAAGTCATTTTTCAAATTTTTTCACCTCACCTCTTTACTAATACGTGAAAATATGTTACAATATTATTATGTAGGAATAAAAATTAAAAAAGGGAGAATAAAATATGAAGAGATCACACAGAGGTAGAAAATATTTTATTAAATTTGTTGCAGTTGTTGCTGCCATACTTACACTTGGCGGCCTGATCACGTCAATTATTGCATACACTTGTTAGAGGTTTACCGTGAAAATTGGTGCAATAACAACAGAGTTTAATCCTTTTCATAGAGGTCATGAATATATTGTTAAAGAGACGAAAAAATGTGGGGTTACTCATCTCGTAGCAGTCATGAGTGGAAATTATGTTCAGCGTGGTGAGCCTGCTATTTTGTCTAAAAAAGCTCGTACTGAGATGGCGCTTGCACACGGCGTAGATTTAGTTGTGGAAATGCCTACGGTTCGGGCTATTTCTTCTGCACAAAGGTATGCTTTTAGTGCTATTGAAATTATGAATATGTTGGGGTGTGTTGACTATCTAGTTTTTGGTAGCGAATGTGGAGACATGTCTCTTTTAACACAAATTTCAAATGTTGTTTCGAAAGAAAAATTTTCCCAGATATTAAAAAGAAAAATTTCTTCAGGTATTAATTTTGCAAAGGCGCGCGAAGAAGCAATTAGTGAAGAATTGGGTTATGCGGTGTCAAAATTGGTAAAATATCCAAATAATAATTTAGGTGTGGAATATTTGAATGCTTTGAATTTTACTCGCTCAAATATTAAACCTATTACTATTAAACGTGTTGAGCACTCTAGAGAAGGGGATTTAATATCAGCTGCAAAAATTCGCTCTATGATAAAAAAGGGGATTTTCGAAAAAAATAATTTTTTAAGTGAAAAATGTTTTGATATTATCAAAAAAAATTATAATTTTTTAGCGTTTACAGAGAATGCAGAAAGAGCAATTTTGGCATTTCTCAGAACGAAATCAGCTAGTTTTTTTAAAAATATTTCTGACGTAACGGAAGGTTTAGAAAATAAGATTGCTGAGAGTATAAAAAATTCATGTAATTTTGAACAACTTTGTTTTGGAATAAAGTCTAAACGATATACTATGTCTAGAATTAAAAGAATTATTTTATTAGCTTTTTTAGGCATAACTACTGAACTTCAGAATATAAACATACCTTATATCAAAGTTTTAGGTAGTAACGAAAAAGGGTTTGAAGTTCTAAAAGTTTGTAAAGCTTTATCAAAAGTTCCTATTGTTACTAAGCGAAAGGAAATAATTAGGCTAGGTGTTGATGCCAAAAATTTTTTTGACCAGGAATGTAAATTTAGTGATTTGTACGGCATTTTTTGCAAGAATGTATTGCCATGTTTGAGTGAAGAAACGTTCCAAATTGTCAGAGGTGAAAATTTTGAATTACTGTGATGCAAAAAAATTTATAGACTCTAAATTAAAATTTGGATCTAAATTAGGATTAGAGAGAATAAAAAAATTAATGGATTTACTTGGTAATCCACAAGAAAAAATTAGATTTGTACACGTGGCCGGAACAAATGGTAAGGGTTCTGTTTGCTATACGTTATCTTCAATTTTTAAAACTGCAGGTTTAAAAACTGGCCTTTTTATTTCACCATCAATTTCAGACTTTCGAGAACGTATTCAAATCAATGGTCAAAAAATATCTAAAAAAAAGTTATGTAATTTAATTGATGTTATTAGACCTTACACAGAAGATAAATTTTTTGATGATAATCCTATTACTGAATTTGAACTTGTTACTGCGATAGGATTTAAATATTTTAGTGACTGTAAATGTGATATTGTTGTACTTGAGACCGGTATGGGCGGGAGATTTGATGCTACGAATGTAATAAAATCACCCATGTGTAGTGTAATAACTTCAATTTCGTTTGATCACACCAATGTGTTAGGAAATACTTTGAGTGAAATTTCTTTTGAAAAAGCTGGTATTATAAAACAAGGATGCCCTGTGGTTCTTGGTGAAAATCAAGAAAAAATTGTTAGTGACGTTATTTGTGATATTTCAAATAAGCTTAAGAGTAATGTTAAGATAGCAGATTCTAAAGCTTTAAAAAATTTTTCAGAAAATATTGACTCTGGTATTTCGTTTGAATATAGAGGGGAAAAAGTTGTTGTTCCTATCCATGGTTTATATCAAAAAAGTAATGTTGCTACCGCTTTAGCGACTCTTGAAATTTTAAATTCAAGTCTAAAAATTTCTATGGATAACGTAGTCTCAGGGTTTAAAAATTTAAAAATACCGTGTCGGATGGAATGCTTTGGTAAAAAACCTATGTGGATTTTTGATGCATGTCATAATCCGTCGGGAGTTTCTTACCTTTTAAAATACTTAAAATATAAATTTAATAAAAGAAATTTTTTTGCTGTGATTTCTGTATTTAAGGATAAAGACGTAGAAAAAATGATGTCTTTGATAACACCTATTTTTGAAAGAATATATGTAATATCAGCTAATTGCGAACGCTCACTTTCTTCAGAAGAATTAAAAAGTATAATAGCAAAGTATAATAAAAATGTATTCTCCTGTAAAAGTGCATTAGAGGCGTTTAAAAAAGCACAGGTTGAATGCAACTGTGCTGACATTGGAGTTGTATTTGGTACGTTTTCTATAATGAGTGAATTCAAAAAAATTGTAAAGTTTTATACAAAACAAAATGATAAAATACAACTTTAATATTTTAATACTGAATTTTAATTGGAAACTAGGGTGTGTTCTATCCGCCTCGTTTCCAATATTTTCTGTCTAAACTCCTGTACTGCAATGCTTCGGCAATATGAATTTTATCTACTGCTTTTGAATCGGCTAAATCTGCAATTGTACGGGATATTTTTAATATTTTGTCATATCCACGTGCTGAAAGGCCCATTATTTCAAATGCTTTGCTTAACATTTCTTTAGCTTCAGGAGTAAGTTGACATGCTTGGGAGAGAACGTGGGTAGGTATTTTTGAATTAGATGAAATTTCCCACTTATTTAAACGCTCAGTTTGGATTTTTCTAGCATGCTCTACACGTTTTTGAATTTGTGCAGACGTTTCTATTTCTTCGTCCGAAGATAAATTTTCAAATGCAACAGGCGGAACTTCTATTTGAATATCTATTCTGTCAAGAAGAGGCCCTGAAATTTTTGCAAGATACCTGGAGATAGCAGTAGGGGAACAAACGCACTGCTTTGTAGAATCTCCAAAATATCCGCACGGGCAAGGATTCATTGCTGCCACTAGCATTATATCGCATGGAAATGTTAAAGTGCTGCGAGAACGTGATATAGTAATGAGTCCTTCTTCCAGAGGCTGACGAAGTGTTTCCATTGTGCTCCTAGAAAATTCTGTTAATTCATCTAAGAACAAAACGCCTTTGTGAGCAAGCGAAATTTCTCCGGGGTGAGGCATGCTCCCGCCGCCTGAAAGTCCTACAGCAGATATGGTATGGTGGGGAGATCTAAATGGGCGTTCACACACAAGTGGAGACTCTGAATGAATCATACCTGCAATTGAATGAATTTTTGTTGTTTCTATTACTTCGTCAAATGTCATGGAAGGTAAAATAGAGGGTATTCTTTTGGATAGCATACTTTTACCTGATCCAGGAGGACCTATGAGTAATACATTATGATTTCCTGCAGCAGCTATTTCCAAGGCCCTTTTTGCTTTGTATTGACCTTTTACTTGGCAAAAATCGAGTTTATGTACTGCTTTTTTCTCTTTGATTATGGTTGGAGGTTGAATTTTAATAGATTCTTCATTTTTTAAAAATTTATATAATTGTTTAACATTTTTTAGTGGATAGATATTTATTCCCGTTATTGCAGCAGCTTCAGAGGCGTTGCTTTCTGGTAAGAATATGTTTTTAAATCCACACTGTTTTGCGTGTATTGCCATTGGCAACACGCCTTTAATGGAACAAAGTTCTCCGCTAAGGGACAATTCCCCTATGAATACCGATTGTTCTGGAACAGAGGATATTTGTCCATTGCTTTTTAGGAGTGAAACTAGTATGGGAAGATCATAAATTGAACCTATTTTTTTAACATCTGCAGGGGCAAGATTTATTGTAATTTTTGCCAGTGGAAAAATTAAACCGGAATTTTTTAGAGCGGATCTAACTCTGTTTTTAGATTCTTTAACAGATGCATCAGGTAAGCCTACAATATCACATGACGGTAGTCCTGCCGAGATATCTGACTCTATCATTACTGTAAATGCTTCTATTCCATTAATACCCATACTGTGTATTGTCGATGTCATATTATCACTCCTGAATTAAACTTTTTAACGCTGTTTTAGTTATATCTTAATTTCTTTAAAAAATCAACTGTATTTTTAAATTTTAATTATTTATATAATATTCACTAATTTATTGATTCTTTTTTGGATTGAGAATAAAATCACATTTATGATAAAATTTTAGTATAGAATTTATTTGGGAGGTGATTTTTGTGATAAGAGATAAAATTTTAAAATTGTTACTGTTTTCTATTTGTTTTGCTGCTTTGGGAATAAATTTTGTTTGCGCTGTGCGCCCCTCTGCTAGGATTTGTCGTGAAGGTACTTCATATTATAAAGCAAGAATTTCTAAATCAACAAGAAAGACATTGCTTAAACTCAAAAAAAGTTATACGTCTCAATTTGAAAGAAAGAGTAATAAACAATCGTTTGTTCCTTCGAAAGATGGGGCTAAAATGATTGAATTTTTATTCAAACGAGCAGGAGGCCTTCTAATTGAATATATGAATGCTTTACAAGGAATGGCGGAAAAAGAAACAAAGCTTATTCAGAGAGAAGCATTTATTATTTTGTTTCGTGACTCGCTGGAAAATGCTGTGGGACATATAATAACTCCCGGGATGATTTCCAGTGTGCATTTTGAACGTGATGCCAGTGGGAAAATTTTTGGTAATTTTGTTATTAAGGGAGATATAAATACGTACAGATTGGCTCTTTGAAAATGGTTAAAATTAAGCTTGAGTAGCAATTTTCATTTGCGTCCGACATAAGACATAGTAAGATGTTGTAACAAAGATTTAAAATGTGATTGATAATTTTTCTGTAAAAAATTTTAAACATCATATTTTTTGTATGAAATATTTAGTGATGTTGCATTTAAGTTTGTAACAAAAAAATCAGTGTAAAATTGTATGATTTATATATTGACAAGTATAATATCGGAATGGTAAAATTAATCGTTACATAAATTAAGGTTTGTGTGATAGTAAAAAACTGAGGAGGTGTAATATGCCAACATTTAACCAACTGGTTCGTAAGGGAAGGAAAAGCCAAGAAAGAAAGGCTAAAGCTCCTGCTCTTTTAAAGGGATGGAATTCCAAAAAGAGAGAAGCAATTGATCAAAATTCACCTCAAAAGAGGGGAGTTTGTACTGCTGTTAAGACTGCTACGCCTAAGAAACCTAACTCTGCTTTAAGAAAAATTGCTAGGGTTCGTCTTTCGAATGGTTTGGAAGTGACGTCTTATATTCCCGGAATCGGACATAATCTACAAGAGCACAGCGTTGTTTTGATTCGTGGTGGACGTGTTAAGGACTTGCCTGGTGTGCGTTATCACATTGTTAGAGGTACTCTTGATGCTCAAGGTGTTGCAAAACGTATGCAAGCTCGTTCCAAATACGGTGCTAAACGTCCTAAAGCTAGTGCGGCAAAAAAATAGGTTATAAAAAGAATTTATGAGCTTTGCATTTAAACCACAATGCGGAAGCGTTTTATATAAATGCCTCTGTGGTGGCGGGCGAAAGCTTAGTTACTTTCGAGTACCTATGATATCATTAATTGTGAAGGAGGGAAGACATATGCCAAGAAGAGGTAATGTTCCTAAACGTGATGTTTTACCAGATCCGCTTTATAATTCAAAGTTGGTGACTCGTCTTATCAATAACATAATGTTAGATGGTAAAAGAGGAGTAGCTCAGAGAATAGTGTATAAAGCGTTTGAAATTATCAATAATAAAACAGGTAGAGAACCCATAGAGGTTTTTGAACAAGCAATGGAAAATATAATGCCAACTTTGGAAGTTAAAGCTAGAAGAGTTGGTGGTGCTACTTATCAGGTTCCGATTGAGGTAAGAGCAGACAGAAGGCAAACATTGGGACTAAGATGGCTTACAAGATATTCAAGATTGCGTTCCGAAAGAACAATGATCGAAAGACTTGCTGGTGAGATTCTTGACGCTATAAATGAGTCCGGTGCTGCTGTTAAAAAACGTGAAGATACTCATAAAATGGCTGAGGCTAATAAAGCTTTTGCACATTACAGATGGTAGTTTTTGTTATCTGAAAAATTTCTGCTTTCGGATTTTTTACTGAAATTTTATCAAGAAGTAAATTTTGCGTGAGCAGATGATTTTTTGGATTTAAAATATAAAATTAAGAAAAGGAGGATACTATGCCAAGAAAAGTTTCGCTTGAAATGACAAGAAACATTGGAATAATGGCTCATATTGATGCTGGTAAAACAACTACGACTGAACGTATTTTGTTTTACACAGGTATAAATCATAAAATTGGCGAAACGCATGATGGTGCCGCAACAATGGACTGGATGGTTCAAGAGCAAGAGCGTGGAATTACAATCACCTCTGCTGCTACGACTTGTTTTTGGAAAAAACATCGTATTAACATAATTGATACTCCCGGCCATGTTGACTTTACGGTTGAAGTTGAGCGTTCGTTAAGAGTCCTTGATGGTTCTGTAACTGTTCTTTGTGCTAAAGGCGGTGTGGAGCCTCAATCTGAGACTGTTTGGCGTCAGGCTGATAAATATGGAGTTCCAAGAATGGCTTACGTCAATAAGATGGATATTATGGGCGCTGATTTTTACAATGTTGTAAAAATGATGAAGGAACGTCTTCATTGTAACGCTGTACCGATTCAACTTCCTATTGGTTCAGAGGATACATTTAAAGGAATTATTGACTTAGTTGAAATGAAAGCTTATGTCTACTATGATGATCTTGGAAGAGACATTAAAGTAGAAGAAATACCGGAAGATATGAAAGATGAAGCAGAGCAATATCACGCTGATATGCTTGAACATATCTCTGAATTTGACGATAGAGTTATGGAGAAATATCTTGAAGGTGAAGAAATAACTGTAGATGAAATTAAAAAGTGTATAAGAATAGCAACTATAGCAAATGAGATGGTTCCGGTTACTTGTGGAACTTCTTACAGAAATAAAGGTGTTCAAAAACTTTTAGATGCTATTGTTGATTATATGCCTTCTCCTACGGATGTACCTGCTATTAAAGGTGTTAATCCAGATACTGATGAAGAGGTTGAGAGACCATCATCAGACGAGGAGCCTTTCTCAGCGCTTGCCTTTAAAATTGCAACGGATCCTTTTGTGGGAAAACTTTGTTTCTTTAGAGTTTATTCGGGTACAATAGAAGCCGGTTCAATGGTCTATAACTCCACTAAAGACAATAGAGAAAGAATAGGAAGAATTCTTCAGATGCATTCAAATCATAGACAGGATATAGAGAAAGTTTATGCGGGTGATATTGCTGCTGCAGTAGGACTTAAAAATACTACTACGGGTGATACGCTTTGTGATGAGAAACATCCGGTTATTCTTGAATCTATGGAATTTCCAGATCCGGTTATCAGAGTCGCGATTGAGCCAAAAACAAAAGCTGGGCAAGAAAAGATGGGACTTGGGCTTGCAAAGCTTGCAGAAGAAGACCCAACCTTTAAAGCATATACCGATGAAGAAACAGGTCAAACCATAATTGCTGGGATGGGTGAGCTTCATCTCGAAATTATCGTGGATAGACTTTTGCGTGAGTTTAAAGTAGAAGCGACGGTTGGTAATCCACAAGTTGCATATAAAGAAACTATTCGCAAATCTGCCGATGTTGAAGAAAAGTATGCTCGTCAGTCCGGTGGACGTGGACAATATGGACATGTTAAAATTAAAGTTGAACCGAATCCTACAAAGGGTTATGAATTTGTCAATGAGATTGTTGGTGGTGCTATTCCTAAAGAATATATACCCGCCGTTGATAACGGAATCAGGGGTGCTATGCTTTCCGGTGTTTTAGCAGGTTACAATGTTGTTGATGTAAAGGTAACACTTTATGATGGTTCATATCACGAAGTTGACTCTTCTGAAATGGCATTTAAAATTGCCGGTTCAATGGCATTTAAATCGGCAATGAAACAGGCTGATCCGGTGCTTCTTGAGCCTATAATGAAAGTTACAGTTATTGTACCTGAAGAATATATGGGAGATGTTATTGGAGATATTAATTCTCGCCGCGGTATGATTCAGGGGATGGAAGCTGTTTCGGGTGCTCAAAGAATTAACGCTTTGGTTCCGCTTTCTGAAATGTTTGGATATGCAACTGATATGCGCTCTAGGACGCAGGGAAGAGGGCAATATACTATGGAACCAAGCCACTATTCAGAAGTTCCAAAATCAGTATCTGAAAAGATTATTGCAGAAAGAAAAAAAGATTAGTTAATATTTTAGTTGATTTTTTTGATTGTACTTGATAAAATTCTATGTATGGCGATAGAAACTTTTTAAGCGTTGATACAGTAGGTTTTTTGAAAGCTTATAAAAAAATATTTTAAGGGGGAAATTTAAATGGCAAAAGCAAAATTTGAAAGAAGCAAGCCACACGTAAACATTGGTACCATAGGTCACGTTGATCATGGTAAAACTACTCTTACAGCAGCAATCACAAAAGTTCTTAATCTTGAAGGCGATGCAGAATTCGTAGATTATGCAAATATTGATAAAGCTCCTGAAGAAAGAGAACGTGGAATTACAATTAATACTTCGCACGTTGAATATCAAACAGCAACACGCCATTATGCTCATGTTGACTGCCCTGGCCATGCTGACTATGTTAAAAACATGATTACCGGTGCTGCTCAAATGGATGGTGCAATTCTTGTTGTTTCTGCAGCTGACGGTCCTATGCCTCAAACTCGTGAGCACATATTGCTCGCACGTCAAGTAGGCGTTCCGAAAATTGTAGTGTTTATGAACAAAGTTGATCAAGTTGACGATGATGAACTTCTTGATCTCGTTGAGATGGAAATTCGTGAACTCTTGAATGAGTATGAATTCCCTGGCGATGATACTCCAATTATCCGTGGATCTGCTCTTAAGGTTCTTGAATCTACTTCAAAAGATCCGAATGCTCCTGAATATAAATGTATTCTCGATCTCATGAAAGCTGTAGATGAATTTATTCCTACACCTGAGAGAAAAGCTGATCAACCGTTCTTAATGCCTGTTGAAGATGTATTTACAATCACAGGTCGTGGAACAGTTGCTACAGGTAGAGTAGAACGTGGACAACTCAAAATGAACGAAGAAGTTGAACTTGTTGGACTTACTGAAGAACGTAGAAAAGTTGTTGTAACAGGAATTGAAATGTTTAGAAAACTTCTTGATTACGCTGAAGCAGGGGACAACGTTGGAGTGCTTTTACGTGGAGTTCAAAGAGAAGAAATTCAACGTGGCCAAGTTCTTGCTAAACCAGGAACAATTAATCCTCATACAAAATTCAGAGGTCAAGTGTATGTTCTTACAAAAGATGAGGGTGGACGTCATACTCCTTTCTTCAACAATTATCGTCCTCAGTTCTATTTCAGAACAACTGACGTTACAGGTGTTATTTCTCTTCCTGAAGGAACAGAAATGTGCATGCCTGGCGATAACGTAGTAATGGATGTTGAACTCATTACTCCAATCGCAATTGAAGAAGGACTTCGCTTCGCTATCCGTGAAGGCGGACGCACAGTTGGATCAGGCGTTGTAACTGAAATTCTTGGTTAATTTGAATTTGCTTGATTAGTATGCAATAAAAATTTATAAAATAAACGAGAGCTTATCTTTATAGGTAAGCTCTTTAGTTATGTGTATAATTATTTTTTAGCTAGGTTGAGAAATGTCTACCTATTACTTATTTTATAAAAAGTCAAACAATTAAAAAATTTGTTTCTGCAGCTGACATATGTATATCAGAGTTGTTAAGATTCTTAAAAATAAAAAATTTATTATTACAGTAATGTGATAAAGGTAATAAGGTTATTTGTAAATTTACGATGATATGAAATTATTGCAAAAAAATACACAGTAACTATTATCTTTGCAAAATAGTTACTGTGTTAGTAATTAAAACATATTTTTATTTTTTTGTAAAAATGAAATTCCAAGCAATATATTTCCGGTGATAAATAGTAACACAAGCCAAAATGTAGTATTATAACTATCGCTTGTTTGAACAATTTTTTTCGTTGATGTGGATGAAGTATCATTTGTATTAATTTCAGTTGATTTAAATTCTTGTTGTTTAGTTGGCTTTATTGTTTTTAATTCAACAGCAAATAATTTTGTTCCGTCTGAATCAAGGTTTAAATTGTTTGAATTGACTTGTTCTCCGTTGAGCGTCATGGTTAAAAAATTTGTTGAAGCAAAAGTACGTCCGTTTGTTGTTTTTATTTCTAAACTATATACGTATGTTTTTCCTTCTTCAAAAAATTTTATTTTTTTATCATCTGGAAGGCTATCATATTTTATTTTGTCTGAACACCAATATTTCACTGATTCAAATCCATTTGAAGTTTGTTCTATTTCTTCCCAGTATTCGCGTTCTACTTCATAGTTTGAAGCAGCATTATTAGGAGAGCTTGCTGTAGCTATTGGTGTGTCGCCAGCTGTGTATGAAAGGTTAGCACCAGTAATATTAACAGTTTTTATAACAGTATCTCCTTCTGCATCGCCATTTAGTACCGTTGTTGGTGGTAAGAAACTTTCTGCAATAAATGTTTTTCCATCATTTTTTATATCTATCTTCCCGGTATAAGAATCTCCATCACATATAAATTTTACATTGCTTTCATTTTTTATGTTACTATATTCGTCGGAAAAGTCTTCTGAAAAAATGTAGCCATCTTCTGCTGCTAGTGTTATGCTGTAAGAATATTTTTCTCCATTGCGGGGTTTATGACTTTCTTTATCACTGCTTTTAATAATGTCTATTGGTTCGTTCAAACTCTTCCATTGTTCTTCTATTATTTTCATTTTTCCTGTGCATTCTGAATTATTTGGATTTATTTCTGCAGTAAAAGCTATTGGTTTTGTAGAATCTAAATTTTTCCATATATTACCAATATCTACCGTAGTAATAACATTGTTATTTTGAGGTTGCTGTGAATTATTTTCTGCAAAAATATGAACTGGAATAACTGATAAAATCATATAAAATGAAAAAAATAAAGAAAATAATTTTTTGCTAAATAATTTGTTTTTCATTGAAATCGCTCTTCCTTTTTAAAATTAAGAATATTTTAAATGAATATAACTTACTGTAAAAAATAATTCAAAAGACGATACTTGTATAAATATTATATATTCACATATTGTTTTTGTCAATTTTTATACATAAAATATTTAAAAGCCACTCAAATACTTGCTTTTTAAGTAGATTAAGTTGAGTGGCTAATTTATAAAAATTAGTTTTTATAAATTGATTATTTGGTTGCGTAATCAGTGATATCAAATTTAAACTTTTCATCTATTCCAACTTGTTTTAAAACAGCTTGCTTTTTTTTAGCGCAATCCAAGCAGTAGTCATTTTCTTTGCTGTCATACATAATTGCAGCTTTTCCTGGAATTATTTTGCGGCATACGTCACACATTATTTCAAAGTGTTTGCCGTTATCTTTTTGAAATGTTCCTTTGTTGGATTTATATCCAATTTCAGATCCGCCTGAAATACTTTTTTCTTCTTTTGTATTTAATACTTCTTTAAGTATCTTCATATTTTATCTCTCCTTGCATAATAAAAATTAAGCCTTAAAACATATGCAAATAAATTAAATAGTGATTTTATGCATTTAACTTGTTCTGTTTATCAGGTTCTGAGTCACATTTGCTACAGATATATCGTGTATCTTGATATGTTACAGTATAGCTAAGTCCTGTAGAATTTCGTGAATGTTTTATGTGGCGTATAATAGGATTTTCTTCTGTTGAAGTACAACCACATACATAACACACTGGAACTTTTGTTATTACAGGTATTTCTTCGGTTTTTCCACCTGAAACTTTTTCTTCTTGGGCATTTATGAGTCTTTCTTTATTTTGTTCCATTTTATCTTCTCCTTTTTTATTTTTTATGGTATTAAAGGTATGTCGATTAAAATATTTATTCACATATAAAATCTACTTTGCCGTACTTTCTTTCAAGTTCTTTATGACGCCCTGCTGATTCGCAGTTTTGGCATATATGTAGATCTGTGACCGTGGGGTCTGATACTTTTGTTGGTTTGACGGTTGAGTTAATAGCTCCACATAAGTCGCATGACAAAACTTTGATTTTGGAAATGACTTCTTTTTTTCCAGAGTTTCCTTTTAGGGTTAATCCTATGTGTGGGGCATAGGGATTATAATCATTATAATATCCACCAGAAATATCTTCTTCTTCTGATTTATTTAATTTTTCTTTGATATTTTCCATTTTATAATTCCTCCTTACAGTAATAGGTGGGTTAGAAGTGCATTTCTATATGTAGTATTTAAGTTGTTTTAATAGTTAATTATTAAAGTTGTTGTTTTGAATTGTATTTTACATCTTTAGTTGTAAAAGTTTCGGTTAAACCTGCATCTTTTAAAATAGCTTGTTTTTTACTTGTGCAATCTAAGCAATAGTCATTTCCTTTGCTATCACACATGATACCGGCTTTTCCACGAATGGGTTTACGGCAAATATCACAAATAACTTCATAAGATTTTCCATTTGAGTTTTCAAATGTTCCGGTATCATTTGCAGATATAGATTCCGTTCCTCCTGAAACTTGATTTTCTTCGTATTTGTTTAATTTTTCTTTAATTTCTTCCATTTTTATTTCCTCCTATGTTGACTTAATTTAGATAGAAATGCATTTCTATAACAATTATATATTTTTTATATATAAAGTCAAATAATTTTATGAAAAAAGCAAAAGCAGGAAGAGCGAATAGATGTGTTGCTAAAACATGGAAAAATATACAAATTTATTCATCTCTCAGTATAGATATATGGCAAAATAGATTATAAACAGTGTAGTATAAAATATTATGTTGACCCAATATAAATAGTAGTTTAAAATTATAAGTGTACAATCTTTTTATGAACGGAGAAATGTATAATGTTAAAAAAGTTTTTTACATCTGAGTCAGTTACTAAAGGACATCCTGATAAACTATGTGATCAAATATCAGATGCAATTTTAGATGAAATTTTAAAAAAAGATTCAGAAGCCCACGTTGCATGTGAGGTTACAGCTTGCAGAGGGTTAATACATATAATGGGAGAGATAACCACAAATTGTTATGTTGATGTTGAAAAAATAGCTCGTCGTGTAATTACAGATATTGGATATGACAATTCTTTATCGGGATTTAACGGGGAAACTTGTGGTATAATAACATCCATAAATTCACAATCACCTGACATAGCTATGGGTGTTAACAGCTCTCTTGAAAAAAAAGAGGGAAGCATTGGTAAAGAAGATGAAATAGGTGCAGGAGATCAGGGTATGATGTTTGGATTTGCTTGTGACGAAACTCCTGAGTTTATGCCACTTCCAATATCGCTTGCACACAAACTTGCGCAACAGTTGGAAAAAGTAAGGAAAAATAAAATCGTTAATTATTTACGCCCAGATGGTAAAACACAGGTTACGGTTGAATATGAAGATGATAAGCCAACCAGGATTGATACTATTCTTGTTTCTTCTCAACACGCTGAAGACGTTGATTGGAATACGATAAAAAATGATATTGTAAAAGAAGTTATTTTACCTGTAATCCCCGCAGAGATGATGGATAAAAATACAAAAATTTTAGTTAATCCTACAGGCAGATTTGTAATTGGTGGGCCAGCAGGAGATACGGGACTTACAGGACGTAAAATAATTGTGGATACATATGGTGGATATTCTCGTCATGGTGGAGGTGCGTTTTCAGGCAAAGATGCAACTAAGGTAGACCGTTGCGCTGCTTATGCTGCCAGGTATGTTGCAAAAAATATTGTTGGTGCAGGTATTGCCAAAAAATGTGAAGTGCAATTGGCATATGCTATTGGGGTTTCAAAACCACTTTCTGTGAGAGTAGATACTTTTGGGACATCTCAGTTTAGTGATGAGTCTATTGCTGAACTTGTAAATGAAGTTTTTGATCTGAGACCGTTTTCTATTATAAATAAATTTAATTTAAAATCACCAATATATTTGCAACTTGCTGCATATGGCCATATGGGTAGAGAAGATTTGGGTGTTTTTTGGGAAAAACTTGACAAAGTAGAAGAGATTAAGAAAAAAATTTGTAAATAAAATTGGAGTGATTATCTGTGGTTAACAAATTGGTGCAAGATATAAAGAATAGATTGAATAATTTAACTGCGCTTTCTAAAAAAGTAACAAACATCAAAGAAACATTGAATCTTAAAGATGAATATTTAAAAAAATATGTAAAAGAACTCTACTCTTATTTGAAATCTGCTGTGCCAGATGAAAAAAAAATACTTGGAAAAGAGATAAATGATTATAAAAAAGAAGCTGAAAATATAATAGGGTCATGTCAAAAAAAATTTGCACTGGCAAAACCTGATGTTGATTACGATGTTACTGTTTTTAAAGATAGCATAAGGCTTGGTGTTGGTCATCCACTTATAAAGCTTTATAAAAAAATTGAAAAAATTTTTGTAGAGATGGGATTTTCTGTCGTTCAAGGTCCTGAGATAGAGCTTGACAAATATAATTTTGAAATGCTTAATTTGCCGTCTCATCATCCAGCACGAGATATGCAAGACACTTTTTATATTTCTTCTCCGAATGTACTTTTGAGATCTCATACATCGTCTGTCCAAATAAGAACCATGGAAAAATTAAAACCTCCAATTCAGGTTATTTCACCAGGAACAGTTTATAGAGTTGATGATATAGATCCTCAACACACTCCTATGTTTTACCAAGTGGAGGGGTTAGTGGTTGCGGAAAAAATTTCATTTGCTAATCTGAAAGCTGTTTTAATAAAATTTTTAAAAGAAGTGTTTGGTAAAGATGTGGGTGTAAGATTTAGACCTACATATTATCCGTATACTGAACCGAGTGCGGCTGTTGATATGTCATGTACACAGTGTGGAGGAAAGGGTTGTCGCACGTGTGGAGGAGCTGGTTGGGTTACAGTTTTGGGTTCGGGCATGGTTCATCCAAATGTATTAAAAGGTGTTGGATATGATACAGAAAAATATACAGGTTTTGCATTTGGATTGGGACTAAATCGTTTGGCACTTATTTACTATGGTTTGGATGAAATTCGTAAGCTTTATGAAAATGACATAAGTTTATGGAGTCAAATATGAGATAAATGGAGGGACAATAAAAATGTTTAAATTTTCATTCAATTGGTTAAAAGATCATTGTGGAAAAAATATTAAATTTGATGAGATTATAGATAAACTTAGAACACAAGGATTCGAATTTCAGGGAAGTCAAAAAATTGGAGATGATATTGTTACCGCTATTGAAGTGAAGGCAAATCGTCCAGATATGCTTTCTCACATGGGAATTTCACGAGAAATAAAAGCCTTTGATGGAGAAAAAATTCCTCATATAGAAAAATCAGATATAATGCTTGACAATTCTAACTTTCCGATAAAAATAGATGTGAATAAAGATATATGTAAGAGATTTTGTGCAGTTAAAATTAGTGGAGTAAATGCATCTGCTCCAACTCCAAAGTATATAAAAGAAAGATTAAGTGCACTTGGGATTCATACTGTTAACGCAATTGTAGATATTGGTAATTACCTTATGCTTGATTTGGGTAATCCACTTCACTGTTATGACGCTGATAAATTAGAAGGAAATAGTTTGAATATTGATTTGTGTAAAAAAGATCAAAAAATTACAACTTTTTCTGGAGAGCAGTCAGAGATTAAGGCAGGGGACATAGTGATTTCTGACTCCAGTGGTGTAAAATGTGTGGCAGGTATTATAGGGACTGACTCAGGGGCAGTTACGACTAGTACAAAAAATGTTGTAGTGGAATCAGCTGTTTTTGATGAAGTAAAAGTTCGGCTTACATCAAGAAGACTTAAAATTTCTACGCCATCGTCTTTTAGGTTTGAACGTGGTGTTAACGCAAGTGCTTCTTTTGATGTTCTCTCAATTTATGCAAAAATGATCATAAAGATTTGTGGTGGAACTGTTGAAGGTTCGGGATTTGATTGCAATTATGAACAAGGTGGAGAAAAATTTTTAAAATTAGATGTAAAAAAAGTAAATAACCTTCTTGGTATATCTATTTCAAAAAATGATGTTATTAAATGTTTAGAAAAATACGATTTTAATTGTAAAGATATGTCTAATGATTTGCTTGAAGTTAAAATACCTGATTACAGATTGGATATTAAAATTCAGGAAGATTTAATAGAAGAAGTTGCTAGAATTTATGGTTATGATAATATAGTTCCCATAATGCCAACAATTCAAATCGGATATCATAAAAATCAAATTTGGGATAATATGGATATCGCAAGAGCGGCACTTAGTGGATTAGGCTTTAATGAAACTATTAATTATTCCTTTATTCCTTCAGATACTATGAAAATATTTGATATTAATTCTGAAAGTAGTATTTATTCAGATCTTATACTGCAAAATCCTATTGCTGGTGCATATTCACTTATGCGTCCAACGCTTGTGTATTCGCTTCTTAATTGCCTTGCTTACAATTATTCGGTAGGTAATAACAATTTAGCTCTTTTTGAACTTGGAAGAGTGTATTTTAGAGATAAAAGTTTTGATACGGGATGCAGAGAAATAGATACTTGTGGCTTTATAATGTCCGGGGTAAGGATCCCTAGAGGGTTTGGTATAAGTGGTGATATAAAATACACATATTACGATTTGCTTGGATATTTAAAAATAATAATGGATAAATTTGGAGTTGATTTTACTTTAGAAAAAAGTGATTATAAATTTTGTGAAGAAAATTCAAGTTACAATATAGTTGTGTGTGGTGAAAAAATAGGATTTATAGGAGAACTTAATCGCTTTAAACTTAATAAAGTTAATAATGTAAAACTAATAAAGGATAAGATTTTTTACGGAGAGTTTTATTTAACAAAGCTGTGTGAAAATATTAGAAAGATTAAATTTATATCCAAATATCCACCGGTAAATAGATTATATAATTTAGTTCAAAATAAGAGTATTTCAGCGCGTGAAGTTATGGATATAATAAAATCATCAGATAACATTATTAGAAATGTAACGGTTAAAGATATTTATAGCGACAAATCATTTGCCGATGATACACATGCAATTTTGTATGAAGTGAATTATTGTAGTCCTGATTGTACGCTTACCTCAGAAAAAATTGAAAGCACAGAAAAGAAGTTTTTAGAAAAATTGAAAAATTCTTTTAACATAAATTTTAAACAGTAAATTTTAATTTAATATTTTTATGAATATAAAAACAAATTCTTTAGATGAAGAGTTTGTTTTTATAATTTTGTGAAAAAATTGTTACAAATTAAAAATATATTGGAATATACATTGGCTTTATGTTATAATGTGCATACGCAAAAATTTTGAATTGCTTAAGTAAGTTTTTAAGAAAGTGGTGATGGGGTATAGTGCACGGTAGAAAATTTATTGCATAAGCGTAGTGTAAATGGTGGTAATTAAATGTAATTATAAAATATATAAAGAGTTCGTCTGGTTATTAAAAAATAAAAAAATTCGAAAAAGTATCATAATGGTAATGTGTTGATAAAGAGATTTATGAAATGACATTGACTTATTGAATTTTATGATGCATGAAAAAACTGTATCTACGGTTTTCGAGGTAGTGTTAGGTATAAGAGAGGTATTGATTTAAAGTATAAAACTAGAGGTTGTACTTTATATAGTTTATGAAACGAAGATTTTGAATAGTATTGGCAAATATTAATGTGTAGAGGTTTGAAAATAATGGATTTTTATAAGAAGTTAGTAGCAATTGCGTTGTCTTGTACTGTTGTTGGTATGGCAGGAGGAAATGTTTCGTTTTTTGCAGAAGAAGCTGTTGAAATACCTACTGACGCAGTTTCACAAAAAAATGAAAGTAACTTTAGTAAATATATTAAACATGGTGTGGAGATTGGTGCAGGTATTTTGGGTGCTGTTGGTTGTGCGGCTTTTGTGACAAAGTTGTATTTAATGAATCGCGAGAAAGATGAGCAAATTGAACAGCTTAGAGAAATCATAAGTAGTAAATGCAGTGATTTGAAGTCGGTTGGTATTTCAGAAAATGACGGAGTAGAATTTTTGAAAAAAAGATCAGAAGAAATTCAAAATGTATTACAAAAAAAAATTGAACAGAATAATGAATTGTCTCAAAAAATTGAAGAATGTGAACGTAACAATAAGAATGTGAGTGATGAATTGCAGAAAGTATATGATTGTTGGGCGTGTAGTACTCTTTATAGTGAACCACATAAATTTGAAGGAAAAGAAAAGGAAGGAAAAAAAGAAGGGAAAAAAAAGAAAAGCGAGTTGTTCAGTAGTAGGTATCTATCGATAAAGAGGCTAATATATATTTTTGTATATGCTCCTAAACATAAAGATGAAGATATATTGGAATCTTTTTCTAAAAATATTACAGCATCATACAGGGATATCAATGGTACCATAATTTCATATGGTGCAAACATAGAAAGATGGAAAATGTGGACAAATGAAAATGTTAATGGGTATTTGAATTTGTTGTTAAACGAGCTAGTTAAACATAATAAGTATAAAGGAGATAAAGGAAAAAATTTAGTGTATGTTGATAATGAGCGAGAAAACGAATTTAAATCCATGATTACATTTTTAGATGGTATAAATACTTTAACTAGTGGTAAAAAATTTGAAATAGCTAAAGAGATCAGTAAATGTGTGCTTGGACAAATTATTTTTCAAAAATTAGACAGTGAAAATGTAATATCTAGTGATTTAATGAAAAATGTGACTATAAAAATTAATAGAGATTGTGCTGTGATAGAAAATTATATGGACTTTTTGAAGAAAGAAAAGGAAAGGGCAGTAAAAAAATGATTAATAATTTTTTTAAAAAGATTATTGCATGTGTGTTTTGTGCATTGTTAGTTTTTTCAAGGTGTAATGCTTTAGATAAGAGTAGTTTTGTGAGTAAAAAGTTTGCCAAATCTGTTGGTAGTGTTAGTGGATATATGTTGGGAATGTTTGGCTTTGGAAAAATTATTTATGATGTTTTATTGAATATTAATATTAAAAGTGATAGAATTAAGGAGTTAAATGCAAAGATTGAAATGTTTGATGTTATTATAAACAATTGTACTGAATATAATCAACAAGTGAAAATATTAAATGATGCCAATCTAAATTATAGGAAAAAGAATTCTGATTTAAATGATAATTCAAACTTTTTAAATAATCATAAGGTTAATTTACAATTGTTAGATGATTACGCTGAAGGAGTGGCACAATGTTGTGTTGATTTATGCGGAATGGATGATAAAAGTGTTAATAATGTAGTTACTATTTTTTTGGCATGTACACCAAATAGTAATGAAAAGGAAGGAAATATTTTATCAGTAATGCACTCATTGTTAGTACATAAATTATGTATGTTAAATGGAAATAAAGTTTTTGATGAATTGGATCGAATGATAGGATTTATTGTTAGGGGTGCTAATGATCCGAAGATTGTCAATAAAATGGGAAATATTGAAAATCAGAAAGGTAATTTAGCATCATACATTAAATATAATATATTGTGGAATGTAATTTCCAGCGCGAGTGCTTCTGAAAACAATTATAATTTTATTGGGAGCTCGGGTAAATATGAGCTTGATAAAAAGAAATATGCGAACTATATTTTGAAGTCTATTACGAATTATATTGAGGGAAAGGTAGATTATGATAGTTTGGATGCATTTGACGCAAATAATGAAAAAATGTGTTATATGGATAAATTGAAACAATTGCAACATTTAATTAAATGTGTTAAGACAAATTAAAACAGCGAAACTACACAAAAAGAGCTTATTTATAAATTTTAAAATATAAGCTCTTTTTTGCATTTCTAGTGGAAAATTAAAATCAAGAATGTATTTTTATATACAAAAAAACCATCCCCTAAAAGAGAACGGTAAAAAAACTTAAGCATATCATGGTGGGCCATCTAGGACTCGAACCTAGGACCGACCGGTTATGAGCCGGTTGCTCTAACCAACTGAGCTAATGGCCC
>CAKUPP010000012.1 GCA_934675165.1 uncultured Eubacteriales bacterium
TTCTCCTCTAAACTTTTTATTTTTACTTCCACTCTTGGAATTTCTGAGTATTTCTTTTCAAAACTTAATTTGCAAATTTGTGCGTCATCATGATAAGCGACTTTATTAAGTCCGTCCAAAACGATTTTTACAATGTTGTCGGAATCGGGCTTTTTTGTAGCCCAAGCGTTATTTGAAAATTTGCCATTAAAAAAAGCAGTTATATCTATTCCAAGAGGGATATCTTTTTTGAAAAACATTCTTGAAACAGCCATATAACTTGCTTTTGTTTTCTGATTACCGGTCATAAATATTGTCGCTAAGCTTGCACAGTCGTGCTACGCTTCGCTCTGTATTTCTTCCTGTTCGTCAGTGCACCTGCATCGTCCACCGGACGCGGCACACTGCGAACCATATTCACTTGTTTGTTTCGGGGTATAGGTGATTTGTTTACCGAACCTTACGCACATTCGAGGACGTTGTTTTCCTCGTGGTTTACCCAAGATCTTAAATTTTATCTCCACCTTCTTTTAATTTTCCTTTCTTTGAAATTTCTTGAAGCCCTGCTAAAATATCCGACCTTTGTTTTTGAGTTAAATCCCTGAAGCTCTTTACTTTGTACCCATTTAAAATCATAGTGTAAATTTTTTCGCCGTCATCAATTTTTTCGACTATATCTTTTAAAATATTTGCGTCTTTAGCTGTAATTTTTTCCGTTTCAATTTCTGGTAAATCTTCGCCGGAATAGATGTAAAGACCAAGCCCGAACATAGCCAAGTTTTTAACCAAACAACGCATAATTGTTTTATTTACATCAAACATTGTTGCAGGTTCTACAGGAATATTTTTTCTGAATTTAGTGTCGTAAGTATAGCCTTCGGACTTCATAGCCTTGTTCGCTGAATCCATGACAGGCAGCCACATACTATGTGTTAAATCGTTAATTGTAACGCTTGTAAAAACCATGTACCCAACGCCTTCATCAAAAACATAGGGGAGCTGTTTTTCTCCAAATAAATGTATTTGATATGTTGCTTTTGGATATTTCTTTTTTACCTCTGCCCAAGCGTATGGCCACGAAAGATAGCTTAAATCTTTTTTCTTTTCGATATGGTCATTTACATTAATTTCAAACAATGTTTCAAATATTGATTTATTTTCGTACATAATAATTTTTCTCCTTTAGTTTTTTAAATCATGATATTCTAAATCTGCTATTTCTGCTTCATAGTCGGGAAGCTCTGCCGTAAATTTAAAATGTACATCTAAGCATTCTTCGCAACAATTAAAGCCGTTCAACAAATAATAGTCATCGCCCTCATAAATATCTTCACCGCAGAAAAAACATTCTAAAACTGCTTTGGATTCATTATCCGGTGGTTCAAGATATGCTCTGTCATCTAATAGTTCCATTTACTTGTCCTTCCTTTGTACATTTATTTTTTGACATACAATTCTAAATGCGTCTAAAGTTTTTCTCTCAAGCTCTCGTATTTCTTTTCCTTGATGAATTATTACTGTTATTAAAATTAAATTCACAGCAAGCATTAAAATCCACATTGTTTTTCCCTCCAATAAAAAATTATTTTTAAACATAAAAAAGACACCTAATTTCAATTAATTAGATGTCTTCAAAACAGTGTAATCTTATAGCTATTATATTTTTAGTACCGGTAAAAATTGAATTTTATTTTTTAGGGAAAGAAAAAATCCCCGAAATGGGGATTTATTTGGCTCCCCCTGTTGGACTCGAACCAACGACCCTGCGGTTAACAGCCGCATGCTCTACCGACTGAGCTAAGGAGGATTATACAATTTTTTGTGAGATTGCTTTTTCTTTTTGTCTATCCTCACCAAACTCTGTCATTCGGTTTACGGTACGTAACCATACCGCACGCTCTACCGACTGAGCTAAGGAGGATTATACTAAACAGCTTCCAACTCACACTTACTATTATAGCGAGCACTAAAAAAATGTCAATAGCTTTTTTAAAATTTTTTTGGTGACTCGTATGGGAATCGAACCCATGTTACCGGCGTGAGAGGCCGGTGTCTTAACCGCTTGACCAACGAGCCCCACACGCTACATTGTAACAAATACATCTATCCATGTCAATAGCTATATTTTGCATTTTAGAAAAATTTAACAAAAAATTAAATTCCCAAAGCAAATCTATATTTTACCTATATTTTCTAATATACGGACCTCAGCAAACTCTGGAGCTTTATAACCAGGATACATAAAAGACAAATACGTCTCTTCAACAGAAAAATTGCTTTCTCTTAAAACGTTCATAGCTTTACTCACATCCGAGTGGTACAATTTACCACAATTAGTAATACTTTTACTATCTAACACGTCAAGTGCTTCTTGGGGCAATTCCACTACATTAGTTGCACCGTAAGTAACTCTGACTTTCCCTTTCGATTTAGATACCTTACTACGAGCATTTTCAATTAGTTCTTTTGCATGGCCGAAAACCATATTCCTTGAATCACCGCTATCAATAAGCATAACATCAACTCCATTGCATCTACTAGTAACTTTTAAAAAAATATAACACTACAGCTCAGCATACAAAATTAACACACATCTCACTTAAATCAATCTTTTTAATTCAAGCCCTCTGTAACTCCATTATAATTGTTGTTGACAATAATGTCAAATTTTATTTTATATACGATCACACACTTTTTTTGTTTGACATAAATATTCCCATAAAAATACAAGTATAAAAAAAGATCTGATTACTTCAAATCAATCAATATGGTACACCATCGGGGGCTCGAACCCCGGACGCCCTGATTAAGAGCATTATTAAGCAATTTCTTCTTCCAGAATATCACTAAGATTTCTACTATTTTTGATAAAGTTTAATTACCAAATAAGATTGAATTTTGTCTATTTAAACATAATTTTCTGCCTAAAATCTTTTTACTTTTCCATTAAAGAATTTACTTCCATCGTAGTTGGTATCAAAATTGGTGTCAAGTAGAAATATTTTTATTTTGTATTTAATCAGGTGGTCAACAATTTTAAGATGAATATAAAAGTTTAAGTTTATGCCACAAAAGAATACTTTAAAATCTCTAGACCCTTAATAAATTATACAGGTAAAAATCAACACTGTACGAAAAAGAAGATTAATTATTTAAAATACAAAAATAAATATAATCCTATCTTTTAACCGAGAAAGGGTTACATTTTTAAAATACTTGCAGTTTAACGGTTTAAATGCAAAATATTATGAGTATTTATTTTATCTATTTAAGGAATAAAACATCATATATTTTCAAAAATAAGATTGATATTGTTCCTCAAATATTATATAATATTATATATTAAAATACAAAGGAAATGATATATTGGAATACAAAAATGTTAAAGAAATGGCTAAAACATGGGATTTAAGCGAAAGAAGAGTTAGAAAACTCTGTTCTGAAGGAAAAATACCCAACGCTTATCAAAAAGGGAAATTATGGCAAATCCCCTCTGATTCTCTAAAACCATTAGACAGACGTAAATTAAAAGGAAAAAATATTGACGAAAAATATATATCTTTGTTTTCTAAAATAGATTCCAAAAATGAAAAATTAAAAGAATTTAAGAAGAACTGCCCTCTAACCAAAACCGAATTAAAAGCGCTGAATGATAACTTTCTTGTGGAATATACGTATAATACAAATGCTATAGAAGGAAATACATTAACACTACAAGAAACAGCCTTAGTTTTAGAAGGAATCACAATAAATAAAAAACCTTTAAAAGATCACTTAGAGATATTAGGCCATAAAGAAGCATTCGATTGGGTTATTGAAATGGTGAAGTCCAAAGCTAAAATTTCCGAGCGTTTCATAAAAGATATTCATTCATTAGTACTAATGGACAAAAAAGAAGATGCAGGTGTTTATAGAAGAGTCCCTGTTTGGATTAATGGGGCTTCACATACCCCACCTCAGCCTTATTTAATAGAATCTAGCATGGAAGAATTACTGGAGAATTATCCAAAAATAAAAAAAACAAAACATATTATTGAAGCTGTATCTTTTTTGCACATTATCTTTGAGGGAATACATCCATTTATAGACGGAAACGGAAGAACAGGTCGTCTTCTTATAAATTACGAATTAATGCTAAATGGTTATCCTCCTATAGATATAAAATATAAAGATGTAAAAAAATACTACGAAGCCTTTGAAAAATATCATACTGGAGGTAAAGATATTTCAGGCATGGTATTTTTAGTTGCACATTACCTAGAAGAATCTATTGATAAATGGCTATCAATATTTGAATTTAAAAAAGGTGTAAAATATTAACAGCTACTACAAGGCTATAAATCTGTAGCTGAATTTTTTAAAGAATATAAAAACAACTCGGATTTCTTCTTTTTTACAAATAGCGAAAGCTCTGAGGATATAGTTATAAAAGAATTGCGTTCTAAAAGACTTCCCAAAAACCATAAAATTGATGCAAATTCTGATATACAAGTTCTATTTCCTATGAAAAAAGGATTCTTAGGTACTTAAAATCCAAATTCAAAACTTCAATCAATACTAAATAATAACCATCTATTCATAAAATATGCTCAACGGAGGCATCGGGTTTATAAAGTACATAGATCTAGACAACACACGATAGAAGTATGTAAGTTTGTCAATGATGTGTTACAAAATTAGAAGACCTGATTTCTCAGATCTCTCTCCCTGGTACACCATCGGGGGCTCGAACCCCGGACACCCTGATTAAGAGTCAGGTGCTCTACCAACTGAGCTAATGGTGCGTCTACACCTATATTATATAGTACAAACTTATAAAATGCAATACCAATTTATCAAAAAAAATAATTTTTTTGTTGGTTTACAATTAATGTATTACCATTACTATAAGTCAAAGTTTTGTGAGATAAGTTATGAAAATTAAACGGGTTAGAAAAATAGTGAGGTTTTTTAATTTCATAACACGTCATTATCAAACTTGCACATTTAATTTACAAGCGCACTGAAATATTTATTGACATTATTTAAAAAACAATGTATTATATACACAAAATAATAAAAAGGAGTGACATTACAATGGGTAAAAATGATTCAATAGCAAAAACAGCTGGAAAAATTGGTAGCGCTATGGCCAGAGCACTCAACATTAAAAGACCTTTAACAAGTTCACATAAAACCAACAGTATAACCCAAATTTTAGGCGAAGACAAAGACAAAGACAAAAATATAACCGAAATTACCGACAATAAAAATGATGACTATCTTAACATATTACGTGTTTTACGTAATCTCAGAAAAATAGAGACTACCGCAGGAGAAGCCGGCTTTGATGATATTAAAAAAGAAACTCGCAAACTGAAAGATTGGATAAAATCAAACCACAACAAGTTAAAAAATGAATTGGAGAATCACAGTCTTAATGTATATGTGCCAAAATACACAAGTTTAAGAAATAAATATTTAAACACAATGTATAAAATAACAAAATCAATGCTTGCTATATTCGAAATTTTTAATGGAATTTATGCTGAAGCTTTAAATGACCAAAGCAAGATACAAAATTATAATAAGCAAATTCAAGCGTTATCTGGTTTTGCAGGCGGTGTTAAGCTAACGACTGATATAAATACAATTAACACCAAGTGATTTAAATTTATTAATTTGCATAAAATCAAACTCCTTTGAGTATACATTACTTTATAAACAAAAGATGTATCAAGCAGAGGAGTTTTTCTAAATGAAAAATAAACTTAAAAATGCCATACTATTTCTAAAGAATTGTGAAATTATAAATTTGGGTAAAAATAGCAAATCACTTATTTTTTTATCAATATGTCTAGTAGTTGGTCTTCTAACTGGTGCAATCGCCACTCATGAAATGAACATAGAATTTTTACACAAATTAGATTTTCTATTTGTTACAAATTTCAAAGAAAACATAAATATACCTATATCAGATATATTTACGTCTTCTATTTCGCAAATATTTATAGTTGTAATTTTAATAGAATTGGTAACATTATCATTTTGGGGAATCGCTCTCATACCATTTATATTATTTTTTCGTGGATTAGGGCTTGGCTTTGCCGCGGGATACCTATACCTTATTTATGGTCTTAAAGGAATTGCATACTATATACTCATTATGTTACCAGGGATATTTTTTTCTTCAATCGGATTAATTCTTTTTTCTGTAAATGCCTTTAAACTATCCATAAAATTTTCAAAAAATATGATTCCAAAATGCGAAAGTGAAAATCTTTTTAATGAATTTAAGAATCATATAAAAAAATCACGTGCAGGATTCATAACATTATTGCTTGCATCTTTAACAGATACTTGTTTTACCGCTATGTTTTCAAAGTTTTTTAATTTTTGATCAAGTAAAATTTTTGTAAAAATCTTGAACAAACCATATATTCTCTTCCGGAATGCTAAATTCTTTACCACTTAAATAGTTCAAAATATTATTATTATCAGAGAAATTAAATTTCAATTTATATGAACATAAAGCCTGATATTTATATCCAAATTTATGATTTATTGAATTTTTTCCATATTTACCGTCACCCAATATTGGATGTCCGATTGAAGCTAAATGCGCTCTTATTTGGTGAGTGCGCCCTGTCAAAAGAGTTACTTCCAATAATGAAAACTCGTCTTTTTCGCTGAGTACCCTATATTTAGTTAGTATTGTTTTCCATACAGAATTTGCCGTGCCAATATTTTTTATATAAACTTTATTTTCATCACTATTCTTATCAAGAAATCCTTTTAAAATTTCCTCTGTTTTATTCATTTTTCCACATACTATGCATATATACCTTTTGTCGATCTTACGAGACTTTAACTCATCATTTAAAATTCTCAAAGATGCGGCATTTTTAGCAGCTATCACCATTCCTTGTGTATTCCTGTCTATACGGTTCACAAGTGATGGAGCAAAAGAATTTTCTATTTGAGGAAGATATTCACCTTTCAAGTATAAGTAATGTTTGATTCTGTTAATAAGACAATCTTCTTGTGATTCTTTATCGGGATGAGAAAGTAGTCCCGATTTTTTATTTGCGATTATTATATTTTCATCTTCGTAAATTATATTTAAATTTGACGGAGCAAATTTAAATACATCTCTTTTTTCTGAACCTTCAAGCAGTTCATCATTTATGTATAGTTTCAATATATCTCCTTTTTTTAACTTATAAGAGCCACTCTCTTTTTTATCATTTACTTTTATTCTTTTTTTGCGTATGTATTTATAAAGTAGTGAACTAGGAATTTTAGGATATGCTTTTGTTATAAATTTATCTAAACGATTGCCTGCATCATTACAATTTATTTGTACTTCCTTCATTTTTTCACAAACCTCTGTCAGCAATTTATTGTCTAAAAAATCAGAGGAGGTATATCCCCCTCCCCTAAACCTTTTTACGTATTTACATGCTCAAATTACAATAATCAATTTTCATTGCTTTTTTCACTTTTTCAAGTGTAGCAGAAGTTACTTTCTTTGCTTCATTCGTTCCATCAAAAGCAACTTTATATACGCTAGGTAAATCTTTTTCTAATTCTTCTCTCTTTTTACGAATTGGATTCAAAAGATTTTGAAGTACCTCATTAAGATATTTTTTTACCACCGTGTCACCCAATCCACCCTTTTCATAATGAGCCTTTATAGAAGCAATTTTTTCTTTATCTTCTCCAAACGCATCTAAGTATATAAAAACAGGATTGTTTTTCGTGTTACCAGGATCATTAATACGAATATGATTAGGGTCGGTAAACATATTCATAACCTTTCTCTCTATATCTTCTGGAGAATCAGACAAATATATAGTGTTGCCAAGCGACTTACTCATTTTATTTTTTCCGTCCGTACCAATAAGCCGCGGAGTTTGTGACAAAATAATTTCAGGTTCAACTAAGGTCTCACCATAAACCGAATTAAATTTCTTCACTATTTCACGAGTTTGTTCAAGCATAGGCTCTTGATCTTCACCAGCAGGAACAAAATGTGCACCAAAAGCCGTTATATCTGCTGCTTGACTTATTGGATAAGTTAAAAAACCACAGGGAATACCACCACTAAAGTTTCTTAATTTAAGTTCTTGTTTTACCGTTGGATTTCTTTCAACTCTCGAAAGAGTAACTAAGTTAAGATAAAAAATAGTAAGCTCAGCAATTGCAGGAATCATAGACTGAATACAAATGGTGGTCTGAGTTGGGTCTATTCCAACAGATAAATAATCAAGTAGAAGTTCTATTACATTGTTTCTTACTTTTTCAGGATTTTCAGCATTGTCAGTAAGCGCTTGAACGTCAGCAACCAAAATATATTGTTTATATTTTTTTTGAAGTTCCACACGGCTTTTCAAAGAACCAATATAGTGCCCCAAATGCAATTTGCCTGTAGGTCTGTCTCCTGTTAAAATAACTTTTTTATCCATAACTTCTCCACCAATCTATACTAAATTTTTGTTTGATATCTACCTTAACATTTATATACACATAAAATATAATGCCGTTTACTAAGATAAAAAAGTCCATAAACACTCGGCTTACGGACTAAAAATGGCGGAGCGGGTGGGATTCGAACCCACGTGGGATTGCTCCCAAACTGATTTCGAGTCAGCCCCGTTATGACCACTTCGATACCGCTCCTTGCAAAACTTCCTACACGTATAATTTTAATAATTTACTGCTGTATTGTCAAGCCAAAACATCTAGTAAAATTTTTATATTTTCAACTTAAAATAAAAATCAAAATTACTACAAAAACAAAATTTTGATATATCTTAACGTCTACACATAAAATATAACCTTAAATATAAAAGCTACACTCTTTCGAAACGTTAAATTAACCTATTTAAAACACACCAGAACTTGGCAATTGTAAATAAATGTTACAATTTTTTTGTAAATTTTATATATTTATAATCAAATGAATATTATATTATGGTTTAAAAAATCGATTTTTAATGCTTTTGCTTGATTTTTTAAAAAAAATATTTGTTTTTATTTTCTATTCGTATTATAATAGGTTCAGATTAAAAAAGATTACTTTTTTATTAAGGAAGGGCAGGCTTCCAATATTAGTTTATTCTTATGTTAATCTATTAAATAAAATAAATTTCATTATGGGAGAGTGTATTTGATCATGTCAGAAAAAGAAAAAGGACTTATTTATGTCGTGGACGATGAACCGAACATCAGAAAATTAGCTTCTCTTGCATTAAAAGAATATGGATTTGAAACTCAAGAATTTGCAGGTGGAGACGAACTTTTAAAAGCAGTTCAGCGCCGTTTACCTGACCTGATAGTACTCGATTGGGTAATGCCTGCTCCGGATGGACTCAGTGTATGCGGAAGACTCAAACTCGAAAAAGAAACAAAAACTATTCCGGTTATACTTTTAACTGCGCGCAACGATGAAGCTGATTGTGTATTGGCTTTGGAGATGGGAGCAGATGATTACATGACAAAACCGTTTAGTTTAAAAGAACTTTGCGCAAGAGTAAAAGCTCTACTCAGAAGAAAAGATTATTCAGAAGTGATAAGTTCTAACAGCGACATCATCACTTGTGGAGAAATAACTGTAAACCTTGCAAGAAGAACTGTTACAAAAAATGGCAACTTCGTAGATTTAACAATGAAAGAATTTGATCTTTTAACTGCTCTTATGCTCAGTAAAGGAAGAGTTTTAAATAGAGATCAACTTATGGAAAAAGTTTGGGATATGGAATTTTGCGGTGATGCTAGAACAGTTGATGTTCACATAAGGTATTTGCGCCAAAAAATAGAAGATGAATCCGAGAATCCACGTTACATTTTAACTGTAAGAGGCGTAGGTTATAGATTTGCTTCAGAAGATGAACTTTAAGTTTTAAAATAGTAAATCACAAGGAGGAAAGTACCGGTTTTTTTAAGCCGGTACTTCTAAAATATGAAAAATATTAACGTAAATAATTTAAAAGATGTTGTACATGACTTAAAAATCCCCATTACTTCCATAATGGGATTTGTTGAATTGCTTCAAAATGGTACACACGATACAAAAACACAACATGAATTTTATGATATAATAATGTCAGAGTCAAAAAGGTTAATATCACTTATTGATGATATACTTCACACACCAGAAAATTCATCAAGTCCAGAATTTAATAAATGTAATATAAACGTTCAAATAAACAAGTACTTGAAAGAACTTTCTCCACTTGCAACAAAGAAGAACATAGAAATTTCGTTGAATATAAATGCGGATGATGTTTACGTTCCCGTACCCGAAAATAAAATATCTCGCATTTTAACAAACATAATAGAAAATGCAATAAAATATAATAAAGAAAAAGGTAAAATTTCTGTTGATATAAATCAAACTGGTCAAAAAGTTTATGTAAAAATAACAGATACAGGTATTGGAATTCCAGATAGCGATTTGCAAAAAATATTTAATAAAAACTACCGATCAGATATTTCCAAACAATTAAATATTTCAGGATCTGGCCTAGGGCTCGCTATTGCAAAAGATTTTGCAGAAGAATACGGCGGATCAATACATGTAAAAAGTACATTGGGCGAAGGAACTGAGTTTACAATTTCTTTTCCTACATATGATTCAAATGGTTCAAAAAATTTTTAAAATAATAAAAAGATTGGAGGATCAGGTGGTTATAATATCTCAGTAAAAATTAAATGTAGCCATCAGTTTTTATGCATAAAGAGAGTTTGAATTACACTAATTTTTTAGATACTTCAAAAACCATTGCTCAAGATATTTTTAAAAATATAACGTATCCGTGGGAAGCATTATCTCTTATAAAAGACTTCATATTAACTATTGGGCCACACCTTTCTAAAAATGAATACACAGAAATAGAAAGAAACGTTTGGGTTTCACGTCAATCAGAAATATCACCCAGTGCCTCAATAACTGGTCCCACCATAATACAAAAAAATTCTCAAATACGACACTGTGCATTTATACGAGGTAACGCAATAATTGGAGAAAACGTAGTTATTGGAAATTCCACAGAAATAAAAAATAGTATATTGTTTAATAGTGTTCAAGTTCCGCATTTTAATTATGTTGGCGACTCTATACTAGGATATAAAGCGCATATGGGTGCAGGAGCCATCACATCAAATGTAAAATCAGATAGATCACTGGTAACATTAAAATTTGAAGATAAAAAAATTCAAACCGGATTAAAAAAATTTGGATCCATTATATCCGATTACGTAGAAGTCGGATGCAATGCCGTGCTCAATCCAGGCACAATTATTGGGAGAAATTCCAATATATATCCAACATCTATGGTCAGAGGTTTCGTAAAGCAAAATGCTATATTTAAAAATTCAGGAGAAATAATAGACAAATATTAAATATCACTTAACAAATGTTACTGAGTAAAAATCATGCCCACAAAATAGTCGGAAAAAATTCACAATCCACTATTTTATGGGCTAAAATTTTTTAGGTAACTTTAGCTATCAATTATTTTAAAATCTATCAAATAACATCCACACCCCCAAATATTGTTTTAGACTTTATATGAATAGTTTTAAGTTCCGGGTTATTTGTATTAATTTTACTATTAACCCCTCCAAAAAAACTTTTATTATCAATTTTTACATTCACATTCTTTGGAACTATAACTTTACATCCTCCAAAAACAACTTCCAAATTAATTACTACATCTTTATCAATTATTGAATTGGATAAATCTAACTCCATGCTACCAAAAGTAACACTAATTACGTCACCTGTAAAAACTTTACCATCATAATTACACACTCTATCACCAAAAGTAACATTATGTGAAGTGTTAACATCTACAGCTGTAGCATTAAATCGTTTATTTGAGCCATTTCTATTCATAATCACCTGCACACCAACTAAAATTATTGCTACGGAAGCCATAATTTTCCATGCCATGTCCGAAACTACAATACCTTGTTGCTGAAGCAACAAAATTACACCCACACTAAGTACAATTAAACTTATAAACTTATTTTTTTTTCTAATCAGATCGATAACAGAAGGAATAATAATAAACAATGTCCACCAACCTTCAAAAAACACATTAAACAATCCTGTAAAACTACCAAACAACGATACCCCTAAAAAAATTAAACATATACCCCACACAATAGCATCCACTCAACACGCCTCCATCACATTTTTAATTTATTAAAAAATCTCCTACCCCTCACAGGTAAGAGAAGCACAAACACTATTATTAATATTAATACTTATTAAACATTTTCTGAATTTCATAAACATCATAAGTTTCAGTAAGCGCCAGCATGAGTAAAATTCTAGCTTTTTGTGGAGAAAGATTATTTGCATAAATCCCATTTTTTTCTATCTCACTTTCAGAATACGTAACGAGGCCGTTACATATCCTAGAACTACGCACAACTGGAATTCCCCTAGCCATTATTTCCTCAATTTTTTCATCCCACTCAGTACTAGATCCACCGCATCCTGCACCACCTAAAACGATACCATCTGCACGCCTAGAAACACACTCAAGAACTTCTTTATCTGCACCAAGATAAAAATTTACTACTTCTACTCTCGGGAGTTTATCTGCAGATTCAACAGAAAATTCACTATCTTCTGTATGAGATTTTACCGAATTGTTATAGAAAAAAACTTTATTATCACGCATATATCCCAAGCAGCCCAAATCTTTATGGCTAAATGCATCAGTCTTAAACGTATTAATTTTTGTTACATCGCGTGCCCCGTAAATAGCATCACAAAACGCCACCAACACGCCCTTACCTCTTGCATCGTCATTTGCGGCTAAAGAAACAGCTTGATAAAGATTGAACGGCCCATCTGCACTCATTGCTGTACTCGGTCTCATAGAACCAGTTATTACAACGGGCTTAGATGTTTTAAGCGTCAAATTCAAGAAATAAGCCGTTTCTTCAAGAGTATCTGTGCCATGAGTTATAACAAACCCATCCACACTATCATCCATGGATTTTTCATTTATATACGATGCTATTTTTACTAACTTTTCAAAATCAATATCGCAGCTATCCACACTGAAAAGCTCTACTGAAGTTACATCTGCAATTGATTCTAAAGAAGGAATCTCTTCCACTAATTTGTCCACTTTTATTTGCGCAGAATCATACCCAACAGTTTCTCCTTCTTTCCCTGTACCAGCAATTGTCCCTCCGGTACCCAACACAACAATGCGTTTTTTTGAATTTACTAATATATCAGACATAGCAACATACTCCTAAAATCAAAATCTATTTGAAACACTATAAAAGTACCTCAGATAACCCATTTGATGTTCTTACAGGATAATGGTACATTAACTTAACAATTAAATCAATATGTTATAATAGTATATTTTTTTTGTCGAAAAAAATTATTTATGTTTAAATCGCATTTATTTTTACAATTTAAAATAATTTATAACATTTTTACTCTCACATTTATCTAAAAAATTATACAAATTATTTGTAACTATAATCTGTAAAATAGTAATCAAAGTTTATTTTATACACTGCAAAAAAATTGTAAAACATTACGTATTTACATTTTTTTGCATTTATTGCAAAATTTTATTATTAAGTGATATTTACAATAACTGTTTACATTACTAAAGCCTGTCCAAAAAATTATTTTTAATACCAAGAGGAAATTTTATTCATGAGTTTAATTAAAAAAATTTTAAAAATTTATCTATTCGTCTGTAAAGAAATAAAAAATTCAAGTTGTTTTCTACTGTGGGCCTTATTACTTTCTACTTTTGCTACTGGCATAATTCCAATCATAACAAAATATATAATGAAAGTTATAATTTCACAGCTGGAATGTAACCTGAGTTTTAATAAAATTGCATTCATTGTAGGCGCATACGTATTTACGATATTCATTAAAAATTTTTTTTCAGCTTCCAAAGAATATATAAACTCTTTATCTAATCATAAATTTACGTATAATATCCAAAATAAATTAATTGAAAAAATCAATAAAATTGAATTTAAAAATTTTTATTCACCTGATTTTCAAAACAATTATAATACAATACTCCAAAATAGTCAGTCTGAATCTTCAAATTTAATGTTCACTACAATTCAGATGTCTTCTTTAATAATACAACTGATCACTACCTGTACTATTATTTTGAACTTTAATCCAATAATTTTAATTTCTCTATTAATGTGCTACTTACCCACATTCATTTTAAACATGAAAAATGAAAAAAGGCGAATACGAGTTATAGAGGAATGTTCTCTATCCTGCCGAAAAAATTTTTATTATTTTAATATATTTACACTTACATCATTCATAAAGGAAATACGAATTTTTAAATTAAAACAATTTTTAATAAAAAGAAGAGAAATAGTTTTTCGCGATTATTTAAAAAAGTGGAAAAATTTTTTTAACAGTGAATTTTTTAAAAAAATTTATTCTGAACTTCTCCCCTGTTTATGCACGTTCGTATCTATTTTGTTGATAGTCTTTGAAGTAATACAAAAAAAATATTCCGTATCTAGTTTTATATTCTTTGTTGGAGTAATAGTTTCTTTTAAGGATGCAAGTGACGCATTAATATCTACTATTTCGCGAAATTATAGAAGTATTTCTTTTGCCAACAAACTAATTAATTTCTTAAATGATAACGATGAAATAAAAAGCGGAGTTCAAAAAATAAAAAATAAAAATCATACCTTAGAATTTAAAAATGTGTATTTTAAATACCCAAATTCAAAAAAATATTCTTTAAAAAACATAAATTTTACAATTTCTACGGGAGAAAAAATAGCTTTAGTAGGTAAAAATAGCTGTGGGAAAACAACGCTTACTAACCTTATCCTGCGTTTATACGACCCTACTAAAGGAGAAATTTTGTTAGATGGCATAAATATCAAAGATTATGATTATCAAGAATATTCAAATTTGTTTTCAGCTATTTTTCAAGATTACCAACCGTGTTCATTTAAACTAACCGATTATATCGCTTCAAATATTAATACAAATCAAAAGAAATTATTAAAGATCAAACAAGCAGCAAAAATGACAACCGCTGATTGTTTTATTAAAGGCCTTCCAAAATCCTGGGAAAGTAATTTAACTACTAGATTCGACAAAGATGGTTTAGAACTTTCCGGAGGGCAGTGGCAAAAATTAGCTGTTGCAAGGGCATTTTATTCTGATGCACCAATATTAATACTGGACGAACCCACATCTGCCATGGATGCTACTTCTGAGTCACATATTTATAAAAATATAGAAAAAATTGGGACTCACAAAACAGTCATTTTTATTTCCCACAGAATGTATTCTTCAAAAATTGCTACAAAAATAATTTACATGGAAAATAACAAAATAGAAGGTATAGGATCACACAAAGAATTAATGAAAAAAAGCTTTGGATATAAAAAATTATTTGAGGAACAAGCAAATAAATATTAATACATCGCACGTTACTGTTATTGATCTTTTAAAAAATTTATCATATTATCTTTTAGCATTCCTGTATATCATAGAACGACTACTTTTTATTTTTAAAAGTCTTAACTATGCATGTTTGAATGCAAATAAAAAAACGTGAAATCTTTTTATTAGATTTCACATTTCACTTGTGGTACCTATTAACCGCGTTACCTAAAAATTTTATAAGTCAAAAAGGCGCGACCATATCATATTAGCTACATCTGCAATAGTTACAGATTCAATTTTTATAAAATCCTGCTCTATATCAACTTTATACTTTTCCTGAATATGAATAAACAATTCTGCAATTATAAGACTGTCTATATTTAAATCTTCAATTACCAACGTCTCATCGGTAATCTCTTTGACGTCTGCATTCAAATATGTACCAAAAAATTTTTTTAAATCTGTTATTATTTTTTCCAAAGACATTAAATTTTTAGGTTTATTTATTAAATTCACCTCAACATAATTTTCAGGAAATAATTTAATCATATTCTTTAATTCGTACTTTTTTACCTTTAAAGCAGATGTAGTCGGAAAGGGCTTCGTCGTAAAATACACAGATGCTACTTTTTTATTCAAAGGCAACCTTTTATTTCGTTTAACAATTTTGTCAATAAGTAAGTCTTTACAATTTTCTAATTTTTTTTCATCTTGAATAAAAACAACAATAGACGGATAGTCATTCAGTCCCAAAACTGTAAAACTTACATTTTTCAATGAAGTAGAAAAGTATCGCTCTAACTCATTTGCACTTATATTTTCACCACTAGAATTAATTATTATATCTTTTATCCTGTCTAAAAAGTAAATTTTTCCACCTTTTATTTCTACTAAATCCCCTGTTTTCATAAAGTGATCTAACCTTAATGAATTACGACAAACTTCTTTTCCATTTTCTAAGGCAAAAGTGTACACACCTTCCCCGGATATAAGCAACTCTCCAACACCTTTTTCAATAATCTCTCCTGATTTCGCCAAAAGTTTAATATTGCAACTAGAATTCTTAATAGTTCCTACTGAACCATTTGTCCTTTCCGCTATTGTTCTCCCTAAATTCCAAGTTATCATCCCACCAGCTTCGGTCATGCCATAGCAATTGCAAAATATAATACCAGAATCACTAAATATTTTTATTATAGAAGGTGACATATTAGCGCCAGCACTAAAACAAAGGTTTAAACTGCTACCCACAACTTTTTTAATAGTGGAAGTATTCACAACTTTATATTTTCCTATTATAAAATTCAACAATGACTCCCAAATAAGTGGAACAGCAGCAGACCAATCCACTTTTGCAAGTTTCAAAGTGCCCATAAACGAACTTAAAGTTTGTTTACACATAACATTCGTCACACCTATAATTGAATATGACAACAACGCAACAAATCCAAAAACATGGTGCAACGGTGGAAATATTAAAAACTTTACACTATTTCCAATATACATACTTTCTACGGGTGAATTTTTTAAATTTTTTAAGATTGACCTTATTTGATGTATTATCTGTTTCCCACTAAACACAATGATGTCATAATAACCCGTAGTTCCAGAAGTACAAATAGCCATTTTGCCGTCGAATACTTCACAATCATTTTCACTACTTTCGACATTAAAATTAATTGCATCCTGAAAATTAATAAATTTTACACTAGTATTCTCAACAGGTGTATCAGATACAATAGCACACAAGTTTGAATTTTTTATAACATAGTCCAAATATTCTTTTGATCCTTTGCTATCAAGCAAAATAACGTTAAAATTATTTCTCATTAAAGCAAAAAAAATCGCCAAATAATAAGGATGATTCGGAAGTTTTATCCCTATCCACGACTCTTTAGGAATATCAGATAACTCTTTTTTAAAAAATTTTGTCAATACATCTGTTTTTTCAAAAAACTGTTTATACGTACAAAGCTCCTTCCCGTGTCCCATATAGCTTTCACAAAATAAGTATCCATAATTATATCTCTTTAATAAGCCATAATATTCCCTAAAGGAGCTACAATCACTTAGCTTTTTTATAAATTTATTAAGTGAATTTTTACATTTTTCCATCTCTTGATTTTCCCTCACTTAGTTTTTTAATATACGTTATTTTATATGGTTCCATCTTTTGTGATTGAAAGCAAATCTGCACTCTCCTATTAAAAGCATAAGCGTACGTAGTTATATATTCACAATTCTTTTCTTTTGCCCATTTTTCACATGCGTCAAACAAACGAAAACTCAACTTGCTTGTTCTGTATTCTTCTTTTACAAATCCGTCATATAAATAACCGTGACTACCAAATTCAGAGAAAAAGTTGGGTGAAACTACGGAAATAGCCACAAATCCAACTACCTCTCCACAATCATCTCCAACAAAAATTTCATCACGATCTGACCTAATTACCTTTTCGTAATATACTGAACTTTTTTTAAAACCGTAACCGCCAACAGCATATTTATTTTTACTATACTGATCTTCTAAAAACTCATTATACAAACTTAACACCTGTGAAATATCTTCTTCTTTTAATTTTCTAACTTCTAGTGTCATTAATTTTTTAACCTCCTTACTAAAAAGCACAAATATCAAGTTTCGAAAAAGTGTGACTCCATTTACTAACAATAAACTAAAAACGCCAATCATTTTGGCCTTTTTAATTTATTCTCTACACACTCAAGCGCCAAAAAAGCAACTAAAACTCTATTGGCGCTACAACACACTAATCCCCTCTTCCTCCTCAATTTTATTTAATCTCCCGTAACATTTATTAAACAAAAAGAAGGATAAACATTATGTAAGTTACAACCAAAAGCATCAAAGAAAAAATTTGTTCCAATTGCAAAACAACATATTTTTCACTTAAACTATGCTTTATCGACTCACAAAATGAGATTTTTTATAACTAAAAAAGCTCACCAATGAAACCTAAATTGTTACATCCAAACGTTAGACTATAACAAAATCACTTACAAACAAAGACACAACTTTAACATTACCAATATTGCGCTGGGCAACTATCTGCACCGTCACAATCACAAGCATCAAGGCTTCCACAGGGGCCAGAAGGGCCAAAGGATTTTACATAATTAATTGGCTCAACTAAAAAAATCACTATCTTCACCTCCTCTTTTTAATCTAATTCATAAACTAATCATTATTTGTAACCACCTCCTTTTTTAGAGTCTGATTCTTTAAATTTAAGTTAGTTAATGAATCATACTTCTGTTTCAAAGTCTCCACTAAAGAATATTTCCAATTTTGACAAGAAACTTTGTTGGATATTGTAGGGCAACCACCCATGCACAAAGGTAAAACACTACAAGATACACATTTTTCAATCTTAAATGGATCAAACAGCATATATTTTACTTGAACCATAATATTTTTAGCACTTAAATCAGCTGAATTTTTTATATTGCCAATACTCATACCAGGATCTGATAGATCATGCCAACACTTATATACACTTCCATCTGGTGCAATCACCTTAGATGTTATTGAATTTGCACCGCAATTGCTGCTCTTAATTTTAGGATATTTGGGATAGTTATTAGGATTAAATCCCTTTTTTATTAAAGTTTTTTCAAAATCCACAAACTTCATTGCATAATCTTCTGTGGTTAAACAATTACTACTAATTGATTGGCAATACTCCGTAGATGCCTTTACATGCCCTAAGTATACATACGCATCTTTCAGTCCATACCCTAACAATGTATCAAGCAATTCATCCACGTAATTTTCGTTAGTTTTATCTATATTAATTCTTATCGCCACATTTATTCCAGCAGCCAAAACCTTTTCTGCATTACTCAAAATAACATCAAACGTAGGCTTTGAACTGTTTTTAAGTTTTCTCCTGCTGTTATGTATATTGGAAGGCCCGTCTATAGTTATCTGAGCACTACTTATCCTATACTTTAAAAATTTTTTAATAGTCTCATCGTCTAACAAGTACCCATTTGTGACAATCGAAGCAGAATAACGCACTCCAAATGTTTCACAATCTTTAATAAACTGTTCGGAAAGCTTCCAAACTATGCTTTTCGCAAGTAGTGGCTCTCCTCCATACCACGAAATATGCACCGATTTCTTATTTTCAGCTGCAGTCCGCACCTCTCTACAAATTGCATCCATCACATCTTCTGCCATAAACCCATTCCTAGAACTTTCATAGCAGTACGGACATGCAAAATTACACGCAAAAGTTGGAGCAATAGTCAAACTCAAAGCATTTGTTCGAAACCTACCTTGATAACTCTTAAACTTTAAAAACTCCAATTCATCAAAACAATCATCAACTATAAAACCGCCTTTTTGCATATCCTTAATCAAGTCTAAAATTTCTCTGGAATGTTCCTTTTCATTGAACGTCTTATTCCTGACTTCTTGCAATACTTTCAAAAAATTATCATCTACCATAACTAAAGCACACGTCATGCTGTTAAATGCAAGTTTTTTGTTTCTATAGTCAAAAACCAAATTATATCTTGATTCTTTCATTTGAAAAACCTTTCCTCCTTTCATAATTAGTCAAATAAATCTCCAAATAACTTTACACTTTTTCAATATCAAAAAGTTATTTAAGACATCTTAAGAACAATTTCAACACAAAACGACTCAAAAAGCATCCCTATAATTGTATTATGTTACAATTAATTCCAAAACGCAATACGATTTTACAAAATTCTCCATAATTTATATATTATTCTTGGAATTTTTTTCAATTTCATGAATATATATCAAACATAAAAATTATTCGTTATATTAATTACTAACAAATACTAACAAAATTATTTGATAACACGAAACGCAAATTTTTTAGGGAAATGCCAATTAATATACTTAAATGGCATTTCCCTAAATTTTACTGTCAACGACTAATCAAAAATATACCTTCTTAGTTATTAACTATGTTTAACTTTTAATCCAAACAAAATTTATCTCTAATTTCATCATAGCGCACTCTAATTTCTTTACCTTTATAGAATCCAAACGTTGGTGCAGCTTTTATTTTTTGAATCAATACAGACTGTAACTCTGGCATAATCAATAAATCTATTGGCCTCGCGCCCTGATTTATTTTTTCAACTTTACGTGCCAATTTTTCAACCGAATCATTATCAAGCATCAACTTAAATCCACCGTTTTGATAGTTACTCCAGTATCTAAACTTATCTTTCAATCTATTAACGATAATTTCCTTATACTCTTTTGAGGTTAAATTACTAAATTTAACCTTTCTAACACGGTTAAGAAATGATTTTTCATGCCAAACACGAGTATATCCCTCTTGCAAAGCTTCCGAACTTAATTTTTCTGCAGTTTCCTTGTCAAATCCATTCATAGACACATCGTCTTCATTAGAGGTTAAAATAAAAGTTATTCCAGAACAATCGATTGTCTCTCCATCAACAGTAATTACTCCAGATTCAGATATTGTTCTAAATACTTCATCTAAAGCAGGAGAACATAATTTGTCGTATTCCTCTATTTTCACAAATCCTCCAGGATTACCTTTTATAAACTCAACCAATGCACTTTTTTTACCCGACGGCACAAATTTTGAATTTTGTTGACCTGCCTCGGAAACGGAAAAAATTTGCGATACCACACTTTG
This sequence comes from uncultured Eubacteriales bacterium, assembly GCA_934675165.1. GTDB lineage: Bacteria > Bacillota > Clostridia > Oscillospirales > Acutalibacteraceae > UMGS1491. The sequence goes on from CAKUPP010000012.1 coordinate 21,067, forward strand.
GTCTTTTCTCTCTTTATCAATATCCGATGAAAATAACGTAAATACTTTTGGACATGGACTAAAAGCATAGGGCAAATAGTTTGCTGCAAAACTTTTTCCTACACCCGATGGGCCATAAAAATAAAGGATGTCACCATGATTGTATTTCTTTTTACTCCATTTGGCTTCATCCTTTGCCAAAACATTATCATAAATAAAATTTTTAATTCCTTTTTTGGCGTCTTCCTGCCCTTGCAAATTACAAAAAACTCTATCAAAATTAGAAAATATCTCTTCCTTTGTATATAATTTTGGAGAAGTTTTAAAAACGTCTTTCACATAATCTGCCATAAGTTCAAACCTTTTATACGCCGGATACAAAGCACCTATATAAACAGTTGCTTCACAAGTTTCACCTATTTTTTGTAAAGATTTGTAACCCAATTCAGCAACAGCGATTAATCCTCCAATACCTGTTACATTCTTGATATAATTGGTTTCATTTTTCTCACTTTCTAAACACAATCTGTATTTATTTATTTTATTTGTGACATTATCAATTTTGGCATTATTAACTTCTTTGGCGTCATCACTTTCATCTTTATTAGATAATAATTCCATAAGTTCTTTTCGCGATTCTTCCAACCCTATTCTCGCATCACAACTAATTCTTTTTTGTTCCGCACGTCTCGGTATCATCTTGTCAAGCACCCAATTTGCCGTATAATAAACACAAACTAATCCACTCGCACCAATAACAGTTTTACCTAAAATTTTCACAAACTTACACAGAGGTTGATAATTTTCTGAAAATGACATTTGAGCATACGAACGCAATTTTCCTGCTTTTACATAAAAAGCACATTGGTTAACAACAAACAGACTTGAAAGACTTAGAGAAATTAATTTTTTCCAAAAAGCCGAGTAACAATCATTTATTTTATTCATAAAAATACCCCCTAAAATATTCCAATCCTATTTAAACATTTTTATACCAGATTGTCAACATATAATGCTAGATTCCATACACTTTTTTATATCGCAAAATACAGCAATTTTCAAAAACAATAAACATAATTATCTAAAATTTTTTATTAAATCAATTTAAAGATCAATTTTCGTATTGCCAATTATAGCAAAATATGTCAAATGTGACAAAAACGTATTTCGTTTAATAAAAAAATTTTCCAAAACACTAATATACATTTTTTCAATTTTATGGTAAAAAATGTATACTATTATTTTCTTAGGAGGTGAAATGTGTGAAAAAATCCAACTACAATATATTTTTTAAAGTGAATGAGCAAGAATATGTATTTAACGCTATGACATGCAGTTGTGCAAAAATAGATAATTCATTTAAAAAAAATTTAGAAAATGTCACAATTGGCCAATATGTAAACTCCGATCTAATAAACAATATGAGAAAAAGTGGCGTAATAGTAGAGGATTGTTTTGATGAGTTGGAGTATTTAAAGCTAAAAAATTTTAGCGGAAAGTTTTCTAGCAATCGCTTAGGTATAACGATTGCACCAACGATGATGTGTAACTTTGCTTGCCCCTATTGCTATGAAAACCCTCAGCCACTACTAATGAAAGATGAAGTTGCAGAGGCTATTGTAAGAAGAGTAGAAAATGCCGCATCATCCAAACAAAATGTATTTATTACTTGGTTTGGTGGTGAGCCCTTATTGGCCCAAAAAATTATTTGGCGTCTTTCTGAAAAAATGATGAAAATATGCGAAAAAGCTGGTGTTAAATATTCAGCTTTAATGGTAAGTAATTGTTATTTGGCAAATGATGAAGTGATTAAAAACATGGTTAAATATAACATTAAAAAAGTTCAAGTAACAATCGATGGAACACCAGAAATACATAATGCACGTAGAAAACTTAAAAACAGTTCGGAACCAACATTTTATCAAATAGTAAAAAATACCAAAAAAATGTTAGATGAAGGAATCAAGGTTAACATAAGAATAAATGTAGACCGTACTAATTTAAGTCATATTGAAAATTTATTACCAGAATTAAAAAAATATGGTCTGGAAAATAGCATGGTTTATTTAGGCAAGGTGACTGATTCAACAGAATTTACAAAAAATATTTCTGACACCTGCCTCGACACTCCAGAATACTCACATGAATTAATAAAATGGGCCTCACTTTTGGATAAAAACGGGTTTTCCACAAAAGAAATTGTAGAATCTCTGTACCCAAAAGCAAGACGCAATTTCTGTTTAGCTGATTCTGCAAATGCATTTGCAGTAGATGGGCATGGTAATATGTACAAGTGTTGGCATGATATAGGAAATTCATCAAAAATAGTAGGAAATATTTTAGATAAAAAAATGGATACTAAGATTTTTCAGGATCGATATTCAATTTTATTGAAATATCAGCTTTGGAATCCTTTTAAATTCGAAAAATGTATAAAATGCAGTATATTACCTATATGTATGGGAGGATGTCCATCAAATGGTATTCAATCTTCCGAACCAAGTTGTATTTACCATAAATACAATCTGGTAGAAATACTTAAATTTACTGTCAAACAAAAAACTAATTAAACACCAAAAAAGGGGGTGATGTCAACCAGAGAATGAAGAAGGAGGTTATAGTTATGTAATAGTTTAGTTTGAATCCAGTACTCGATTTTGTCTGATATTTATGTTTTGTTCAACTTGATTCACGTTACATAAAAAAGTGTTAAATAAGGTATTTTAGTGATTAAAAATGATTGTTGTACCAAAAATACTACAGTCGTTAGCAAAGATAAATTTTAGCAATGTGCGACACACAAAGAAACATTGATTGTTTATTAAATTAAGAAACAGGTGGTAATAACATGGAATTTATAATTGAAAAAGCTTATTACAATGATAGTATCTCTGAATGTGACATTACTTATTATGATCCCAACGATCCCGACTGTTATGCATTTTGTTCAGCTGCGGACATGCCGTAATGATATTAATTAAAAAATAATTTCTAAAATTATACATAAAAAGCTACCGCAAATCTAAAAAGCAGATGGCGGAGGCTTTTTCATTTTAAAAATCAAAATTTTTTGTGCTTACTTGATTATATTTAAAAATGTCCGTAAAACTATTTTTTGGCACAAAATTTTTTAAAACACGCTTTTTATAGTTGCTCTTTGAATAAACTTGTAGTATTATATAGATAAAAATTTAGTCATAAAGGGGAACGAAAAATGCAGAAGCATAATAAAATTTATCCCGCGACGAATGACGTGGTATTTAAAAAAATATTTGGTGACATAAACAATAAAAAAGTAATAAAAGGATTCTTGAGCAGTATTCTGGACATACCAGAAGAAGAGTATGAGCTACTTAAAATAGAGAATCCGTTTCTGAACATAGCAGATAGCACAGAAGATAAAATTGGAATATTGGATGTAAAAATCAGCACAAAAAATAAGAAGATAATAGATATAGAAATCCAAGTAGCGCGAATGAAGTATATGTGCGAAAGAATACTGTGTTACCTTTCGAAAATGACATTGGAGCAAATTGGTTCCGGAGAAGATTACGGAAAGATCCAAAAAGTAGTAAGTATAGTAATTGCTGCAGATCATATATTAATTAAGGATAGCAAAAGTCAACACAATAGATATGTTTTGTACGATAAAAAATCTGGATCAACGTTTACAGATAAAATGGAAGTAAACACATTAGATTTAATGAAGAAACCGGACCCCAAGACAAGCGATCCAAACATAACAAAGTGGGTAGAGTTTTTTAATGCGAAGACAGAGGAGGAGTTAAAAATGGTTAATGAAATGCCAGATGTAGCAGTAAAGCAAGCTGCGCAGATAGTGTTAAAAGTTAATCAAGACGAAGACCTCAGAGTTAGAGCAGAACAAAGAGAGAATGCTGTAAGAGCGTATAACAGCGAAATGTTGGCCAGTAAACAAGAAGGAATGAAAATAGGTATAGCAAAAGGCAGAGCAGAAGGAATGGAAGAAGGTATAAATAAGGGTAGAGCTGAAGGAATGGAAGAAGGTATAAGTAAGGGCAGAGCTGAAGGTAGAGCTGAAGGTAGAGCTGAAGGCGCAGAGACCGAAAAAATAAAATTAGCAAAAAATGCTTTAAAAAATGGTTTAGACGTTAAAATGGTTTCTGCTATAACAGGGCTAACAGTAGATAAAATAAATAAGATTAAAAATCAGATATAAATCATAGCAACTTTAAATAGAAAAATTTAGTTAGTAATCAATTTTTTTAGATTAAAATTTGACAAACATAGAAATGTAAGCTAGAATATTACACGTGTAACAATGCCGAATCAAAAAATGATTTACTCGGTAAATTTTCAAAAAAGAGGTAATACAAAAATGTCAGTAGAAAGAACATACATCATGCTTAAACCCGATTGCCTAAAAAGAAAGTTAGTAGGCAAAGTAATCTCAAGAATAGAAAAAAAGGGATATACAATTTCAAACATGAAAATGATGGTTTTAAGTGAAGGAATACTTCGTGAACATTATGCGCACTTGGCTGATCGCCCATTTTTTGGAGACATAATAGAATACATGACTTCTGGGCCTGTTGTAGGTATGATAGTTGAAGGTGAAAATGCAGTAAAAGGCATGCGAATTTTGATGGGAGCAACAAAATTTGAAGATGCTCAAGCGGGTACAATACGCGGAGATTTTGCCACAAGCACATCAGAAAACATAATTCATGGATCAGATTCAGTAGAAAATGGTGAAATTGAAATAAAAAGATTTTTTGGTAACCAAGCTTAATTGATCTATAAAATTTTAGTCCACTATTTAACATGCTCTTGTCGCACATGCAAAGAGCATGTTGTCTTTTTGTACAAAATTTTTTCCATCCACGTAATATCAAGCAGCATACAGCTAAATATAAATTTATAACTACAAAAATAGTAAAAAATATGATAGAATAATTTTTAGGCGTCTTTAAACAAATTTAATACCAGGAGGTTACTGGCATGATTAAATATTGTAAACGAGTAGACGGAAAAATGATAAAAACAGAAAATTATGAGCCAGGCTGCTGGATAAGCTGTGTTAGCCCGACAGATGAAGAAATCACATACCTTATGTCAAATCTAAAAATAGAACATGAATTTTTAAGAGCTTCTCTGGACGAAGAAGAATCATCTCGTATTGATAAAGAAGATGAAAATACATTAATAATAATAGACAATCCCGTTGTGAATAAATCAGGCAAAAATCTTACATACTACACTATGCCATTAAGTATAATAATTACCAAAGAAAACATAATAACCATAACTCAAAAAGAATCTACAGTCATAGAAGAATTTGAAACAGGATTAATAAAAAATACCGATCCTGCAAATAAAAATAGATTTGCTCTACAATTAATATTTCGTATTGCAATAAAATATTTAAAATATTTAAACCAGATCAATAAAATAACCGAACGAATAGAAGAAGAATTGAAGAAAACTATGCAAGATAAGGAACTTATTCAATTTTTAGAAATAGAAAAATCCTTGGTATATTTTTCTTCTTCTCTTAAGTCTATTGGTATAATGCTTGGAAGGATATCAAGAAGACGTTATATACGACTTGATGAAGACGACAATGAATTGCTAGAAGATGTAATAATTGAAATAAAGCAAGCAACAGAAATGTCCGAAATATATTTAAATATATTGACAGGTACAATGGATATGCTTTCTACTTTGATTTCAAATAATTTAAATTCTATGATGAAAATTTTAGCGTCAATAACTCTTATATTATCAATTCCAACTATAATTTCCGGTATTTACGGAATGAATAACCCGGGATTGCCTTTGATGGAATATTGGTGGGCTCCTTTTATAATGACAATTATTTTAATGTTTATCACTACCGCAATACTTAAAAAGAAAAATATGCTATAACTATAGCCTGTTGATTTGCAACTACAAATCAACGGGTTAATTATTTAACTTTTTTATGAACTTTGTTTTTGGCAAATTTATCCAATTCTTTATTAAGAGACTTAAGCTCAGACAGTGTTTTTTTCGCATATTTTACATAGGAATTTACAATACTTTCAAAACTATTGTACGCTACTATAGTATCTATATACTTGTGATTTTCATACATATCTTCAATCTTGTTACTTGCAATTTCAAATGAAATTTTTTCTTCATTTACATCACGACGTTTAAAAATTGCGTTCAATTTTTGACTATATAGCGAAACAGCATTTCCCCATTTTGTTACTAAATCACTATTTCTTAAACATTTTTCTTCAATTTTATCATCAACTTTTTTACTATCATCACCAGTAATATTACTAATCTTTTCATTATTATTACCTATAATATCATTAATTTCTTTACTGTAAGAATTACATTTTTTTGTCATTTCCTTACAATCATTAGAAAAATTTTTTGCTTTGGAAATAATTTTTTTATTATCTTCTTCTGATAATGATTCCAACTTATTTTTTGTATCTTTAAATTTATAAATTTTTTTAACAAACTCATCTTTATTAAATTTATCACCATTTTTACCATCTATTTTCTTTAATTCGGGTTTTCTATACATTTTAAATTTAATCTCTTTAATGCCAAGTCTCTCGTAATCGATTTTTATATTTTTAAAATCATCGTTAGACAAACTGTTATTCAAATCCACTTTTGATTCAATCTTAATAACATTATTTAAATTTTGTATTGATTTTTCCGCAAGTTTTTTTACTTGTCCTATATATTCAACCCAAGAGCATACACTTTCGCTAGTTTTTCCTTTTGATTCATTTTTGCTTAAATATTCTCTAACATCTTTAGAAATATCACAAATTTTTTCTAAATTCATTAGTTGTACACTCATAGCTTCTCTTACTTTTAAAAATTTAATCAAAATCTTATAACTGTCTCCAGTTATCTTTTTTATAACTTCTTTTTGTTTATTATAATTATTCAGTGATCTTATTATAGATTTATTTTTATAGTACCGAGTTTTCATTACATTACTTGAAGAACTCATGCAAACATAATTGTATCCCTCAAAAAATTTCGTCATTTCTTCCGATTGCTTAAAACTTAAAAAAGAATTTTCATTGACTATAAGTTTTGGACACGAAAGTACTTTAGGAAGTATAATTTCATGTTTTATTCCCGAAATAGTTTTATCAATGCCAAAGTGCACTGCTGAGCTTAGCTTTTCAATTACTTTTTCACTTATACTAAGTGCCTCATCATTATTGTTAAAATAATCATCTGTAGCCCAAGTTTGAAGATAAACAACATTTTCCTCAGTATTATGATTACCGGATTTAAAAACTTTAATTTTAGCATCATTTTCATTCAAAAGTTTCAGTTCTCTTTTTATTTCATCTTGTGTATTTCTAATTAAGTGAATAAATTTTGCAATAAATGTCTCCCATAGTTCTAATTTTTTTTCTTCAACTTTATCTGATATGTCAAAACCATACATTTTATTTAAATAATCTTTTAAATCTATCGATTTATATTTTTCATACCCATCACAAGCATGTTCCATAACAATTGAAGCACTAAGCATTTTTTTCAGTGAACTAATAAAATATTTTTTATACTTTTTATGATTTATACCTATTTTTTTTTGAGAAACATTATAAAGATAAAGCTTTTTAAATGTTTTAAATTCAGCATAATAAACTTTTAAAGCTTTTAAAAGTTTATTATTTATTTTAACCTGATTACTAAGTTTTGCATATACCGCAGGTTCCACTTCAGAGTTATTAATTCTGTTATATCGTTCAATAGAATCAATAAGTCCGGGAACAGTTGAAAATGTCAATACATCCATTTCTAGTTCAACTTGCAAATTAAGACAATCATCTAAAAAATTTATATCCGCAAAACTAAACATGGCTCCCACAGAGGCAGAATGGCGACTGCTCCCTAAAATATTTTTTGCTGTTTTAAGTGTATATTTAGTTTTGCGCACTCCTTTACATATACCATCAAATAAATCATCTTTTTCTTCATCCATATGTAATAACTCCTTTTGCACGAAAAATAGTATATTTTTCATAAATATTATCATAAAAAAACATTTAAGTCAACATTTATAACAAAAGCAATAGCGGGAATACACCCGCTATTTTAAAATTTAATTTTTGTCTTTAGAACGTGTACAAAGTGATGCTACATATCCACAAAAAACAGCGGCAGATATTCCTGCGGCACCTGCAGTAAGCCCTCCGGTAATAATTCCCAAAACACCCTGTTTTGATATTGCTTCTACAACACCTTTAGCCATCAAATATCCAAAACCACATAATGGAACAGTAGCACCAGCGCCAGCAAATTGTACTAATGGTTCATATAATCCCAATGCTGTCAATATCACACCCGAAATAACCAATATAACCAATATTCTTGCTGGGGTTATTTTTGTTTTATCAATAAGAAGCTGCGCAAAAACACAAATAAGCCCTCCCACAATAAATGCTTTTAAATAATCCATTTTTTCACCCCACTATATATTTTATATCTAAAATAAGTTATACTTAAACTATGCAAATTTAGTATGTGTACTAATATTTAATAAATACATGAATTTTTACAAAAAGGAGACAAAAAAATGATAGGACTCATTTGTGCCGAAACAGCTGAACTAAATGAAATCTCTAAATTAATGCAATTAAAAACAAAAAAAATTACAAATCACATTAATAAAATATACGGAAAAATTTCAAACCAAAAAATAGTTGCAGCAAAATGCGGTGTTGGAAAAGTAAGTGCAGCCATGTGCTGTGAAGAAATGATAATCACAGATAATCCAGACATAATAATTAATCTGGGCGTTTGTGGTGCCATAAAAAATGGAATACATATCGGTGATTTAATTTTAGCCGATACTGTAATTCAGTATGATTTTGATGTAAGTGCATTTAATCACAGAAAAAAAGGTGAAATAAGTGACTTGGGGATAGTAAATATTCCGTGCTCAAAAAAAATAGTTCAAAAATTTTTAGAATGCAACAAAAAACATCCGGTAGCTAATTTACATATCGGATGTATACTTACTGCAGATAAATTTGTAAATTCAAATCAAATTTCGCACAATTTATATAATGACTTTAAAGGAATTGCATGTGAAATGGAAGCCGGAAGTATTGGCCAGGTTTGCGCAATGAATAATATTGAATTTGCTGTACTTAAAGCTGTATCAGACAATGCAAATGACAATGCACCTATTGATTTTAGCAATTTCATAACACAAAGTTCAAAACAATTTGCAGCTTTACTTAAAAGTTTTATAGAATCGATTCAGGATTAATATCTACATAAACATGAACATTTTTAAATTTAGAATTTTTTAAAAAATCTTTGTAAACGCCAGAAATCATGTCTCGAAATTTTATATTATTTTTACATCTCATAATAATTCTACATCTGAATTTAAGTGACACTTTTTTTACAATACAAAATGTTGGTGGTAAGATTTTTAGCGGAATATCTTTATTTTTTGAAGCAAAATCTCTAATTTTCAAAAAAAATTCACGTGCAGCACTTTCTACTTTTTTTTCACTTTTATCATCAAAACCTATCACACACATATCAGCAAATGGTGGATAAATCATTGATTTTCTGACTTCTATTTCGCTTTTAAAAAAATCATTATAATCTTGATGAATAGCCAATTTCAAGATCTCATTTTCAGGAGTGTACGTCTGTATAAAAGCCACACCTGGATATTTTCCGCGGCCCGCCCTACCAATTACTTGTGTAAGTAATGAAAATGCACGTTCATAACTCCTAAAATCACTACCATAAAGTGCTTGATCAGCAGATATAACTCCCACAAGTGTAACATTTGAAAAATTAAATCCCTTAGATATCATCTGTGTACCTATCAAAATATCATATTTACCATCAGAAAAATCTTGTATTTTTTCTTTAAAAAGTTTATCACTGCATTTTATATCTGAGTCTATTCTTAAAATTTTAGACTGTGGTACAATTTCATGCAATATATCCTCTATTTTTTGAGTACCAACTCCGGAATAAAAAATTCTATCACTGCCACATTTTAAACACTTTGTTTTTGCAGGACAAGAATATCCACAGTAATGACACATAAAGCGTTGATTATCTTTGTGGTAACTCAGCGAAACACTGCATTCAGGGCACATAAAAATTTCACCACATGAAGTACACTTTCCAAAAGAGCTATATCCCCTACGGTTCATAAATATTATAGCTTGATGTCCGTTTAAAATTGTTTGAGATATATTTTTTTCAAGTTCTTTACTTATAATACCAGAAATAGTTTTTTGTGTATTCATATCAATTATATTTACTTTTGGAATAACTGCAGCACCAAATCTACTTTCAAGTTTAAAAAAATTATATATACCTTCTACTGCCCTAAAGTAAGTTTCCATAGACGGAGTAGCAGAAGCAAAAATAAGTGCCGAACCAGCTAATTTACATCTATATTTTGCAACATCTTTTGCATTAAAACGTGGAGAAACATCAGATTTATATGTAAACTCGTGTTCTTCATCGATTATAACCGCACCTAATTTTTTAAGTGGAACAAAAATCGCACTACGTGTACCAACTATTACTTTAATATCACCAGATTTTGCTTTTTTCCAAGTATTAAATCTTTCTATTTCAGAAACAGCGCTGTGCACAACACCAACCAATTTTCCATACCTGCTTTTAAATTTTGATATAACCTGATTTGTAAGGGCAATTTCAGGTAACATAAAAATAACACTTTTACCACTATCTAGAACACTGTCTATTAAATTGAGCAAAACCTCCGTCTTACCACTTCCCGTCACGCCATAAAGTAACGATGCACTATATTTATTTTCTTGGCATAAATGTGCAAGTCCATTAAAAACTTCTTTTTGATTTACATTTAATTCACTTCGCACACTTACTTTTTGAAATTCCGGGTCATTAACTCCCTCAGAAAAATGAATTTCATTATTAATTAAAATAATATACTTTTTTGCCAAAGTATTTATAACACAAGTACCAACACCAGTATAGTATTGTATTTCTTTAATCGTAGCCTTACTCTTATTTTTTAAAAAATCAACTACCAATTGCTGCTTTTTGCTAAGCTTGATATTATCAGTACTAAAATTTTTATTTGCAAGACTGCAAACTTTTACATTTTTTTCTCCGACATTTTTTAAAATACTTTCACTAACTTTAATAACTCCTTTTGAAATCATTGAAGACAAAATTTTATTATAACCTTTGATATTTAAATTTTTGACATCTTTCAAAGAAAAAGTATTTTTACCTGAGTTTAAAGCTAAATTTAAAATATTTTTTTCTTGATTATTTAAAGAAGGAAAAAATTTCTTCACGTCAGAACTAATTTTATAACATATTTTGCTTACATTACCATTTATTCCAGCTGGAAACATCAACTTAGCAGCTTCAAAATAGGTACAAAAGTAATTACTTTTAATCCACCTTACCATATTCAACATTTCACTGGAAATACATGGCTCATTTTCTAAAATAATTTCCACAAATTTCAGTTTTTTATTATCACTGATTGCATCATCTCTTTTTTCAAAAATTAACCCTTGACGATATGAATTAGAAACTCCAAATGGAACTATTACTCTCGTGCCAACATCCAAGTTCTCAGCAAATTTTTCAGAAACAGCATATGTATATATTTTATCAGATAAATATGATATTTTATCAATTACGACTCCAACTGTTAAAATTTGAATCTCCCCACTTCTATTTCTATGGCTTATCTTTTCACACAAATTTTTTAAAATTACCCACAAAAAATAAATAATGCAGTCAAACTATAATTTAACTACATTATCACAATCAAACTAAACATACAAATCAGTCAGGTTCTATAACTGAATACATATGATTTTTAAATTCTTCTATAGCTAAATTTACAGGTTTTTCTTCAACGATATCTCCATGAATCATTATGTCGTCAGCAATTTCTCTAGCACGTTTTGCAACGGCAACAGCCAAAGGATATTTATTAGCTTTTCCGCTAAGCATTTCATCTACTGATAATTTAGTCATTTTTTATCACCTCATCTATTAAATATTTCATATTACAACTTTTCATACATCGTGAATCTATTATTTTTAAAATATCTTTTGCACATCTATCCAAATCATCATTAACAACAATGTATTCATAATTTTCAGCCATTTTTATTTCTTGCCTTGCACGTTCAACGCGCATATCAATCACTTCTTTTGAATCTGTTCCACGAGATTCGAGTCTTTCACGAAGTACTTTAAGAGAAGGCGGTAAAACAAATATGCTCAAAACATTTTTGTAATTATTAATAATTTGCTGCGCTCCCTGCACTTCTATTTCCAAAATCACACTATTACCATCATTAATTTCTTTGGATACTTGAAGCAAACTAGTACCATAATAATTTCCACAATAGCAAGCATATTCCAACATCTGACCATTACTCACCATTGTTTTAAAATCCTCTTTGGCAACAAAAAAATAATCTTTTCCCTGTACCTCACCTTTACGCGGAAGCCTTGTGGTATGTGAAACCGAAAGCTTTAAATCTTTCCTATCTTTCAATATTTTAGAAAGGATCGAATCTTTCCCTGCACCTGATGGTCCAGATAAAACAATTAAACAACCTTTTTTTGGACTGCTCATAAAATATCTCCTAAATTCATTTAACTATTCTTCTTTAAGTTCACCACATATCTTACCAGAATCCATAGACGACGCAACAACGTGTCCACTATCCATTATGATAACCGACTTTGTTTTCCTGCCACACGTAGCATCTATTAAATTACTTTTTTCTTTTGCTACGTGGACTATCCTTTTTACCGGTGATGAATCAGGATTTAAAATACTCAGAATTCTGTTCGCGGAAAGCATATTACCAAAACCAATATCCACAAGTTTCAAAATTACAACTCCCCGTAAATTTTTTTAAACAACTAAATTTGCCTTGCAATATACACAACAACCAAAACCAGTTTAGTCACCATGTAAAGCACGGCAAAACATAATTATTATAAATAACCTGGAGGCGCCACCCAGATTCGAACTGGGGAATAGAGGTTTTGCAGACCTCTGCCTTACCACTTGGCTATAGCGCCAAAGTCAATAAATATAAATTGGAGCGGATGACGGGGCTCGAACCCGCTACCTCCACCTTGGCAAGGTGGCGCTCTACCAGATGAGCTACATCCGC
>CAKUPP010000013.1 GCA_934675165.1 uncultured Eubacteriales bacterium
TCTGGTATATCCAGAATACTGCTTAAAAATCCTTTTATAACTTTCTTGTTGTTTATATCACCAAATATTTTTTTAAATACCACGTCATTCGTCGCGGGATAAATCTTATTATGCTTCTGCATTTTTCGTTCTCCTCTATATTTATTTTCACCTATATAATACTACAAGTTTTTCTAAAGAGCAACTATTTAAATATTTTCAACTTATCACATGTGTTGATTTACAACTAGCGTGCTACAAAAAATAATATTCTTTCCCAGCGTTCCCATACTAAAGTTGAAGGTTATCAAGTCTAAATAATCGCCAACCATATCCAAAAAATTAGCAATATAATAACTTTAGGTAATATAAAATTTTTGAAACCTACTAAAGTAAAACCTAATATACTTCGACTGAGTTTTGCATTATCACTCACTTCAGAAAAATATATAAAATTTCAATTTGAATCCGGAAATTTACAAACATCACACGGCGCAGATGCAGCATATACTCTAGGTCCGGAGCCTACTATTATTGTTTCTGAAATCATCACATCAGTATCAAAATCGCTAGCACAAGAACATCCAGGAATTAAAACACAAATTTTTGCATGAATACTTACATATATTTGATGTAGAGACTGATTTATCCCAACACTTAAAAATTTATTTTTAAAATCAGTTTTACACGTTCCAGAGCAAGTTATTTTCATTGGAACTGCTATACCTCTACCATTTAAAATTTCAAAACCGCTTAATGTTCCCATAGGAATAAAAAATGTTTTTTCTTTTGTTTGATCAAATTTCTTATCGATCATAAGTGCTATATGAGATTTCAAATAATTTATTTTTTGAGCATTTGAAAGTACTGCCAGTACCTCACCTTTTTCACCTTTTTCTATTTTCAAAATATCATAGCTCGAATCCATTTGTTGCATATCTTCCATTATAGATAAATTCACCATTTCGCTTAAAATTGAATTGGCCTTGCTCAAAGCAACGCTCTTTACAACAGGCTTAACTTTGAATCCTAATAAAAAACCAATAAATATCAACACTAAAAAAGTAACAATTATCCACCTTTTTCTTTTTTTCAAAAAGTTTTTACTCAAAAATATCACCTCGATTTCAAACTATAATTCTTTTATTAAACTATAATAAAAATTATCAAAATGTGAATTTGGTAAATTATGTATAAAAACAATCAATTTATCCCCTCATTTATTTCGAGCATTTTCGGCAACAATAAACATGGAGAGATATAAACTCTCCAAAATAGCTGAAAGGAGTAGATGAGTATGTGCAACAGAGAACCAAACAAACAAGAATGTTTATGCGGCAAAATAATTGGCATGATAAGGCTTATAATTGCCGGCGCAGTTATAGGGAGTATAGCGGGAATGGTAGGTATGTATTTATTTGATCGCGATTCATGGATGAGATACCGCGCTAAAAAATTTTTAAAAGGCGCAGAAAATCTCACAAAAAATATCAGCGAAAAAATAGATTCCACAAGTGAAATTTAATTTTCTCCCTAATTGCCAACCTAATATTCAAAAAAAATAATTTTTAATTGACATCAGGATCTGGTACGTTAACAGAGCTTGATGTCATTTTTATATATCTATCAAAATTTATATAAAAAAATAATTTATTGATTTACTTTTTCATCCACAAATGCAAACTTGCACATTTATGTCAAAATATAATAAATCAATAAATTTTTAAGGTAATTATATAATCAATCAAAAAATCTAAATTTAAAAAAGTAAAACCACTTTTAATTTTTGATCATACATATTAGCTGTTTTTCAATTTCCTGTGCATTACCTTTACCACGAGTTTGCTTCATAACATATCCAAGTAATGCCTTCAATGCTTTTTCTTTTCCACCTAAATAGTCTTCAACAGCTGATTTATTTGCCACTATCGCTTCTTTGCAAAGCTGTTTGATTTCCTCTTCAGAAAGTCCCTGCATGTCTTTTTCAGAAACAAATTCCCGCACACCTTTACCTGTTTCAAGCATTTTTAAAAGAGCTTTTTTCGCAAGGTTCATATTTAATTTACCACTTTCCATAAGCAACGCCAATTCAGAAAGTTGCTCCGGAGTTATTAATATTTCAAATTTTTCTCTTTCAGATTCGGTTTCAATATTTCTAAAAATTTGTCCTATGATAAAATTTGAAATAACTTTAGGATTTTTGAGATTTTTTGAAGCCTTTTCGAAAAAATCAGATACATTTTTGTACTTTATAATAAGCGATGCATCTTTTTCAGATATCCCCATGTCTACTGTGTACCTTTTATATCTGGACGCTGGCAATTCAGGAAGCGATTTTTTAATATTTTCAATGTAAGAATTCTCTAAACAAATATCCAACAAATCCGGATCTCGAAAATAACGATAATCCTGTGCATCTTCCTTACTTCTCATGCTTTCTGTGGAATTCGTTTCTTCAACAAATCGCAAAGTTTGCTGAATCACTTTTCCACCACTTTCTATCAAGTCAATGTGTCTATCACGTTCATAATTAATAGCTTTGGTCATGAATGTTATGGAATTCATATTTTTTATTTCTGTGCGAATGCCTAACACATCTGAACCAGCAGGCTTTACTGAAACATTAACATCACAGCGCATAGACCCTTCTTGCATTTTACAATCCGATACCTCTATATAACGCATTATCATCTGAAGCTTTTCAACATATTCTTTTGCTTCTTCAGAAGAACTGATATCAGGTTCAGAAACAATCTCAAGAAGCGGTACTCCACCGCGATTATAATCAACGTATACGTCTCCCCCTTTGTGAATAAGTTTACCTGCATCTTCTTCCATATGAATTTGATGAATCCTAATTTTTTTTCCACTATCAAGTTCAACATATCCATTTTTACATATTGGAGAATAAAATTGCGATATTTGATAAGCTTTAGAAAGATCTGGATAAACATAATTTTTTCTATCCATCTTAGAATTCAGACTTATGTCACAGTTAAGAGCCAATCCAGCCTTAATTGCAAAATTTACAACTTCTTTATTAAGTTTTGGAAGCGTCCCAGGAAGCCCTATGCAAACAGGGCAACAATTTGTATTAGGTTCTGATCCAAAAGCATTTTTACACCCACAAAAAATTTTAGTTTTAGTTAAAAGTTCCACGTGAGTTTCAAGTCCCACAACCAAATCATAATTCATAGTATTACCCCCATTGCAACACACCGATTATTTTCATAATTTGTTGCTATCTCGTACTTATGAGCAATATTTAAAATAGTACTTTCGCTAAATTTCGCACCCAAAATTTGCATTCCAATCGGTAAATTGTTGGAATCAAATCCACATGGAACAGATATACCCGGTATTCCTACTGTATTTACGGGGACAGTACAAATATCGGCAAGATATATCTCTTGTGGATTACTAAATTTTTTATCACACTCAAAAGCTGTCACTGGTGAAGTAGGTGTCAAAAGAGCATCATATTTTTTAAAAGCTGTTTCAAAAGCTCTCGTTATAATAGCTCTAAGATTTTGAGCTTTCTTATAATACGCATCATAATATCCGGAACTTAAAACATAATTTCCAAGTAATATTCTACGTTTAACCTCTTGCCCGAATCCCTCGCTCCTCGTTTTACATATCATCTCATTTATATCCCCATAGTGTTTTGCCTTATAACCATATCGAATACCATCAAAACGTGCCAAATTTGAAGCAGCTTCAGCACATGCAAGTATATAATAAACAGGCAAAGAATATTTTACTTCAGGAAAATCAAAATATTCTACCTTTGCACCTAACGACTCATAAACTTTTATAGCTTTTTCTATGGAATGCTTAATTTCATCATCCACACCATCATAATACTCTCTCGGTATACCTATTTTAATACCTTTAATTTCATCATTTATATGCTTATAAGTATCAAATTTTATATTTGGATTAGACGTAGCGTCTTTAGAATCATAACCTGATATTGCATCAAACACAATTGAAGCATCCTCAACCGTCTGTGCCAAAGGGCCAACCTGATCAAAACCAGATGCATACGCAACTATACCGTACCTAGAAACAGAGCCGTAAGTAGGCTTCAAACCAACAATTCCACAAAAGCTTGCTGGTTGTCTTATGGAGCCACCAGTATCCGAACCAAGTGCATAGCAAGCAAGATTTCCGGCAACAGCAGCAGCAGAACCTCCCGAACTACCACCAGCAACATGGTTTAAATTGTGAGGATTTTTTGCTCCACCAATGCACGAATTTTCACAAGACGAACCCATAGCAAATTCGTCCATATTAGCTTTACCTAAAAGTACAGCTCCTTCATTTTTTAACTTTTCCCAGACAGTTGAATCAAAAATTGATTTATATCCCTTTAAAATTTTAGAGCAACATGTCGTTTCGGTATTTATTGCAGACATATTATCCTTTAAAGCCATAGGCAATCCCTCTAAAAGAGAAATGCCTTCTGCGGACTTTATTTTATTATCCACCTTTTCAGAAGATTTCAAAGCTTCTTCTTCAGAAACACTAGCATAAGCATTAAGTTCACTTTTTTTAATTTCACTTATATACCTTTTTGTAAGTTCAACACATGATATTTCTTTACTGGCCAACATGTTATGAACTTTTTTAATAACTCCTCTTCCGGCACTGCTCACCAATCCAAACTCCCCCTCAATATTACATTTAATTAAACTTTTTTACGTAGAAGAATCCATCTTTTCCACCATTTACATTTTCAAGAATTTTACACTGTGGATACGACTCTACAATTTCATCTTCGCGCAAAGCATTGCAAAACCCCGCTACACTCGAGACAGAGTCAGATTCTAGATGCATACTATTTATTTGATTGGCAAAATCTATCATACCATCCATTTCTCGCATCGCACCTTCAATTTCTTCTTCACTTAAATAAAGTTTAGAAAGATTTGCCAAATTCAGCATTTCTTCTCTACTAATCACACCTTTTGCCTCCTTAAAATTTTACGTTTAATCAAAAATCTTCACACATAAACTATCTTACCTTTATATGAACTTCTCTCAATTGTTGCTCTGAAACTTCATTAGGCGATCCAAGCATGACATCTTGTGCATTACTGTTCATAGGGAATGCTATTACTTCTCTAATATTTTCTTCTTCAGTTAAAAGCATAATCATACGATCAACGCCCGGTGCCATTCCCGCGTGAGGAGGAGCACCAAATTTAAATGCATTGTAAAGAGCACCAAATTTTTCTTTTATTGTTTCTTCAGTATACCCGGCTATTTCAAATGCTTTAACCATTATTTCAACGTCATGATTTCTAACAGCACCTGAGGAAAGTTCCACACCGTTACAAACTAGATCGTATTGATATGCCAAAATATCCAACGGATTTTTATTATTTAGAGATTCCAACCCACCCTGTGGCATAGAAAATGGATTATGCGTAAATATAATTTTTCCAGTTTCTTCATCTTCTTCATACATAGGAAAATCAACTATAAAGCAAAATTCAAATTTAGTATCATCTATCAAATGCAAACGTTTTGCAAGTTCAGTGCGAATTTGACCTGCAAACTTTGGTGCACTTCTTTTTGTATCCGCTATGAAATAAATTACACTCTCAGGAATCAAATTTGCACGTCTAACAAGCTCTTCGCGTTTATTTTCTGGAATAAATTTATTTATTGGACCACTAAATTCTCCTTCAGCCGTAACTTTTATATATCCAAGTCCTTTCATACCAATTTCCAAAGCATAGTCATTCATTTTATCAAAAAATTTACGCGGCTGAGAGGCACATTCTGGAACTGTTATGGATCGTACTGTTTTACCTTCAAATGCTGCAAAACCAGATCCTTCAAAAATATCACTTACATCTATTATTTCAAGTGGATTGCGAAGATCAGGCTTATCTGTTCCATATGTCAACATAGACTGTGCATACGAAATTCTTTTAAAAGGTTTATCAGAAACCTTCTTATTCGAAAATTTGGTAAAAGTTTCATATATAACATCCTCAGTTACAGCAAAAACATCTTCTTGCGTAGCAAAAGAAAGCTCATAGTCAAGTTGATAAAACTCTCCTGGTGAACGATCAGCTCGAGAATCTTCATCGCGAAAACACGGAGCAATTTGAAAATATTTATCAAAACCAGAAACCATCAACAATTGTTTAAAAATTTGTGGTGCCTGCGGAAGAGCATAAAACTTTCCTTGATGCTTACGGCTAGGTATCAAATAATCACGCGCACCCTCAGGAGAAGATGCCGATAAAATAGGAGTTTGTATTTCAGTAAATCCAAGATCATGCATTTTATTTCTCAAAAAATGAAGTATATCAGAACGAAGTTGAATTCTTCTGTGAAGTTCTTTATTGCGTAGATCCAAAAATCTATATTTAAGTCTGAGCTCTTCTTTTGTATCTGTTGAACTTGTTATTTCAAAAGGTAAAAGCTCACGAAGTTTGCTTAAAATTACAACTCTTTCACACTTTATTTCTATCATTCCTGTTTTAATTTTTGGATTAATATTTTCAGCAGTTCTTTTTGAAACTTCGCCAAAAACAGATATTACAGTCTCTTTTGATATGTTTTTTAGCATGGAATCGTCACTCATAACTATTTGAACATTTCCATAATGGTCGCGAAGATCCACAAATGTTATACCACCATGGTCACGAATATTTTCCACCCACCCTGCAACGCGAATCTTTTGGCCAGCCATTTTTTCTGTAACACACCCGCAAAAACTACTTCTATACTTATTTTCTTGCAACATAACCTTGCTCCCTTTCGTATATGATAATTTAATTTTCATCACAAATTCACCAATCATTATATCATCACTGATAAACATCTTCAACTACATAACAAAATTTATATGAAATTTTGTGACGGATAAACCAAGTTGTATTACAGTTAAGTTGAAAAATCCTGAACAAACACAAAAAGGAAATATCCGTCACGAACACTGTAACACATCATTGACAAACCTGCACACATAATTTAAAAAAAGAAAAATAGTACATCTTGACAACAAACAACAAGATGGTATATAATAGCGAATGTACGTTATGTATACATATTTTTGATGCATAATTTTAATTTAAAGCGGTTAGGAGGGAAGCAAATGGCAGAGGAAGTTAAACCAACAACTAATGAAAATTCCGAAGATGCTGTTAAAGAAAGCACAACAGCTTCAGAAACAGAGCAAAGTCAAAGTTCAGATGCAAAATCTGGATTTGAAAATCTTCTCAGAAAATTTTCAAGGCAAAACGCATGGGTACTTTCCGAAGTAAGAAGAAAAGAAGCATATGATAAACCCTCCGTAGAACGCAAAAAAAAGTCTGAGAAAGCCAGAAGGCGCAAAAAAAACGGAAGATTCAACAGAAAAAATAAACGGTGATTTATTCCCCCTCGTGACATGTAGTGTTCGAGGGGGAAATGTGTAGATATTTACAGTAAATCAGGAGGTCATTTATAGTGTCTATTTTACATCCCACATTTTTTACTGATAATGTCACCAATATAAACCCAGATATTTTGTCTGCGCTCGATATTCGCGGTATGATACTTGATATTGATGATACATTAACCTACCACGGAAGTCCCACAATTTCACCTGGAGTAAAATTATGGTTGGATAACATAAAAAAATTTACTAAACTCATAATAGTTTCAAATAACTCCAAACAACGTGTATCTTCATTTTCAAAACAAATAGGCATTCCCTACATTTCACCGGGACTTAAACCTCTTACATACGGAATAAAAAAAGCAATAAAATATTTAGAACTTCCTCCACAAAAAATCGTACTAGTAGGTGACCAAATTTTCACAGATATTCTTGGTGCAAATATTGCGCATATACGATCAATTTTAGTTGAGCCCAAAGATGGGAACGACATTTTGATGTTCAAAATAAAGCGATTTTTAGAAACAAATATCAGAAAAAAAATTAGGCGTAACAAAAAGTTAAACTTGTTAAATTTTAAAAACAAAACACCTCAGGGAGGGATTTTATGAGTAAAAAAAATATTCTAATACTCATGGGCCCAAACCTTAACATGACAGGATTAAGAGAAAAAGGAATTTACGGTGAAGAAACTGCAGAAAGTATTAACTCACAAATAGTTTCTCACGGAAAATCTATAGGATTAAATTGTGAAACATTTCAAAGCAATTGGGAAGGTGCATTGATTGATAAAATTCATGAATCTAAAAAAACTTTTGATGGAGCTATAATTAATCCAGGAGCTCTGGGGCACTACAGTTATTCTCTGCGTGACGCTATTTCTTTTGTTAAAATTCCTTTTATTGAGGTTCATATGACCAATATTTATACACGCGAAAAATTTAGACAGCATAGCATAATTTCAGAGGTTTGCGCCGGACAAATAATAGGATTTGGAAAAAACAGTTATTTTTTGGCTCTGCAAGCTATAAAAGAATTTATATGAGTTTATATTGAAAATAATTTAATTTAGATATACACTATTATCTTGGTAATACATTTTTTGTAAAGGAGTGAACTTGAGCATGATGAACAAAGCATCACTTGATAAAGCATTGCTTGATAAAACAATGACTTTCTCGCTCACCAATGATAAAGAAGCGTCCATAAAATGTACGTTAACTTCAGTTTATGATTCTCTTCTAGAAAAGGGATACAATCCCATAAATCAAATAGTTGGTTATATTTTATCAGAAGACCCCACATACATAACTACACACAACGGTGCAAGAACTTTGATTAGAAAAATAGATAGAGACGAACTTCTAAAGACCCTAATTCATTTTTATTTAACAAATTGATCTGCAATTTTTAAAAATTTTTTCTAAGTCAACATAATAGCCACATTACTACAAATGATAAGTTTCTAATCTGAATAATATAGAAATGAACTGTTCAGTTTGCGCTAATCGCACAAATTGAGCAGTTCAATCTATTCACACTAAAAAGTTATTATATGCAAGTTTATTCTCTGCATCTTTTTTTATATTTTTCAAATATCTATCTTCTTCACTAAAAATACATCCACAGTACTTTTGCATGTAAATACCTAAAGTTTTTGCCACTTTTTGACCTTCTCTAAAGTATTGTCGAAAATCTTTATAAAAAAATTTTACGCCATACTTTTTTGCGTTCTCATTCGCAATTTTACATATTAATTCATGATTTTGATATGGACTTATTAACAGCGTAGTGGAAAAATATTCATATCCATTTTCAGATGCATATTCACAAGTTTTGCGTAAACGCCACTCATAACATTTTTCACACCTTTGAGAATAAGTTGGATAAATTTTCGAAATAAATTCACGCAATCCATAATCTTCTTCGATTATCAATCCTACTTTATTTTGATCACAATAATATTTGAGTGTATCTCTACGATTTTTGTATTCTGTATATGGATGAATGTTTGGATTATACCAAAAAACATCCGGTTTCATTTCTTCACACAATAATTCCTCATAACATTTTATAAGGCACGGTGCACAGCAAGTATGTAAAAGAAATTTCACCCTATTTTACCACTTTACTATTTTCGCAAATTTCATCAGTGCTATCTTTATTTTCTTTTCGGCTCCAAGCATATATTCCACGTATAGCCAAAACAAAATACACAAAAAACAATACACTCTGCGCATATTCATGTATCATAAAAAATCGTATACACATATAAAGATTTGAAATAAGCCAAAAAGCAAATCCCCATTTATTTCTTTCTGCATTCATAAATGTTCCCGCAAGTGCAATTACAGACATCACACCTGATAAAAAATTCCAAGGATCCATCCACCAATTTAAAATTAAACTAAAATTCATAAAAATTTTTACGTCCTTCCACTTTTTGATTTTTGCCGGCACTTTAATTATAATTATAATATAAAATCAGATTTCTGTAAATAAAAAATAAAGGAGCGTACTGCTTAATGGTATCACCTCTTCCTGAACGTTTAAGGCCAAGTTGTATAGATGAAATTATTGGACAAGATCACATCTTCGGAGAAAACAAAATTCTGCCAAAATTAATATCATCTGGGAATATACCAAATATGATATTTTACGGTTCTCCAGGGACCGGAAAAACTTCTGCTGCAAAAATAATATCAAAAAAAAGCAATAAAAAATTTTTAAAAATAAATGCAACAACTGCATCATCAAATGATATAAAACAAATAATTTCCGAAACAAACCCAATTATATCACCCAATGGAATACTACTATATATCGATGAAATTCAATATTTCAATAAAAAGCAGCAACAATCATTACTTGAATATGTAGAAAACGGAAAAATAACACTGATAGCGTCCACAACTGAAAATCCTTATTTTTACATATATGGAGCACTACTAAGTAGATGTCATGTATTTGAATTTAAATCTATTCCACGTAAAGAAATAAAAAAAGGCATTGCTAAAAGTATAAATTTTTTAGAAAAAGAAAATAACATTAAAATTTCTGCTGATGACATAATAATTGAAAAAATTTCAACCATATGTGGCGGAGATATGAGAAAAGCAATAAACATACTTGAAATATATTTTATGTCTAAATTTCAAAGTAATAAAAAAATCATAAAACTAGAGTACGATGATATCTTTAAAGAAATTGAAAAAAATCCAATATATAGTTACAACAAAAATGGTGACGAACATTTTGATTTAATATCTGCTCTCCAAAAATCTCTCAGAGGATCAGATCCACAGGCATCTATTTATTATCTCGCACGTCTACTAGACTGCGGAGAATTGATAAGTACATGCCGAAGAATATTGGTGTGTGCTTGCGAAGACGTAGGACTTGCTTATCCATCGCTGCCTACTCAAATAAAAGCACTCACCGACATTGCAATCCAAGTCGGTTTACCGGAAGCACGTATTCCGCTTGCTAATGCAGTTATTCTTATTGCACTTTCTCCTAAATCAAATTCTGCATACAAAGCTATTAATAACGCTTTTGATGATATAAAAAAAGGTAACGTTTTTTCTCCACCACGGCATTTGAAAAACATACATTGTGATTCTGAGCAAGAAACAAATCTTACCGAATATCAATATCCACATCAATACAAAAATCATTATATAAATCAGCAATATTTACCTGATGAAATTAAAAATAAACAATACTATTATCCCCAAGAAAACAAAAATGAAATTTCCTTCAAAAATCATTGGGAAAAAACAACCAATAAAAAACTTTAACATTAAAAAAATACAAACTGCTAATCCCAAAAAGCTAAAAAACAGTGCTGTAAAAAATAAAAATTTTAAAAAATTTATTAAACATCCCATATTTTAGAATAGTATTCCTGCAAAGTATGCTTTCTAAACAGTGATTTTGTTATATTTTTTCTAAGCTTAAGCACTGCTCCAACGTGACGATATCCAAGAAATGCAAATGGAATTTTAGAGATCACATCCCCTTTGGTTTCCACGCGCAAAGTTTTAAAAATTCTTAAATTATATGATTCTTGAAAAGCTTTATTACCAACTCGCGGACATCCAAACACAATTACTTCATAATCTTTTTTAGGAAAATTATATTCCAAATCTATAGCGCATAAAATAGCAAGTGCCGCTCCATATGAATGACCTGTCACGCAGATTTTTTTAACATCATCTGTAACAAATTTATGTATTTTTCCACGTACATTTAAAGATTTGTACGCACCTATAAACCCTGCGTGAACACGAATTTTTGAATTATAATTTTTGTAGGGAATTACACTTTTCCAAAATTTAAAGTTCGTATTCCAATCTTTTCGTGAATCTGAACCTCTGAAAACAATTGTAAGTGTACCTTTACTGAGTCTTAAAAAACACTGTACGTCAGTTATGTGATCATCGATTGTAATAATAGTTGTATCCTTTTCTTCAGATTGACAGTTATGATACGATTCACCGCAATATTCAAGCATTTGTATAATTTTTTGTTTATTCAAATAAGATTCACCTCATTCAAATATATGCCCAAATACCACAATTTAAAATACAATTTTCAAAAATTAGTTTTTTCTTTTATAATTTTTTCCATACCACACTTATCTAAATTAAACATACTAAGCTGCTGATCGACGCTTGCATGTGGAACAAACTCGCTTTCTACTGCATTAACAAAATATTTTCCGTTAAAGCCTTTTTGCAAAAGTTCATATCCAAATTTTTCGCCTACTCCACCCGATTTAGACGATTCTTCAAAAAAAACAATATTTTTTGAATTTAAAACCGCTTCAACAGCTAAATCATCAATAGGAATTATTACATTAAGTTTTAGCAAGGAGATATTAATACCTTTTTCAAAAAATTTTTTATATACATCATAAGCATTTGAAAATATTCTTCCATATGTAATTATGGATATATCTGAATTACCGCTACCATATAAATTAAATTTTTTGCGAGTATACAGACTTTCAGAGCATTTTGAAAACTCTCCACCCCTTGGATAGCGAATAGCAACAACACCACTTTTACAATTAACCGCATCACTTAACATACCCACAAGTTCTTTAAAAAAAGAAGGTGCAAATACTGTGACTCTGGGGATAGTACTTAAAAAAGGTACATCAAAAATTCCTTGATGAGTTTCACCATCATCACCGGTAAACCCAGCACGATCTACTGCAATAATTGCATTTAATCCTTGCAAAGATAAATCGTGAATTATTTGATCATACGACCTTTGCAAAAAAGTAGAATACACAGCAAAAACTGGAATCATTCCCCCGGCAGCAAGTCCTCCTGCAAATGTAACTGCATGCTCTTCTGCAATTCCAACATCAAAAAATCTCGACCTGTATTTATTTTTAAATTCACAAAGACCCGTTCCCGATGCCATAGCTGCTGTTATAGCACATATTTTTGGATTGTTTTTTGCAAGTTTACACATAGTTTCACCAAAAACATCAGAAAAAGTTTTAATTTTTTTATTTACACTTTTACCTGTGACAACGTCAAAACACGAAATCGAATGGTATATATCTGGATTTTGCTCGGCAACTTCATACCCTTTACCTTTTGTAGTAATAACATGAACAACTGTAGGTCTGTTGAGACTTTTTGCTGCTTTTAACGCTTTTTGGAGCTGTGGAATATTATGACCATCAATCGGGCCATAGTATGCAAACCCCATATCCTCAAATATATTACTCTTTAGTACAACTTTTTTTATATAAGCTTTTAAATTTTTAATTATATACTTCAGTTTTACCCCTATACTTGTTTTATCCAAAATTCTTTCCATCATATTTTTTGCTTTCATATAGGAAGGTTTAATTCTGGCTACAGATAAGCACCGTGCCACTGCTCCAACATTTTTAGATATTGACATTTTATTATCATTTAAAACAATAATAAAATTTTTTTTAAGTCGAGCAGCATTGTTAAGCCCTTCATACGCCAAGCCTCCTGTTAGAGCACCATCTCCTATCACTGCTACAACATATCCATCTTTATTTTGAATTTTTTTTGAATACACAAGCCCCAAAGCAGAAGAAATCGAAGTACTACTATGACCTTGAGTAAAAACATCATATTCACTTTCAGATCTATTCGTAAAACCGGACAATCCTCCACTTTTTCTGAGAGTATCTATTTCACTATATCTTCCTGTTAACATTTTGTGAGCATAACTTTGGTGACTTACATCCCAAATCACTCTATCATTAACATCATTAAAAACTTTGTGAATAGCTACAGTCAGTTCTACAACTCCTAAATTAGAGGAAAGATGTCCACCATTTTTTGAAACCACTTCTATTATTTTTTTTCTGATCTCGGCACAAAGATTTTTCAAATCTACTGAAGAATCAATATCTGACGGAGAATTTATTTTTTTTAAAATTGGGTATTTGTCATCAAAGTTTTTCATATTACTACCTACAAATCTATTTTATAGTTAATTAAAAATAAAATTAAATTAATTTAGTTTATACGCAAACTTAATCTATCAGCTAATTCACTTAAAAAATTTGTATCTCTGCCAATGTCGTTTAAATATCCTTTAGCTTCTTGAGTAAATACCTTTATCATCTCCATGGTTTTTTGGACACCACCAATTATATCTAAATTAACACGTTCATGATCTAAAACATCATCAATTAATTGAAAACACAAACCAATTTTTTCACCAAACATTGCTGCCTTTAAAACTATTTCTTTGGTAGCACCAGAAAGGACGGCGCCTATTTTTGCTGCAGCAGAAATAAGCATTGCTGTTTTATTTTTATACATTTTTAAAAGTGAGTTTTTATCTTTTCGCAAGTTATCTAAATTTAAGTCTGCGGTTTGCCCCGAAATCATACCGCTCGTCCCAGCGCAGTTTGCCAATATGTTAACTGCCTGCATTGCCCTAATCGGATCCACACCGCCAGCTAAAATACTTGCACACTCAAACGCCTCAGTAAGAAGTGCATCTCCTGCCAAAAGAGCTACACTTTCTCCAAAAATTATATGATTACATTTTTTATTTCTCCTAAATACATCATTATCCATACATGGAAGATCGTCGTGAATGAGTGAGTAAGTATGAATCATTTCAACTGCTGCAGCAAACCTATATATATAATCATTTTTTCCACCACAAAGTTCGTACATCCCCAGCATCATAAGTGGTCTTACTCTTTTTCCTCCAGAAATAATACTATATTTCATTGAATCCAGTAAAATTTTTTCACAATTATCTTTTTTATTTTCAAAATATGCTTCCAAAAAATCTTCAAATCTACACAAATATTCTCGCTTTTGTTCTTCATACGTCATACCGGATCCTCCTTCAAAAAATATTTACACAGTAGCTATTTTTTGCTTTGCTTCTGACAAAATTTTTTCACACTCATTACTTATTTTAATCCCTTGATCATAAAGTCCAAGAGAAGATTCCAAACTTTCTTCTCCACTTTCAAGTTTCAAAACTATTTCTTCCAAATTCTTTATACATGTTTCAAAATCCAAATCACTTTTCTTTTTCATTATTGCTAACCCTTTCAATATCTTTATCAATACTTAAATTTATAACCTTACAAAACACTCGTCCATCAAAAAAATCAATACTTATGTCAGAGCCCTCGTGCAAATCTTTTGCACTATTTATTCTTCTTTTTTTACTACAAATAAGTGCATATCCTTTTTTTAATATATTTTCAAGTTTATAAAAATCTAATTTTTCTTTTAATGCCCTGTATTTGTTAAAATTTTTATCCACACACTTTTCAGCAAATAAATACATTTGCTTATTCAAAAAATTATAATTTGATATTCTGCTCTCGATTCCAACTGAAACCGCTTTTTTTAATCGCCTAACATAATCATCTACAATGTATTTTAAATTTTCTTTATCAGGCAAAGCTATTTCAGCTGCAGCAGACGGAGTTGCAGCTCGTTTATCTGCAACAAAATCACAAATAGTAAAATCAGTTTCATGACCCACAGCAGAGATTACAGGTATAGTACAAGAATAGATAGCTCTAGCTAAACTTTCATCATTAAACTCTGACAAATCTTCAGACGCGCCACCACCTCGCCCTATTATTATAACATCTACGCTATGATTTTTACAAAAATATTCAATAGCATCAATCATTTTCAGATGTGCATATTTCCCTTGAACTTCCACAGGATATAAAATTATTTCACAAAGTGGGTACCTTTTTAATGCCACTTTTTTTATATCATGAATAACCGCTCCAGTTGCAGACGTTATAACACCTAACTTTTTTGGATATTTTGGAATACTCTTTTTTTTAGAATCGTCAAATAATCCTTCTTTAAACAAACGTTGTTTCAATTGTTGAAAAGCTAAGTATCGCTCTCCAACACCTTGTGGAACCATTGTTTTAACATAAATCTGATATTGCCCACTAACCTCGTAACATGAAACGCTACACCTTACCATTACTTTCACGCCATCTTCCGGGTTAA
The DNA here is from genome assembly GCA_934675165.1 of uncultured Eubacteriales bacterium. GTDB lineage: Bacteria > Bacillota > Clostridia > Oscillospirales > Acutalibacteraceae > UMGS1491. The sequence continues at coordinate 15,901 of CAKUPP010000013.1, forward strand.
ATTCCAAACTTTGAGCATTTCTTGAAAACATAACTGCTCTAACTACACTGTGTTCATCTTTAAGTGAAAAATAAATATGACCACTAGAAGCATATACTTTCAGATTGGATATTTCTCCCGACACCCATAAATCTGATATATTTTTATCCGATTCCAAAAGAACTTTTACATATGAATTTAGCTGAGAAACCGTTATAGATGATTTTAACATAATTAAAATTTTATCCTCCGAGTTTATTTTTTATTTCCTATTGCTCCAAGGACACCATTTATATATGAGGCTTCACTCAAAGTGCTATATTTTTTTGCAAGTTCAACAGCTTCATTGGCTGCCACTCCAATAGGAGTCTCATTTGTTATTATAGACTCATATATAGCCAATCTTAAAATGGAGATTGTAGTTCTTGAAAGACGTTCTTTTTTCCAGTCATTTGAATTTTCTTCTATATATTTATCAATGAGTTCTTTATGACTCATTACTCCTTCAAACAATCTACGCGAAAATTCACTTACTTTTTCGTTTCTCACCAATTTAGCATTAAGTATAATTTCTTCTGTACTTTCAAATCCAAAAGTACTCTCAAATAATAATATAAATGCTTGTTCTCTTGATTCACATCTGTTCATTAAAAATTTCTCCATTCTATAAAGTCTTTATTACTGATTTTCTATGCTAACATTAACAAAATATGATCCATAAACCCAAGTTTGAACATGATTATTCACTTTAAAAGATACAGACATTTCTGCTGAATTTGAAAAATCTTTCCCTTCTTCAAATATAATTTGTGCCACTATATCTCCAGATTTAATCAAATTTATTTTATTTGATGGGGCAACTACTGTAATGTTTAAATTACCATTATAAACTCCCACCTTTTTGCCTTTTGGAACATTTTTAAAACTAAACTGACTTATATTTATTGTCTTTTCTTTAAATTGTGAAAGGTTAAATATTACTTCTGCATTGTATTGATTATTTAAACTTTTACAACCTGTAGGCAGATTAATTGGAAAAACTTGTTTATTGTTTTGAATATTTATTTTATTAAAATCAATTTTACCCAATTTTATATTTTCAAGTTGAGAAACGACATTTTCAGGGCCAGCAATTTCAAGCATAGATGGCACCACTTTGACCATATCTCTGTTTTCTTTACTTAAATTAAACCCTTCTGGTACATTTTCAAATTCAGGAATTAGCGAAACCTTTTTTTTCATTAAAATAGGTATACTTGCCTCAACTTCATTTATATTACTCTTTATTGTTTCACAAGAAATTACTTCGCCATATGCGTCATACATAACAATAGGAAGTTTCTGCGTTATAGTAGAACCTATTTCTCCAGGAATTTCAGAAACCACTGCAACCTTTTTTATTTTTGAAATTTCAGACTCTGGTCCAGAAAGCTTAACTTTTTGAGCAGAAAGAATTGTATTTCCTACAAAATAATCTGACTTAGGCGTAAATTTTATATTCGATTCAATATCAAACTCAGATTCACGGTATCTATCAACAACAACTGTAACAACCGAAGGGTCTATGTTAGAAACAATCTCATAATCTTGCAAAACGCCAACTTTTTGAGCAGAAAGGCCCAAAGTATAATTTCCTGGTGAAAGTATTGTGCTTGCAGCTTGAGGAGCTGTGATTTGTATATCATTTTTAGTTACTCGCCCCACAATAATCCTATTACCCTTTATATCAACCTTGGCTGTAATATCCTGTTTACTAAATATTCGCAACCCATCTTGAACAGCACTTTCAGACAAGGTTATAGAAACCGGAATATCAGAAATAGTTATGGGAATATCTTCTGAACTATTTGACGATACGACTATCCAAATCACAAATGACATAAGAAAGGAAAAAACCATAACAAATTTATTGCTATAAAATAATTTGCTCAACTTTATTTTATTCAATTTGATTTTTATTCCATTAATCATTTTTAATCACTCTCCTAAAGGAGTTAAAAAAGCCCTTATATTCTTCTTTTACACTTTGAGATATTAATAATTTTTCCAAATCATTTTTAAAGTCAGAAAGTTCCAGGTAACTCGTTAACGTACCGTTGACTGCAATAGATATTTTACCTGTTTCTTCTGAAACCACAACTGCAACAGCATCTGAATTTTCACTAATACCTATCGCCGCACGATGTCTCGTACCCAAATCTTTGCTAATCACATTGTTATGCGTAAGCGGAAGAATACATCCACCCGCATACAATATGTTATCACGAATTATTAATGCTCCATCATGTAAAGGTGCTTTGTTATAAAATATATTACATATAATGGGAACTGAGGGCTCAGATTTTATTATTGTTCCAGTATCTATAATTTCTCCCAATTTAGTCTTTCTTTCAAATACTATCAAAGCACCCATTCTTTCTTCACTTAAAGACAAAACAGATTCAGAAGTTATTTTAACAACATTTTTGCAAGATGCAACGTAAGAATCTTCTTCCTTGTTTATTGCAGACAAAGACCACTTGCTCCTACCCAACTGCTCCAAAATTCTGCGAAGCTCCGGCTGAAAAACAACTAATAACCCAAAAACACTAAATTGAAAAAAATTGCTAAGAAGGGTACTAAGCATCCTAAAGTGAAACTGACAAGCAAAAAAATAACCTATCAAAATTATAACTATTCCTTTAACAAGTTGTCCTGCTCTCGACTCTCTAACAATTTTTATAAGATTATATATAAGTATGGTTACTATCAAAATATCTAAAAAATCGCTTACTGAAAAAGTTCTTACTAAACTTTTAAATATAAGAAATATTTCATCTAAAAAATCCATATGAACCTCCTTGAAAATAAGGCCAAAATTAACAAAAACAAGCAATTTGCGTATTATTTTTTAAACACTAAAGCCAGCCATGTTCTAAATAACATAAAAACTGATACTTAATAATTTTACCATATTTAATTTTAGTTTCAAGTAAGAGATTTTTACACCTTGGTTGACTTTTTTTAAATAAAAATTTATTTAAACACAAAAATTTCTTCTAAGCAAATTTTAACCATTTTTATTTGCTTAGAAGATTTTTAAAATTAAATAAAATATAAATTAAATATAATTAGTAAGTCACTTTTATATTAAACACACCCAACCTGTTATTTGAAGAATCTTGCTTAAAAGCCTTGCCTGCACTTCCATTCAAAATTCCCAAAAGTTTCAAAGCAACTATTTTACTTTGGACTGAACCATTTTTAGCTGCAGCCAATTCTATATAATCCAGTGGAGAACCTGTTAACTTATCAACATCAAAAATGCCAAAATATTTTTTGTCAACAGGACTCATGCTATCTTCATTTGGAGTAAATGTGACATAAATTCTAAATTTAGCATTAGTAGAACTACTTTTAGCTGTTAATTTTGGGAAAGGTGTCACCCAACCAGTTTCATTATCATACTTACGCGCAGAAACATCCCATTTTCCGAAATTGTATTTATAGTTTAGTTTATCCCAGCTCAAAGTTATCTCACCTTCGGCTGCATCTACAAATATCGGGTACGTTGTTCCTTGTGCCCAAACATTTCTACCTTGATCAAGAAGGTCTCTTACTACCCAATTAGAAAAATCTGCTTCAGTTTTAGATTCTACTTTTTCAGTTTCTACTGTTGCATTTTTATGCGACGTTACTACAGCAGGAATACTACTACTTCCAGCACAATTGTAGTAACAATTTTTCACTTTAGTCGTTCCCAAAGTGCCAATACACAAAATACCACCCATGTTGATACCGCCTGAAATTGAAGAAAAACTGTAACAATTTTCTATTACATTTTCTTCGTTACCATATTGATAAGACAAAGACACCACGCCACCTAAATATCGGTTTCCACTTACATTTCCTACATTATAACAATCAATAATTTTATGTGTTCCTTTCGAATAAACAGCACCATAACTCCCCCCTAGTACACTACAAATACCTGCTGCATCAGAGGCTCCATTCGTAGCAGTAACATTACCTGTATTATATGATTTAGAAAGTGAAATATTTTTACCCTCTGTAGCTATCATTCTTCCTATTATTCCGCCCACAGATGTACCATTTTTAACATTTATAAAAGAACCCGATAAAGTTTTACAATTCGATATTTGTGATCCAGTGGTACTTTGCACAGAACATATCAATCCACAGTTCCGTTTAGATTTATCAGTTGTACAATTTACACAGCATTTATCTACATTAACATTTTTTATTATTCCGGCACTCCCAAATAGTCCCGAATAAGTTTTATCTTGTACAGCCCAATTTGAAACAATTTTATTTCCTCCATTAAATATACCTGAATAATCTTTGCCCCAAATGCCACCTATCGGGTCCCAATTTGCACAGGTTACACTTTCACCATTTATTTCTTCAGTTGTTGTGCTTGTGCTTCCCTCTGTCATATCTAAATCTTCCTTAACAAAGCAATTTATAGCAGTATATCAACCATTAACTTTATCTCTAAACCATCTCATTTGCTTTGCATTGTAAATTATGTAATATTCTTTTGCCTTTTCATCATCACTACACAATTTTTGTTCATCGGAATTAAGCACACGCAAAGTCGGCTCATCATCTGTGGAATCCGCCGCCAACGCCACATCTTGTTTTAAACTTACTGATGCAGAAAATATAGCCGCTCCAATAAGCACTAAAAAACAAAAGAACACATTTAGCATTTTCCCTATTTTTGTTTTCATTTTTTTACCTCCTATTTTTACATTATAAATAAATTAACAAAACGAATTTTGTGCAAAATATAATAGTTTTGCTTAAAAACATTATATCAAAATTATTTTTTATATGTAACAATCACTAAATGTGTTTTTGGCTCGTTGTTTAAAATCACTTTTATTACATAAAAAATCGAGCACGACCATCTATTAACAATCGTACTCGACAAAATTTTATTTATAAAAAATGCATTTTACTGAATATCACGTTTTTTAAAAACAATCATTCCTAGTACCGTAGTAACCACTACGTAAGAAACACAAACTATCACTGCCGTTATTATATCTTGTTGTTCCATTTCTGCTATTTGAGTTATTTGTCTGGCATAAGTAAGTGGCCAATATTTGAGCAAATCAAATTCTTCCAATTTAAACCAATTTTTTATCCCCATAGAAGCAAATGCACACGCAAGCGGGACTATTATCTGATTAAGCAAAAGCGCAATAGAAACAGTTACTCCTGTCTTTTTTATCATAAATCCAAGCATTACATACAAGCAAGCAGATGAAAATTCTATGAGAATCGCCATACCTATTATTTGAAGCATTTCCAAATACAAATCGCGTGTTAAATCTCCCACTTCCCAGAGTATAGCACCTGTAGTAAAAGATGACACTGCACCCAAAATCACAAAAATAACTGTTACTGCCAAAGTTACAATAAGCTTAGATGCATAAACTTTATACCTGCTCACACCTGCAGACAATATATTCTTTATTGTGCCGTGGCTAAAATCACAAGCCGTAAAAAGTGCCGTTACAATGGTTACAAGTATGGTAACAGCCTCGCCAAAACCAAAAATTCCCTGCTTAAGTCCATCAACAGCATTCAATCCCAACATAGATACATCTGTTATTCCATATCCGGCTAATATTAAAAAATTATAAGCGAGTATGCTCAAAGAAGAAAACACAGCAGACAAAATTCCACATATGTAAAAAGATTTCGTATGAACAAGCTTATAAAAATCAGATTTTAACAAACTGTACATTATTTTTGACCTCCATTCATCAAGTCTATGAAATAATTCTCGTAATCGCCATCATCTTTAACAAATGACTTAACTTTAACATCAGATTCTTCTAATGCAGAATTCAATTCTATTATTCTATCATCAAGGCCATAGACAAGAAGGGTATTATCTTTCACGTTAATTTCTGTTTCCCCAAATTTTGCATTGATAACTTCAATTGCAGATTCAGGGTCATCAACTACCAACCTTACACAAGACTTTACTCTTTGATGAAGTTCTTCAGCAGAAAATTGTGCCACAAGCTCACCATCACATATAACGCCGTAACTTGTTGCCATTTTATAAAGTTCTCCAAGGAAATGACTAGAAATCAAAACTGTAATCCCAGCTTCTCTATTAAGTTTTAAAATGAGCTCACGAACTTCTTTAATGCCAGATGGATCTAATCCATTTATCGGTTCATCCAAAAGTAAAAATTCAGGGTTACCAACAAGTGCTAATGCTATTGCCAATCTCTGCTTCATACCAAGAGAAAAATTCTTTGCTTTCTTTTTCCCCACATTTTGAAGGCCAACAATGCCCAACAACTCATCAACTACGCTCTTATCTTCTACACCGCGTAAAATCCTTTGTGTTTCCAAATTTTGTCTCGCCGTCATGTAAGGATACAATGCTGGGCTTTCAATAATAGTACCTATTTTTTTACGTCCTTTGCAAAGATTTTTACTTCCAAAAAGCTCTACGTAACCCTTTGTTGGTGATGTTAAACCACTTATCATTTTTATAGTAGTTGTTTTCCCTGCTCCATTTTTACCTATAAACCCATAAATTTCACCTTTACGTATACTCATATTTATATTATTAACCACTTTTTTTCTTGAATATACTTTGGTTAAATCATATGCTTGAAATACATAATTGTCATCATTTGTGGACTTTTCGGCACAAGCTGTTTCAACTAAATCAACTTCTTGATCTAACTGTTCACTCATAAATATCCTCCTTTAAATTCATAATATACCCTAATTTTACATCAAATATTTTTTCCAGTCAACATATTTTATTGAAAAAATTGACACTTTATGTTGGTTTACAATTGATGTGTTACAGCAAATAAAAAAGGAAGTAATAAATATCCAAAACTTATGTTACATCTAAGTTGAAAACTAAAAAATTAGGTAAATTTGGTTGAAAAAATAACCCCATTTTTAGAATTTAACACTACATTTCTAGAAGCAAGTAAATATCTAAAATCTTTGAAAATAATATATTTGTTAATTTTTTAGATTTTTACTATACAATTTTATAACAAAAAGCAGATATCATGCTACAAATTGCTTTAAAAAGCAACCACTAATACAAACAAAATCTGCTGCAGTAATCTTTTAATTTTGTTACTACAGCAGATTATTTTTTATCACCAATTTTTATCGTAAAAGTATTTTGTTAACTTTATGCGTTTAATTCTATTCCTCCTTTTGGTATCTTAAATTTAAAAGATTCTTTTAAACTTTTTCCATCCTGTTCATAACTGTATTCTATTTCAAAAGGTTTACCTTGTAACTTAGCACTAAGACTATTCGTCATCGCTTGCATTGATTTGCCACTCTTCCACCACCAAATATAACCACCACTGTTGTAATGACTGTTATCATCTTTTTCATTCTCAGATGTAACTCCCTTTATAAGATTAAACACTTTGTCTTGTAAGTTTTTTTCAATCAATCCTTTTATTTCTGATTTTATTAAATTTAATTTTTTTGATTCTTTTGATTCTTTTGATTCTTTTGATTCTTTTGATTCTTTTGGTTCTTTTGGTTCTTTTGATTCTTTTGATTCTTCTAAATCAGGGAATGTAATGTCTTGTGGATAAAAATAATAATACGTATTAAGCAAATTACTTTTACACTTTATTGTTGCTTTAATTTCTTTTACTCTGTCTTTAGGTCCATGCCATTCCCCTATTCTTTGAACAGAGAGAAGAGACTTAGGCTCAGATTTTTCTACAACTTTTTTCTGAGATATTGATGGAGAAGGGGTAGATGATGAAGCACTAGCTGTATTAGGCGCAGATGGTGCAACATCTTTTACAGGTTTAGGTGACGTAGCACTCTGTGCATTAGACGCAGATGGTGTGCCAGATTTAGGCGATGTAGCACTAGCTGCAGATGGTGTAACATCTTTTACACCAGGTTTAGGTGATACAGCACTAGCTGTATTAGGTGCAGATGATGTGCCAGATTTAGGTGATGTAACACTAGGCGCAGATGGCGCAGCATCTTGTACAGGTTTAGGTGATTCAGCACTAGCTACACGAGGCGCAGACGATGTAACATCTTCTACAGGTATATTACTTTTTACTTCTTGTTGCTTTCTAGTCTCTCGAGTATCTTCCACTCCTTTAGCTTTTGCAGCTACACCTTTAGAAATTTGCTCATTTCCCTTCTTGAAATCATCGTCTAACAATTTTTGCACTTTACTTAAAGCTTTGTTTAATTTGTCAGCCAAATCTTTTTCATCTCCGCTTAAACCCGCAACATCCATTCCTTTTATTTTTGCAACCTCATCATAACACTTTTTGACACTATCAGAGAATGACGTTCCGTCTTCTGTTAATATATTCTTTTTTGAATCACCACTCAATTTAAGTTTATCATTATTATAAAATGTTTTAATTGCTGCTGCATTTAAATTAAATGCATCTATTTTAGCACAAAAATTTTTGTACTCTTTCGAAAAATTTTCATTAGCTTTTAAATTTACCAATGGTTCTAAAATTTTTTCACTAAACTTTTTGCACCACTCTTTGTCCCTAGTTATAACGCTCTTATACCCATACTTTCTAATTTGTCCCATATTATTACATTCATTCATTGCGTCTTGAATACCACGTAAAATTGCCATTCCATCTTTGCGTACTTTTTTTGGTCGGTCTCTTTCCATCTTCTCCGCAGCATCCTTATCCATTTTATTGTATTGTTTAATAAGATCCGAAGCTCTCTTGTCTAATTTTTGAACTTCTTTCAGCCGCTCTTCTTCAACTTTCTTCAGCCGCTCATCTTCAACTTTTTTCAGCAATTCTGCTTCAGCTTTTTTCTGCTGTTCTTCTTTAGCTTTTTCCTGCTGTTCCTCTCTAATTTCTTTGAGGCCGTTTAAAACATGAATTTCATCGTCACTGAGAATATTTTTTAATCTACCTAGTGCAAAATTGATATTGTTCACTATAGTTTCCATGTTTGAGCCCTTAATTTTATTATTATTTAATTTTTCTATATCAGCAATTTTTTTATAGGCAACAGGTATATTTTCTTCTTTCCATTCAAGTGTACTTGAACTCTTCAAAGAATCACTAAAGATTTTAACTGCAGCTGCAATTGCCTCATGTATGCTTTCTAGTTGACTTTTTAAATTTTGTCGATTTTTTAGATTTTCATTATAATCAAAATCAGAAAAAATATTTCCCAATTTAAAATTTTGACATAATGCGTTACTATGATTAAGAATATTCTTATATCCTGGAACTCTACCACGGGATGGTATTTTACCTGCCTTTTCAAAATAAATTCTTAATGTTTTGCTAGCTTCTAAACTTGCCGAATCTTCTTGCCCAGAATTTGACTGTTGTTTTGAGCTAGCTTCATTGAATTTGTTTAAAACATGCTGTTTATCATCATTGAGAATACCTTTAAAATAATCTAGTGCGTCATTGATATTGTCCACTATAGTTTTTATGTTTGTGTCATTAATTTCATTACTACTTAATTTTTCTATACTAGCAATGTTTTCATAGACAGCAATTACATCCGATATCCCTTTTTCTTTCCACTCAGTTGTTTTACTTGTACTATTAAAGTTATGACATGCATTTTTAATTGCTTCATTTATGTCATTTAGTTTATTTTTTAAATTTTCATTATCATCAAAAGCAGAAAAGATATCTTCCAATTTAAAATTTTGACACAATGTTTTACTATGATTAAGAATACTACAATATTCTAGAATTTTATCTTCAGATATTTTACCTACTTTTCTAAAATAAGTTTTTAATTTTTCGCTAGCTTTTAGAGGTAAGACCAATTTAAGACTTACCGAAAATTCTTGCCCAAAGTTTGGCTCAACTTTCGGCTCAGCCATTTTCACCTCAGCTGCTTTCACCCCAGAATTCGACTCAGGTGGGTTCTGAGCAACTGATTTTTGAGCGACTTCCTGATCAGATTTCGACTCAACTTTCGGCTCAACTTTCGGCTCAACTTTCTGTTTGTCTTCTGGCTTAGTCCCTGACTCAGTTTTTTGATCATCCTTCAACCCAGTTTTCGCCTCAGATTTCTGCACAGCTGGTTCTTTTACGTCAGCCCGATCATCACGTAAATCACCTTTTTTCCCCACTTTCAGTTCAGTTTTCGTACCATTTTTCGACTCAACTAAGTTCTGTTCAGTTCTCAGCTCAACTTTCGGTTCAGGTCCATCCTCAAATTCCTGCTCAGATTCTTCCACAGATTCTTCCACAGATTCTTCCTCAGATTCCTGCTCAGATTTTTGCTCAGATTTTTCCTCAACCCACTTATCATGTATAGCTTTAAGTAATTGTGCAATACCATCACATGCCTCTTCATAAGTCAAAACACTTCTTACCAATGTAACACGACCATCTAGTTTTGTACCTACATTGTCTGTGTTACTTCCTTTGCTTTCATCAATATCTTTATTTTCGTAAAACTTACCAATATTTCGGAAATACTCGGTTATGTCTTCCTTTTTTTCTGTGTCTAAAACACTATTTAATTTACCACTATCCACTTCTTTAAATTTTTTGACCATATTACCAGACAAAGTTTCAACATTATCTGTTGGTTTTACCAGAAACACCTTACACAATTTTAGATAGTTTTCTTTACTTACTTTATCTCCCTTTATTCTATTAAGATTATTTATAAATGCAGTTATAAATAATCCTGCAATAGAGAATTGTTTTGAGGGCTTTTGGTTCTTTTTATAATATTTTTTTATTACAGAATCAGTTTGTAACATTGAAGCAAGTTCTTGTGGTGTTTCATAACCTTCTTTTCCAACATTTTCTGCAATCTCACTAAAAGCGCCACCTAATTTTGTAGCGTCACTTTTTTTGCCCTTTAAAAGACTTAACCCCTTTTTAAATATATTCATAATTATCACCCTTTCACAAAAATTAATTATATTTTTTTATAAAATGTATACTATGATATAAATTATATTCATTTAGCTTTGTTTGTCAATATGTTTTTATTTATTTCTGTATATTTTTTATTTCTACAAAATAATTATGTAAAAAACTATTACAAATAAAAATATATTTAACACATAGTTTCTTATCTCACATATCTAGTTAACAATTTTCAAAGCCGATTTTTCATACTTAAAATATAAATAAAAAAGTTATCTGTTCCAATTCATTTAAACAAATAACCCTCTTTATTACTTTTCCATTCTATTTTGTATTTATACTTTTACCTATACTAGTAGTTTTAAAAAGCAACCGTAAAGAATAAAAATATCTAAAAAATTTTTTTGCATCTTTAAAAACTATCATCATAACTTTCAAACAAACCATAATTTTTTTCAATAAAAAAAGATACAGCTGCACATCGCAAACTGTACCACTTTCAATCAGCTGGACTCTCCTACAATAAATCGAAATAAAAAATTTTTTGTGCGCTCATTTTGAGGATTTACAAGAATTTCATCAGGCTTTCCTTCTTCGCATATTACGCCTTCATCCATGAATACTATTCGATTTGACACTTCTTTCGCAAATGCCATCTCATGTGTCACAATTATCATGGTAAGATTTATTTGAGCTAAATCTTTCATTACCTTTAAAACTTCACCAACTGTTTCAGGATCAAGAGCAGACGTAGGTTCATCAAATAGCAAAACATCAGAATCCATAGATAACGCCCTTGCTATCGCAACACGTTGCTTTTGCCCACCAGACAATTGACTTGGCTTAGCCTTTATAAATTTGGACATTTGAACTTTATCTAAAAATTTAAGTGCATTTTCACGAGCTTTCTTTACATTTCGTTTCAAAACTTTAACTTGTCCAATCATACAGTTTTCCAAAACATTCATATTATTGAAAAGGTTAAACTGTTGAAAAACCATGCCTACTCTAGAACGATAAAAATCAATATTATAATTATCGTCCAAAACATTATCACCCTTATATAATATTTCTCCACTTGTAGGACGTTCAAGAAGATTTATGCATCTTAAAAATGTTGATTTTCCAGAGCCAGAAGGACCTATTATGCAAGAAACATCCCCACGGTTAATGCTAAAATTCACACCCTTAAGAACTTCCATTGCTCCAAAAGATTTTCTTAAATTTTTTATTTTTATAATATTTTCTTCCATTTTATTTTTCACCCGACTTTTTTACAAACAATATAGGCATAGTAGAAGATACGTGTACAAACTCACTTGGCCCATCCATACGTTTTTCCACAAGCTTTAATAAACGAGTAATCGTCAACGTCAGCACAAAATATATAGCTGCTGCAACTATAAATGTTTCATACGTACGAAAAATTGCACCTTTTATGGACTTTGTTACAAAAAACAACTCTGTAACAGAAATAACATTTAAAACAGAAGTATCTTTTATATTAATAATAAACTCATTTCCAGTAGCAGGTAAAATATTCCTGATAGTTTGTGGCAAAATTACATATCTCATTGCCTGACCATGACTCATACCAATAGACTTTGCAGCTTCCATTTGGCCAGCATCTATACTTTCAATACCGCCTCTAACAACTTCTACCATATAGGCACCAGTATTTATTGAAACTATTATTATTCCGGCAAGAGTAGGATTCATGTCAATATTCATAAATTCTTGCATACCAAAATAAATAACTATTGCTTGAACCATCATAGGAGTTCCACGAAAGACTTCAACATAACAAGTAATCAACCAATTTATAATTGACATAAAAAATCTTTTAACAGTATTTCTAGATGACGGAAAAGTCTTAACCGACCCCAGCGCCAACCCTATTAAAAAGCCAACCAATGTTCCAACCAATGAAATAAGCAGTGTAACTGCTGTACCTTTTAAAAACCAATCACCATAATTATCAAATATGTACAAAATCCAATCAAAAAATGTTCTTTCCATAACTTTATGATGTCGCACCTCCTATAGCTTTATTCATAAGCTCTGATTTTGTTTGCTCATCTATATCACTAAGAACAGAATTTATTCGCTGCCTAAGTTCACTGCCTTTTTTTACACCTATAGCTATTGCCGTCTCTTCTTGAGAAAAATTAAATCCTTGACCAGGCTGAAATTCTATACACTTTAGATGAGGATTTGTATGCACAGCAACAAGTGCTGCTGGTTTTTCGCTAATATATCCGTCAATTTTACCTGCAGTAACCGCAGCAACCATTGAAGAAAAATCTTCCAACGGAACATCTTTGATTACACCTGGCATTTGATCTATAAATCCGTAATGAACAGTACTTAACTGACCTGTAATTTTAGCACCACTAAAATCTGATATACTTGCAGCTTGTGAGTATTTACCATTCTTTCTTACAACAACTACAACATTTGAATTATAATAATTATCAGTAAAATCAATAGCTTGCCTTCTTTCGGGAGTTGCAGACATGCCGGCCACAATAGCGTCTATCTTACCTGAAGTCAATGCTGGCAACAAGCCATCCCAATCAATTTTAACAACTTTAACTTTTTCCCCCAACCTATTTGCTATTTCATTTGCCATGTACACATCATAACCGCAAGCATACCAACCTCCAGAAATTTTTACTGCATCATTTTTACTTGTTGGTTGTATCCAATTAAATGGAGCGTAAGAACATTCCATACCAACTTTCAAAATCTTTTCGTTCTTATCAGTTAAATCACCTGAGCATGATGTAAGAAATGCAAAAGAAATTATCAAAAATGCACTAATTTTACACAGTTTTGAAACTATTTTCATTTTAAACATCCTTTCCATCATGTATTTTACACCAAATAAACAATTTGCGCAACTTAAAAATAGAAGTTGCGCATAATTTTAGCAAAAAATATTGTATTTCTAACTTAAATTTTACTTTTCATCGGAACAATCGCAACCACATTCACACTCTTCGTCGCATTCACAGCTGTCTTCACAATCGCACCCACAATCACAATCATCGTAATCAAACTCCAAAAGTTCACCACATTTTGGGCAGTTCATTTCGTTTTCTAAAAGAGTGTCCTCAGAAAAACAAATTTTTTCACTGCATCTCGGACAAATTACTTCATAATATTCCTCTTCGTCATTGCAATCACATTTTTTTCCGTCGTGACATCCACAGTCACACTCTTCACCATATTCGCAGTCATAGACTTCGTCTTCTAAAGCGCCAAGATCTTCATCTAAAATCTCAAGCTCATCACAAATATCATCAACATCTTTGTCTACACATTCCAAAGATTCAGCTACGTCGCTCATCCAATCTGCAATTTCACTAAAAATTTTTGCCTCTTTGCTATCTTCATCTAAATCCAGTCCAGAAATTAATCCTTTAATATATGCTGCTTTTTCTTTAATATCCACTATACTTTCCTCCTAAAATTTTTTGTATCTATATTATTGTTTAAGCACGTTCTAAATATTCACCTGTTCTAGTATCTATTCTTATTCTCTCTCCTTCTTCTATAAACAAAGGAACTTTTATCTCAGCACCTGTTTCAAGAACGGCAGGTTTTGTAGCATTTGTTGCAGTATCTCCCTTAAATCCAGCATCAGTTTGAGTTACCAAAAGTTCAACAAATAACGGAGGCTCTACTCCAAAAACACTACCTTTATATGAAAGAACTTTACACACCATATTCTCTTTCACAAATTTAAAATTATCGCCAAGAACTGAAGAATTAATAGGTATTTGCTCAAATGTTTCGTTATCCATAAAGTAATACAAATCACCATCACAATACAAATACTGCATATCTCTTCTCTCTATGTATGCCTCTTGGTATTTGTCACTCGGGTTAAATGTACGTTCCGTTACTGCCCCGCTTATAACATTTTTAATTTTAGCCCTTACAAAAGCGGCACCTTTTCCTGGTTTAACATGTTGAAACTCTACAATGGAAACAACATTCCCATCAAGCTCAAACGTAGAACCGTTTCTGAAATCTCCTGCTGATAACATAAATTTTTCCTCCTGTAAAGAATAAGGATTTAAAATAATTTATAAATTCCCTCGGTTTGCTACAAATTAGCCACAAACCAATCTAATTATATACTAGTCATTAAAATTATGCAATAGAAAAAATAAGGTAATTTTGTAAACTGTGTTGGTTTCCAATTGATGTGTTACAAAAAAATAAGTGACGGATAGGCCAAGTTGTATTATGTTATGTTGATATGATCTAATTAATTGCACAAATTTTCATTACACTATTTTGTACGCCGTTTCGTTTTGTATAGAGATTAAATTTCCTCAATTTTGATATGGTGCTGTTTTTGCTTACTATTGTAACTAATGCCAACTGCAAGTTTCTGTCCAGTATATCCTTTAAGTGCCAAAGCATAACGTTTTTCTTTAATTTGTTTTAACGCTTCATCTGGAGTGGAGTCTTTTTTTAGTTCAATGATAAATGCGGGTTTACTTTTATCGTTTGGGTAGAAAATAAAGTCTGCAAAACCAATTCCGGCTGGCATTTCACGCACAATTTTATACTTCGTTCTAGCACTTAAGTACACGAGGGTAATTATACAAGCAAGAGAATTCTCATCATTGTATTTTATAACAGGAATATTTATATCATGCGCTTCTTGAATTAGTTTTTCCATTGTTTCTGTGTCTTTTTTCAGTGTAGCTTTTAGCATCTCGTTTGATTTCATAACAATTTCAGAGACTGCACCCATTGACTTATCTTCTAACGCTTCATCAAATTTTATTCTAAGTTCCTTGTTTGGAATGGCTAGTGTTTCATCATGATAGCTTAGAAATCCATAAATGGTCATTGCAGAAAGTATCTGATTTCTTGTATTTAATTCTTTTTGCTCTGCACCATAGCCTTTTAGTTTTATTTCTAAAGGAACACCAGACACCATTTG
>CAKUPP010000014.1 GCA_934675165.1 uncultured Eubacteriales bacterium
TTAAAGTTTATATTGTTGTTACTAAGCAACAAGGCTTTCATCATTGTTAAAAGTTTTTGGTTTTTGTAACAATCGAGGTTCTTATTACTCATTATATCATAGTATTAAAACTTTATGAACCCGCATAAAGAAAATAAAATCAAATCGTGTTGGTTTACAATTGATGTGTTGCAAAAAAGAAGTGACGGATAAACCAAGTTATGCTACAGTCAAGTTGAAAAATCCTAAACAAACACAAAAAGGAGATTCCGTCATGGACACTGTAACACAAACAATGCTGCACTTTTAAGCCTTAATCAACTATGTAAATAAGTATGGAGTAACAAAAACCGCTATCAGATACAAAACAAGACGTAAATTTCATTTAGGTAAAAAACAGTCCGCCTATTGAAAAGATAATTTTTAATTAGATTAAAATCATATATTATGAAACTAAAACTCTTTACTATTTAAGCGTATCAAATTTCTCTCTTTTCTATCAAATTACTAAAATACTCATTTTTATAAAAAGAATATATACCTATTTCTTTTACCCTTATTTTTTCTATTTCTTCAATAGCATACTTGTACATTTTCAACTGAGGCAAATATTTTTTAAATAACGTTTCGGCACTGCGCGTTATATCTGTTTTATAATCAATAATAACCATCTCTCCATTTTCTTCAAAAGCACAATCAATAGCACCTTCCACAATGATATCATCATTTATTTTTGATTCCTCTAAATTTGGAAACAATTTATGGCCGTCTATCTTCAAAGAAAACCTATGCTCTCTTAGCATATTGGAACTATCTATTATTCTTTTGAAAATTCTTTGCCTGACAAGCCTTTTTAATGCCATTAAATCCAACCCTAACATTTCTTTTTCATTTAAAAATTTTTTATTTTTTAAACGAGCGATCTCATATTCTATACCAAATTCGCATATATTTTTTAAATTTGCCCAACACATGAATTTGTGCATAGCATTACCTTTTTCGACGAAAGTAACTGGCAACGAAGAACACAAAAATTGAGGAACAGATGCAGCTACATACTCTAAATGCGAGTCCGTCCCAGATAATGTTGATGCAGCTATCTTGGCAGGCATAAAATCACTTTCACTGTTTTGCGATTTAAAAAAATTTATTCTCTTTTTTATATCACCAAAAACAATATCGAATTCATCTTTAGAAATAGTTTTTTTCTGATTTTTTGGTTGAACGTTTTTATCATCATTTACAGATTTTTCAATCAAACTATCTGTAGATAAAATTTCTACATTCAAATCTAGTTTTTCAAATGAATTATCCAAAATCATTTCAGGGCATTCAATTTGATTTAGAATTTCATTTCTCAAACTGCTTTTACCCAAGCACAACAAAATCCACTTTGCAAAAGAAGACATATTTTGTACCAAATATGAATTTCCCTTATTTAAAAATTCAGATAACATAAAACATTTTACGATTGACTTTTGAAGATTTTTCAAAGCCATAGTAACAACAAGTTTTTGCTTTGCTCTTGTTAATGCAACATACAAAACTCGAAGTTCTTCTGAAATTTCTTCACATTTATTTTGAATTTTTATGGCACGGCAAATAACATTGTCATACTTTAAATTTTCAGTTAAAAATTTAATTTTAGTGCCTACACCAAGAAAAGAATTTATATGTACATTATCTGTATTAGGTGGCATAGATCCAGAGCACCCCGCCAAAATACATATTGGAAATTCCAGGCCTTTTGAATTATGAATAGTCATTATTTTTATACAATTTTCATTACCATCAGAAAAATGCGCAGGTTCTAAATCTTCTCCTTTTTCAATTATTTTATCTATGAATCCCAAAAAGCCAACAAGTCCACGATGAAAATTCATCTCAAAATCTCGCGCATAATTCATAAGTCTAATAAGATTTGCTTTTCTTATATCACCGTCATCCATGACTGCACATATTGACGGATAATTCGTATCTGAATAAATTTCACTTAAAAGAGCATCGCATGACATATTACACGAAAGCATTCTATAATGATTTATCCGTTCCAGCAAATATTTAGATTTTTCATTTCCCTTGTCAGCGTATTGTTTAACAGAAAAATAGAAAGCACCACCACTACTTTGTGCTTTTATTTCGACTATTTCGTCCAATGTAAAGGAAAACAAAGGACTAAGCATAATTGCAATAAGCGGAACATCTTGAAGTGGATTATTTATTACACGTAAAAATGAAAGAATAGTTGAAATCTCTTTTGTCATTAAAAATTTTTTTTCTGATTTTATTTTCAGAGGCAACTTATGTCTTGCAAATTCTTTTGCATAAACTTCTGCTTTATTTTTTAAACTCCTTAAAAGTATGCAAAAATCTGAAAACATTGCTGGGCGCATACCTTCTTTTGTACTTACCAGATACTTATTTGCAATCATTTTAGATATCATATTTGCAATAGCTCGAGCTTCAAAAACATCTGTCGATTCTTCAGATTTTTCCACATCTATTATTTTTATTTCAGTTGTACAATTACATTTATCCTGTTCGATAGATGGCTGAAAATTTAAAAACTCTTCGCTGGAATATTCAATATCTCCAACTTTTTCAGACATTATATTTTTAAAAATAAAATTAACAAATTCAATTACACTTTTTGAACTTCTAAAATTTTGACTCAAAATTACTTTGGACGGATATTTTTCATTCTGAGAGTCAAATAAATTAAATTTATTTTTTTTATTCAAAAATATTTTGGGACTAGAATTTCTAAACCGGTATATACTCTGTTTAACATCACCAACCATAAACAAATTTTTTTCTTCATCTGTTATCATACGAAATATTTCATCTTGAACATCGTTTATATCTTGATATTCATCTACCATAACTTCTCTATACTGTGCAGAATATTCTTTTGCAAGTGCGCTAGGTTGTGGAATTTTTTTTGAATAATCTGTTAGGAGCTGCACAGCCATATGACTAAAATCACTAAATTCGAATACATTTTTTTCAGCCTTTAACTTTGCAATTTCATCCATAAAAACATTTGTAATTTCAAGAACTGCTTTAATAACCGGACACAAAATTTTTTTTGCTTTACAATCTTCTTCAAAATTAGTTGTAAAATATTCTTCTTTTAACTTTTTGAGTATATCTTTATAGTAGTCCCGTGTAAATTTTATAAATTCTTTAATTTCTGGGTGTTGTAAATTTTTAATAGAGCCAAGCTTAGCGTATGTCATGCTCGCCAAAAATTTAGTTGCTTCGTTTTGATTTTCTGAAAAAATTAATTTTTTAAGATAAGAAATATTTAAAACATCGTCTTCTATGGCAAAAAGATAAGCATTTGATACATCTTCATAAAGTTTAAGTGTTTTAACTGCACTTAGTGCTAAATTTTCAGCAACTACTATCATATTTTTGGCATTTTCGAATATAACTTTTTCCCATATATGAACATTATTTTGATCTTCATATAAATTCAACTGATTTCTTATCCACATTTTGGGTCTGGGAACTGACAACATAAACTCATAAATTTTTTCAATAGCAGCTTCAAGCCCACTATCATTTTTTTCATTGGAAAAAAAATCGGAAATTATCTTAAATTCATCAGTCTTATTTTCATAAAATAAATTCAAAGTTGATTCCATTGCTTTTTTCTTTAACACCGAAATTTCATATTTTTGGGCAATTTTAAAATTTGGAGAAATACCTAATTTAAAAAAATTTTCTTTAACCATATTAATACAAAAACTATCTATTGTACCAATTTGAGCAACTTTCAAAAGTCTTTGCTGACGGCGAAGATTTCTGTTTAGTGGATCTATTTGTATCATATCAAAAATTTTTGAAGATAATCTAATTTTCATCTCTTGTGCAGCACTTCTTGTAAATGTCACAATCAAAAGTTTATCTATATCGGTAGGGCAAACGGGATCCGTAATTAATTTTATGATTCGTTCCACAAGTACTGATGTTTTTCCTGAACCCGCTGCAGCAGATACAAGCACAGAACCTCCCGTAGAGTTAATTGCATCTAGCTGATCACTTGTCCAATTATGTTTCATTTTTTAAATCCAACTCCTCAGACATTTTTTTTAATGATTTTTCCATACTTACCTTTTTAACATTAATGAACTCTTTTTTTTCATACCGACATATTGGAAAATAATCACACCATATACATTCATTTTGCCCAGCGCATATTGGTTTTTCTGAAACAATCCCTTTATTTAAATTATTTGCCATATCAATAATTCTCTTTTTTACGTATTTGGAAATAATCTTCATATCTTGCAATTTTACCAAAGCATCATTTTTCTTTCTACTCGACTTTTTTTCTGCAAACACTGGCACAAAAATCTGGTTACCATCTTTCTCCATGCCATAAATGACATCATCATTTTCCAAAACGATTCCATCCATACAAAGTTTTGATTTTAAAACTTTCTTCGCATTATCCGTTTCACTAAAATTTTTTGCTTCAGCAAGTGGTTGAATCGCCTTAAAATAAAGAGCACCCGCAGGAACAATAGTATTTCCGTATTTTTTTTTACCATTTTGTTCTATTGCATCAAGATATATGAGCATTTGCATATTAAGCCCAAATAAAACATCAGAAAGATTAAAAGTTTTGTTTCCGGTTTTATAATCAACCACTCTTATGTAAGACTTATCCTCTTTTTTCATTATATCTACTCGATCCACTTTTCCCTCAATACTAACTTGGACATCATCATCAGCTGTCAAAACAACTGGTTTTATATCACTTTTTTCTGATATTTCAAGCTCTAAATCACTGCAAATAAATGAAGATTGTTTAAAATCTTCCTTTAAGTGATTAACTAAATAAAAAAGTGTTTTTTTTATTTTTTCTGCCTGATAAAAAAATCTTTTATTTTGGATAAAAGAAACTCCTAAAATTTGTTCCGTAAATTCATTAACAATTGAATTAATTTCGAAACGAATTTGAGCATCTTTTGCAACTATTAGTGAACTTTGATCAAATTTTTTAAATAATTTTTCAAAAACAAAATGAATCATATTTCCATACTCTACACCACCAATTGATGCCGGAGAAAATTTTTTAGCTTTAATTATATATTTACAAAAATATTCAAAGGGGCAACTATAGTATTTTTCTATTTGTGTTGCTGAAAATATCATATGTTTGGGAATTAATTTTTTTATACTTTGTTTGTCTTCAAATACAATTTTTTTATCATCTAAAACATATTTTAATGCTTCATACTCTTTTACATAATTTTTATCATGCTTAAAATAATAATCAAGTGCAAGAGACAAATCTGAAAAATCCCCAGACAATTTAGAATACTCTTCAAACGCTTTTTTATCATTCCAAATAATATCTTTATCGCAAAAACTTTGATTATTCAAAACACTTATTTTAGGAAAAATTTCTTTTATTTCGGTTATTAATTCCGAAGGAAACGCTTCCTCATAAGAAGAATTTATAGATGAGTACGACACAAAAAGTTTTTCTGAAGTATTTGCTATTAAATTATAAATTAAAAATTCCTCTTTTTCCATAAATGATTCCGTACTATCCCTAAACTCCATTCCCAGCGCCAAAATATCCTTAAGCTCGTTGTCTGTAAACACACTTGATTTTGTAGGAACAAGCGGAAACTCTCCTTCTAACGCTCCAACAAGAAAAACTACCTTAGCTTTTCCAATTCTTATTTTATCTGCAGATCCAATTGTAACACTATTTAAAAGTTGAGGTATTTCTGAAATTTTTACAAAATTTATTGCCGAAGAAAAAATTTCTCTATATTTTTTAGGTGTAATTTTAAAATCATCTGGAATTTTTGACATTTCATCTAAAAGCGCTATCACCGTATCCCATAACCTAGAAGTTTCACGAATTTTCTCTGGCATATCAAAATAATTTTCTGTAACATGTTTTTTTAAATTTTCTGCAACACTTACTTCTTCAAAAAATTCATAAACAGCTTTTGAAATCCCTTTAGCTGAATTTTTTAATTTTAGTTTAAAATTTTTCAGCGGAACCGCGATTCTTTCTCTAAGCAAATTAATATTTTTTAAATTTTCTACATCTTCCTCCTTCCATAAACGATCAAATCCTTCTGGATGCATAGTAAACGGTTTAAAAAGGTCACTTCCACCAATATTCCAAACAAAAAAATAATTTTCAAGGACAGATATTTCTTCAGCCACAAAACCTACAAGTCCACTTTTAAGACATCTTAAAACATCTTCTGACGAAAAATTTGAAATCACACAATCAAACATCGCCAATATTAAATTTATTATATTTTTATTAGACATATCCTCAGGGCAATCCATAAAACAAGGAATATGGTAATCTCCAAAAACATTTTTAAAAGCTGATGCACAACTATCTAAATTTCTAGCTACTACAGTAATATCGTTAAAATTATATTTTTCTTCAAATATAAGGTGGCAAATCGTATGTGCTACAAAATTGATTTCATCATAAATATCATTTCCAACATAAATTTTAATGTTGCTCGGTGAAATGTTTTCACTACATTGTTTTTTTTGTGAAAAAATATTTTTGGCAAGAAAGTGAATATTACTTCCCACCGAATTTTCTTTTTCTGATAGAATTCTATAAGGAATTGCTTTTTCATCTGCTGCCAATTTTAAAGACTTGATAGTGCTGTGTATTCCTGAAAAAAATTTTTGAAAACATTCACTCGTTTTCGGAGCAGGTAAAAATATGTGAACGTGCGCTGATTGACTGATTATTTTTTTCATTAAAGAAAATTGTTGAGCAGTAAAACCTGTAAAATCATTTACAAAAACTATATAATTTTCAAAAAAATTTGTTTTGCTTACTATTTCTTCTGATATACCCAATAAATCTGGTAAATCAAAATATTTGTTTTTCATTATATTTTCATATTCAAATTTTATCGCTTGTATTTCTTTTACTTTTTGTTTCAACAAATTTTTTTCAGTAGAATTTTGTATTTTTTCAAGATCTTCATCGCTGATTTTTCCAGATTTAAGTTCGGCCAAAGTATCAAGCATAAGCTCCGAAAGCTTAGAATCATTGTAATTTTTTTTATACAATAATAATTTAGTTGACGCACGTTCTATTGCCATACTCATAGATATAATTTTACGCGCATCAGAAACAGGTGAAATTGAAGGTATACCAATTTTTTGAGATAAAAAATCATACAATCTCGAAAAACTTATAACGTTCAATTTTTTAAATTTCTGATTCCCCAACACTTTAAGCATTTCTTTCTCATGAACAAAAGAACTTTGTTCCGGAATAAGTAGAATAACTTCTTTTTGTCCTGAATTTATTTCGTCTGTAATTTTATTTGCTAATATTTCAAAACTCGGCTCAGGAGTCAAAATAAAATCTATCATCTAAATCACCCTGTCAATATTTTAACATATCGACTTTATATTTCAAATGTTGACTTATAATTTGATGTATTACAAAAAATAAAATTTATCGCAGTTTTCTAATTTTGTAATACACATCGTTGACGAATCTACATCATAAATTTATCATTAAAAAATTAACTCAAATAGGTAGACATCAAGCGACAAATATTGTAAAATTTAATCTATAACCTTCAATAACTTTAAGTAAAATACTTTACAAAAATAAAATATCTTACTAGCTCTAAAGTCAATAAAAATAACAGTAATAAAAAGGTCGTGATTAAATGAATTTTTCCACACAAAGAGTAAAAGGTATGAAAGATTTATTGCCAAATGAAAGCAATGAATTCGAATCTGTTGTAAATGTAATGAAAAACGAAGCCAAAATTTACGGCTTTAACCTTATCCGCACTCCTGTTTTAGAACATACTGAACTTTTTGAACGTTCAGCCGGAGATAGTTCAGACATAGTAGAAAAAGAAATGTACACTTTCAAAGACAAAGGTGGAAGATCTGTAACTTTAAGGCCAGAAGGAACTGCTGGGGTGTTGCGTGCAGTAGTTGAAAGCGGACTGCACAATAATCAACTTCCTTTGAGACTAATGTATATTTCTTCATGTTACAGATATGAAAAGCCACAATCCGGAAGATACCGCGAATTTAATCAGTTTGGGCTAGAAATTTTTGGCTCAAAATCTTACCTTGCCGACGCAGAACTCATTTGCATTGCAAACTCAATAATCAATCGTCTAGGAATCAAAAATGTTCAACTGGAAATAAACTCCATAGGATGTTCAAGTTGCAGAAAAAAGTACAGTAATAAACTAAAAAATTATTTTAGTTCACACACAGACAAACTGTGCAATATTTGCCGCGAAAGACTTTCGCGAAATCCTATGAGAATTTTTGATTGTAAATCCGATCCTTGCATAAAAATCTGTGAAAATGCGCCATCAATGCTTAACTTCATATGTGAAGAATGTCACAATCATTTTGAAAATCTCAAAAATTCATTAAACAAGTTGGACATCCCATACACTATAAATCCAAAAATTGTTCGCGGACTTGATTACTACTCAAAAAATGTCTTTGAATTTATTTGTAATACGCCTGACGGAAAACTTACAATCTGTGGAGGTGGACGGTACGACGATCTCTCAAAATTTATGGGAGGTCCCGAACTTCCTGCAATTGGCTTTGGCATGGGAATTGAACGAATTTTAATGGCTATGCAAAATCAAAAAATCGACTTTATGGATCCGGATCCGATTGAGTTTTTCATTGCAACAGCTGACGGCAGTGATAACACAAAATTAAAAGCATTTCAAATTTGTGAAAATCTTCGTAAATCTTCAATAAAAGCACAAATGGATATATCTGAAAGAAGTTTAAAATCTCAAATGAAATATGCAAATAAAATAAATGCTCAGTTTGTTATAGTATTAGGTAAAAACGAATTGTTACAAAATAAAGCTAAAATCAAAAAAATGTCAACCGGCAAAGAGACTGATATTTTAATTGATGATAACTTAATTAAAAATATAATTAATGCACAATATAACCTACAGTAATTTATAAAAAACTTGTGCCTTTGGATTTCAATCACTCCAAGGCACAAGTTTTTTAAATTGTTATATCTTTTGTTTATTTAATGACACCTTAAATTAGTACTTTCTTCTACATTTGCACTTTGATGCAACGAAGAAAATAAACTTTCTTTTGTT
The DNA here is from genome assembly GCA_934675165.1 of uncultured Eubacteriales bacterium. Lineage (GTDB taxonomy): Bacteria > Bacillota > Clostridia > Oscillospirales > Acutalibacteraceae > UMGS1491. The sequence continues at coordinate 9,117 of CAKUPP010000014.1, forward strand.
AGACCAAGTCTTTTTGCAGCTGCATCAATAGCTAAACATCCTCCTACTGTCACAGTTGCAAACACTAATGCAACAATGGCTGAACTAATTGCGCCTTTAATTTGATTTAACATTTTCAATCGACTCCTTTTATCTCTTTGATAATTATATTTTAACATTTATTTCTTAAAAAGTCAACGAAAAAATTAAAAAAGCAAGAAGATCTTCTCTTCTCGCTAATTATATATCAAATAAATCATCAAGATTTATACACACAAAACAAAAAGTTGGCATCTCCCCATTTTCCCAGGTTGTCACCAACCAAGTATCTTCGGCACCATCGAGCTTAACTACCGTGTTCGAAATGGGAACGGGTGTACCCTCGACTTCATCAACACCAACACTTATATTTTATAATACAAATTCATAATTGTCAATAAAAAAATTTAAATTCTATTTTTAATTCAATATATATTTAAAGTAATGATAAATTATGTGCATTTTTTACAGTCTAGCCTGCATTTTCCTTAAATTGTAAATAATAATTTAAAAATCTATATTGTAATTCACACAAAAAATTATTTTATAATTTAAATAAGTTTTTATATAAAAAGTATGCACATTCAACAAATTCAACAAAGTTTTAAACATTATATTCCTTATTGCATTTTTTACCATCACATTGGCGTCCTTCCCTATCTAAAAAATAAAATTAATAAAAACCAATTTATAAGAAACTTTTGATAAATATAGTTTATTGGCTCTTTCGATAAAAAAGTATATTTCAAAAATATCAATCTATTTCTTGTTACAAAATATTTTAAGCATCACAAACAATCTCTATAGACTTTTTTGTACCAACAAATTTACGATTAAAGAAGAAACAACAATTGCTGTAAAATCTGCTGCAAGAGCGCACAAAACCGCATGACGTGAATTTTTTATATTTACACTACCAAAATAAACAGCAAGAGTATAAAAAGTAGTCTCTGTAGACCCCATAATCATAGAACATAATCGTCCTACTATACTGTCAGCCCCATACGTTGATAAAATGTTATCCAAAAGTGCAATTGAACCACTACCTGAAATTGGTCTTAAAAGTGCGAGCGGAACCGCGGGCGCCGGAAAATGCAAAAAATCCATAATTGGTAAAATCATATGAGTAAAAATATCCAAAGCACCAGAACTCTTAAGCATAGTTACCGAAGTTATAAGCCCAATAAGAGCTGGTGCTACCGAAAAAGTAGATTTTAATCCTTCTGCTGCACCTTCCAAAAAAACATCAAACGCGGGAACTCTTTTTATTAGTGATGAAACAAGCACTAACATAATAGTCAGGATAATAACATAAAAGCCAAAATTATTCATATTTATTTTTGCCTACTTTTTCACAAATTTTAGTCAAGCATATACCAACAGTCAACGCTACTAATGAAATTATCCATAAATATGGAATTATTTCCATAGGATTCGAAGATCCATGCTTTTGTAAAAGTGCGCATAACATAGTTGGAACGAGTTGTAACGAAGCTGTATTTAAAACAATAAACATAATCATGTGATTAGTTGCAACATCTGAATTTTTATTTAATTTTTGCAATTCTTTCATAGCACTTATTCCAAATGGAGTTGCAGCATTGCCAAGGCCAAGTAAATTTGCTATTAAATTCATGCAAATAGCTTTTGCTGCAGGAGCTGCAATATCTAAGTTGGGAAAAGTTAATTTAATAAAAGGTGAAAAAATTTTTGAAAGAAAATTTGTTATACCAGATTTTTCTGCAACTCTCATAATTCCAGTCCAAAACGACATTATTCCAAAAAAAGACACAATAATCGTAACAGCTTTCTCCGAACCATTCATAACACTTAAAGCGACTTCTGGGACTTTTTTAGTTAAAATGGCACAAAAAATACTAATCGCCATGATGCCTATCCATATATAATTCATCATACAGCAAAATTCACCTCTAAAAAAATTTAATATTTTTTCAAAAAAGTCGTTAAAAGTTACATATTGACAAATAAAGTCATATCTTGTAAAATTACAAATGGTTAGATTTATTGCTATTTTTTGAGTCACAGTCATTGTTTATGTGCGTATTGAAATAATTATGACTTTGCTGACAAAAAAATAACTTTTTTCTTCTAATTAAATTAATTGCAAAGTAGGTGTTAATGCATGAAGTCCACCGGTATAGTTAGGCGAGTAGATGAATTGGGACGTATAGTAATTCCTATGGAACTGCGCAAAGTTTTAGAAATCAGCACAAAAGACTCGCTAGAAATATTTATGGACGGTAACAAGATAATACTTCAAAAATACGAAGCATCTTGTTGCACTTTTTGTGGCGAAGCAGATGGAACAATTCATTTCAAATCAAAAAATGTTTGTCCCAAATGTTTAAAAGAACTTTCTAAGCAAAATACCTAAAATCCATTTAGTCAATTTTTTGTAGTCAAACGAATTGTTTGAGATTTACTATATTTAAAAAATTGCCGTAAATCATAAAGATTTATCGGCTTTTTTGTTGTTAAAATATTAATTTATTTCTTAACTTTTTTCTTCTTTTCTTTCACTATTAAGTTTTATAAGCTTTTTAGTAAACTCCAAACTGCCTTCTGCATCGTCATAACTAACAACATTGGCATGTTGTTTAAAATTATCATTATTTAGCATCTGCTCGTAATTATTTTTAGACTTATGTTTTGCATACCAAAGAGGTTTCCAATAACTACCAGGCAAAATTACATCCTTACCTGTTCCACAATGTGTAGGCGTTACTTTATGAAGTATTTGTTTTGTTTTATTTTCCTTATAATTATCTTCTAAATTTTGCAGTTCATTATCAACCATTAATTTATCATTTCTGCTGTTCCTAATTGCTTCGTCAAATTTATCCACAATAAGCTTATCTTTATCTGAATTAAACATTATTAAATTCTTTTCAGAATTAATAATATTTTTTAAACAAATATTGCCTATTTTATTGTCTTCCAAATTATATTTATATTCATTCACCAATTCCTTAACAACAGGCAATTTATCAAATTGTGATAAACATTTTTTGGAAGTATGGCTTATCTCAACAATTACTAATTCTTTTGGGTGATTTTTAAGAAATTTTAAAAGTGATCTAAATGCTTCTGCAGCAGTTGCACCCTTTACTATACCATGCGACAACACAGGAATACCATTTTCCAACTCCATTCTAACATCAAAATATCTAATACCTGCTCTAAGCTGACCAGCAAAATTAACCGTATGAGTCTGAGCAGCTTTCCCAAATATATCCGTTCCGGACAACGGCCCCATAGAATATCCCCCAGAATCGTGCGAAGCAGGAATTACTATATCTGATAATTTTTTATCATTAATAAAATCTTTATTATTTTCCATCCAATTTGAGAGATCGTTATCATCCTTCAAATCAAACTTTAGACTGTCGCTGCTTCTCACGTCTTTTGATTTTGTAAATCCAAAACTTGATAAAAGTCTTCTGTACCACACTTCATATAACTTCATATAGTTATACCATTTTTTGCCTTTTTCGCAATTATTCAACTTTTTTTTTGTGTCATCTATCATATCTTTTGTTTTCTCTTTTAAATTCGCCGCACTATATTCCTTCCAATCACTAATTTGACCTGGGTTTTTTCTATTCAATAAAAGCTTTTCATATTCTTTTAAAAAATTATCATCTAGTTTCTTTTCATCAAATTGAGCATTTGCATAATCAATTGCATCTTTACAAGTTTTAAATGCTTTTCTAAACTTTTTAAAAGCCAAAATTTGTTCATTAGCCTTTTTTAGCTCTTTAATTTTTTGGGCTCGTTCTGTTTTTAATTTACTAATTTCTGCTTTCAATTTCTTTTTTTCACTTTTATCTTTAGTGGCACTCATAGAAGACTTTTTATCAGAAATTTCGTCATCGTAATTTTTTTTGATCTGTTTTTCATTTAAATTATTGGATTGTTTGAACCAAGCCTCAAATGAAGGATCTATATTTGGCATATTTGACATATTATACCCACCTCTATTTATAATCACAACATTTTAAAATATATTGAAAAAACGTTGCATTCTGTTTATTTTTAGTGTATTTATATTTATTATTATGTATTAGTAATAAATAATTGTCAAGTATAAATAAAAAACAACAAAGTGTGTACAGCTTTCACTGCCCACACTTTAATTTTGAATATTAACTACCTCAGCAATATCAACGTTCAAAAATTTTCAACAGATACTAAAAATATGTTTATTTATCAAGTACGATCAACGAATCGGGTGTTATATCATTTTTTAAATGAAACTGACGCAATACTAATTTATTACACCCCTCAAATGCTTTATGTGTTACTTTAACAGTATCTTTACTGAGAAATATTGCTTTTTCCAACATACTACAACCCAAAAAAGCATTATCGGCTATTTCGATCACACTTTTAGGAATTTCTACAGTCTTCAAACTTTTACACCCAAAAAACGCACCTTCTCTTATTACATTCAATCCTTCAAAAAATTCGACCGACATCAATTCTCTACATCCATAAAATGCATTTTGCCCAATATCAGTTACGCTTTTAGGAATTTTAACAGATCTCAAATTACTACATCCCTGAAATGCATACCTTCCAATAGAAGTCACAGTATCTGGAATTTCCACAGATTTCAAACTAATACAATTACTAAACACACTTCTTTCAATTTTTGTTATACTTGCAGGTATGTTCACAGATTCTAAACTAATGCAATTACTAAAAGCATTTCTTAAAATTTTACTTACCCCGTTTGAAAGCTTAACTGATTTTAATCCACTACACCCAAAAAATGCTTCACAACCAATTTCCTCTACGCTGTCAGGAATTTCTATAGTTTTCAAGCTACTACAACCACTAAACGCTCGATCGTAAATTTTAGTCACATTATTTGACATTTTTACAGACTCTAAATTTTTGCATCCATAAAATAAATCATTAGCAATCACAGTTACATTATCAGGAAGTTTAATAGATTTTAAATTACTACACCTCCTAAATGCACACATACAAATTTGGGTAACACTATCAGGTATTTCTATATACTCTAAATTAGTAAACCCAGAAAAAGCACACATAGGTATAAATTTAACACCATCAGCAATTTTTATTTTTTTAACATTAGGATTGTTCATAATTAATTTCATTAATTTTTCATTATAAGGATCAACTGTTATAACAACGTCACTTTGCTCCTTTGTAGATTTTTCAATTACTGCGGGAACATGTTCAAAAATTTGAACTTCATTACTTTGATTAATCAACATAGATCATACCCTCTCTAAATTTTATTTTATTACTTTTTAATTACACTACTTTACTTAAGATACCCTAACAAAAAATGTATCTTTTTGTTTATCAAGTATACTGTTTGGTATATTTAAAGAAGATAAATTCTCGCAGTTATAAAATGCGTACTTTCCAATAACATTTACACTTTCAGGTATTTTCACAGATTTTAAACTACTGCATCCAAAAAATGCACTTTCACCTATATCTGTTACACCTTCAGACCATTTTATTGAATCCAAACTTTTGCATCCACAAAATGCATTATCTTCAATTTTTGTTACACTTACAGGAATATCTACTGACACTAAACTGTTGCATCCACAAAACGCATATTTATTAATAGAAGTTACACCATTTGGAATTTTTAAAGATTTCAGATTAATACAACCACTAAAACTTTCTGTATCAATGACAGTAACACCACTTGGAATCACCACTGATTTTAAGCTTCCGCAATTTTTAAAAGCACCTTCTTTGATTTTTGTAACACTTGCAGGAATATTCACTGACTCCAAACTCTGGCATTCATAGAAAGCAATATCTCTAATTTTCGTCACACCAAAAGGAATGCTTACATTTTTTAAATTAATACAACCCGAAAATGTTCCACAACAAATTTCTTTTATACCTACTGGTAATTTTACATCCTTTAAACTTTTACAATTGTAAAAAGCCCAATTCCTAATCTTTGTAACTCCAACAGGAATAGTTATAAATTCCAAACCTGTGCAATCTTTAAAAGCCTCATATCCAATATATTCTACCCCAACAGGAATATCAATCGATTTCAAACTGCTGCATCCGGAAAACACTCCCATACTTATTGATTTAACACCCGAAGGAATATTTATTGACTCTAAAGCAGTACATCCACAAAATGCGCCACTACCAATAACGTTAACACTCTCTGGAATGATTATTTCTTTTAAAGAAGTACATCCGGAAAACATCTGTGGTTCAATGAAAATCATTTTACTCGACAATTTTACCGATTTTAAATTTTTACATTCAAAAAATACTCCGCGTACATTTATATCCTGCCACCAACACCAACTACGTTGACTCATCGAGCATACGCTATCAGGAATATCTATTGCCGCTAAGTTAGTACAGTAAGAAAATGCGCCTCTTCCAATAGAGCTCACACCATCTGGAATTTTAATTGATTCCAAATTAGTACATTTGCAAAAAGCTTCCGTTTCAATAGATTTTACACCACTTAAAATATCAACAGACTTTAAATTAGAACATCCTTTAAACGCCTGCCTACCTATACAAACTACGCTGCCAGGAATTTCTACAGACTCTAAGTTAGTAAAATCTAAAAATGCCCCTGCATTTATAAAAGTAACTCCATTAGCAATCTTTATTTTTTTTATGTTGGAATTATTTTTAATACTCTCCATTTGAACATCGTCCCACGGATTAACAACTACAACATCACCTTGATTTTGATCCACTTTTTCTACAACCGCTGGAACAGGTCTATCAAGCTGTATGTAATCTAAATTTACCATCATTTTTTATCCTCCAAAGAAATTTTTTATATATTTAGTTGTTTTGCACTTTTAAATTACAGTTCCCCAAAAAAAATATCCTCCACCGCTTCTTTCCTTATAATAATGTGGAAATCGTGATAGCGAAAGTTTTTCACAACCTACAAATACCAAACGAGGAGTACTTTCTATTATAAATGGGTTATAAACTTTCACCATTACTAACTCTTTACAATATGCAAATGCATAAGGGTCAAGTTCAAGTACGCTGCGAGGAATTTCTACCGCTACTAAACTTTCGCAACCTTTGAATGTACCGCCACGTATTATGGTAATTTTATTAGAAAGCCGTACTGATACTAATTTTTTACACCACGAAAATGCCATTATCCCTATCTTAGTAACGCTATCTGGTATATCTATTGATTCTAGAGAATAGCATCCACGAAATGCGCTATCACCTATCGCAGTAACACTATTTGGTATATTTATTGATTTTAATTCACCACAGTGTAAAAATAAATCCGCTTCTATTACAGTTACACCATTAGGTATATCTATTGACTCTAACTTTTGGCAACCTCTAAATGCACCTTCTCTTATTGTAGTAACACTGGTCGGTATATTTATCGATTTTAAACCACAACAGTGCGCAAATGTATTTTTTTCTATTACAGTTACACCACTAGGTATATCTAATGACATTAAATTTTTACAATTAGCAAAAACATTTTCTTCAATTACAACTACGCTTTTCGGTATATCTATCGATTTCAAACTATGGCAACCGGCAAAAGCATTGCTTCTTATTGTAGTTACCCCATCTGGTATATTTACTGAAACCAAATTATGGCAATCCTCAAATGTACCCATTTTTATCATAGACACTCGATTAGGTATATTAATAGATTTTAAACTAGTACATTTTGAAAATGCAAAGGGCCCTATCGATCCTACTGTATCTGGTATTTCTACGCACTCCAAATTGGAAAAATCAAAAAACGCTCTATCTTGTACTGCACTAACCCAAGGTGCAATTTTTATCTTTTTTATTTTTGGATTATTTTTGATACTTTCCATCTGCTTTTTATTCCATGGATCAACAACCACAAAATCATTTTGTTCTTGTTTTGATTTTTCTATAATTGCCGGAACAGGTTTAATAATTTGAGCATAATGTTGATTCATTGTCATAATATTAACATCCTCCAAATAAATTATTTAATAATCTTTTCATCAATTATATTATATATATTTTTCTTCAAAAAGTCAACTTATTTTAATCTTTTTAAAATAAAAATCAGCTAAATTTATAATATTAGAAGTTTTTATACCAAAAAACTGACACCTCTTAAAAAGCGATGTCAGTGTGTTGCTCAAATTTAATTCATTCTACAATGGGTAACTTTTTATACTGTACATAATAATCCTTAAAACAATTAATTTATCAGTAGTTAATTACATCTAATTACTAAATATATTTTTTCTTCTGTTATGAACTATAACTGCAATCAATACTAATACACTCACTGAAAACAAAGAAACCCATAAAAGAATATTACTATTATCTCCAGTTTTGGGTACCTTTAATTCGCCGCGACTATCCGGCTTTGTTGTACTTCCCGAACTTAACTTTTTACTTTCTTCCCACTTAGCGTATACAGTAATATCATCAACTAAAGTTACTTCTGAAATTTTTGTTTTTAACTCTGCATCAACATACCATCCTTCGAAATCAAATCTATCTCTTGTAGGAATATATTTATCGAGTTTAATAACGGTCCCCTCTTTGCCAATTACATCCTCTATAGTACTTTTTGCACCATTATTTGTTTCAAATTTCAATGTAAATGTTTTAGAATGAGCAGCTTTAATTCCACACTCTCCTTCAATGACACCCGGAGCAACTGGCAAAGCATAAGTATTTTCTTTGCTGTGTACATTCCAACGGGCTTCGTTACTATCGTCATACCAGCCGTCAATATCATCTCCACAGGGTTTAAGAATAAGGCCTTGTGGAGGAGAAGAAATAGATAGTTTAGCATTTCCATTTACATAAAGATCATCACCTGCAGTTGTTGTTGTATTGTTATAGATTTCCGCCTTTTCACCAACAACAGCACTTTCTGAATAAACAAAGAGCCCGCCTCCACAATCCGCAACATTATTTTTTAAAGTCCCTCCTGTTATTTCACACTTTCCATTTGCAAGCAAAGCTAGAACACCTCCACCATATTTTCCGCTATTATTTTCAATTGTTCCACCCGTCATAACAAAAGAAGCTTTTTCTCCCATATAGATCGCTACGCCACCACCACCAAACCAGTTATCCTTGCACCCAGAAATAGTTCCACCGGACATTTCAAGTAAAGCACTCCCTGAAATGCAAAATCCACCTCCCGAAACTCCGTTACAATCAGTTATAGAACCATTGTGTAGATAAAAGCAAGCGTCTCCATCCAACATAACGCCACCAGCAACTGAATAAGGATTAAAACAATTTTTAATTGTGCCACCGTACATGTATACTTTGGAATTTTTGACTGCCTGAACTCCTCCAGCCTGACCCCTACCTTCTGAGTCACAAATTGTAACTTTGTCGTAAATATACAAAGAAGCATCTTCATTAAGGTGTATGTTACTACTTGTAGGATCGTTTGAAGTTATCGTAAGTGTTTCAGTATAATCCTTTCCACCCAAGTAAACAGATGCAGTACCTGTCAAACTAAACTGCTTAAATGTGAGTTTATGGCCACCACCATAAATGGTCAAGGTACCTGCAGACAAATTAGTTTGCGATACTTCCAGATTAGAAGCATCAATATCATCCTTCAAAATAAGTGTCATGTTGCTTTGTGTACCATTGTTCAATTCAGAAATAGCACCTGCAAATTTATCTGCTGCAGATATCTCTCTTATTGTAGATCCCTTCACTATCTCTTCCGCAAAGATCGTCATCGACGCGAAGCATAACAAAACGTAAAAACCAAACAAAATACTACACAATCTTTTATTTTTCATATTGCTCTCCCCTTTTTATTTGAATAAAAATTTTAAAATTAGTATTTACTTGTCATTATTCAAATATTTTTGTAAATTATTGTTAAAAGCGATTGTGTATCAAAAAATGCTAGATAATTTTAAATCTTTCAGATACTTAAGGAGAGCGAAATTATAACTTCTTATAACAAAAAAGCACTCATAAAAATAACAAGAGTGATCAGCCTATTTGTAAACTAATCACTCTTGAACGTCAATAACCGTCTCAATTTTTTATTACGAATTTATTTTTTATGCTTTTTTGTATCTCTTTAATTTTTTTAAGTACATCTTTATTTTTTAAAGCAGATTTTTTAGATATAAACAACTTGGGTACATCAAAACATTTCGAAAGTGCATTTTTGCTTTTACGATCGTCATCACTTTTGTAGTTCTTTTCCCACTTCTCTAATTTTTTTAAAACTTCATTAGACCACTTATTCGTAGCTGAATTTTTTATATCAGTGTCTTCTGATAAATTTTTTATCTTTTTCAAATTATCAATTACTTCTCTTTTCCAAATTTTACTATAACCCAATTTATTGTCTATATCACCATTTAGAATATTACTACTTTTACAAAATTTATATAAAGCGTTAAGAAGCCTACCGCTTTTACTTTTCTTATTTTCTTCCCAATTCTTCAGCTTCTTTTCATTTTGTTTAATATTAGACACAGTTTTTTCATCCAGTGACACATAAGTCACCATTATAAGCGATTCAACAGCTTTTTTATACTCTTCAAAAGTGTTATTATCTATGTCTATGTCTTTGTCTTTATTTTCATGTGAAATGTTTGATACTCTATTATAAATAGCATTTACACAATTTTTAAAATCTTCGTAGTTACTTGACGATACATTTTCATATTGCCTTTCTAACTTACGCAAATAATTGGGTATAGTTTTATCTTGCAACTTTTTCTTAAAATCATCTTCATTTGTAACATCAAGCTTCGATTCTATTTTCATAATCTGCCTTGTTTTATAGTCATAATTTTTAAAAATATTTTTTGATTCTTCATCAATTTTTTTATCAGACGTTTCAAAGTTATTCCTTAACTTTTCAATCGTATTCTTGTAGTTTTCTGACACACCTAATTTTAAAACATTTAACGAAATATCACTAAACGTTAACTTTTTAATACTGTTATTTTTATCCGAATCACCACTTTTAGATGTGGATGAATCGTTTTTACTTTTAGAACAGAAAGCTACACTATTACAAATTATCTGAAACGCACCATTATACCATGTTGAAATTTCAGTAGAGTGCGTTCTCCACTCATCTTCATTCAGCCTTTGAAGTTTTAAAACACCAAGGTAAAAATTTATAAAATTATTACTCGCATTGGTATTTCCTTTTGCATATCCATTACGAAGTAATAACGCATAGTTACATATCTTATTTATATTATTTTTTATATCTTCAACACTATCCTTATTACCTTTGTAATAAAGATATTTTTCTAATGATTTAGATTTTTCACCATCCAAATTGCCAGCAATTTCAATTTTAACTAATACCGGTAAAAAATTTGATGTGTTTTGATTTTGGGTTTCAATCGCACTAATTGATGAACCTTCTTTTCGATCTACAGCTTGTTCTTTAGGCTTATTTTCTAACTTAAAGTCCTGAACTTTGTTTATATATTTTGTTATTACTCCCTCTCTATCCGCATTACCTGTACTCGAAAGACTATAGAAAAACAAACTCGAGCATGCTTCGTTTAATTGTATAAGCTTTGTCTTGGGGTCTCCGTTAAGCTTTCCCACATTTTGGCGAATACGTTCTAGCAATTTATTGCGAATACATTCCCGAGCTTTAAAATCTTCACCTCTTGCTAAACATTTTTTTAAATTATTACGAATATTTTCATCATTGCCATCAATACCACATAACATTCCTTTTTTAAAATCAGATAAATTATTACTATTAATGTTAACGGCATCCTTCCAACTGTCTGATTCAATAAAATCTTTCCATGTCTCTACTGCTTTTTTACACTCATCATCTGTATATTCATGCTCTTTTTCTATCACTCCGCGCCAACGTTGCCATTTTGTATTTTCTCCCATAAAGCTTCCCCCCTACATATCTCATAAACAAAACACAAAATCAGCTATTCAAGAATTACCAAGTAAGCTGATTTAACGTGCCATTATTATCCAATAAATAATCTGCGATAAACATAATAAAAAATATATCGATTTAACCCACTTAAAAATCATTAAATCAATTTCTTATTTACTTTGCACAGAACAATACGTGATTTTTGATCCTTCACAAGGAGCCTGCGACCATTTACAATTATCACAAATATTTAAACTCACTCCCGAATTTATAGGCTCAAATTTATTACAATTACATTTTTGAGTACAAAAAGTCTGCAATAATCCATCTTTTATGTTACTCACAACTCGTGCTCCACCTATCACATCATCACAATCCTCTAAGTTTAATTCTTCTCTTTCTGAATTTGTTAATTTTTCCATCCCAGCACTCCTCCATTTCATAAAAACACTCAATCAAATTTTACTATACATTTGCTATTTTATAGCTAATATTATCACAAAAAAGTATAATTGTCAACAAAATATCTCAATCGACAAAATATATCACCTCAGTGCAATATTATTAATCTTTTATTATGTGATCCAATTGAGTCTAGTCATTTATTAATATTTGCCAATTAATTACATTTTATTCAGCAAAAAACTAAATAAACTAATTTATTTACTTCGTACAGCTTGAAACATTTTCTATAACACTACTTTTTTATTGATATAAATGCTGAATTTCCGCCACGATAAACACCCATAGCTCTATGTGAAAATAAAATGTCTTTATTGCATTTTGTACATACATCAGCGATAATTATATTTTTTTGACTTACTCCCGCATTAATAAGAAGTTGTTTATTTACATCATGTAAATCTATATAGACTTTACCATCTACATCAGCGTTATGAATATATGTTTTTTCAATTTTTAGCTTGTCAAAATATGGCAAAATGTCTTTAGACACTTCAAAACAACATTTTAAAATCGACGGTCCAAGTGCACAAATAATGTTTTTTTCATTACATCCATATCTGACTTTTGCAATATTTACGAGTTTGGAACATATTTTTTTAACCGTTCCTCTCCAACCTGCGTGTGCAAGACCAACTACTTTTTTGATTGGATCTATTAAAAAAAGCACATCACAATCTGCATGAAATGTATTCAAAACAATACCTGGAACATTAGTAATAAGCCCATCACTATTAGGAATTTTGCATACGCCACTGCCTTTTTCTGTATGTGATATTTTTGAAATAACAGCTATATTGTCTTCGTGAATCTGTTCTGTAGTAACTAAATTTTTAAAATCAAAATCCAACGCTTTACAAAAGATTTTATAGTTTTTTAACACATTTTCCAGGTCGTCACCAACACTAAAACATAAATTCATTGATCGGTAAAATCCGTCACTAATTCCACCCAACCTCGTAGAATAACAATGATTTAAAAAACTGTATTTTTTAAAATCTTTAAACGTAAGATACCCCACTCCTTCACAAAAATTAAGATCCATTACCTTACTTTCAAACACCACTGCCATCACCTTTTTATTTTGTTTATTTTATGTTGATTATTTTTATAATATATAGTATAATTGTGCATATTAAACATAATAGAGAGGAAAATTATGATTGCTTATATTATATTGATAACACTTATACTTGTGTTTTTTATAATACCGTCAATACTTGCATATATCCTTTATAAAGCTGTTATATGCCCATCTAGTGATAAATCAATGTTTCTTTCGGCACCTCACAACAAATCTCAAAAAAATGACAAAATATCATCAAATTTAAAAAAAAGCAAACTTTTTAAAAAACTATTTTCCGCTATTATTTCTTACTTTAATTTTCAAAAAAGCTCGTCAAATTATCCAAACAACAACATACCCAAAATACACAAAACAGATCCTCTAGCAAACCAAGAAACTATTCTGAAAAAAAAATTCAAAGACAAATCCAAAAACGTATTTATTACATCGCACGATGGATTAAAACTTCACGCCTTAATTTTAGAAAACAAACAACACTCTGACAAATGGGTAATAATGTGTCATGGATATAGCGGAAATGCTCTAAGAATTGCTCCACTTGGAAAAATTTTTTATGATTTCGGGTTTAATATATTAGCACCAAACGCACGTGGCCACGGAAAAAGCGAAGGATCTTATATAGGAATGGGGTGGCACGAACGTTTTGACATTTTGCAATGGATAGACAAAATAATATCAACCAATGCTAATGCAAAAATCGCATTATATGGGATTTCTATGGGCGCTGCAACTGTAATGATGACTTCTGGAGAAAAAAAGCTTCCAAACCAACTAAAATGTATAATAGAAGATTGTGGTTACACTTCTGCTTGGGATGAATTTAAATATCAATTCAAAAAATTTTTTAAAATTTCGAGTTTCCCCATACTAAATCTAATGTCGTTAATTACAAAATTAAAAACAGGTTACTCGTTTAAAGAAGCTAGTGCAATAAATCAAATTAAAAAATCACATATACCTATATTGTTTATTCATGGTTCTTGCGATACATTCGTACCAACATACATGCTTAATGATTTATACAATGCTGCAAATTATCCAAAAGAAAAATTACTTATAGAAGGGGCATCCCACACACGTTCGCACAATGTGGCTCCACAAAAATACGAATCTACAATTAAAAATTTTACTGAAAAATATATTTAAAAAATCTTTTAAACACTAAAAAGTATATCATCATAAGTTGGATATGGCCAAAAAGATTTTGGCATAATATCTTCAATGCTGTTTATAATTTCCCTAATCTGATTCATTTTATCTAAAATATCGCCCTTATATAAATTAGCTTTTTCTTTGAGATTATTTATATTCTCGGCATTTTTTATAAGTTCAAAAAGATTTCGCATATTTTTATCAAGATCCAAATTCAAAACAGAAAGTTTTTTAAATAAACCAGATTCATATTCTACCGTTACATCAAGACCTGTGTTTAATTTATTATTTATCATCTTGCTAAGTTCACCGATATACGAACATACTGCGGGTGAAATTTCGTGTTTGATCATATCTATTACAGTTTTTGCCTCTATATGCAACACATTGCAGTAACTCTCCATGTGTATCTCATATCTCGAAACTAGTTCTCTACGCGAAAGCACTTTATGCGTCTCAAAAAGCTTAACATTTTTATCATCAAGCGAATGTGCAAGTGCATCAACCGTTGTTTCAAAACAACACAATCCTCTTTTCTTGGCTTCTTTTTTCCATTCTTTTGAATAACTGTTTCCATTAAATATAACTTTTTTATGATTTTTTATAGTTCGCATCAATAATTCTTTAAGTTTTTCAAGTGAATTTGAAGAGCTTTCAATTTCATCAGAAAATTCTTTTAGTGCTTGAGCTACTATTATGTTCAAAATCATGTTTGGCGCTGCAATTGACTGCGCTGAACCTACCATTCTAAATTCGAATTTATTTCCGGTAAATGCAAACGGGGACGTTCTGTTTCTATCGGATGTGTCACACGGAAAACTTGCTAATACATCCAATCCTATTTCAAAATTTCCTTTATCTTTGCGAGTATAAATTTCCCCTTTTTCAACAGATTCTATAATTTCCATTATTTCATCGCCTAAATACACAGAAACAATTGGTGGTGGTGCTTCATTTCCACCCAGTCTACAATCATTACCAGCTGAAGAAATAGAAATTCTAAGCAAATCGGAATATTCATCAACTGCTTTAATTATTGCACATAAAAACACCAAAAATTGCATATTGTCCTGTGGTGATTTACCCGGGTCGAGAAGATTAGCGCCAGTATCTGTTGTAAGAGACCAGTTATTGTGTTTACCGCTTCCATTAATACCATCAAAAGGTTTTTCGTGAAGTAAACACACCAAATTATGCTTTTCAGCTATGTGTTTTAAAGACTCCATTATCATATGGTTTTGATCAGCTGCTAAATTAGAAAACGTATGAATTTGTGCAACTTCGTGTTGCGCTGGAGCAACTTCATTATGTTTGGTTTTTGATGGTACACCCAAACGCCAAAGCTCTTCGTCCAAATCCTGCATAAATTTGGAAACCCTCGGCTTTAAAGCAGCATAATAATGATCAAAAAGGTCTTGTGCTTTAACCGGAGGAGTTCCAAACAAAGTTTTCCCACAAAAAATTATATCTTTTCTTTTTTTACACACTTCTTTATCAATTAAAAAATATTCCTGTTCCGCACCCATAGACGGTGTTACTTTTTTTATTTTATCGTTTCCTAAAATTTTGAGCATTCTAAGGGCCTGTTTATTTATTGCGTACATAGACTTAAGTAGAGGAGTTTTTTCATCTAACACTTCTCCACCATATGAACAAAAAAATGTTGGTATATAAAGCGAATCATTTTTTATAAACGCATAAGAAGTTGGATCCCAAGAAGTATAGCCTCGCGCTTCAAAAGTGGCTCTAAGCCCTCCCGAAGGAAAACTGGAAGCATCAGATTCACCCTTGATAAGTTCTTTAACAGAAAAATCCATTTTAGGAGTACCGTCACTTCCAAACTCTAAAAAACTGTTATGCTTTTCTGCTGTTATCTCATTCATTGGTTGAAACCAATGCGTAAAATGTGTAGCGCCATGCTCAAGAGCCCATGATTTCATTGCTCGTGCCACAAATTCCCCTATTTTATTATCTATAGGACGGTTTTCATTAATACATTTTTTCAAATCATCATAAATTTCACACGGTAATCTTTTTTTCATTTCTTCATCATCAAAAACTCTACATCCAAACAATTTTGGAACATTTATCATATTTTTACCCGCTTTCTTTATTTGTTTTTTTCATACAAAAAATTATATAATATTACTTTCAAACCTTCAATAAAAAATTCTAGATTACTTTCAGAAAACAACACTCCATTTTTTATATATATAAAAATCACAATTCAAAAATTAAAATCTTTTCCAAAAACAATATAAAGTCTATATAAAGTTTAAAAAATAATCATCCAACGAATTCATTTTTTAAAAACTAGTAATGTAAAATTTTTGAGCAAATTAATTTCAAACACCTGTAATAATTCTACAATAAAATTTATATTAGCTAAATATAAATAAAAGACTTGCGGTAAATAAAATGATTTAATATCATTAACCACCACAAGTTTTTTATGTTTATGACTAATTCACACAATAATACAAAAGTTAACTAATCATATCTCCCACTTGGTTAACTTTCTTACTGAGATATTGAAATTTTTAAAACTTGATCATTTATTTTTATCTCTTTAACCATTTTAGGAGAAGAAATATACTCTATATGAGATAAAGTTTCACTAGCAATATTTTCTCTATATTTTGCAAGCGTATCTTGAATCTCTACAGATGTAGTTTCAAAAAATAAAATTACTCTATCCGAAACTTCAAAATTTGCTTCTTTTCTTAACAATTGACAATGACGCAAAATTTCTCTATATATACCTTCAGATCTAAGTTCAGGTGTAATTTCGGTATTTATAGCCACAAATGTTCCATTTTCTTCACATTTAGCAATATGTTTTTTGCATTTAGGAGTTATTTTGAAGCAATCATATGAAATTTTTCCACTGTAGCCCGGCAAAGTTATATCATTTTTTAATTTTATTTGTTTACAAATTTCCACATTCTCTAAAGTAGTTAAATTTTCACAAATAGATTTAACACAATTTACATCACTTTTCAATTTTCTTCCCGCCACTTGAAAATCAAGAGAAACAAATTCGTCACTAAGTACAGTAACATCACTTAGATACTTTATTGTTTTAATATTCAATTCATCAAGTATTATAGCCGAATATTTATCAAATTGTTCAAAATTCTCACTTAAATATAAAGTAGACAGTGGTTGTTTTACTTTTAAATTTTGCTCATTGCGTAACTTTAAAGCCAACGCAACAATTTCTCTAACTTTTTCAACACTATTTAAATTTTCATTATCAAATTCACAACATTTAGGAAAATCCGAAAGGTGAATAGAAATCTCTTTTTGAGGTTCAAATTTTTTGACCATATTTTGCCAAATATACTCGGTCATAAAAGGAATTATCGGCGCCATTACTTGAGACGTAGTTTTTATGGCGAAATACAGTACATTATATGCACTTTGCTTATCACTATCAAGTTCATTTTTCCAAAATCTTCTACGATTTATCCGTACATACCAATTTGAAATATCATCAACACACTGCTCAAAATCTTTTACAATATCTGATGTGTTATAATTTTCATAATTTTTTACAGATTTATTCACAAACGAAATTACCCGATTTTTTAACCACTGGTCCATTAAATTATCTTTTATTTCATCGGTTATAGTCGGATTATCTATATTGGCATATGTCATAAAGAAAGAATAAATATTCCAAAATCCTAAAAGTTTTCTTCTGGCTTCTTCGCCCAAAGTGAACCCAAACCTTACATCGTTGAGCATTGGGGCACCAGCATATAAATACCTTACTGCATCTGCACCTATTTTTTCTGCAGCATCATCGAATTTAATCATAAACTTTGTTTTTGAAAACATTGTGCCGTCTTCATTAACAACCTTGCTATAAGATTGAACTTTTTCATATGGTGCACGCCCCGTAATAGTAACACTCATAAACAATAGCGAATAAAACCATAACCTAACTTGTTCTTGCATTTCGGTTACCCACTGAGCAGGGAAATTTTTTTCCCATTCACTACGATTCGAAAAATACCCCAAAGTTGAAAATGGAACAATTCCGGCATCAAGCCACACATCCCCAATCTCAGGAATTCTCGAAACTTCTTTTCCACATTTAGGACATTTTATCTTTACTTTATCTATCCATGGCCTATGAAGTTCCGGTAATTTCTCTGCTTCCTCGCCTCCTAATTCTATTAATTCTTCTTTTGAACCAATAACAGTTAAGTGGCCACATTCACATGGATAAAATGGCAATGGAAGACCATAAAACCTTTTTCTAGATATATTCCAATCTCCCATATTATTTAACCAATCAAGCATTCTTTTACCTATATACGCAGGATTCCATTCCACCGTTTTGGCCGCTTCTATCAGCTTGGGACGAATTTCATCAGTTTTAATATACCACTCTCTTACAAGCCTGAAAAGAACTTCCGTTTTGCATCTCCAACAGACTGGATAACTATGAGTATAATCGTGAGTTTTAAATAATTTTCCTTGTTGCTTCAATCTAGCAAATACTTCATCTTTAACATCTGACGCTGATTTTCCAGATAAAAAATCATACTCGGGCAAAAATTTTCCAGAATCGTCAATAGGACAAATTTCTGCCAATCCATTCTCTTTCCCCAAACCATAGTCTTCTGCACCACAACCAGGAGCTATATGAACAATTCCGCTACCTTCGTTAGCATCAACATCGTTCCACGGAATTATTTTGTGAGTAATATTTTTCTGGACTTCAAGCCAAGGGAAAAATGTTTCATATTCCAAGCCAAGCAAATCCGCACCCTTTAATAGTTTTACTACTTGTTTTTTACCATCTATGTGTTTAATTGCATTTTTAGCAAGAACAAGTGGTTTATCAAAATTTTCACATTTCACAATCGCATACTCAAGTTCCGGATTAACTGCAAGTGCCACATTAGCTGATAATGTCCATGGCGTAGTAGTCCATACCAATGCATCAAAATCTGCATTCATAATCTTAGCTATTGCAAATACTGCTGTATGTGTAATTTGTTTGTGAGAACCGGACATCTCATGCTCCGAAAGAGATGTACCACACCTAGGGCACCAAGGCATTGGTCGATATGCTTTGGTTATCCAGCCATTTTCATGACATTTTTTTAAAAAATACCATATCCCAGAAATGTTTTCATCTGTATGTGTAAAATAAGAATTTTCCCAATCCATCCACTGACCCAAACGTTTGGATTGTTCAGTTATCACCTTGGAAAAATGCTTTATACGCTCCACACATTTATGGGTAAATTTATCCATTCCATAATTTTCTATATCTTTTTTATCCTTAAATCCAAGTTCCTTCTCTACTTCAACTTCCACCCAAAGGCCTTGTGTATCAAAGCCACTGCGGTATAAACATGAAAATCCATTCATTGCTTTATATCTCAAAAATATATCTTTTATACTTCTTCCCCATGCGTGATGTACTCCCATCGGGTTATTTGCAGTAATCGGTCCATCTAAAAATCTAAAACGTTCATTATTTTTATTTTTATCACACAGTCTTTTAAAACATTTTTCTTTTTCCCAAAAATTTAAGATGTCTTTTTCCATTTTTAAAAAATCAGGTTTTGTTTCATTTGGCATGCATTTTCAGTCCTTTAACAATTTATTTATATATGATTTTACTGCACACATTGCGGTACAACGTCTTAGGTTAATTATAGCGCACTAAAGAAATCGAGTCAATAATTATAAATTCCATACTTGTGTTAATTTGTATTGGTTTACAATTGATGTGTTACAAAATTTTAGTATTGTATTTTTTTTTAGTATGGTATATAATCAGCACTGTGGTGATTTTGTTATGCGGGTGTGGCGGAATTGGTAGACGCGCTAGATTTAGGTTCTAGTGGCAACACCGTGCAGGTTCGAGTCCTGTCACCCGTACCATGCCGGGTAGTTATAAGGGGCATGGATATTTCTTATAACTACTCAATGCTATAAGGGGAGAGGATGTATTGTTTTAAGCAATACGCTCTTCTTTTTTTCGTCCAAATTTCTCTATTAAGTTTTGACGCTCTGATTTTTTTATGTGTGGTATCTCCACATGGCCTATCATTTTGTAATAAATCTCTATTTGCTGGATAGTTTCACCCATAATTTCTTCGCGATGATGAACGATAATCTTATCAATAAATTCTTGCAAAATATCAAGTGTTAATTCCTCTACTTCAGAATACTTCCTAACAATTTTTAAAAATCCGTCGGCGTTGAGCTCGTGCATTTTTTCTTCTGCTACTATTTTTTTCATGTTTTTAATTTTTGCTTTAAGCTCAAATTGTTCTTCTTCGTATTTCCCGGATAGTTTTAAAAATCTTTCCTCTGACAAATGCCCCAAAGTTTTTTCTTCAAAAACTTTTTCATAAAGTATATCGAGCTCCTTATCTCTGGCCAACATTTTATTTAATGCTTCAAAGTTTTTTCTTTGGGTGGCTTGCACTCGTTTATAGCTTTCGTCTACAACTATTTTTACAAACTCGTCTTCAATTTCTGTTGGTTTACAGTTGACGTGTTACAAAAGAAAAAAAGAAGTAACGGATAAACCAAGTTGTGTTACAGTTAAGTTGAAACATAATAAACAAACACAAAAAGGAGATATCCGTCATGAACACTGTAACACAAACA
>CAKUPP010000015.1 GCA_934675165.1 uncultured Eubacteriales bacterium
AATCCTTTTATTACTTTTTTATTGTTTATGTCACCAAATATTTTTTTAAATACCACGTCATTCGTCGCGGGATAAATCTTATTATGCTTCTGCATTTTTCGTTCCCCTTTGCACTGATATTTCTACTTATATAATACTACAAGTTTCTTTAAAGAGCAACTACTAATACAAACAAAATATGTCGCACCCTCATTTTTAGAATTTAGCGTTATATTTTTTAAAGTAAGTAAATATTTAAATCTTTCTCAATCAGCATATTTGTTAGCTTTTCTAATTCGTTAATTTTCAAAGTAACCACAACAGTATAGAAAAACATACATTTACTTTGAAAATTAACTTGATAAATATTTATTTAGATTAATTTCAATTTTTATTTATTTATTCTTCACAACATGATATAATTAACTAGCTAGGAGTGAACTTATGAAAATTTTAGGTATAGACCCCGGATACGCAACGCTCGGATATGGCGTTATTGAATTTGCGAATATGCGGTTTACATCGCTTTGTCATGGTGCGATCATTACTTCTCCCAAAGATAATTTTTCCAAACGGCTTCAAATAATTTTTGATGACCTATACAAGATTATCTCTACTTACTCTCCGGACGCTTCTGCAGTGGAAAAATTATATTTTCAAAACAACCATAAAACAGCTATAGATGTGGCTCAAGCACGTGGGGTAATTTTACTTGCACTTGAAAAATTCAATATCCCAATATATGAATACACTCCTCTACAAGTTAAAACAGCTGTTACAGGATATGGGAAAGCACTCAAACCGCAAGTAATGACCATGACTAAACGACTTTTACGTTTAAAAGATATGCCAAAGCCCGATGATACAGCGGATGCACTTGCCATTGCCATTTGTCATGCAAATTCTTCTGGATACCGCTACATCAATAAAAAAATTAACCTTTAGGAGTTTTCTAACATGATTTACAGTTTGACCGGTATACTCACTGATTTGGAAAACAATTTTATTGTAATAAATTGCGCTGGAGTAGGATATAAATGTCTTACTTCACTTTATACTCTATCTCAAGTACGAGACAAAATACAGTCTCAAATAACTGTATACACTTATCTAAACATAAGACAAGATGCCATAGATTTGTTTGGCTTTTTCGATAAAACAGAACTAGATTGTTTTAAGCTGCTTACAACAGTATCTGGCGTAGGGCCCAAAGCAGCAATTGCAATTTTATCACAATTCCCTGCACAAAAAGTTGCTATGATTGTTTCATCTGGAGATAGCAAAAGTTTAACAATGGCTTCAGGTGTAGGCTCAAAAACAGCACAAAGAATAGTTTTGGAATTAAAAGACAAACTTGTTTCTCTTCAAAGTGACTCATCTATAAAAATAAAACCGACTACAAATTTATATAATTCAAATGTTTCAGAAGCTTTAAAAGCTTTATCAGTACTCGGCTATAATCAAAACGATGTTATGCCACATATTTCTACTTTGGATTCAAATCTTTCCACAGAAAAGCTCATTTCACTTACACTAAAATCGCTTGGAAAAGAGGCACGCAGCCATGGATGAAAGAATTTTAAACCCTGAAGAAATCGGGGATGATATCGATAGTGAAAATCCACTTCGACCACAAACTTTGTCTGAATATATTGGTCAAGAAAAAGTAAAAGAAAATTTAAAAATTTTCATAGAAGCAGCAAAAATTCGCAATGAATCACTTGATCACGTTTTACTATATGGCCCACCTGGCCTTGGAAAAACTACACTTTCCATGATAATTGCGAAAGAAATGGGAGTAAATATAAGAATTACATCCGGACCTGCAATAGAAAAACCGGGAGATTTAGCTGCACTTCTTACCAACTTATCTGCTGGTGACGTATTATTTATAGATGAAATACACCGCTTAAACAGAAGTGTAGAAGAAATTCTATATCCTGCAATGGAAGATTTCTCAATTGACATTGTAACAGGAAAAGGTCAAATGGCTACATCTTACCATCTTCCATTGCCCAAATTTACACTTATCGGAGCAACTACTCGCGCAGGTCAACTCACAGCTCCACTTAGAGACAGGTTTGGTGTGGTAATGCGTTTAGAAATGTACACACCTCAAGAACTTTCAAAAATAGTTCAACGAAGCGCCTTGATACTGGGAATAAAAATAACTCAAGACGGAGCACTAGAAATAGCTTCTCGCTCAAGAGGAACACCACGCATTGCAAACAGACTTTTAAAACGTGTCCGAGATTTCGCACAAGTTTTGGGAAATAGTGAGATATCGTACGAAATATCAAAAATGGCTCTAGACAAACTCGGCGTAGACGAACTTGGACTCGATGAAAACGACAGACGTCTTCTGGAAGCAATGATATCATTTTACGGAGGTGGCCCTGTCGGGCTTGAGACACTTGCTGCTGCGATAGGAGAAGAAGCTGTTACAATAGAGGATGTTTATGAACCTTTTCTTATGCAAATAGGATTCTTAAACAGAACACCAAGGGGGCGCATGGTCACTCGCGCTGCATATTTACACCTAGGCCATAACCACCCTGAAAATAATCAAAATAATAATCAACTTTCTTTCGAGATATAATTTTAAGGGGGAATAATAATGGGATTTTTTTTTGGTACAGATGGCGTAAGAGGAATAGCAAACAAAGAATTAACATGCGAACTAGCAATTAAAATAGGAAGGGCAGCTGCCAAAATTTTAACAAAAGAATCAAATCATGCCGCAAAAATACTCATTGGTAAAGATACCCGAATTTCTTCAGATATGTTAGAATCCGCACTGCTTGCAGGAATATGTTCTGTTGGTGCAACTGGAATTTCACTAGGAGTCGTACCTACCCCGGCAGTTGCTTACCTTACTAAAAAGTACAAAGCTGATGCGGGAATAATGATTTCGGCATCTCATAATTCATTTGAATTTAACGGAATAAAACTATTTGATAAAAATGGATATAAACTCTCGGATGAAACGGAAAATGAAATAGAAAATATAATTTTAAAAAATTCCGATTCATCTCTATGTGTAACAAGTGAAAAACTTGGAAAAATCATAAAATGTGATACATCCGCAGAAGATTACTCTTCTTACTTAAAAAGCACAGTAAATATGCCAAAACGAAATTTAAAAATAGCAATTGATTGTGCAAATGGATCTGCAAGTGCTACAGCTTGTAAAATTTTTAATTATAAACATATGGATATTAACATATTGAATGATAACCCTGACGGCATAAATATCAATGATAATTGTGGCTCAACGCACCTTGAAAAACTATCTGAATATGTAATAAAAAATAAATGCGACATAGGAATTGCATTTGATGGTGACGCTGATCGTTGCCTTGTAGTAGATGAAAAAGGGAACATCATTGACGGCGATATGATTTTAGCTTTATGTGCATATGAATTTAAAAACTCAGGAAAATTGAAAAATAATACTTTGGTTGCAACCATAATGTCAAATATGGGCCTTAAAAAATTTTGCCAAAAAAACAACATTAATTACTCAGAAACCAAAGTTGGCGACAGATACGTTTTAGAACGTATGTTAAAAGAAAACTATTGCATTGGTGGAGAACAATCAGGTCATGTGATTTTTCTTGAATTTTCAACTACCGGAGACGGAGAACTTACAGCTTTACAAATTTTAAAAATTCTTTCAAAGTCAAGTAAAAAACTTTCTGAAATAACATCAAAAATAAAGAAATATCCGCAAAAATCTTGTACTGTAACAATAGACTCATCACAAAAGGGAATGCTTCAAAAAAATAAAAAAATTTTAGAGTATATAAAAAACGTTACCAAAGATCTTGATAAAAGTGGACGAATAGTTTTAAGAGAGTCAGGAACAGAACCCAAAATTCGGATAATGTTTGAACATGAAAATCCTTCGTGTCTTGACGAACTTTTAGATGAAGCGAAAAAAATCGTAGAAAATAATTTAAAAGAGGATTGAAAATGAGATATACCAAATGGAAAGATTATGAACTTTTAGATACATCTTCAGGGAATCGCTTGGAACGAT
The DNA here is from genome assembly GCA_934675165.1 of uncultured Eubacteriales bacterium. Classification (GTDB taxonomy): domain Bacteria; phylum Bacillota; class Clostridia; order Oscillospirales; family Acutalibacteraceae; genus UMGS1491. Next base: position 4,022 of record CAKUPP010000015.1, read on the forward strand.
GGGGAGATGTTGTTTTGATACGTCCAGATCCTCAAATAATATGGAACTCGAAAAAAAAATCAGATAAATGGAATCATCCAAACGCAGTGTATCATCGCTCCAATACAGGAGGTGGTCACTGGAACAAAAATTCTTTTTCGAAAGACGTTTGGACAATCTCTTATAAAGATCTTAAATTCAATATTAAAATGATGAACTTTAAACATACAGGAGTATTCCCCGAACAAGCTGTAAATTGGGACCTTTTTCAAAAAATACTCACAAAACAAGATCAGACTTTGAGTGTATTAAACCTTTTTGCTTACACTGGAGGAGCAACTCTTGCTTGTGCAAAAGCAGGAGCGCGTGTATGCCATGTTGACGCTTCAAAAGGTATGGTATTGTGGGCCAAAGAAAATGCTGCTTTGTCAGGGTTACTCTCTTCTCCTATTCGCTGGATTGTTGATGACTGTGAAAAATTCGTAACAAGAGAAATAAAACGCAATAATAAATATGACGTAATAATTATGGATCCACCTTCATATGGACGTGGCCCAAAAGGAGAAACATGGAAAATAGAAAATAATCTTTATAATTTTATAAAGTTGTGTGAAAAAGTTCTTTCAGATGACCCAAAACTTTTCGTAATAAATTCATATTCTGCCGGCCTTTCTCCCTCAGTTATGGAATATTTACTTTCAGAGATAATAACAAAAAAATACGGTGGATATGTTTTTTCAGATGAAATAGGGTTACCCGTTACTTCTTCCGGACTTATAATGCCCGCAGGTGCAACTGCTATTTGGAGCAAAGAAAAAATATTTTAAATCGGAGGTGCTTGAATATTAAACCAATAATAGAATTCAAAAGCGTTTTTTATCAGCACGTCTCCCCTGTTCAAAAAATTGAAACACCAATTCTAAACAACATCAATATGAAAATAAACAAAGGAGAATTTGTAGCTCTAATGGGGTCAAATGGAAGCGGAAAATCTACTCTTGCAAAACACATTAATGCTTCTCTAATACCGTCCAAAGGAGAAATATTTATTGATTCGTTAAATACGAAAAATGAATCAAACAACTTTGATATTAAAAAAAGAGTGGGCATGATATTTCAAGATCCCGATATGCAAATAATTCACTCAACAATACCAGAAGAAATTGCTTTTGGAATGGAAAATTTAAATATTCCTCGTAGTGTAATGGAAGAAACCATTTCACTTATTTTAAAGCAAACAAATCTTGAAAAATTAAAAAAAGTACCCACATATTTTCTTTCCGGCGGACAAAAGCAACGCCTCGCTTTGGCAAGTGTACTCGCAATGAATCCTGAAATAATCGTACTCGATGAACCTACTTCGATGCTTGATCCTCAAAGCAAAAAAGATATTTTAAGTTTAATTAAACAATTAAATTTAAAAAAACATTTAACCGTAGTTTTAATCACACATCATGTAGAGGAAGCTTTTTTAGCAGATAAAATTTTTATGATAAATAAAGGAGAAATTACGAAATCAGACACACCACAAGAAATACTTTTAAATTTTGAATTTATGAAAAAAGCAGGTATTTCTCCCCTACCTTCTACCATAATGATGAAAATTTTTAAAGATAATGGATATAATGTATCTACAAAAAAATGGGAAACCAAAGAATGTGCGGAAGAAATCATAAAGTCATTGGAGAAAAACAGATGATATTTGTAAAAAATATAAGTTATCAATTTAAAGATTCAAAAAATAAATTAATAGACAATCTAAGCCTTAAAATTAATGATGGCGAAATTTTGGGAATTATAGGTGAAACTGGATCTGGGAAATCAACACTCTTAAAAATTATCAGTAAACTAGAAAGTCCTTCCTCGGGTGAAGTAATTTTTAAAAATAAGCAAAAAAATAATTCAGACTACTATAAAATAGGAATATTGTTTCAAAATCCGGAAAAACAATTTTTTTGCAAAACCATATACGATGACCTTGCTTATACTTTACGAATTCAAAAAATTTCTGAACAAAAAATCAAATCAAAAATAGATTCGGTGACAAAACTTTTAAACATAAATTCAAACTTATTAAAAAAATCACACTTTACTCTTTCTGGTGGAGAGAAACGTAAATGTGCTTTGGCGTGTATTTTAATGACTGAACCCGACGTACTTATTTTAGATGAATTTACTTCCGGATTAGATGCTAAAGAATCCACACATATAATAAAATTTTTGAAAGCATACCATAAAAATACAAAAAACGTAATAATATTTGTGTCGCACATCATGGAACAGGTTGCTTATTTATCAGATAAGATATTAATACTCGAAAAAAATGTCAATTATCTAACAGACACACCAGAAAACATATTCAAAAATATACTTTGCTTAAATAAAACTAATTTAGATATTCCACAAATACCAAAAATCATAGCATACATAAACAGACATGGCTATAATATAAACACATATACATTGGACCCCTTGGAAGCTTTCAAACGAATAACCGATGCAATCATAAAAAAGGAGACATAAAATTGTTAAAGTCTATATATTTCGGAAAATATATTCCTGGGAATTCAATTTTACATAAAGTTGACGCAAGAACAAAAATAATTACATCACTCTTAATTTTTATAATGGTATTTTATTTAAAGGAAATTATTCCTCTCTTAATAATTTTTTTCGGAATTATTATTTTTATACTTGCTTCTTCAATATCTCCGAAAGAATATATAAAAACACTACGCCCTATATTATTAATTTCAATTTTTACTTCTTTAGTAAATTTTATCTTTGAATTACAATTTAAAAACACAGGGAACTATCACTTTGATATCAATACAATAAAAAACAGCACCGTAATATTTATAAGACTCGTTTCCATGACACTTTCCAGTTCTGCCATGATGTTTACAACATCCCCAAGCGATATATCATTATCACTTAAAAAATTATTTTTCCCACTTAAATTTTTCGGAATTAATTGTGAAGAATTAGCACTAACTATCACAATTTCTTTAAGATTCATTCCAATATTGCTCGAAGAAGCAAATAACATAATTTTAGCCCAAAAAGCCCGCGGAATATTTATAAATACTCGCAACCCAATTAAAAAAATCAAAATGTTTTCAGCAATCGTTATACCTCTTTTTCTTTCTTCGTTTAAAAAAGCTGAAAAAATGGCACTTTCAATAGATGCTCGTTGTTACGATAGCACAAAACCTCGTTCTGAATTTAAAATTTTAAAATTTAAATTTTTCGATTTATTATTTATATTATACATAACACTAATATTGTTGGGAGCATATTTATGCAATTACAAAATAGCAGCATAGAAAGAAACATCAAACTTGATTTATCTTACGATGGAAGCAATTATCATGGATGGCAAATACAAAAAAATGCAATTACAGTTCAAGAAATTTTTCAAAATGCACTTGAAAAAATTTTAACTCATAAATGCAATATAAAGGGCTGCAGTAGAACCGACAGTGGAGTACACGCAAATATGTACGTTGTGTCTTTTAAAACATTTAATCAAATAAAATGCGAAAATTTAGTACTTGCAATCAATAAATTTCTTCCACAAGATATCGCAGTTACTTTTTGTACAGATGTTGCACAATCTTTTCATGCGAGATATTCTTGCGTGGGAAAAGAATATATTTATAAAATATGGAACAAAAGAATAAGAGACCCTTTTTTATACAAACGTGCATTTCATTATTGGTATCCAATAGATATAAATATTCTTAAAGAAGCTGCATCTTATATGATTGGCAAACACGATTTCACCTCATTTGCAACACCTGACAAACGAAAAACAATTAATATGGAAAGAACAATAGAAACTTTAGAAATAACTAAAAATGAAGAAATGTTGGAAATAAAAATAAGAGCAGATGGTTTTTTATATAATATGGTCAGAATAATAGTGGGAACACTGTTAAGAGTAGCTCAAAAGAAAATATTGCCATCAGATATTTCAAAAATAATAAATGCAAAAAATCGCTCTCTTGCAGGTCCAACCGCTCCAGCAGAAGGACTATATTTAAACAAAGTTTTTTATTAGAAGTTTACCGTCAAGGATGTGAATAAAAATAAATGAACATAAAAAAAGGATTAACAAATTTTTTACCTATTAAAAAAATAGATTCATTCAAAAAACTCCTCCCTCAAAAAAGTCGAAATGATATTAAAACAATAATACTTATCCTCTTTTCTTCTTTTTCATTTTTAATAATGTGGTCAAACAAAAACAACCTCTCCCCAGACAATCTTGCTTTGTGGGCAGAAACAAAGGCTCATTTACTAACATTTGGCGGAAATTTTCCATACACACTTGAAGGAGAAAAAATTTCTTCCAATAATATAAAAATAAACAGACGAAGTATTTTTGCACTAAGCGATACAAATTTAGAAATATTAAATACTTCAGGAAAATCTATTAGAAAATCTCCACACAATTTCAGCAATCCAAAATTAAAATTAAATGGCCTGCGTGCTGTAGTTTATGATATTGGAGGTAAACACTTCAAAATAGAAAGCGTACCCAAAACAATTTTTGAAAAAGAAACTGAAAAAGAAATAATTGCAGCAGCCATATCATGTACAGGAACTTATTCCATTGTAACTCGTTCAACAAGTCATTTATCTGAACTTAAAGTCTACAATAAACAAAACGTTGAAAAATACTGCTACTCTTTTTCAGATTACTACATAACAGATACCGATTTAAATATTTCTGGATCTCATGGCGTTATCTCTGGAATATCTGCCGAAAACGGGGAGATAATTTCGGAAATATATTTGTTAGATTTTAAAAAAGAAACCCCACAAGAAAAATTTAGATTCGTAAATAATATGGTAACTGAAATTTCTGTTTTATCAAATGGCAATATTTTAGCAATAGGAGACAAGTATACATCCTTTATAAATCCTAAGTCCAAAAAAGTTCAAAATTATTATTACAATGAAAAAATTCTAAAATTTTATGATATAAATAAATATGACGGAATTTGTTTTTGCATATCGTCATCAATAAATGAAATAAACAACGACGAAATTATTTATCTGGACATCAATGGTAAAGAAATTATAAAATTTGAAACATCTGAAAGTTTTAGCAGCATATCGCAAAGAAAAAATAAAATACTTTGCTTATCATTTAATAAAGTGATTTTATATGACATATCTGGAAAAAGCAATGAATATATAAATTCAATACATCATGCCAAGAAAATAATCCTACTTTCACATTCTAAAGCTTTGCTTTTAACATCACATACAATAAATAAAATTTCTATAAAAAAATTAAAAAAATTTGAACCTTCAAAAAGCGAAATTTAATAACGCCAAGTTTTATCTCAACTCAAAAATCCATAAAAAAGCAACCAACACCTATTAAATAATCCAAGCAGTGTTGGTTGCAATATTATATAAAAATTTTACTTGAAGCAAATTTTCTTAACTACCATTATTAAACTGATTCGGAAAATAATAAGATAAATCTATGTCATTTAACCATGTGTTATTATAAATATAGATATATTTTAAATGAAACTTTTTTTCAAACGATTCTGTAGAATTATAACTTTTCGTAATATTAAATCCATAAAAAAAATTTTTCAAAAATAAATTGCTAACTTCTATTTGGTACCCTTTATTGCCATTTGATTCAAACTTATTTTTCATTGTTTGTATGTATGTATCAATTGTCTTTTTTTGATTTTCAACTTTCAAAACATATAATGTTGTTTTTTCATAATTATTTGATTCATTAAAAATATACATATCGCCATTTTTCTTTTCTGTTTTATCGGAGTACGTTGACAAATCTATTCCAAATTTCAGATAAAAGTCACCTATACTTCCATCTGCAAAAATAGGAATCATTACTTCGTTTGAACTTTGATTTTGAGCACTCTTTTTTATTTTGCTATTTTGGGTTCTTTCATTATAGAAAACAGCACTGCAACCCGCTGTAAAAAAATTATTCGTAGGCGGAATGGCAGTTATTTCTATATAATTACCGTCACAATTAGTAAAATCAGTAAAAATAACGCCAACAATTATTTCACTAAGTGGCTCTTTTCGCCAATTTTTATCAAATGTAGATAAGTAACTAACAATTTTGTCGTTCTCTTTTTTATGTAAATATAGGTTAACTGCAGCGGTAGTAATCCCCACACTCACAATACCTGCAACAATAGACAAGGGTACAACCATTACTTGTTTTAAATTCACAATAACATACCTTTCACAAAATATTTCTAACTCTTAATTAAATAACTTTAAATTTAATCTTCTTTCACTATACTCTTATCCAGTCTTCTGATAACAGATAAAAGTTTATCTACTTCAAATCTAGTATTAAACACAGAAGGGCTAACTCTTATTGCACCAATTTGGGATGTACCTGCAAATTCATGTGCCAGTGGTGCACAGTGCAGTCCTGTCCTTACTTCTATTCCATTGAAATCTAAGATTTTTCCCACGTAATCACTTACGTAATCTCCCACATTAAAACTAATAAGTGGAACAAAATTATCCCGATTTGGTCTTGGCATATATAATTTTACTGAAGGAATATTTTTTAAACTGTCATATAAATAAAGTACAAGCTTCATTTCGTGCTCAAAAATATTTTCTATACCTCTGCTTTTTACAAATTCTATGCCTTTTCTAAGGCCACATATACCATAAATATTTGGTGTACCACTTTCAAATTTTTGTGGCATTTTATCGGGTTGACACAATATCATGGAATCTGTACCAGTTCCACCTTCTATTATTGTATCTAATTTTTCAAATTTATCAGTTATAAGCATGCCTATACCCATAGGCCCATACAAACCTTTGTGTCCTGCCAAACACAAAAAATCTATGCCTGATTTTTTTACATCTATCGGTATTAAACCGGCTGATTGTGCTCCATCAACTAAAATTGGTATATCATAAGCATGTGCGAGTGCCGCTATGCGTTCAACAGGCATCCTAACACCCCATACGTTAGACGCTTGTGTACAAACTATTAATTTTGTTTTTTCACTAATTGCATGCCTGAAAGAGTCAACAGTTTTATCGTTATCTCCAGGATAAATTTTGGCAACCGTATAACTTGCCCCTTGCTTTTCAAGTTTATTAAGTGGCCGCATAACTGCATTGTGTTCCATACATGATGTCACCACATTGTCTCCCGGTCTTACAAGACCTTTTATGACCATATTCAAAGCAGTTGTACAATTAAGTGTGAATGCAACATTATTTGGATTAGCAACACCAAACATTTCACCTGCAATTTCCCTGCACTTCTCCATTTCCAAACCTGATTTTTTTGAAAGAGTATGGCCACTTCTCCCAGGGTTAGAACTGTTTTTAACACCAGCGCACACAGCACTGATAACAGACATGGGTTTAGGATATGTTGTTGCCGAATTATCAAAATATATCATCATATCTACCTCCTGTTTTTTCATAAAATAATATTATTCACTTCGCAGAAAAAAACAGCTTGACCTACTAATATTTTTTCCACTATATATATTATGAAAAACTGAATTTGAATGACAATATATTTAATCCACGGCAAGTAGTTTATCATTTTTCTAATCTTCAGAGGCATACCACGTTCAAAAGCAAAACTTTATCACTTTAAAACATCACTTCAAAAGACATACAGCATAACTTGATATGCCCTTTTCTCCACCAGTAAAACCCAAACGCTCTTCGGTAGTAGCCTTTACGCTCACTTGAGATATATTTATTCCACATGCTTGCGAAATATTTCTTCTCATTGTTTCAATATACAAAATCAATTTAGGTCGTTGCGCAACTATAGTAACATCAATATTTTCAATTTCATAATTATTTGAATGTAAAATTTCACAAACCTTTTCAAGAAGTTTAATACTGCTAACACCACTGTAATTAGGATCTGTATCTGGAAAATATTTACCAATATCACCAAGTGCTGCCGCACCCAACAACGAATCCATTACAGCATGAACAGCTACATCTGCATCAGAATGACCAAGTAAGCCCAACTCATGTGGAATTTCCACACCACCCAAAATTAATTTTCTACCTTTACAAAGCACATGCACATCATATCCATGACCTATCCTCATATATCAAACCTCTATTTCAAACAAATCGATTGCATTTTTCTTGGTAACTTTCAAAACTTCATATTTATCAATATTTTTTATTTCTGAAATTTTTTGTGCAGTAAATTCTATATGTGTTGAATTACATCTTTCCCCTCTAAATGGAACTGGAGTCATATATGGAGCATCAGTTTCCAAAACTATTTTCGAAAGATCTACATTTTCAACAACATCCACTATGTTTTTGGCATTTTTAAATGTAACTACTCCGCCAATTCCCAAATACATCCCTAAACCAATTATTTCTTTGGCCATGTCTCGGCTTCCAGAAAAGCAATGTACAACACCACGTGGTTTATATTTCTTGAGTACACTCAGTGTATCACCATGTGCTTCTCTGTCATGAACTATCACAGGCAAATTACATTCAAGTGCAAATTTTACTTGATTTTCAAAAAGTTCTAATTGCTCAGTTTTTGTACTTTTACTATAGTGATAATCAAGTCCTATTTCACCTATAGCAACAATCTTTTCACACTCATTGATCATATTTTTCATCTCTAAAATATAATCAAATTTCATATCTGAAATATTCTCCGGGTGAACTCCCACAGCTGCGTATATATAAGAATATTTTTTTGCAATCAACACAGATTTTTTTGAAGATTCTATATTTGCAGCAGCGTTAACAACGGAAAATATATTTTTATTTGGTAATTCACTTAACAACGTTTCTCTATCTTCATCAAAAGATTCATCATCATAATGAGCGTGAGTATCAAATATCATATTCATTACAATCACCTTATTTACCTTATTTTACTACCTGGCTCCATCTCATCAACAAATATAACTTTAACATTCTTATCTGAGTTTTCAGCAGCCAATACCATCCCACTACTTTCCACACCACAAAGCTTTACTGGCTTTAAATTTGATACAAATATCACATTCCTGTTTATAAGCTGCTCGGGAGAATAATACTGCGATATACCAGACACCACAATTCTATTTTTTTCTCCATCATTTATTAAAAGCTTTAGAAGTTTTTTAGAATTTTTCACCAGCTCACATTCTTTAATCTTTGCAACAACTAATTTTATTTTTGCAAAATCTTCTATATCTATAAGTCTAATTATGTTTTCATTTTGAATCTTTACTTTCGAATCTTCTTTAAAACTCGACTTTTTATTTGTATTTTCCAACAATTCACCTAATTCTTCAATTTCTTTTTTAATATCTATTCTGGGAAAAAGAATATCACCTTTCTTTACCGGCGTATCAGGGTTAAAATTTCCCCAATTCTTTATACTCTCTAAAGTACAAAATTCTTGACTTACGCCTATTTGATGCTGTATTTTAACAGAAGTTTCTGGCATAATTGGAGAAATCATCACAGAAATTATCCTAAGTGCCTCACGCAAATTACAAAGTACTGCCGCCAGTCTATCTGTTTTTTGTGAATCGTTTCCTAGTTTCCATGGCATAGTTTCATCTATATATTTATTACACTGAGAAATAAATAGCCATATTTCACTTAAAGCCGAAGAAAAATGATATATATCCATCTTCAATTCATATTTTTTTACAATATTCATTGCAGATACTATTAGCTCGTTATCAATATTACCTATCTTTTGTTCTTTAGGAATAACTCCACCAAAATATTTTGAAATCATAGTAACCGTTCTTGACAGAAGATTGCCAAGATCATTAGCTAAATCAAAATTTATTCGTTTAATCAATGCTTCATCAGTAAAAAGTCCATCATTGCCAAAAGAAAATTCTCTAAGCAAAAAATATCTCAGAGCATCTACACCATATCGAGTCGCCAAAAGTTTAGGATCAATAACGTTGCCTCTAGACTTTGACATTTTGCTTCCATCACCATACAAAATCCACCCATGCCCATAAACTTGTTTCGGAGGTGGCAACTCTAATGCCATTAAAATGGCAGGCCAAATTATAACATGAAATCTTGCTATTTCTTTGCCTACAAAGTGTACATCTGCAGGCCAATATTTTTTAAAATCACTATCATTATCAGTCCCATATCCTTGTGAAGTTATATAATTCGTAAGCGCATCTAACCAAACATAGACAACGTGTTTTTTATCAAATTCCACGGGTATTCCCCAACTAAAACTTGTTCGACTCACACATAAATCTTCTAGTCCACCTTTAATAAATCGAACCATTTCATTCTTGCAACTCTCTGGTTGAATAAACCGAGGATGCTTGTCATAATACTCCAACAATTTATCACCGTACTCAGATAGTTTAAAGAAATATGCTTCTTCCTCTGCCCATTGAACAACACGACCACAATCAGGGCATTTTCCGTCTTTAAGCTGACTATCTGTAAAAAAAGCTTCGCACGGAGTACAATACCACCCTTTATATTTTCCTTTATAAATTTTTCCTTTATCATAAAGTTGTTTAAAAATACTCTGGACTGATTTTTTATGCAACTCATCAGTTGTTCTTATAAACTTATTGTATGATATATTAAGTGTTTCCCATAAACTTTTAAACTTTCCCGTAATTTCATCTACATATTGCTGTGGGGTTTTACCAATTTTGGATGCATTAATTTCTATTTTTTGACCATGCTCGTCTGTCCCGGTTAAAAACATAACATCGTACCCTTGCATGCGTCTATACCTAGCAACTGTATCTGCCGCAATTGTACAGTAACTGTGCCCCAAATGCGGATCTCCTGATGGGTAATATATGGGCGTTGTAACATAAAATTTTTTACCGGCCATATCATCATTCTCCTCTTTAATACTATAATTAACCTGAATTATATCATATTCAAAAAAATATCTGCTACATAAAATTAACACAAAACAACTCAAATTTCGTAATTAAAATAAACATATATCACAATCTACTGCATTAAACATACAAATATTTCTTTTTTTTAAGCCAAAAGCTTTCTTATTTTTTCCCAAAACAATATTCCTCCGCCATAACAAGCAAGAGGAAATATTTAAATTTTTATTACACTTTTTTATAACTTACGATTCATCATAATTGCTAAAAAATGTCAATATCGCTTTATATGTCATATACAAATCAATCTTCGAAATTACTTCAAACGGTGCATGCATTGAAAGCACAGGGACGCCAACATCTATAACATCCATATTAAGATTAGCTATGTATTTTGCTATTGTTCCTCCACCACCATTATCAACTATTCCCAATTCACTGCTTTGCCACAACACACCATTATCACTAAGAAGTTTACATATTTCACCAGTATACTCTGCAGAAGCATCAGAAGTTCCGTATTTACCTCCACTACCTGTATATTTTGTTAAAACTACTCCTCTGTTTATATAGGAACTGTTATTAAGATCGTAATTTGAAGAATATGTAGGATCAAACGCCGCATTGACATCCGCAGATAAACACTTGCTTTTCGTAATAGCCTCTCGTGGAGAAACATCGTCCATATCGGCCAAATCGGATATAAAATACTCCAAAAATTTTGATTTCATTCCAGTATTTCCATCACTTCCGGTTTCTTCTTTATCTACAAAGAAAGAAATAGTGGTCTTTGCCGGGTTAGTGCAATTAAGTATTGCCTCCAAACACGAATATGCACAAGAACGATCGTCATGAGCATATCCCCCAATCATACTTCTATCAAGACCAACATCCCGAGCTTTGCCAGCTGGAACAAGTTTCAAATCAGAAGCAACAAAATCTTCTTCCACCATGCCATATTTTTCATTGAGAAGTCTCAGTATGTTAAATTTTACAAGATCAAATCCTGAAGCTTCTTTATATGGAAGGCTACCAAACATAACATTAAGATCTTCACCTCTTATTGCTTCTGACATTTTCTTATTAATTTGCTCATTTGCTAAATGGGGCAATAAATCGGTCACACAAAAACAAGGTTCATCGTTGTTTTCTCCCAAAACTATTTCAACACTCGAACCGTCTCTCTTATAAACTAATCCGTGCAAAGCAAGCGGAATAGTAGTCCACTGATATTTTTTTATTCCACCATAGTAGTGAGTCTTTAGCATTGCCAAATTCCCAGATTCAAAAAGAGGATTAGGTTTTAAATCTAATCTAGGTGCGTCAATGTGAGCCACTGCCAATTTAGCACCGTTTTTTACTCCGTTTTTACCTATAACTGCAAGTACAATTGAACAATTTTTATTAATAAACACCACTTTGTCGCCTGCACTGTATTTTTTATTTTTATCAAACCAATAAAATCCATTTTCTAAAGCTTTACCCAATATATACAATACATTTTCACGTTCAGTTTTAGACCGATTCAGGTAATTTTTATATTCTTCACTAAATTTTTCACTATCCGAAATCTCACAATCAGAAATCATTTTTGCACCATTTTCGCGCTTTAAAAACAATTTATTTCTAAGTTTTTTTTCTTCTTCCAATTCTAACATTGCTACATCTCTCCCGATATATATATTCTTTTATAGTTTTTTTCAGCAATTTTAACCCGTCTGACATACTCTCTTGTTTCTTTGTACGGAATATAATTTAATGACCTTCTATCCAAAGAATTTTTATCATCCCTAAGCCAACGATTCACTGTTTTTATTCCTGCATTATATGCACTTAAAACAACTCCCATATCTGAATATTTATTTTTTAAAATAGAAATAAACAACGTCCCGTACATTATGTTGATTTCAGGATCATTAAGCATTTCAACACTTTCTTTGTCTTCTTTGCTGTAAAACTTCAACCAATCAAACGTATCTGGTGTAATTTGCATAAGCCCCACTGCACCTGCACAAGAATTAGCATTTTTGTTAAAATTACTCTCGCATTTAATTATAGCATATATAAGAGACTTTTCAACATCATAGATTCTGGACGCTTTGTCAACAAATTCTTTGTATTTGATCGGATAATAACACCTATAAATAAACTTATATGCAAACGAAACAGAAATCAAACATATCAAAAAAATCAAAACATACATAAATTTTATAATCTTTCGATTTATCTTTACTGTAATCTTAAATTCCTCCGTTTAATAAAATATTTTAAATTTTTACAACATTAAATGCAGATGCACGAATTAACCTGTTATACACAGCATCACTCACTCCACCATGTCCACAAAAATGAGCATAAACCACCTCTGCACCCATGTCATCAGTTTTTCTAAGATCATCAAATAAATTATGTGCTTGAGCTTTCGAATCATTTTTACTTCCATAAGATATATACGGAATTTTTAAAAGCGATATGTCTTCATCCAAACAAAGTGCCACTTTATTTTTTTCATCAGAACTATTTACGTATGCTGCATAATTTTCACTGCTACCCTCTACCATTATCACTCTAGCTTTTGGAGCATAGTGCTTATACTTCATACCCGGAGACAAAATTTTTTCACCTGGAGTTAATTCTTCAAACACAGCTTTGTCTATTTCAGCTTCGCCCAAGACGCTGGATATATTTTCCAAAGTAATGGCGCCTGGTCGCAAAATTTTTGGTGTAGTACTGAGCAAAGAAACTACTGTAGACTCAACTCCAATTTCACACATACCACCATCCACTATAGCATCTACTTTACCCATGAGATCTTCCACTACGTGGTCAAATACAGTCGTACTTGGTTTACCAGATAAATTTGCAGACGGCGCCACAACTGGAACACCTGCTGCCTTTATTATTTTTTGAGCTATTGGATGTGAAGGAAATCTTACTGCAACTGAATCTGAATTTGCCGTAACTATCCCCGGTATTTCAGTGTTTTTGGGAAGTATCATAGTAAGTGGCCCTGGCCAAAACCTTTTTGCTAAAAATTTTGCTCTATCTGGAAATTCACGCACAACTTTATAAACATCATTTAAATCTGCAATGTGAACTATTAATGGATTATCAGAAGGGCGCCCTTTAGCTTTATAAATATTTTTTATTGCAGCTTCAAAAAAAGCTCCAGCCGCCAAACCATATACTGTTTCTGTAGGAATTGCAACTATACCACCATTTCTTATTATTTCTCCCGCTTCAAAAAATTGATAAGGTTTCAAAACTAAAGTATCCATATTTAAACTTCCTATTTTTATATTTTGAAGTATATTATATCATCAATTCACCTAATATGCTACAATATCATAATTTAGGGTTTATATAAAATTGTTGGTTTACAATTGATGTGTTACAAAAGGAAAAAAGAAGTGACGGATAAATCAAGTTGTGTTACAGTTAAGTTAAATTGAGTCAAATATGCCGCGCATCCTTTCTCTTCTTTTGATAACTTTAAACACCAACTTGCTGTCCACAACAGGAAATATAATCATTTCCCTATGCGCCCTCTCAATTGGTCTTCTCCTTCTAAACTTTATTTCCCCTTTTATCCTTCATGGAGAGGTCTTCTAATTTTGTAACACATCATTGACAAACCTACACCATACTTATTTGCATAGTTGATTAAGGCTTGACGATACAGCATTGTTTGTGTTACAGTGTTCATGACGGATATCTCCTTTTTGTGTTTGTTTAGGATTTCTCAACTTAACTGTAACACAACTTGATTTATCCGTCACTTCTTTTTTCCTTTTGTAACACATCAATTGTAAACCAACACACACATTTTTCCTTAAGTTTTCTAACAGTTGTAAGCGTGTCGATCGTTCTTTTAATCAATTAAAGTCTGGCAAAGGAAGAGAACATAAATTAATCGAGGATAAATACAGTGAATAAGTATTGGTCTAATAAAACTTGAGATGATTATATTTATTGGCAAACATAAGACAAGAAAACGCTTTTGAAAATCAGCAAGTTAGTTAAAGATATCGAAAGGAACAATTTATCTGAAGGAAGCAGAAAACCCGAGCCACTTAGGTATAGAAAAGGATGGATTTGATGAATTAATGAAAAAAATCATTTGGTTTATGATATTGATGAAAATGGAAATATCTTGATTGCTTCTTGTAGAAGCCATTATGAATACTAAGGATTTGGTTTAGCATCTTAGTGTATATAAAAAGAAGATCTCACTGCAAAATGCAACTTACTCTTTAAAAATGAGGGATACAGAAGCTAAGTCCCTAATAGCCCCCAAAACTTCCTAATCACTAGACTATTGATACAAAAATAGCTTAGTATAATCTAGAGTATAAAGCCCATTTATAGTTAAACTATTTACATCAACACAAAATTTTATCAAAAAATTAAGAAGTGTTTCAGGAATACAATCTGAAAAACCTCTTAAAACAAAGTATTTTGCTTATCCAACTAAAATAAAATTACAATCTTACATCAAAACAGTTGATGAATACTCGATTTTTATGCCATTACCTTTTGTTCTGGCAAGTTTCGCTTTATTCCCGTTGCCGTCTTCTATTGAGAGCTTTTCTATTTTATGCTCATCAAAAAAGTTAACTACGTTGCTTTCCACAAATCCAGCCCATTGTTGCGGACTAATTTTCTTTTTTTCAGAAAAATCATCATCCATAATTTTTCGTAATTCATTTATTGATTCTGTCATTTATAAACACCTTCTTTATTTTACCTCTTCGATTTTCACACTATGCTTTTTAAGTTTTTCATCATAAGAAATTCCAACAGCCAGCTTTTTGCCTGTATAATCCTTTAGCGCAGTGGCATATCTTTTTTCTTTGATTTGCTTTAGGGCTTCATCTGGTGTTGAATTCTTTTTAAGTTCAAGTATAAACGCAGGTTTGCTTTTATCGTTTGGGTAGAAAATAAAATCTGCTTTTCCCGCTCCAGCTTCCATTTCTCTTACAATCGTATATTTAGTTCTCGCACTTAAATATACAAGTGTAACTACACAAGCCAACAAATTTTCGTCGTTGTATTTTATAATTGGAATGTTGATATCGTGAGCTTCCTGAATCAACCGTTCCATCGTTTTGGTGTCTTTTCTAAGAGTTGCTTCAAGCATTTCATTCGATTTTAAGACTAATTTTGAAATTGCTCCCATTTGATGGTTTTTTAGTGCATAATCAAATTTCATTCGGAGTTCTTTATTAGGAATAGTGAGAGTTTCATCGTAATAACTCAAAAATCCGTAAACTGTCATTGCAGAAAGAATTTCATCACGAGTGTTTAAGTTTATCTGTTCGGCGCTGTACCCTTCTAAATGAATATTTACAGGAATGCCTGAAACCATCTGAACGATATCATTTTGAATTTCTTCAACATTATTTTCAATGTAATAACTTATTTCGTCCATCGGCCCTGTATTTGTCCAATAACTTTGGCAAACACCATCACTAAGTGCGTAAACAACAGATCTTGGATTGAATACGTCTAAGCCAGAGTAAGTTTTATAGCCGTCATACCACATTTTTAGTTCTTCAAAAGTAATTTTATTTTGTTTTTTGCACAGATTTTCCACTTCTACAAGGGTAAATCCAAAATATTTACCGTATTTACTATCATTTAACATGTTATATTCTTTGAACATATTAAGTGCAGAACCAGAAGAGTATTTTGCAATTGGAAGTACTCCGGTCATGTACGCAAGTTCTACATATGGTTTATCTTTTAATAAATCTCTTAAAAATTCTAAAAAAGATTTTCTGTCATTCTCTGAAAATAGATTGTTATTGAAGATATAGTCCCATTCATCCAAAATAAAAATAAAACCGTTTCCTTGTTTTTGATATATATGGTCGAACATATCAGACAAAAGCATTTTTTCATTAACTTCAATTTCGGGACAAATTTCTTTTAGATCCTTTAGTAAAAAAGAGGTATAACGTCCAATGAAATCTTCGTAGGTACAGTTGGTATTTGGAACTTGGTTAAATGTCATATAAATAACGTTATGCTTATTCAGATGCTCTTTATACGAGCTGCTTTTACTAATTTCAAGTTTATCAAACAATTCTTTAAAATCGGCATTTTTAGAATAATATGAAGCTAGCATCATAGCATTTAGAGTTTTTCCAAAACGACGTGGACGTGTTATGCATACATACTGGGATGCTGTCCCGACCAATTCATTCATTTTTTCTATCAACTCAGATTTATCTACAAAATACTTTTCCTTAGTAGTTTTAGAAAACTGATTTACTTCATTTACGTTGTTAAGAAAATATGCCATAATAAAAGCCTCCTTTTTAACCAGCCATTTTATTATAACATACATTCATGAGTTTATAAAGTTTTGAAAAATTTCCAGAATGATTTTATTTAAAAATAAAAAGTGAAATATGTAAATATATAAAAAGTCGATTATTTACGATTATTTATTGGTTTACAATTGATGTGTTACAAAATTAGAAGACCTCCACATGAAGGATAAAAAAGGAAATAAAGTCAGAAGGAGAAGCCCAATTGAGAGGGCGCATAGGGAAATGATTATATTTCCTGTTGTGAACAGCAAGTTGGTGTTTAAAGTTATCAAAAGAATAGAAAGGATGCGCAGCATATTTGACTCAACTTAACTGTGACACAACTTGGTTTATCCGTTACTTCTTTTTTTCTTTTGTAACACATCAATTGTAAACCAACAAAATGTCCTATTTTTAAAAATCGATATAATTAGACATTTTATGTAAATTATGATATAATTTACATGTTAGAATCTACATAAGTTTTAAAGTTACGAGGTGATAAAAATTGATTTATTTTACTAAAGATGCCTGCGAACAATTAAACAAAAATTCTTTTATTTAGAACTCGCTGACGGTAGTAAGGCGATAGTATACAAACAGGACAAGAGCAAGGCTCAAGAGGCTTTAAGAAAAGAAAAATATAAGTTAAAATTTAGTTTTTACTCAATGTTAGATAAAAACAATGTAAAAGATGATGTGTACTTACTTGGAGTTGGAAACAAACAGAATTTAATGGATAAAATATTAAAAATCTTAGATAAAGAGCAACTGAATATCATCTACATAGAGGTTGGTTCCTTGGCATATACTATTTTTATCAAACAATAACACCAAAAAAGATATTTATAAAAATCCTAATCCGGAGCTTTACAGTTGGCCGTGCGTCGTTGCAAATGAAGAATTTAGCATAAAACTAAAACAAAAATTAAAGCCGGAACGTGAACTTTCGAATATCATAAGTGAATTAACAAAACTTGAAAAATAAGATATAGGAGTTGATTAAGTTATGCCACCTATTCCAAAATTTGCAAAGACTTTGGCGAAACTCTCCAAAGCTAATCCTAAGGTAATTCCGGCTGAACTGCCATCTAAAATAAAAAAAGCAGTACCTCAGAAAAAACTATAGAAAAGCAATTTGAAACAAAAAAATTGCTTCGGATGATATGGAACTTGATAAAATCAGTAGAGAAAAAATCAAAAAGGAATTGGAGCAAAGGGCTCCAAAAAAATCAAAAGATGATTCAGATTTAGCGACTTTAGCCACGGAATTAAAAAGCGTAAAAACTGATGATTTAAAAGGTAATGCTGATAAAATTTCAGAATATATAAAAAAATTCAAAAATTTCTTAGACATTGTCATAGCAAATTAGAGACCGGACGATTCGGCAATAGACATGTTTAACGAATTATCTGGTGCGCTAGATAAAATTGATACCACCAAGGTTGAAAGTATACCCACAAGTATTAGGAAAATAGCTTCAAAAATTCACAAAGAAGCTAAGAAAAGGAGTTGATAAATATGGGGAAATGGTGTGTTTGTTTTCGTGATGATTTAGTTGATAATATTGCTACTATTTATGACTCTGAACGACTTAGTCCTTCAGACTTATCTTCGAGAAGTGGAAGTAGTGTAGATGAAGAAGTTGCTGTAACCAAGCATGCTATGATACATCCGAATCATGGGGATAATATCTCTGAAGCATTGGATAATACATACAATTGCTGGAGTTGGAGTATATCACCTTTAACACATCGTTTAGAGTGGATTGACCCACCAGATATTAAAGATGTTCAATCAGTCGAAGATTTGGCACGTGTAGTTAGCAAATATCTTAGAAATAATAGATGTACATTTATACAATGTGAAAGGGCTAATATACTTGAACATTAACTAATTTAAACGAAAATCAATTTGTGATTGCAATGAGAACAGGTAAACCTGCACAAGAATTACATCCTATAAGTTATCACTTTGCTAGATATATATTTGGACAATGGTCTTATAAAGACGGCGGAATTGGTCGTCTCATCATGGCAACTAGCCAAAGTCCGACTTTTGAACCCGACAGTTTTTGGAAAGAGCATGATGATGTAACACACCGTTCGACCGGTACTCGTAGGTTCCCTCGTAACTCGGATAATACTGTGCGAAGAAACCATTTCGTATATGACTCTAAAACTATTTATTTGGTAGTTACTTTACCTGATAGTTAATTTAATAGATTTTTTGTATAATATAATCTATAAGTGTTTTTTATAATTAAATCAGATTTTATAAAGGAGAAAGCTCACGTGTATTTAAAAAAATCAAAACCTATAATTTCAATATTATTATCTATTTTAAGTATTATATTTTTATCACCGATTAGTTTTGCCAATAAACTTACATCTCCTATGAAAATTCAAGAAATTTTCCCCGATGAAAATTTTGCGATAGCAATTAAACAGCATTTAAAAAAATCATCAATAAATGATTACGTTAATCAAGATGAGTTGAATAGCATAGAAAAATTCGATTATAGCATGAACGAGAAAATTCCAATAAATATCGAAGGAATACAATATTTGAATGATTTAAAATATTGTGCGATAATTGGATGTCAATTAACTGATATAGGAAGATTGTCACAATTAACAAAATTAAGTACATTATTCTTGTCGTATAATTGCTTATTCGATTTAACACCTTTATCCAATCTTAATAATTTGACACATTTAGAATTATCTAATAATCAAATTAGCAATTTACAGCCGCTATCTAGTTTAAACAATTTGTGCTGGTTAGAAATAGCTCAAAACCAAATTGAAGATCTATCACCACTTAAACAACTTAAAAAATTAAAAACTTTAAATATAGTGGGTAATCCAGCTGATTATACTCAGTTAGCATCTTTAAAAGGGATGAGAATTTTTTATTTAGATCCTCAAAATATGAGTAATACTTATTTATCACCTGGTTCAAAACCCAACTTCATTTGGAGATTATTTGGATGGAGTTAATTATACATAAGGCTACTAACACTGCTGTTTAGTAGCCTTTGTTGCATATAGAAAGGTTCATTGCAAAATGCAATTCACTCTTTAAAAATGAGGGTCATAAAAACTAAGTCCCTAATAGTCCCCAAAACTGTCATAATAGTATCCTTCAATTTAGTTTGAATTTCTAAATTGAAATTCTATATTTTCCTCCTTACGAACTACAACTTTATCTACCATGGCATAACAAAGTTTCTCATCAAACGCGTCCATTAGTTTGTCATTACTTTTCAAGTTTTCAATAAATATCTTTATTTTACCCCTACGAACTTTTAAATCTTATTTTTTGTCTTCCAATTTTGATAACTCGCTTTTTATTTTTTCATATTTCTCAGTATAAGAATCGTATTTTTTGTTGTATTCATCTTGGTTCATTACTTTTCTTGAATTCTCATATATTAGGTTCTTCATTAACTCTACTATAATTTCGCTTTCTTCCTGGAGTTTTGATATTTTACTGTCTAAATCTTCAGTATTTACGAGGCTTAAAGCAGTGTTTTCGCAGTCTTTTATGACTTCTTCCTTATTACTAACTAAGTTATTAAACGCTTTTACAAATTCTTCTTTCATTTGCTCCTCAGTCAAATGAGGAGTTTTGCATTTCTCTTTGTTTTTAAAGATGAAGCTGAAAAACTATGTAAAATTATAAAAAAGCCAGAAGATATATCAGACAAAACTTTATCACTAAAATCAGATATTTTGGCTGATAAAATGAGCTTTTGTTTCACAAATTTATTTTTTATAAATGACACCCTTAAATATATAAAAAAGAGATTGAATTTACTATTTGAATCAAATGGGAAATATTACCCTTCCTCTGTTTTATCTACATTAAAGGATTGTTTAAAAAAACTGAAGAGTACAACATTTTAAAACTTAAACATGCTCAAAAAAAGTTCGAGCAAAGTAAAGAGCTTAAAGATTTTATGTACGGAAAAAGGAATCCAAAATTAGCACATTTGCTGAGTTTAGACAGTTCAGTTCCTGTTGACAGTGTAACACCTTCGAAATTAATGACGCCGTTTGGACCCGTGTGGATAAAAAGAAATAGCTCAGATAAGAGTAGAATGATATATTTAATTTATTTAAATCAGCAGTGTTCAAAAGATTTAAAATATGACGAAATGTGTGAACAACTAGACTTATATGATGATGAATATGAACAAAAACATGACCAAGATGGTCTTATAAAACTATTTTCCGGTAAGCTTGAATATTCGATGGACGACATGATACATACAATAAATGTGATTATCAAGTATATAAATCAGCCTTTGTCTGAGTCACAAAACTATTACGGCACAAATGATATGCCGTCTCCCGATCATTTATTTGATACAATAAAATACAAGTTGACAATTTCAAAAAATTTAAATCCAAAACAAAAAGAAGCAGAGGCTTTTTTGTGTGGTGTGCTGCTTCTTTCAGAATCTCATGAATTTAGAAATCCAACCGGTGGCAAATTTGAGCGTAAAGCCGTAGAGAATGTTTTACATTTGGCTGAAAATGGCTGTGTTAATCCATTTTCTAAGGTCTTTTCAAATGCTAAAGGCAGATATATTCCCGCTCAAGCTAAACAAACACATAATCAAGGAAATCAATTAGATAATCCATTACCTGGTGGACAAAGAATTACTTCAATGATAATAGACTCAAGTTCTATAAATGTACGATTTTTATGTGCAAAATCTGAATACACGCAAAAATCATTTTCAAAATTTAGAAATAAAGCCGAAACAGATTATACAAATGAAGCTGAAAAAATACTTTCGAAAAAAACTTGTGATGACAACAATAATTTATGGAAAAAAGCAACAATTGTTTAAATCGGCGAAGAAAGACGGCATTATGGGCAAAACAACAAAGGAAAAATTAGGGAATGATCTTGTTATGGATCCTGACGTAATTGAATGCTACAAAGGGTTTGGATTTATAAATTGGTTAAAAAATGCCAAAGAAAACGATACATTTGATATTAACCAACTGCCGGATATCCCGAAAGAATCTATTATTTCACAAATAAAGACGTTGGTAAAAGGAAAAAATCGTAAACGATTGAATAAGTTATTGAGTAATATGATATAATAAATAGATTCTATCTATTATTTTACTAAGTGATTGTATCTTTTGAAAAGCATTTCGCCCTTTTTGTCCGAATTCTTTGCATAGTTCAAATAATATAGAATATTCTTCTTTATCAATATCTATTTTTCCAAAAGTGTGCCCCTGCTTAAATTTATTCGAAAGATTTGTACATTTTTCACTTAAAACTTTTTCGTCTGAACTATTACCGCGAAAACCGCGCGGTGCACCGTCAAATTCAGCACAAACAATACAGTTATTTATTTTGCCTTTATTATTTATCAAATGAAATCCTATTGTTTTATCGTAAGAGCAGGATTGATGTACAGAAACCCCGTAGTTAACCGCGAAAGTATTTTGTGATACAATAATACCGCACAAAGAAATACACGCTGTACAAATTAATTTTTTAAATTTTTTCATAAAAATTGCCTCCAATGATGCTATTATAAAATAAATTCAAACTAATTTTATTGTACCACATGAAAATAATTTTTTCAACTAATTTGAACTGTTTTTTAAAACAAGCTTTGTTGGTTTACAATTGATGTGTTACAAAATTAGAAGACCTCACCATGAAGGATAAAAGAGGAAATAAAGTCAGAAGGAGAAGCCCAATTGAGAGGGCGCATAGGGAAATGATTATATTTCCTGTTGTAATTTGGTGTTTAAAGTCATCAAAAGAATAGAAAGAGTGAGTGGCATAGAAGTATTCGTTATCTTTTCTATCAGAACGTTAAACTTTACCGTTGTGACGAGGAATATAGGAACAAATTTAACATCAGCCTGAACTCTTTGGCTGAAAAACAGCATTTTTTCATAAGGCTTTGGTATATATTTTGGATTTGGTGGTTTAACAGAAATTTGACCATGTTTACGTAAAAATCTGTAAAGGCCAGTAATGGAGCGCGTGTAACCTCTTTGGCGAAATTTAACCCAAAATACAACTAAGCCTGAATTCATGTTACGTTTTCGCATATCCATGATAATTATTTCTTGCTCAGTGTGCTGATTTGGGTTATGATTAGGGCGATGTGACTTATCTGCAAGAGATTGTAAAGTTCCGTCATATCTTCTTGTCCAGCGATAAATATACTGACGGTTTGTTTTGTATCTGATAGCAGCTTTTGTCACTCCATACTTGTTTGCATAGTGGATACAGCATTGTTTGTGTTACAGTGTTCATGACGGATATCTCCTTTTTGTGTTTGTTTATTATGTTTCAACTTAACTGTAACACAATTTGATTTATCCGTCACTTCTTTTTTTCTTTATGTAACACATCAATTGTAAACCAACAGAACGTGAACTTTCGAATATCATAAGTGAATTAACAAAACTTGAAAAATAAGATATAGGAGTTGATTAAGTTATGCCACCTATTCCAAAATTTGCAAAAGTTTTAGCACAGCATGCTAAAGATAATCCCAAAGTAATTTTGGGAAATACTGCAACTAAAAAATTCTCTAAAAATGACATGGAACTCATCAAGAACAGAAAACAAGAAATTAGAAAATCGTTGGAAAAGGATCTTTATAAAAATTCAAAAGATGATCTTAATCTATTAAAAGATCTTCAAAATTTTAGGGCTAAAGACAAATTACAAGGACACCAGGCTGGAGACAGGGTAAAAATTCTTAATAAAGACAATTTGAACCAATTTGTGGAAATTTCGTGGCCTAAAGAAGCAACTGTATATAATGTTGTTGAATCTGTAGTTCGTGTTATGGTAGAAAAATGTATGAAAGATAAGGAATGATAATTATGAATTTCACTATTTCATTTGAAGACCTTATAAACGCAATCAAAAAAGCTATTGAAGAACATCCTGGAATAACGGTTGCAGCTGCTACGAGTATGGTTGTTGGTGTATATTTTGCGGCATCACCGGTAGCTGCAGCGACTGTCAGTTTAGGTGTTGGTGGATATTTAGTATATCGTGCTGCGCAACCTAAGATGGAATCTACAGGAGGATGCCCCAAAACTAATATTCGCGAATATAAACAACTTGATCCACTTGAAGGAATTGATAAAACTCCTGAGTATACCAAACGTTTAAGTGAGGATAATCTTCGAGAGGCTGTGACCGTTAATCTAGATAGTATACCCACGTCTGATAAAGGAACAATATATAACTGTTGGTCATGGGCTATTAATCCTATAAGTGGTTTACTTACTTCTTGCAATCCGCCAAATATAAATGACGGTCAAGAATATACCATAGACCAGATGAAAACAGCCACGGTTAAATATTTAAATGCTATGAAAAAGCAGACCAAGCTTATAGGATATTCAGAGGCAAAAACCGATGAAGAAGTTAAAAAATTTATAGCTGAAGCAGGTGATAGAAACAGGAATAAACTGGTAATAGGACTTCGGGTAAGTGAAGATTTATCTTGTTTTAACCCTCTTCATAAATGGGACTATCATTATATAAGATGGTATCTCGGTCAATGGTCTGCTAAGGGCGGGGAGTCTGGAATAGTAGTTAAAAATTTTGGGCCATCTACTACTGATATAGAGCCCGAAACTATGTGGTTTGCTACGTTAATTAATCAGGAGGAGGAAAGAGTGCGGCTAGCCCGAAGTGATAGGGGCAAAGGTGAGGTTTTGAAAAATCCAATTTACAAGGGGCCGACTACATATTATCTAATAACAATTAAATAATCTATTTTGTTCCGATTATTTTTTTGAAACAATATTAAGGAGATTGTATTTATATGAATTATAGAAAATTTTTTGTGCTTTTTACTTTTTTAATTACATTAAGTCTGAATACTGTTTTTGCGGATAATATTGGTAAGCCCAACTCTATCGAAAAAATTTTCCCTGACAAATTAGTGGCTCGGAAAATTGCAATGATTTTAAATAAATCAACTATATACGAAATTGTTACTCAAGATGAGTTAGATTGTATAAAAGAATTTAGATATGAAGGCGGTAAAGCGAAAACAGATAAAATTTCAAATATTTCTGGTATTCAATATTTAAATAATTTGAACAATTTTACTTTAACTTGTGGGAAAATAAATGATTTATCGCATTTATCTAAATTAATTAATTTACAAAAAATAACATTGTGTAGAAATAAAATCATAGATATAACATCGCTAGCCGATTTGGAAAAATTAGAGTATTTAGATTTATCCTGTAATTTAATTGTGGATTTAAAACCGTTATCTAAATTAACAAATTTATATTTTTTAAATATATATTGCAATAAAGTTGAAGACATATCGTCGTTAAGTTCATTGAAGAATCTAAAAATGATTAGTATAGGTCAGAATCCAATCATAAATGTATCTGCATTAAGTGGCTTAAAAAAATTAACTAATGTTGAAGCTTACGGAACACTTATTCCAAGTGACAGTTATAAACAACTTTATATGTATAGAAATCGTAGTTTTATTGAACGCTGGTGGAGTTGGATAATAGGTGATTAACTCTAGATATTGAAAAATTTTTGTTGTATTTGACTTATTTAATCCAAATTTATAAACCTAAACTCCATTTTTCCATCTTCATAAATTATGACATTTTCCACCATTGTATGCCAAAGAGTTTCGTCAAACTCGGATATAATGGCACCAGTTTTTCTTAAGTTATCCATGAATAAAGATATTTTTTCTCTACGAACTTTTAAATTTTGTTTTTTGTCTTCCAATTTTGATAACTCGCTTTTTATTTTTTCATATTTCTCAGTATAAGAATTGTATTTTTTGTTGTATTCATCTTGGTTCATC
This sequence comes from uncultured Eubacteriales bacterium, assembly GCA_934675165.1. Lineage (GTDB taxonomy): Bacteria > Bacillota > Clostridia > Oscillospirales > Acutalibacteraceae > UMGS1491. Next base: position 30,059 of record CAKUPP010000015.1, read on the forward strand.
ACTTTTCTTGAATTCTCATATATTAGATTTTTCATTAACTCTACTATAATTTCGCTTTCTTCCTGGAGTTTTGATATTTTGCTGTCTATATCTTCAGTGTTTACAAGGTTTAGAACTGTGTTTTCGCAGTCTTTTATGACTTCTTCCTTATTACTAACTAAGTTATTAAACGCTTTTACAAATTCTTCTTTCATTTGCTCCTCAGTCAAATGAGGAGTTTTGCATTTCTCTTTGT
>CAKUPP010000016.1 GCA_934675165.1 uncultured Eubacteriales bacterium
GCCATACAGCTTTTGTTTCTGGTAAATATTTCTTTAAATACTTTGTCATTTGTTTTACTTAATAATTCACGTTTCATCCAGTTCACTCCTGCTTGTTTTTTTATAATTATAACACATTTTTTAAATATTTCAAAAAATGTATAAAATTTTAACAATTGAATCAAATATAAATTTATTAACAATATTAAAGATAATTTTTACTCTTTCAAACCAATACTACAACTATATTAGTGTAGATTACCTATAAATTTTGTAAAAAATCGAATATCAAGTGTCACAGAAAAATTCAAAAATAATACAACTCGGTTAATAAACTTAATACGAGTTGTATTCATACTATAAATTATTACTTTTTAAATAAATTTCTTTCTCTATTTATTTCTATTAATTTTTTTATAAACTGTTCATTTTTTCCCGCTGCATCAATAGAAACTATATTTGCTTTTTTATGAAAAACATTGCTTCCAAGAAGTATTTCATTTCTTTCGTCTCCGTACTTGTATTCACTCTCCATTGGTGATGCCTTACCTTGGAAAAATTCTTTTTCCAAATCGGTATGAACAGGGCTTATATTTCTCATAGTATCGGTAGGATATTCATCAAGATATTTTAGTTCCTGATCTACCATTACATCAGTCGAAGAATTTCTTGTTTTTTCGTTATACTTGTAATTAAAATTTGAAGTTTTGTGAAATGAATTATTATCAATATTGCTTACAAGGACAAAATTTTTACCTTCTTTTCTCATATCACCCACCGTAATCTGAGACAATGGTTTACCTATTTTTGTGCATACGTCTTTTGTCAATGATTTATTCATTATTTCCTTCATTTTTGGAAGTTTTACAAGAGACTCAACAGCAGAAACATCTGAATTCTTAAAAACTAAAAATACAACTTCAGATGGATTTTCAAAATAAAATTTTAAAACTGAGTCCAGCACTTCTTCCACATTACATCCGTTTACGACACCATGATTTACAACAATTTTATCTCCCAAGTCCCTTACTCTAACATCAAAAGCTCTAACACCAATTTTAAGTTGATTATAAAAATCCATATCTTGAGTTTGTGCTGCTCTAGCAATTGTGTTCAGTTTGTGATCAGGTGCCATTGAATATGTACCAGAATCATGAGTACCTGGAAATAATATTTCGCAAAACTTAGCATTATCCTTCAATGAGCCAGTCCACTTATTTGTGAACGATGTATCAATCGACGATGTATCTTTAATTATTGCATAAGGATCATCAGGAATTTTAATTGCACTACCTATCTTATCTGATATTTCCGAAATACCTGTAACGAGTTTTGAAGTATCTGCTTCTTTTTGCTCTGGCGTTTTCTTTATTTTACTTTCAATTTTGTCTTTAGCATTCTCAGCCTTTTCTTTTATTTCATCTGATTTGTTTTCAATCTTTTTGCGAATTTGAGTAAATTTAGTTTTAATTTTTGAAAAAGCATCACATTTAGCTCCCACTTGAGGCGAAGCAATAAGCGTAGTAAAAAATGTCATCGCTGCAACTTTTTGAATTAATTTTAGTGCTTTTTTATTCATTTTTCTCCTCCTTAAAAAATAATATATGTAAATTATATAAAAATATTTAACGATTTGCAAGACTTATTTGTTTAATTTTAAAAAAGTTCTTTAACTCTATACTGGATTGTGATATTATTTTTTTAAACAAACACGAAAAGGAGAATTTTTAGATCATGACTGATATCGAAATTGCTCAAAAAGTAAATCCAAAACCTATAGAAGAAATAGCAAAAAAAATAAGTATTAAAGATAACGAACTAGAATTTTACGGAAAATACAAAGCAAAAATAAACGACAATGCTTTTTCAAGATTAAAAAATCACCCCAGCGGAAAATTAATACTCGTTACAGCAATAAATCCAACTTCAGCAGGAGAAGGAAAAACAACTGTAACCATAGGTCTTGGGCAAGCGATGAATAAAATAGGTAAAAATGCAATAATCGCTTTAAGAGAGCCATCTTTAGGTCCCGTATTTGGAATAAAAGGCGGAGCAACTGGAGGCGGATATTCTCAAGTTATTCCAATGGAAGATATTAATTTGCATTTTACGGGAGATATGCACGCAATTACTTCTGCTAATAACCTAATGTGTGCTATACTTGACAACCACGTACATCAAGGAAATAAATTAAGAATTGATGTAAGAAAAGTGCTTGTAAAAAGATGCATGGATATGAATGACAGAGAATTGAGAAATATTGTAGTAGGGCTCGGGGGAACTACAAATGGCATACCTCGTGAAGATAATTTTATAATAACTGTAGCAACTGAAGTGATGGCTATTTTATGCCTTGCTTCAGATATAAACGATTTAAAAAAACGCCTAGGCGATATACTGGTAGCTTATGATTATGACGATAACCCTATTTATGCAAAGGACTTAAACGTTAACGGTGCCATGGCGACGCTGTTAAAAGATGCTCTAAAACCAAATCTTATACAAACACTTGAGGGTACACCAGTAATTATGCATGGGGGGCCATTTGCAAACATAGCTCATGGATGTAATTCCATAAGAGCCACACATCTAGCACTAAAATTAGGAAATTATTGCATAACCGAAGCTGGATTTGGAGCTGATTTAGGTGCTGAAAAATTTTTAGATATAAAATGTAGAATATCCGGATTGAAACCATCATGCGTTGTAATTGTCGCAACTATCAGAGCATTAAAATACAACGGAAAAGAACAGTCAAGTGATATCAAGAAACTTGAAAAAGGGCTTTCTAATTTAGGCGCCCATGTTTCAAATATGAAAAAATATGGTCTTCCCGTAGTTGTTGCTTTAAATTATTTTGATTCTGATAAAGACAGTGACATTGACATCGTAAAAAATTATTGTAAAAAAATAAACGCTGATTTTGAAATTGCAAAAATTCATTCTTTAGGTGGTAACGGAGGAATAGATCTTGCAAAAAAAGTTTGTCGTGCATGTGAACTTAACTCCGACTTTAAATTTATGTATTCAGAAAACGATTCCATAAAAACGAAAATTTTAAAAATAGCTCAAAACATATATGGTGCAGATGATGTAGTATATTCTACAGAAGCTGAAAAATCACTGGCTAAAATAATATCTTTGGGTAAAGAAAAATTACCTGTATGTATTGCAAAAACTCAATATTCTTTATCCGATGATCCAACTAAATTAGGATACCCTAAAGGATTTAACATAAACATTAAAAATGTTTATCTTTCAAATGGTGCCGGCTTCATAGTTGTATTAACAGGAAACATTCTTCAAATGCCTGGCTTACCAAAATTCCCTGCAGCAGAAAATATAGACATAAACAGCGCAGGAAAAATAACAGGATTATTTTAAAAAAACAATTACATACATATTTCAAATACTCACTCCATAAAATTAAACAGTATAATTAATTTTTATGGAGTGGTAGTTATTTTTAAACTCAAATTCTTATCTATTGTTATAACGATTTGCATAGTTTGCTGCTCTACTGCAACTGCAAAAGAACCATCTAAAAACAATAAACTCGAAATAGATGCTCCTTCGGCAATTTTAATAGACGGATACACAGGAAAAATTTTATTCGAAAAAAATGCATTTGAAGTGAGAAGCGGAGCATCTTTGATGAAAATAATGAACTTATTAATTGCTGCCGAATCACTTGAAAAAGGTGAAATTAATTTAAATGACAAAATCACACCAAGTAAAGAAGCCGAAAAAGCTCCAGGGCCAGGAATTTGGCTTAAATCCGGAGAAATCATATCAACAGAAGATTTAATAAAATCAATAGGAATGATTTCTGCAAATGATGCTTGTGTAGTTTTAGCTCAACATATAAAAGGTTCTGAAGGAAAATTCGTAAATAAAATGAATGAAAAAGCAGCAAAATTGAATATGAAAAATACCATCTTCAAAAATTGTATAGGTGAAGACTCAGATGGCAATATTTCCACTGCGTATGACATAGCCCTTATGTCAAAAGAACTTATGCAGCACGATAATGTAGCGTCATGCCTCTCCACTTGGATAGACCACATACGCGGCGGAAACACTCAGATAGTTAACACTAACAAATTAATAAAATCTTGCAATTACATAACAGGAATAAAAACAGGTTCTTCAAAATCAGCTGGTAGCTGTATTGCAGTTTCTGCACAAAAAGGAGACATAAAACTCATAGGCGTACTCCTTGGAAGCGACGATACAAAAAAACGAAATAAAGAAATTTTAGAAATGGTTAAATTTGGATTTGAAAAATTCGTAAAAATTACACCACATCTTCCCAATGACTTCCCCGAAAAAATTAAAATTTCCAATTCTTTAACTTCAGAAGCAAAAATATATGTTGATTTGAATAAAAACTTTTTAATAAACAAAAAAGATATAAAAAATATCTCTTCAAATGTAACTTTAAATTCGGTTATAGAAGCTCCTCTTGAAAAAAATCAAAAAATCGGGGAAATAACTTATTCACTAGGTAATGAAACTTTACAAAAATGTGACATAAAAATTTCTCAAACAGTAAACAAAATAACTTTTAGTGCTGTTTTTAATCAAGTTTTAAATTGTTTTTTCAAAATGTAATTCCATAAAATCATTACTTTAAAATTTACTAAATTTCAAAATTGCTAACATTTATCAAAAAATCTGATCAGCACCCTCTATACAAAGGACACACTTACGTATCCCAAATTTAAGAAGGTGCTGATTTTTATTATTTAATTTTTGACATCAAAAAACCCATAACTTCTTTTTTAGAATCCTCTGCCAATATCCTAAAAGCAGCCACCAATTCTTTTTCTCTTAAACTAAGCGAAGAATACGAAACGTCATCTTTATTGCTAAAACATAAATCGAAATCACCTTGTGGATCTTCTAAAGAATCATCTTTAACTTCTTCTCCCTCAAGAAGCACTGTGTAAGAAACTCCAAATATTCTGGCAATTAACATTATTGTATGGATGTTCGGTTTTATTCTGCCAAGTTCATAATACGAATAAGTAGACCTATCAATTCCTAACAACTCCGCTATCCTTTTTTGCGTAAAGCCTAAATTTCGTCTTAATGATTTTATATTATCAGATAATATTTCCAACACCCCCGAAACAAATTAACAGCCATCACCCTTCTTTTTTGTTTTTTTCTTTCTAACATTTTCTAATATAATTATAACCATTACTGCCAATAAAATCAATAACATCAAAATTAATAAAAGCCTGATAGCACTCGCCTGAGCACTTACCTTATTATTTGCACTTTTAAACTTTTCATCTATATTTCCAGATGTGTTTTTATTACTGCTATCAGTATTCTCAGAATCTTTACCTGTAATACCTGTAACGCCAGTTCCACCAGCGGATGTATTACCACTACCCAATCCTGATAACGCGTATTGCATTATTGCCTCAACGTTTGCATCAGCAGCATCCAAAAGTGATGATCTACCGGGAGTAGCCGTTCTATTGGCAACTATTCCCATAGGGCTAAATGACTCAGTCGTGAAACTAACTGTTAACCCTGAAATGCTTAGCGAAAGAAAATCAAGTTTACCGTTTGTTTTTTCGTGTATCCCGGTTGGTTTTTCAAAATATGTCATATTTGGAGCTGGTAATGTTATGCGAACTGATTTACCTTCTGGAAGAGTATATCTCACATCTTTTATAGTATCCCATAAATAAACATCATATAGTTCCAATATATATTCTGAATTTAATTTTTTATATATTCTACCACATGCTTCGGCATCTAAACTTATCGGAATTGCTATTAATTTTAAATACCAATCTACATCATCAATTTTAACATCATTGCTAACATGATGAAATGCTTTAACTTGTTCTTGTAACGCATTTAATTTACCTATATTTGAAATTTTACCTTTTTTATCTTCCGGTAAATTTTCATATTTTTTTGATACTGCAATAACTTCATCAACGTCAGTCAAATCATTTACCTTATCTGGCAAATTATTTATTTCGTTTATAAGCTTTGCTTCCTCTGTTTCTTCCACACCTTGAATCGTAACAGTTTTATTTTCTATTACTTTTTGAACGGCATAAAATCCATTGTCATCCAGTTTAAGTTCTTCTTTTCCCAACATAACTTTAACTTCAGAATCAGAATATGCCGGATACAAATTGACTTTAAAATATAGCGTATCATTATGTGAAACAGTATTATCCCCTGTTATTATTTTATTGTTTGCATCATAATAATCCATTCCATCTACTTTTACAAGCGTAACTGTATATGTGTTTTTAACAACATTGCATGCTTTAATAGTTACATCTTCAGTTATATTTGGAATCAAATATTTTCCGGTCTCCAATTTTTGACATCTAGTATTTACGCTTTGTCCGTTATTAACAAGTATAAACATGCCAGGTATAGATTCATCGTAAGCGTCATCAATATTCACAGAAAATTCATAATTTTTACCATGTTTTATTTTTATCGATTCTGTTATTACCGAACCTGTGTCATTCAAATAACTTACACCGTCAGCATGTTCAAATGTCAATTTGTAATAAACATTTTCAACATTTTTTATTTCAACCGTAAAATTTTCCACAACCGATGATATCTTAAACTTTCCTGATTTATCAGCCGTAAGAGTTTTCTTAACACCATTATCAGAAGTTGTAACAACAACTGTGTCCTCACCGATCGTATATCCTTCATTTGTTTGAACACTAAATACATACGAACCTTTATACTGTACGTCTTGAGGTCCCGAAACTACATTTCCACCTTCATCAATAAACCTGGCAAATTCACTAGCAATAAAATTAATTTTGTAGATATTAAGCTCTACTCCCTCAACTGTTATCAGTTTATCTTTTGTAACATTTGGTATTAAGTAGCTGTCGTCCACTTTGTTGAGTTCTGTTTTTGCAGATTTGCCTTCAGTACCTTCTGAATAATCTTCAACATATACTTTTATAGAAGAATTATTGTAATTATCCAATATTTTTATTTTAAATCTTACGTTCTCACCGTAATCAACAGATATATTTTCACGAGCGTAACCATCATAAACGTAAGACACAGCTTGAGCTGGATCTTTTTTGAAATTTATTTTATACTGAAACTTCTTTATATTTCCTGAAATTGTGTGATTTGTACTTATGGATTTTATAACAAATACTCTAAACCCGCTAAACTCATCACTCAATAATTTGTCCGGAGGCACCTCTTCAAAAGTATTTTTAGAAATGTCATTGCCATTTTCATCTTTAACTGTTTCAGCCGCGCCAGAAGTTGTGATTTCAGCAGTTTCGATATTATATCCGGTTTCTGCTTTAACAGCAAAATAGTAATCGTGATCAATGACCAACGTATTTCTTCCACGAATTTCTTTATATGATTTATCATCATTTTTTTGAATGCCTTGAAGATTACCTTTGTCGTCAACATCTACATAGTAATACCTAAATCCTTCACACGAAGTATGCGTAATTGATTTGCTTATATTACCGGGGTTAACTACTATAACTTTACTTTTTATAACTTCTTTAAGAGATATTTCATACGTCTTGTCCAAAATATCAAACTCAAAATCTTTTGGCTCATTGTTGTCATCTGTTAGATCATATTTTTCTTTTTTACCATCACTGTCTTCAACAGTTATTATCTTGTAATTGTATATCTTCAGCTCCTCTTTTATATCCCCAATTTCACGGTTAGAAGATTTTACCACAACACTAAACAAAGTATCTTCACCATAATCAACGTAACCATAACATCTATCCCACACAGTACCGTCTTCCACGTAATCTTCTGTATCAGGTGTTATAGTTTCATCGCCTTCTTCACCCAAACTCCAGGTAACACAATTCTTTGGTGCCAAGAAAACCAAAGTACGTTTTGGCCACTGAATGCCTCTAAGGTTCACGTCAATGCCACCAAAACCATCATCCAGCTTAAATGATATTTCTATCAACTTTACAGATTTATTATTTTCAATTTCTTTTTCTCCAATATAAATTTTTTCATTGTTTATTACCTTTGCTGTTGTCAAATATTTATTACCTGAACTATTAGCTGCTACATCAGCTGTTAAATTAGCAATACTACTTAGCATTTGTTCATCTAACTCTATACCTTCTTTTATTCTTAATGCAAAATAATATCTATTGTCTGCATTTAACATATCCACGTCATTACCTGTAAACAACACATGATATCCACCATTTAAATCAGATATATTCTCCCAACTTTTATTGTCATCTCTTAATTTGTAGCCATCAGCGGTTTTGTCAGCCTTATCAATTTGAATTATTGAGTTTAGATCATGATTTAAATTTTCGGTATTAAAATTTATATTGGTCATCTGATGATTATTTTTAAGTATTATACTTGCATTTCTTGTGCACTTACTTATTTTAAATGTAATTTTTCTTAGGGTATTAGTCTTATCTATAGAAGCGCTTAATATATTTGTGTCTGCACCATCTGAAAAAGTATTGCCGTTTTCTACATCTGAACTATCTTCGGCTTCGTTCCAAACAATATACTCCAAAAAGCCTAGATTTAGTTCGCTGACTTTTTCATTTGAATTTTTGCAATACAATTGGTTTACATAATCAAAAAACAACTTGTTATTGCCATTCTTACTAGTATCTTCATCTATGGTAAATACAACTTCATTACCATACACACATTTATCAAATATACACGAATTTTGTAACGTTTTCGTCTCAGAATTATCTTTTTTTATTACAATGTTCTTAGCTATGCCAGATGGTATACCATCATTATCAAATTCTAAACTTCTGTATGTTTCTTTGCTACCAGTTATATCTATACAATCTTTAGATCCATCTACTGTATAATCTTCTTTTACTTTAACTTTGATTGTAGTTTGAGCCCATCCAATTTCTACAGTTATATCAACGTAGTTGTTCTTGTAACTGCGAAACTCACCATAACGATATGTCTTTGTTTTCTTTGAAAATGGACCTGATGACCAATTAAATGTAACTGATCCTAACTTTTCAAAAAATTCGTCTTTAATTTTTTTATTGGAATCAAAATAATCTTTCGCATTTTCAATTTTCTTTTCACACGTTACACTGATATTACCTGGATTTGAAATAATAAACGTATCATCTGTACCATCTTTAAGTCTCACGTTAAACGCACTTAGATCCCATTTTTCATAACTTGAAGAAATCATATATTTACTTACTTCTTTGTAATCATATGATTCTATTTCACTACCATTTTCTTCAAACACTAATGAACTCATTTCTTTAAAAAATGATTCTCGTTTATCATCTTTTAAATTCCCTGCCTCTGAAAAATCAGTTCTATCAATAATACCTTCTAGTTCACTAAGTTGTTTTTTAATAATATAATAATTTCCAGACGCTCCTTTAGTCAAACCTTTAATATTAACTTTCCCAGTTTCTTTTCCTTCGTTATCTTTATCCAAAGAAACTGTAAATTTATTTAATTCGTATAATTGTCCTTTTTTGTTTTTCATAAATGGCGTTAAAACAAGATTATTTTTAAATTCGTTATCATCACCATCACTACGAAAACTCCCTTCTCTCGGTTTGGCATTTAAAATAGAATCCTTATAAAAATCTTTTGCTTTAACTGAAAATACAGCATCTGTTTGATAATTAACACTAAAATCATATGAGCCATTCGCATTACCACCAACAGGTCCTCCGCTTCCTTCGTGCAATTCAACACCAAACCAATCATTTTCTTTATTTTTTTCGTCACCTGATCTAAAATTAACCAAATACGGTTTAAACTTTTTCGCAACCTTAATACTGACACTGTTCTTATCAGTATCACTATCATAACCTAAAATGTCATATGGTATCTTTACGCTGTTATTGCTCTGGCTAATATAGCTCTTTATATCTTGGGGATTTTCGCCAATTGTAACTGTAGCTTCAGTTATTTCATCAATAAGTAATCCATTTTTCTCATTTTGTGTTAACATAATTTTTATACCTTTTTCATCTACAGATATACCTTTTTTATACGACCATTTTCCGCTTGTTTCGTCAAATTCAAATTTCAGTGAATCATTATTTTCCACACTAACATTCTCTATACAACTAGGAGGTTCACTATAATCAACTTCACTTATAGTTACATCACTTATCGTTTTATTCGCTACAAACAATTCTATAATTTTTAAACTCGAAAGTTCAACATTTTCTTCATTTTCATTCTTTTTCTCAATTGTTATACTCTTTTCTTTCTCAGTAATTGTAACTTCATAATCTTTATAAACTTCTTTCATTTTTTCAAAATCAATACATGTATATTTATCATCCCTTAACTTAAATTTTACTCCATATCCTGCCCTGCAACTATAATAACCATTAGCCCACTGGTCTCGAGCATTATTACCCTTTTGTTCGCTGTAAGATAAACGGTTACTTCCTGCTAAATACCACTTATCTATAGCATTACTTTTATCAACAATAAGAGAAGAACTGCTCCCAACAGATCCTACAAATTCAAAAAATTCATTATCATTATCGTCTTTTGCATTAAATTGTTTATAAAAAACATATTCAGAATTTTCCATCTTATCATAATGCCACTCCTTCCCATAAAAATTAACAATATCACTTGTTTTTATTTTAACAACAAAATCTTCTTTATAATCAAACCAAACTGCTTTAGTATAATCTGTACTCACAATAAGATTACCCGCAAGATCATATATGCCAATATTTTTTATTTTGCCAGTCACATACTTATCGTTACACGTAAGCCAAAATGCCATTTGTTCTTTAGTAGTTGTAAATACTTCTATAACTTTTTTGCTAATTGTCGAATTACTGTTAATTACTATACTATTTTCGTTACTATTAAGTTTAACATCACAATTCCAATACTCTTCTTTCATTTTTTTCAAATCAACATATAAATCTCCATTATTATTATTTATTTTAATTTTCACACTAGAAAGACTAGAACTATAATAATAAAAATTACTACTGTTATCCCGCTCTTCTTTAATTCTATCCCAATTGCTACCGTTTATATACAATTCTTTTATAAAATTTTCTTTATTCACAATAATAGTACCATCTGAAATTCTTATATTATCTGAAATATAAGTGCTCTTTTTAGTATATGTTTTAGAAAAGCAATAATTATTATATTCCATTCCATCGTAATTCCAATCATTGCCGTGTTTAATCGGTTTTAATGTTTTTATTTTAACAGTAAAATCTCCATCACACTTAAATTCACAACGGCTGTAATCGTCATTTTTTTCTTCTTTCGTCACTTCACACTTACCTGAATTATCAAATATTTCAATAGAATTTATTTTGTCACCATAATTGTAAAGATAGTACCTAATCTTCTTCTCACTTGCCGCACTAACAGGTATCTTGGGAAAAAGCTTAAAACCAAAAAAACAGACTGCAAAAACAACCACAGCTGCAGTTAACCATTTGCCAAATTTCCAAACTATTTTACCATTTTTTAAATTGTTTAAATTAATCATAAAATCACCACTTTGATAATATTTTTTAATGTTTTTACATAACAATAATTATCAACAATTATAGCATTACTCATAAAATTTTTCAATTATTTTTTACAAAAACAATAAATTTTATCCATATATGTCTTTTATTATTAAATATTATAACCAATATTATCCACTTTAAAACAAAAATTCGAGGCTAGATTAAACTAACCTCGAAAAATAAAATATATAGATTTATCAAAAATTATTTATGCCATTATTTCTGTACACATTTTTTCCTTTATTAAATATTCTGCAGCTGCATTGCCACACACTGCGCCATCAGAAACTGCTGTTGCTATTTGCCTCAATGATTTATTCCTGCAATCGCCCGCAACATAGACACCAGGTATGTTTGTTTGACAATTTTCCCCAGATTCAAAATATCCTGATTCTGTCATTTTCACTTGTCCCTCAAATGCTTTGTTATCCGGACTATAACCTATAGCCACAAAAACCCCAGAAACATCTAAAATCTCCTCGTCTCCATTATATACCAAAACTACATTTTTTACAGTACTATCACCACAGATTTTTTTAACAACTGTTTCAAATTTTACATTTATATTTTCTTTTTTCTTCACTGCATCACTTAACGATTTTTCTCCACGAAATTGGTTTCGACGAACGACCATAGTAACTGTTTTGCATACATTAGAAAGATAAAGAGCATCACTCAAAGCCGTGTTACCGCCACCTACAATTATTACACTTTGCTTTCTAAAAAATGCTCCATCACACGTTGCACAATATGATACCCCTCGCCCAAAAAATTCTTTTTCTCCTTCACACCCAAGTGTACGACGTTTTAACCCATTCGCAATTATAACACTTTTTGAATAAAACACCTTTCCAGAAGAAGTTGTAACACTTTTTTCAGAACTTTTCAAATCCACACTCACAACAGTATCAAAAACAAACTTAGCTCCAAGTCCTTTCGCTTGATTATACATTGCTTCAGAAAATTCTACTCCTGAAATCTTTTTAAAACCAGGGTAATTTTCTATTGAATCTATAATAGCAGCTTGCCCGCCATAGATACTTTTTTCTATCAGCGTTACACCTATACCTGCTCTAAGCGCATATATTGCCGCAGTAATTCCAGCCGGTCCTGCCCCTATTATTATCAAATCTTCCATTTTACATCTCCTAATAACTTTATTTTTTTATTATACAAAAATCTTTATATATCATTTCCAAAAGTTCGTTTTCAGGAATAAAACCTGATTCCCTTCGAACAAGTTCTCCGCCAGAAAAAAACATAAGCGTTGGGACAGACATTATATCATATTTTGCTGTTATATCGCGGTTCTCGTCTATATCTATTTTTATTACTTTTAACGCTCCCTCAAATTTTTCTTGAACTTTCTCCAAAACTGGCGAAAGCATCTTACACGGATTACACCAAGTAGCATAAAAATCCACTATTACAGGCACACCAAAATTTTTTATTTCTTCTTCAAAGGTATCTACATTAAAACAATTTTTCATCTTGATTCCTCCCAATAAATTTTACTATATTAATTAATATTCTCAAAAAATATTTAATAATAAATTTTTTTCAAATTTTTTATAACTCCGCTACAAAAGCCATTTTCAAGTGATACAATTTCTGTATTTAATATTTTTCCTCTTATATCTTGATCAAATTCAGATTTTACATATATATAATTTTCGGTGTATCCTTCGTACCTACCATCTTTTCCCCTAGATTCATAAAGAACGTTAAATCTTTTTCCAATAAAATTGTTCAAAACTACTTTACTAGTATTTTCAGATATTTCAATGGCTTTTTTCACTCTCAATGATTTAGTTTTTTTATCTACTTGATTGGGAAATTTATCTGCAAGTGTTCCAGGGCGCCTGGAATAAGGAAACACGTGCACTTTTAAAAATTTTACTTCTTCTATCAACTTTAAAGAATCTTCAAAATCTTCTTCAGTTTCACCCGCAAATCCAACCATTAAATCAGTAGTAAATGTTGCACTTGGAAATTTATTTCGTAATTTTTTAACAACATCAATATATTCATCACGCGTATATCTTCTGCGCATACTTTTCAAAATTTTGTTAGAACCGCTTTGAAGAGATAAATGAAATTGCGGACATAACTTATCAATTTTAGAAAGTCTTAAAATCAAATTGTCAGAAATCAGATCGGGTTCAAGAGAGCCTAAACGAATTCTTTCGATTCCCGGAACATTGGCAATTACTTCAATAGCATCTGCTACACTACAATTGATATCCATACCATAAGAAAAAAGATTTATCCCAACAACAACAATTTCCCTATACCCTGCTTTGGAGAGTTTTTCAGCATCATTTTTTATAGACGTAAGAGGTTTAGACCTAACACTCCCGCGAGCGTACGGGATAATGCAATAACTGCAAAATCTATTACACCCATCCTCTATTTTCAAGAAAGCTCGAGCATGACGTGTTGGAATATTTGTTTCCACGTTATCAAATTTTTTGCAAAATTTTGTAGGTGACACATCATAAATTTTACTGTTACCACCATCAAAATATTTATCCAAATATTCAGGAATTAAATATTTTTGAGAATTTCCGATTATAATTTCCGCTGGTACTAACTGATTTGAATCTTTAGACAACGCCTGAGGTAAACACCCGGTTAAAATTACAGTACTATCAGGATTATTTCGTTTAATTCTGTGGAATGTTTGCCTAAGCTTTCTGTCGCTTTCTCCTGTAACTGTACACGAATTAATTATAAAAATTTCAGGATTTTCGGATTCTCTTGAATTTATGTACCCTGCTTTGATCATAGTCAAAGCAATATTATCAGATTCACACTGATTAACTTTACATCCAAATGTAATTATGCAAAACTTCATTTTTTCTCCTTAAAAATCTTTCATTAAACAAACACAGCTCCCATATACTTAACAAATATATGGAAGCTCAAAAGAACCTTATTTGGTGGACGTTAACGGGCTCGAACCGCTGACCTTTCGCACGTCAAGCGAATGCTCTACCAGCTGAGCTAAACGTCCTACAGTAAAATTGTATCACATAAAAATTAATAATGCAAACCAAAAATATAAAAGCAACTCAAATTTGTTTTTTACACCTAATATTTTTTATTGCTAAAATGTTTTTTATTTATAAATACTTAATTTTAATTACCTATTATAAACTTAAATTATTATAATTTATATTGAATTGATCTAAAAAATGTTAAATTTATCTACTTAATAACAGTAATAAAAGCCGCATAAGCTGCTACATAACAGATATTTTTTATAAAATACAATAATAGCAACAACATATCTGAAAATAGCAGCCACTTAATATAATAATTAATTCGTATACAGTTTATAATATTCGCCTTTCTTGGAAATTAAATTTTTATGATTTCCACGTTCTACAATCTTTCCTTTGTCAAGAACCAAAATTAAATCAGAATTTTTTATAGTGGAAAGTCTGTGAGCTATGACAAAAACCGTCCTCCCTTTCATAAGAGCATTCATCCCTTTTTGAATAAGCGACTCTGTTCTCGTATCCACCGAAGATGTTGCTTCATCCAATATCATAACAGGAGGATCAGCAACTGCAGCTCTAGCAATTGAAAGTAACTGACGTTGCCCTTGTGATAAATTACTTTCACTTCCGCTTATCACAGTTTGATATTTTTCTGGTAATAATTCAATAAATTCGTGAGCATGAACCAATTTTGCAGCATTTACACACTCTTCGTCGGTAGCATCAGGCCGTCCGTATCTTATATTTTCCATAACTGTTCCAGTAAACAATGTTACATCTTGCAAAACAACTGCCATGGAACGCCTTAAATCTGACTTTTTGATATTTTTTATATTAATACCATCATATGTTATTGTACCGCAATTTACATCATAAAATCTATTGATAAGATTAGCTACTGTAGTCTTGCCAGCACCTGTGCCTCCTACAAACGCAATTTTTTGACCAGGTCTTGCAACAAGGCTTATGTTATGCAAAACCATCTTATTAGAATCATAACCAAAACTTACATCTGAAAATATTATTTCACCACATAATTTTTTATATTTAAAGCTCTTACTTTTATCAAAGCATGGTATTTTCCACGCCCATTTTCCCGTATGACTATTCACTTCTTTAATTTTGTTAGCATTTTCAAGCACAGAAATCAGCCTTACCTTACCTTTGTCACTTTCTGAACTTTCATCTATAAATTCAAATATGCGCTCCGCGCCAGCTAATGCAGTCACAACTGAATTAAATTGATTTGAAATTTGGCTTATTGGACTTATAAAATTTACAGAAAGTTGCAAAAAAGAAGCTATCATACCAAGGGTTAAAATATTTTTTCCTACCAAAGAAATGTTAGGGACACTATTCAAAGCCATATAGCTACCAACAACTGCTAATATAAAATACAATACATAACCTATATGCATCATCACAGACATTATAACATTCGTATGTGTGGCCGCCAAAGTACTGCTTTTACAAAGAGTTTCATTTTTTTTACAAAATTTATCAATCGCTTTGTTTTCGTAACAAAATACTTTTATAACTTTTTGCCCACTAATCATTTCTTCTATATATCCGTTAATATCTCCCAAATCATTTTGCTGTTTTGTAAAATATTCTCCGCTTCTAGCTATAAATTTAGATGTAATGAGCATTGTAATAATCACAAAAACAATAACAATACCCGTGAGCCATATACTCGTATAAAGCATTGATGCAAAAATTGTTATAATAGCAACAACTGCTGAAAAACCATGTGGAATGCTGTGTGTTAACATCTGTCTTAATGAATCCGTATCATTGGTATAATAACTCATAATATCACCATGAGAATTGCAATCAAAATATTTTATTGGTAATGTTTGCATATGAGAAAACATATCATCTCTTATATTTTTTAATACCTTTTGCGAAACTTTTGCCATAATGCGGTTATACATCAAGGTACACAAAACTCCAATAATATAAACAAGCATCATAATTAATATTGCTTTCAAAAGCTCGGAATAATCAACTCTTGATTGAAAAAGCAATGGCGAAATATAGTCATCTATTAAAAATCTCAAAAACACAGAAGAAATTGCACCTACTGCTGAGCTCATTAAAATAAACAAAGCTACCAAAATAAGTCTAATTTTATATTTTTTCATATACAAAAAAAGTCTCTTTATTACTTTAAAATTTATTTTTTTATTTTTAATCATTTTGTTCACCGCTTTTCTGTTGCAAATTATAAATTTCTTTATAAATAGGGCATTCTTTGAGCAATTGTTCATGTTTATCAAATGCCACTACTCTACCGTTATCCATAACAACTATTCTATCAGCATGCTTAATTGATGAAATTCTTTGAGAAATTATTAATTTTGTTGTATGCGGTAAACTTTCTTTAAAAGAATTTCGAATCAATGCTTCAGTTTTGGTATCCAACGCGCTGGTTGAATCATCTAAGATTAATATTTTTGGATTTTTTAATAGTGCTCTAGCAATACAAATTCTTTGTTTTTGCCCACCAGAAATATTTGCGCCTCCTCGCTCAATCATAGTTTCATATTTCTTTGGCATCGTTTTAATAAATTCATCTGCTTGTGCTAATTTACACACTTTCACTAATTCTTCATCACTAGCACATTCGTTACCCCACCGTAAATTTTCAGCTACTGTCCCAGAAAATAAAGTGTTTTTCTGCAAAACAACCGCTACATTATTTCGTAAAAAATTAATATCGTAATTTTTTACATTTATCCCTCCTACAAAAACATTTCCAACAGTTGCATCGTATAGTCTAGGAATTAAGTGAACCAAAGTACTTTTCCCACTTCCGGTTCCACCTGTAATTCCAATAATTTCTCCTGATTTTATATCTAAGTTTATATTTTGAATACATAAATTATTTTTATCTTGAACATAGCTAAATCCAACATTATCGAACTTTATACTCCCATCTCTTATAACTGATACTGCATTTGAAGGATTTGTAATATTACTTTTTTCATTCAAAATTTCTACAATGCGCTTAGCGGAAGATAATGAAATGGTTATCATAGTTAAAACCATTGATAAAATCATAAGTCCCATAAGTATTTGAGAAGAATAAGAAATGAAACTAAGAAGCTGGCCAGTAGTAAGACCTCTATTAGGATCATTATTACTTGCAACTATCATTCTGGCTCCAAACCATGCCGTAAAAATCGTACACATATACATGCAAAATTGCATTACTGGCATATTTAAAGCTACAATCTTTTCTCCTTTTAAAAAATTTTTATATATCTTATTGGAAATCTTAAAAAATTTATTTTTTTCAAAATCTTCTCTTGCAAAAGATTTCACAACGCGTATTCCGTTTAAATTTTCTTCAACAACTTCGTTAAGCTTATCATATGTTCTAAAAACTTTTTTAAATATTTTGTGAGCAAAAAAAATTATAAAATACAAAGCGACAGCCAAAACAGGTATAAATCCCAAAAATATAAGCGATAAAGAAACATTTATTTTAAAAGAAAAAATTAAAGAAAATATTAAAAGTGCGGGTGCAACCGGTGCTACAAACATAAGAGTTTGATAAGCACTTTGAACATTTACAACATCCGTCGTCAGGCGAGTAATTATGCTAGCAGACGAATATTTGTCTATATTAAAAAAAGAAAAATTTTGAACACTTGCATACATTTTTTGACGAATATTTTTGGCAAAACCCGCTGCTGCTATAGCAGAAGTTTTACCACAAATGTATCCACATAATATCGAAAGTAATGCACAACATAAAATTTCAAAACTTATAATATACACACTGTGCATGTCAGCTTTATCTATACCATAATCCACAAGTTTTGAAGTTAAAAACGGTATTATTATTTCAAAACTCATCTCCAAAACAGCAAATATCGGTGCAATCACAGATTCTTTTTTATATTGTCCAATACACCTACTCAATGTTTTAATCATATACGTTCCTCCCAAAAAGCACAGCTATTTATATAATAATTATATATAAAAAATACAAAAAATCAAGCTTTTATAAATCTATTAATAATAAAAATTAAAAAAGCTGATATCACCAGAGCATGATAACCAGCTTTAAACTTTATTAAAAAAATTTGATCACAACTTCATACACAATTTCACAACTGAAAACCAACTATTGTTTGATGCATCTAAATTTACATTTTGATGCGTTGCGATTGCAGAACTGATTCTATTTAATGTTTCATTAAACTTATTTAAATTTGTCTTTATTTCAAAAAGTTTTTCCTTTACAACAACAATAACTGTCGCACTATCTATATTCAAAAGCGAATCATTTATATTATTCAACTCTACAGATAAATTTTCTATTTTACGTTCTTTTTGAATGTTTTTAAACGTATCATTCATATTCAAAATTTTTTTATTTAGATCGTCAATTTTGCATATCAAAATATTTGCTTTATAACGCTGATCATTTGCTCGCGTAGAATAAAGCTTACGTTCTGTTGAAAAAATCAAACACATAAGCGTCATTAGCCACGTTATGCTCAACATTATAATAATACTCCTAATAAATGAAATCCTATCCAAAATTCCACATCCTTTTTTATTCAAATTAACTTTTGAGAAAGTGAAGTATACCTTTTTTTAAAATCATTCGTTTCAACAGCTTTTGTTACGGCTTTTGTTTCTCCCACAATAATACATACCTTTTTCGCACGAGTAATTCCTGTATAAAGTAAATTTCTTTCAAGCATTACGTAGTGACTACAAGACATTGGAATAATCACTATAGGATACTCTCCTCCTTGCGATTTATGTATTGTACACGCATACGCAAGAGAAACCTCTTCAAGTTCTGAGATATCATATTTTATTATTCGGGAATCAAATTTTATTTCAAGACTTTCATCCTTTTCATCAATTGAATAGATTGTTCCGATATCACCGTTAAAAATATCTTTATCATAATTATTTTTTATCTGCATAACCTTGTCTCCAAGGCGATATTCAATTGCGCTGCGTTTCAAACAAAATTTACTTTGATTAAGCTTATTTTGAAGAATACAATTTAAATTATCAGTTCCAAGCACACCTTTTTTCATAGGAGTAAGGACTTGTATATCTACAATCGGATTTACGTTGTAATACCGTGGCAACCTTTTCAAACAAAGATCAACTATAAGCTCTGCACATTTCTCGTTATTATTTTGTTCAATAAAGAAAAAATCTGAATTTTTATCCACATGTAAATCTGGAATTTCCCCCTTATTTACTTTATGAGAATTTAAAATAATATTACTTTTGCTAGCCTGCCGATATATCTGAGTAAGCTTTATAGTTGGAACAAATTCGGAATTTATTATATCTTTCAAAACATTACCCGGACCAACCGAGGGTAGTTGATTAACATCACCTATTAAAATTACTTTTGTGCTATCTGAAACAGCTTTCAAAAGATTATGCATTAAAATTAAATCAACCATAGAAGATTCATCTACTATGAGCACATTGCCCGTAAGTTTATTTTCACTATTTTTTATAAAATGCCCACCTTTTTCAGCTTCCAAAAGTCTGTGTATCGTTTTTGATTCCATTTGCGTAGCTTCTGACATTCGTTTTGCAGCTCTTCCTGTTGGTGCTGCAAGCATGATTTTTTTACCTTTATGCCGCAGTATACTTATAATTGCCTTAGTTATGGTAGTTTTTCCAACACCAGCTCCACCAGTTATAACTGAAAAATTGGAAGATATAGCAGTTTTTATTGCTTCTTTTTGAGAATCATCGTAAGAAATTTTATTTTCTTCTTCTGCGTGAGCAATATTTTCACTTATTTCCTCATCTGAATATTTTTTAAAATTAGGGAAATTTTTTATAGCCTTAATCTTATTGGCAATTCCAATCTCACAATAATAAAATGACGGCAGATACACCTTAGATTCATCTTCGAAAATAAGATTTTTATTTATTATCAAATCGTCCAGTGTAATAAAAAGTTTGTCATCATCTATTCCAAGCATTTTAGAACTTAGCTCTATAAGTTCATTTTTTGGAAGATAACAATGCCCTTCTGAATTTGCAGCATTTTCTAAAATATAAAATATCCCTGCACGACATCTACTGTAAGAATCCTTCTCAAAACCAAGATTTTGTGCTATTGCATCAGCAATTTTAAATCCAATCAAATAAACTTCTTCTGTTAGCCTATATGGATTCTCTTTTATTTTTTGAATGCTTTCTTTTCCATATGCTTTAAATATTTTTTGACCATACGATGCACCCACACCGGCCTTTTGCAAAAATATCATAAGATCTTTTATATCTTTTTGCCGATTCCAATTTTCAACTATTGTGTCAACTTTCTTTTGCCCAAGTTTAGGCACTTCTAAAAGCCTTTGCGGAGAATTTTCAATAATATCAAATGTTTCTGTTCCAAATACACTTACAATTGCTTTAGCATAACTCTTTCCTATCCCTTTAATCAAACCACTACCTAAATATTTTTCTATACCATGCACGTCAGCCGGAAGAGATTCTTCGCAAATCTTTATATTAAATTGGCGCCCAAATTTTGGATTCATTGACCACGTACCAGTCGCTCTAATCACGCTACCAATACTTACATTTGATACATTTCCAACCAAAGTTATAAGGTCCTTATAACCACCAGATTTTATTTTTATTACACTGAAATCATTTTCAGCATTCTTGTATGCAATTTTTTCAATTACTCCACTTACTTCCTCCAATAGCAACACCAACCCTTTAAACCTAAAAGAATAATCTTAAATAAAATTTTTTAGTCGTCAATGGTTTCGATTAAAAAACTAACAGGCCGAAATCCGTCATTACATGATATCATAGCTGATTTTTTATTTTTCATCCAACCATCATATATATTTTCACCACCATAAGCAAGTGTCATCACAAATGGCGATATACTCTCCCATGCACTCACACAAAAATTTTTTGGCCTTGTCCATCCACTGGCAATAAACACCATTCCTTCTTTCATTTGGCACGCATCAGATACAAAATTTTCGTATTTTTTTATTAAATCATTATAACACGCTACTTTAACAACTGTTATCTTTATTTTTTTCATATACACTAAAGCCCTTCTTATTAACCCTATTCAAACTCAATAAATTTATTCTACCAGAATCCCCAAAAAAAATCACACATAAATTTATTATTTTATCAAATTTTTATTTTAAGTGTTTTAAGATAATCTTTTTGAATTTCGCTAATACGTCTACTCTCAATCGCTTTTTGGATTGTTTTGTTATGAACCCAATGATCTAATTTTTTATTTTCTATATGCGA
Organism: uncultured Eubacteriales bacterium; assembly: GCA_934675165.1. GTDB lineage: Bacteria > Bacillota > Clostridia > Oscillospirales > Acutalibacteraceae > UMGS1491. Next base: position 21,821 of record CAKUPP010000016.1, read on the forward strand.
AATTGTGCCCGAATAATTTTTGGAAAGTGCAGTGGCAAAATACCATGCTATCATCATCTTTACGTAATATTCGTCAGTTTTAACACCCGCTACCATATCAGCATAGTTAAAATTAAAATTATCTCCAAGATAAAAATTCATAAGCATTTTAATCGCAAATCGAACTGTATAGCTATGCTGTGAATTAATCCACTTCACGATTTCTAGTAATAAAATATCTGTATTCTTTTTAAATACAAACGGAGTAATCAAATCACAAACAGCCCAATTATTTACATAAGGCAAAAAATTATTAAGATTATCTACTGCATCTTTATAATTTTTCATATTTGAAATCAAAATACCGTGAAGCAAATTTTCTTCTAGATATTTATGAGGTAATTTCTTTAAAAATTTACAAAAATTGTTGTTTGAATTTTCTTTTAAAAATTTTCTAATTGCTGGCACTCTGACGCCTATAATCTCAGAAGGGTCTAATGTGGGTATAAGTTTTTCTTGAAATTTTTTATATTTCTTGTCTTGCATTTTAAATAATTCTTGCAATATAAATAAACAAATATCATTCGCGCACATAAAATATTCTCCCTTATAAATACACTACCGTCTCTATTATACCGCAAATTTACTATTATGGAAAGTTATATTAACTAAAAAAATAGGAACACAATCAAATTATGTGCTCCTATTTTTTAAATAAAATCTCATTTATAACTTAGGGAAATCGTTATACAATTCACTGAATAAAGCAGCTTTATTGCTTTTCACTAGTATTTTTTTGCATAAGTCGTTCTCACGATTATTAAACATAAATATTATTAATTTTCCATTAAAAGCATCTATCATATCTCGCAATTTTTCTGAATTAAATCCACGCGATGTTGTTATTTCTTCATTAGAAATTATACTGTCCCACATTTTTATTACTTGTGGAATCTCAAGGCACCTCAAGCCAAATGAAAGAATCGTATCAAAAAATATCTCTTCAACACAATTACCTTTAAGTTCTAGATAATCACAAATTTTTTTAAATTGTACACGCTCTAATCTAGGCAGTACATTCGTTATACGTTCGCTCAATTTATACTTTTCTATCCCATAATTATCATCCCAACCAAAATAATTCGGTTCTATAACCTCCATAATCTTATCATATACATAATATGCTTTTGCTTCTTTTATATCGTAATCGTCATTATTTTGACATTCATAAAATTTTCTAAGCACCATTACAGCATAATCATGCATTCCTTGAGTATAACCTTTTTTGGTTTTATATACCCAAAACTTTAAAATATGCCCAACACGTTGCTTAAAATTTTCTTTAGTCGTATCATCCCACGTATCATCAACGAAATCATGTAATCTATCAACATCTTTTTCTATCTGATTTATCTCTTTTTCATTCACTACAATCGCATTTTTTTTATTGTTATAATCCGTAATATTCTCTGCTGTTCCGCCTAGTTTCTCAAACCAGTCATCTAAACTATTTATATATTTTTCAATATCATAACCATAGCATGCATTATTACCATACACTCCATACAAAGCAACAGCTGCTGCCGTCAACAAACCTCCACCAACAAACGCAATTTTTCCTCTGTTATTTTTAACTGCTTCTATAACTTTTTGAGATACCGATTTTTTTTCTGCTGTCAATTCAGCTGATATCTGAGGTACTCCTAGTGAAGCGGCTGTCATACAAAAAGCTGTTAATACAGATAATATTTTAAAAACTTTTTTCAACATTATTCCCCCTAAACACTACTTGAACATAACTGTTTTACAACTTGTTCTTAATATATTATAACACACACCCCTTCAATAATCAAGAATTAGATTTAAAATCTTTTATTTCGTCAACCGATAAACCAGTTGCATCTGAAATTTGCTGCAATGGTAAACCCATGCTTAAAAGATTAACTGCAATACCAATTTTACCTTCTTTGATACCTTGCTCCTTGCCCTCTTTGATGCCCTGTTCCTTACCTTTTTTCATTCCTTGTTCTATACCTTCCCTAACACCTTGTTCATAACGTTCTTCATTAATTGCCATTTCATTTTGTAAGTACATTTCTCTTTGCTGTGCTTCGTGACGCAAAACTTCATCATTACTCAAGTCTTGGAGGGCGTCATATGCTTTCTCTATTTCCGGATTCTCTTGTGCAAGCATTTCCATCTCCTCCTCATTATTCGTTTTTATGAATCTAAGCCAATCCCAAAGATCTGTTCCATCGTCAGCTTTTGGTAATTTTTTGAGTTCAAGCAAATCAACTTCTAAAAGATCCGTAAACATGGAGTTATCTTTTTCATCTCTCATGTTGTATTTATGAAAATATTTTCCGTCTTCAGTTATGTTATGTTCTGCTGCAATTATTACACTTACGCTTTTTTTGATGTCTTTGTACTTAAATCCATCGCAGCTTTGATCTTTTACCATATTAGCAAGATACACTATGATCCTTTGCTCTAGTATTGGTGAACGTTTAACCTGCATCTCTACATCAATAATATTTGATTTCGTTTTAACTTTTATATCTAAAATATACTCACCGTCTAGCGGTGAACCTTTTCGAGTATGCGTATCTAAAAATTCCAAATCATCAAATTCTTCATCAGGAATATTCAATATGCACTTCAAAAAATCAGCCATACAACTTTTGTTTCGCGTAAATATCTCTTTAAATACTTTATCATTTGTTTTACTTAATAGTTCACGTTTCATTCGGTTCACTCCTGCTTGTTTTTTTATAATTATAGCATGTTTCTTAATATTTCAAATTAGACTTTAGTTCCTTTATTTCACTTATCAGCAATCCTGTTGCATCCGAAATTTGCTGTAATGGCAAGCCCATGCTTAAAAGATTAACTGCAATACCAATTTTACCTTCTTTAACGCCTCTTTCTATACCTTCCCTGATGCCCTGTTCTTTGCCTTTTTCCATACCTTCTTTAATGCCTTGCTCCTTGCCTTCTTTGATGCCCTGCTCTTTGCCTTCTTTGATACCCTGCTCTTTGCCTTCTTTGATACCTTGCTCCTTACCTTTTTTCATCCCCTCTTTAACGCCTTGTTTTATTCCTTTTTCCATTCCTTGTTCTATACCTTTCCTAACTCCTTGTTCATAACGCTCTTCATTAATTGCCATTTCATTTTGCAAATACATTTCTCTTTGCTGTGCTTCGTGACGTAAAACTTCATCATTACTCAAATCTTGGAGGGCATCATATGCTTTCTCTATTTCCGGATTCTCTTGTGCAAGCATTTCCATCTCCTCCTCATTATTCGTTTTTATGAACCTAAGCCAATCCCAAAGATCTGTTCCATCATCAGCTTTTGGTAATTTTTTGAGTTCAAGCAAATCAACTTCTAAAAGATCTGTAAACATGGAGTTGTCTTTTTCATCTCTCATGTTGTATTTATGAAAATATCTTCCATCTTCAGTTATGTTATGTTCTGCTGCAATTATTACACTTACACTTTTTTTGACGTCTTTGTACTTAAATCCATCGCAGCTTTGATCTTTTACCATATTAGCAAGATACACTATGATCCTTTGCTCTAGTATTGGTGAACGTTTAACCTGCATCTCTACATCAATAATATTTGATTTCGTTTTAACTTTTATATC
>CAKUPP010000017.1 GCA_934675165.1 uncultured Eubacteriales bacterium
ATTACACATTCATCACAATATCAAACTCTTTACAGGCTGGTTGATCTATACCTTCGCGACAAATAGTAAAACAGAGGAGGGAAAATTTTTTTGATAGCACCTTTACCCACATTAAAAGATTTACACATAAGAATTACTTCAAAGTGCAACTTTAATTGTCCTCATTGTTATGCTGCTGATTGGTTTAAAAACGATGTAGCATTAACATTGGACATCGTAACTTCCACCATTATGGAAGCGATTGATTTAGGATGTAAAAAAGTTACTTTTACAGGCGGTGAACCATTGATTTCACCATTTATCTGCGATGCAATAAAATTTTGTTTGGAACATAATTTACGTGTTGAAGTAGAAACTAATGGATTTTTATGTGATTCATTGATAGAAAAACTAAAAAAAGATATATCAAAAATCGAGTTTTCAGTGAGCTATGACGGAGAAAATATGAGAGGTAATACCTCTACTACTGTCAGAGAGAATATTAAAAAATTAGTTAATCTAAATTGTAACGTCAAAATTCAAACAGTTATTACAAAAATCAACATGAATGAAATAGATCATATTTTCGAATTCTCTAAAAATCTTGGAATTAAAAACAGAGTTTTTTTGGCCCATAGTCCCAATGGTAATGGCAAAAACTTGAGTCAACTCGAAATTCAAGAGTGGCTAGGTTTAGTTAAAAAAATAAAAACAGCTTACCCACATGTTATAATTGAACTTCCAGACGTTTTTTCTGGAGGGGCTCAAAAAAAGTGCGGCTGGGGTGTTCATAGATGTGAAATAATGCCAAATGGTGACGTAACGTCATGCGGACCTATAACTTTTAATAAACGCGGATTTATAGCTGGAAACGTAATACATGAACCGCTTGCAAAGATTTGGGGCAGTGAACACTTTAGTTTCATTAGAAGTATAAAACAAAACGATTTTAAAGGTTTGTGTTCTAAATGTGAATATTGGAATACATGTTTTGGGGCCTGCAGATCAATTTCCTCTTCAATTGGAGGTAATCTACTTTCACCGCACCCTTTTTGTGTTTCTGTTTATAATTTAATACTAAGCGGCAAGGCTGACAAAAACATTATTCCAAATGCCAACGCTGTTTATAAATGGGCAGAAAATATACAAAACTCATCATTCAGCCCTTGTAATAACTCATATTATTTGAGGGTTCTAAAACAACACAAGCTAACCTAATAAATATAATTAGATTATCACTAAATGTCCGTATTTTTTTAAACCGTGCGAAAGTATGCAACCCCTTGAAAAAATTTATAGAAAAATGAAACCTCATCAACGGGGTTTCATTTTTTTAGAGTTTGAGCTTTAAACAATTCGAAAAAACTGAAAAATTAAGCACAAAATTCATGTCCAAGCATAAAGAAAACCCCAGTAATACTGGGCTTTGAGTTGTATCAAAAGATACGTAGGATTATGGTACCGCTGGCCGGACTTGAACCGGCACGGTATCGCTACCGCGAGATTTTGAGTCTCGTGCGTCTGCCAATTTCGCCACAGCGGCAAACTGTGTACATCAACCCTAATTTGATTGTACATCGAACAAATAAATTTGTCAACAAAAAACCAAGTAAAATTTACTATAAGTCTAAAACTTTACCAAAATTTAAAAAAATTCAAACGTTAAAAAAATAAAACCTAGCACATACTTACTTTATAGAAACACTATCAGCACTCGGTACCTTAACAATTTCCACATTAGAAGAATCAAAATTTTCTGAATCATTAAGTAAACTATACGATCCAGCAGAAAGCATAAGTGCTGTATTTTCACTTTTACATTGCTCCAATTGCTTAGATGCCTTTGAGACTTTATCAGTAAATTCTGTAAGACGTGCTTGTCCAAAAATAAACACAGAAACTCCCATCGCTGAAGCAAAAAATACAGAAAAAGCACTGTAAATTGCCATCTTCATTGACCTAATTTTCTGTTGTTTACGTTCACGTCCATTTGGAAGTTCAAAAATCTGAGCACTTTTCCTGCTTTTTTTAGGAATCATATTAATATCAAAAGCAGCATTTTTATTATACATCAAAACAACATCTCCACATTCTAACTCTTATTTATTTTTTCACATACTCTAAGTTTTGCACTCCTGCTCCTATAATTACTCTCAACTTCCAACAGTGTTGGTTTAATTACCTTTTTATGTACCATAACTGCTCGCGGTGATTTTCCACAAACACATATCGGAAAATCTGCAGGACACACACAACCCGTGCACCAATCTTTCATTTTTTTCTTAACAATCTTATCCTCTAAAGAGTGAAAAGTTATTGCAACCACTCTTCCTCCAATATTTAACACATTGAGAGCACCATCAAGTCCACAGGACAACACACCTAACTCATCATTCACATATATCCTTATCGCTTGAAATGTTCTCTTCGCGGGATGTCCTCCTTCACGCCTTGCATATGCCGGTACAGAATTTTTAACGATATCAGATAACTGAGTAGTATATTTAATCGGCTCTTTTTCTCTAAACTTTATTATTGAACGAGCAATTTTTGAAGAAAACTTTTCCTCACCATATTTCCAAATAATATCTCTGAGCTTTTCAAAACTAAAATAATTTACTACATCATACGCAGACTCACCGACTTGACTCATGCGCATATCTAAAACCGCCTCTTTATTGTATGAAAACCCTCTTTCAGCCGAATCTAACTGATATGACGAAACACCTAAATCTAAAACAACTCCATCTACACCGCTAAATCCTAACTTATGTATAATGTTCTCAATATTAGCAAAATTGTCTTTAACTATACTTACATTGTTAAATTTCTTAAGCCGTTCACTACATGCAACAACAGCATCTGGATCTTGATCAATACAAACTAAACGACCTGTATTCGACAGTCTAACTGCAATTTCCTCAGAAAGTCCTCCGCCGCCTGCCGTTGCGTCAACATAAACACCGTTTGAATTTATATTTAAAAGATCTAAAGTTTCGTGTAATAATACAGTTTTATGATTAAATTTCAAAACAATCTTCCTTTTTCCAGTAGTATATGGAAATAACATAAAAAGGCCCAATATAACTACTACAGTTTAGTATATTACACCGATTTAATGTCGATTTCAATACCAAATTTGTCATTTCCATTATTATTGTATAATTACATATATTTATAGTATATTTTTTGAAAAAACTGTGATATTTTTCCTTAGAAGCTTTCAAAACTTAGATAAAAATTAAAATTTTTTTATTTTTTAAGTATCCAAAAAGGTTTTCGTTGTTAACATTTTTTGAAAAAATTTTAAAATCATAATATAAATCACCATCTTGGAATTATTAAAAACAATATTACATCCACACCTTTTATTTTACTATCTCACCAAAAGTGCCCACAACACAATTTGCTGCATTACCTTCATCTGTATCAACATGCATTGCAAGAGAAAATTTATTACTTACCCTAACAATAACATCGTCAAAAATCACTGATCGATTATCACTTTTAATCTTCACTTTTACTATTTGCTGGTCCAGCACTCCCAAATCATCTGCATCTGATGGTGCCATATGAATATGGCGTAGCGCAACAATTAAACCCTCTGATATTTCGCACGTCCCACAAGGGCCCACCAACACACAAGATTCCGTTCCTTTCAAGTCGCCTGATTCCCGTATAAATGCTTTTGTGCCTAATTTTCTGCAATCTGTAAGCGAAACTTCTACCTGAGTTTTTAAACGAGTCGGACCCAAAATGGCAACATTTTTTATGACACCATTTGGTCCCTGAATTTCCAAACGTTCTTCAGCAGCATATTGACCTGGCTGCGATAAATCTTTTCTTTTGGTAAGTTCACAACCACTGCCAAAAAGTATTTCTAAGTCCTTTTTAGATAAATGGACGTGACGCGCAGAAACTTCAACCGGAATTTTCATTAATGTCGGAACTAAATTTTTAAAAAATTTAATTCCTGGCCTCCTTTTTATTAACAAAATTTATTAGTTATTTTTTTGTTTATATTTTTGTAAAAATTATCTTCCTTTAGCACAACAAACTTGGTATACAAACTTGATTTTTTTATTTTAATAAATTCATCATTATTAAAAATAAATTCACTCTTACCGTCTATTGATATTGAAACCCCGCCGTTTCTCAAATAAAATTTAGCCTCAATTTCATCTTTAGTATCCAATACAATACTACGCAAAAAATTTGTATAAGGGCACACAGGCGTTATAACTAAACAATCTAAATCATTTTGAACTACCGGCCCACCCGCCGACATAGAATATGCAGTAGAACCAGTTGGAGTAGAAACAATTATACCATCAGAACAACATTCATAAATTTTATTTTTACCCTTATAAATTTCATACCTCGGAATAGAACTTTCTGGAGTTCTGTTTAATGCTACTTCATTTAAAGCAATCATTCTTCTATCTTTGCAAATTACTTCCAAAAGCACTCTACTGCTTACTATAAATTTTTCATTCACAACATCATAAATTTTTTTTGCCTCATCTTTTTCCATGGAAGATAAAAAACCAATTCTGCCCATATTTATACCTAAAATAGGGGCACCATATTCTGATGCTTTTTTAGCGTAGTGTATTATGCTACCATCTCCGCCAAAAACGACCGCTAGTTCGATATTTTTCATGACTGAATTTACATCTTTAAGAACAATTATTTTTTTTGAATAATTTAATTTTTTACAGTCGACATAAATTTGAACACCGAAATTTAAAAAAACATCTATTACATTATTAATAGCTTTCGAATTGCAATCTTTATTACTGCTTAAAAATATTCCTACATTCTTTAACAAACCAACACCCCTAAATAACATACTATTATAATTTTTCATGTGAATTTTCAACGACGCTATCTACAGCTACCAATTTATCAATATATGTGGTCTTTGATCTTTTTATTAGCAAAAGATACTCTATATTTCCCTCTGGACCTTTTATAGGAGAATAGTCAAGTGCTAAAACAGAAAATTCATTTTCAACACAAAATTTTAAAATATTATTAACAACCAAACTATGCAGATTTTTATCTCTAACAACACCATGTTTTCCAACATTATTTTTTCCCACCTCAAACTGAGGTTTCACAAGACAAACTCCGACAGTTCCAGGCGCTACTAAATTTTTTATTGAAGGAAGAATAAGTTTAAGTGAAATAAAAGACACATCTACTGTAAAAAAATCAATAGCCTCTTCAAATAAAGACGCATCCGCATTTCTAACATTAATTCCCTCTAAATTAACTACAGACAAATTATCTACTAATTTTTTAGAAAGTTGTCCATGTCCCACATCTACGGAATATATTTTACGCGCACCATGCTGAAGCATACAATCTGTAAATCCACCTGTTGAAGCTCCACAATCTAAACAAACCATATTTTTTAGATCTATATTGAATTCTTTCAAAGCTTTTTCAAGTTTGAGCCCGCCTCTACTTACATATTTAAATTTATCTTTCTCGACAATTATATTACATCCTTCATCAAATCGAGCACTTACTTTATTAATTTTTTCTCCATCTACAAATACCATTCCACTGTTTATAAACAGTTTAGCTTTTTCTCGACTTGGAGACAAATTTTTTTCTGTCATAATAACATCTATTCTCTTTTTCATAAAAGAAACAGTGAATTTTTATTCACTTTTATTCTTAAAATCACCACCTAATTAAATTTGTTCATAGCCTCATCAATTTTATTTTGAATAATCAACTCTACAACACTACAAATATTTTCAGAAATACTTTGAATAATATCTAATTCTGATTTTTCAAATTTAGAAAGCACCCAATTAGACAAATCCCAATTTTCAGGTTTTTTACCTATTCCGATTTTTACTCTGGGGAAATTATTGCTTTTGCAAACATCAATAATATTTCTCATACCATTTTGTCCGCCGTGGGACCCTTTTTTACGTACTCTTATTTTCCCAACTGGCAATGAAATATCATCAAAAATTACAAGTACATTTTCTGGTTTAATTTTATAAAAAGACATCGCAGCAAAAACAGCTTTCCCGCTTAAATTCATATAAGTTTGAGGTTTGAGCAATAAAATTTTTTTACCGCCAACATCTCCAAAAGCACACATACTGTTAAATTTATTTACATTAAAAATTGCTCCAATTTTTAGTGACAAACACTCTATCATCATAAACCCGGCATTATGCCGGGTTTTATCATATTTTTTTTCAGGATTTCCAAGGCCAACTATAATGTAGTCTATAGCACCCACAAAACATCTACCAATATATATTATTCCAAAATCATAGTTGAAATCGGTTTATCACTGTTAATTCTGTTAATAGCCTCAGACAATATTGGAGCAACATTAAGAACTGTAAATTTATCAAGCATTTTTTCTTTGGGAATATTTATCGTATTAAGCGCTATTAATTTTTTTATGTAACTATTATTCAAATTTTCCAGAGCATTACCGGAAAGAACTGCATGTGCGACATATGCGTATACTTCTTTGGCGCCACCTTGTTCAACAACAGCTTTGGCAGCATTGCAAACTGTACCAGCAGTATCCATTATGTCGTCAACAAGAAGGATTTTCTTATCTTTAACATCTCCAATTATATTCATAACTTGACTTACATTAGCCTTAGGACGTCTTTTATCTATAAGAGCTAGAGGGCAACCAAGCCTTGTGGCAAACTGTCTTGCGCGAGAGATAGAACCCAAATCAGGTGCCAACACTGTAAATTCATCAGAATTAAAGCCTTCCACTTCTTTTATAAAAGATGCAAAAATAGGTGCCGCAATTATATGATCAACTGGAATATCAAAAAACCCCTGTATCTGTAACGTATGCAATTCCATTGTCAAAATTCGATCAGCACCTGCAGTAGCTATCAAATTGGCTACAAGTTTTGCAGAAATAGGATCACGAGGTTTTGCTTTTCTGTCTTGCCTAGCGTAACCAAAATAAGGTATAACGGCTGTAATTCTTGCCGCAGATGCCCTTTTTACAGCATCTATCATAAGAAGTAATTCCATTAGATTATCATTTACGGGATCACACGTAGACTGAACTATAAAACAATCAGCACCTCTTACAGATTCATGAATAGAAACTGCAATTTCTCCGTCGCTAAACCTTTTTACTTCTGATTTCCCCAATTCACACCCTAATTCTTTGGCTATATCCGTAGCCAATGCTAAATTTGAATTTGCAGAAAAAATTCTTAAATCACGCTTTTGACACTCCATACCTTTATCTCTCCTTAATATTTAATAATATATACTTCAAAGTACTGAAGAAGCACTTTATTTAAATTTATCCAAAGAGGCAAATGGTCCTATTTTTTGATTATCCAAAATAATACTTTCCTTGCAATAACTATTATTAACTACAGTATTGTCACCAACCACAGAATCTATAACTTGTGTACTGGGACCTATTACACATTCTTCTCCGATAACCGTTTTACCCGTAAGAATTGAACCTGGTAAAATCGTTGTACCAGAACCAACCTGAACCCATCTTCCAACTATTATGCCATCAGTACAAGGTATTTTTACACCGTTTTCCATAAGCCCATCCAGTACCTTATTCCTAGCAATTTCATTTAATTTTTGAAGCTGACTTGTATCATTGGCACCAAGTGCTACATCAGAAGAAGAAGTTTCAAAAGCATCTACGCGGCACCCTTTTTTTATTAAAATTTCTATTAATGAAGTAAGATAATATTCATTTTGTGATGTGTTATCTTTTACTTCATCTATAAATCTTATTAAATCCCTAACTTTAAACCAATATGCTCCCGAATTTATTTCTTTAATGGATCGTTGATTGAAACTAGCGTCTCTTTCTTCTACAATAGCTACAACATCATAATCTTTACTATCCCTAATTATTCTGCCATATCCACACGGATTATTCAAGCGAGAAGAAATAATAGTTGCAGAATTATTTGCATTTTTATGAGTTTTATAGGCCTTTATTATAGTAGATTTATCTATAAATGGAGCGTCACCACCAAGAATCAAAACATCGCCATCTTCAAATCTTTTTAAAAATTTTTTTGCAGTTATTACTGCATGTGCCGTCCCTTTTCTCTCTGTTTGAACAACACTCTCAACGTTATGCTCTAACTTATCTAAGTACTCTTCCACCAATTCATGACGGTAACCAGTGACAACACAAATATTATCAATATCACTTTTCATAACAGAATTTATAACCCATCCCACCATAGGCTCAAACAAAACAGACGAAAGCACTTTGGGGATGCTGGATTTCATACGTTTTCCTTCACCTGCTGCTAATATAACACAACAAACATTATCCAAATAATTTCACTCCCGTGGAACATATAATCTAAAATATTTTATAATAAAACGTCCATAAATATATTAACCAGTTTTACAAAATCTTAACTCACGCTGATTACATTGTACAGCTTTTTTGTAAAAACGTCAACGTTAATCAATTTTCTTAATTTATCATTTTTATTTACTCAAACACATAACCTCAACAAAATTAAAAGCCAACCAAACTAATATATTTTTTATTTGATTTTCATAACAGAAACAACCGCATCAACAATATTTTCAGCTCGCATTCCATAAACTTCCTTTAAAAACGGCATTTTCCCTACTTGCCCAAAAGAATCTCTAATGCCTACAGCACGAAGCGGAACAGGACAGTTCTCTGATAATACTTCAGAAACAGCCGAGCGCAAACCACCTATAATATTGTGATTTTCAACTGTTACAACAGCACCTGTTTTTAACGCAGAATTAATCACACTTTCTTCATCTAAAGGCTTTACTGTATGAATATTTATAATTTCTGCATTTATTCCTTTTTCTTCTAAAATTTTATTTGCTTCTAAAACTTCAGAAACCATAATGCCACTGCAAAAAATACTAACATCTTTTCCCGGTTTTATCATCTTGGCATTAAACAAATTAAACTTTTCATCCTCTGAAAAAACATCTGGAACAGATTTTCTAAACATTCTAATGTAGACCGGACCTTTGTAATCAATAATCTGTGGTAAAAGATTTCTAAGTTGATTATTATCTACAGGTTCAAATAAAACTATACCCGGAATACTTCTTAAAACACCAATGTCCTCAACACTCATATGGGTTCCCCCATTGTACTCCGCACTAATTCCTGGATCTGTTCCTATTATTTTTACATTTTGTTTTGCATAACATATTGAAATTGCAATTTGATCACAAATCCTCCTTGTTGCAAACGGAGTAAAGGTACAAATAAATGGAATAAATCCATAACTGCTCATTCCTGCCGCAACACATGCCATATTTTGCTCTGCTATTCCAACATTTATGCATCTATCACTATACTTCTTTGATAAATTTCCAAATCCATTTGGTTTTGCAAGGTCTGCATTTAGGAGCACTATATTTTCATTTTGAATCATATATTTTTCAATTTCGATTGCAAAAAGTTCACGCATTTCCATTACTTTAGCACCTCCAATTCATTTATAGCATTTTCAAACATTTCTTTGCTAACATTCATGCTATGATTAGATACTCCTGCATTTTCTGCAAATTTTACACCACTACCTTTAACAGTATTAAGAATAATCATCACAGGTTTATTTGCATCTTTTTTAGCTTCCGCAATAGCTTCATAAATTTCATTACAATCATTTCCATTTTTAACTATTATCACATGCCATCCAAATGATTCCCATTTTTTGTTTAAAGGTTCTATGGAACATATCTCTTCTACCATACCATCTAATTGTAATTTATTGTAATCGGTAAAAGCTATAAGATTGGTTAACTTTTGATGAGATGCAAACATAGCAGCTTCCCAAATTTGCCCCTCCTGAGTTTCGCCGTCTCCAATTACTGTGTAAATTGTCGCTCCATCATTTTTTAACATAGAAGCTTTAGCTATTCCAACTGCACATGAAAAACCTTGCCCCAACGATCCAGTTGTCATATCTACTCCAGGAGTACGATTCATATCACAATGACTCGGCAAATTTGTACCTGGCTTATTTAGTGTTAGAAGCCACTCTTTTGGGAAATACCCCAAATCAGCTAAAACTGCATAAACAGCAGGACCCGCGTGCCCTTTAGAGACAACAAGACGGTCTCTTCCCTCCTTTTGTGGATTACCCGGATCTATATTCATATACTTATAATAAAGTACAACCAACAATTCCACTATGGACAGCGAACCTCCCACATGTCCTACTCCAAGTGTACCTATTTCCGTTAATATACTTTTTCGTATTTCTATGCATTTCGTTTCTAAATTCAATGTAATTCCCCCAAAAAACTTATAAAATTTTCTTATTTCAAATTATCTGGCCCAAAACTAAATGGTAAAAGGTCTTCCAAAGTAAATATCTTAAAATCATCAACACTTTTGGCAAGTATAATTTTAAATTCCTTAGGATTGCAAAATTCTCTAAGCGCTTGCCTACACATTCCACATGGAGGAGCAAATGATGACAGATCATAAATTTGAGAACCAGGTCCACCTACCACAGCAATTGCTTTAAATTTTCTGTATCCATCGTAAACTGCCCTAAAAAGTGCTGTTCGCTCTGCGCAATTACAAACTGAATAAGCCGAACATTCGATATTAAAACCACTATATATTTTATCGTCCTCTGTTAAAATTGCAGCTCCAACCTTATAATTTGAATACGGCGCATAAGCTTTATTTCTTGCTACAAGCGCTTCTTTTATTAATATGTTTGCATACTGCATAAAATAAATCCCTCCAAGATTAAAATCACTCTCCACCAGTTACATATTATAATATAATCTCCAGATAAATTCAAAATAAAATTCAAAGCTAATAATATTTTAAATGTTTCTCATTAAAGTCATCACTTTTTATATAATATTATATAAAAACACACAAAAAATAAGCATCCATACACCCAATGTATGAACACTTGCTTAGTTCAACAACAATTTTTATATAAAATACTCCTACGCACACATCCGTAGAAGCAAGCCAAAGTTACATGGAAATTAAGATGGAGATAGGCTAACAACAGTAATAAAATTACTTTTTTAAACATGTTACCAAGTTTTTTGACAGAGTGTGTAACCGAGCTGGTTAATCATGAGAAACGAACACGATACTTAGCCCAATTTTTCAGCCCAAACTTAACTTTGGCTGCCTCTACGAGTTGGATTATATCAGATATCAACTAAAAATAAAAGTAAATTTTACAAGTGCTTTTTTGGGATTTTTTGTTAAAAATTGTAAAAATAAGGGTAAAACTTATGAACAAAATTTTTTTACAATTGAATTGATATTAAAAAAAGTTTTTTATATAATGAAAATGTAAACATTTTTTGGAAGAGGTGATTTCGTGAAAATAACCGTAGATAATGAAACTTGTATAGGATGTGGTATGTGCATAAGTGTGTGTCCCGAAGTTTTCGAATGCGCAGATGATGGTACAAAATCAGTGTGTAAACTAGATGATATCCCAGAAGATTTAAAAGAAAAAGTATCTGAAGCTATTGATGTATGTCCAGTTGACGCTATATCAGAAGAATAAGATATTTAAAAGTATGCTTTTTATAATAGTAACAACTAAAGCTATCAAGGTGTTTTATAAATATACCTTGGTAGCTTGTACTTTTTATTTGTATAAAATTTTTCATGCGTCAGCGCATATTTAAATTCTCAAAAAATTTTATAAAGATTACTGTTTCTGTATTTTTTTCTGAATAAAAACATATAAATTTTAAAAGTTATAAATGTAATCCAGGAGATGAAAAAATGTTTGTTATAAAAATAAAAAAATGGCATATCGTTACAACACTCTTATGCTTAAGTTTGGTAACAACAAGCACTATATTTATTGGGAAAAATCACAGTCAAGTTAATGCACACGAAAATAAAAAATTTATAAAATACGCTGAATTTAACCCTACATACGAAGCACTTGACAAAGCCATGCGCGAAGATATTAAGTCTCAAAGTAGTGATGTAAAGATTGATTGGATAGAAATACTAGCTTGTTTAGGTACAAAATATGGCGGAGATTTCAAAAAGTACAAAGAAAACGATATAAATGAAATTATTAAATCTCTCAAATCCGGTATATCCGCCAGAGATATAGTAAAAAATAACAAAACTTACAACTACTACAAAGAAGTTTACGGTACAGTGCTAAAGGAATTTATAGGGAACTACAAAATTAAAAAAATTTCAAAAGATGGAAATCCTCAGTGGGAAGAAATTTATGGACTTAAAGCATTTTCACCAATAGCTAAAACATTCCCATTTAATCACTTTGATGACTTTGGAGCATCTCGAACATATGGATTTTCCAGACCACACCTAGGTCATGATATGATGGCTGCTATTGGTACTCCCGTTATTGCCGTAGAATCAGGCACAGTAGAAATCATGGGATGGAATCAATATGGAGGGTGGCGCGTGGGCATAAGAAGTTTTGATAAAAAAAGATATTACTACTATGCACATCTACGGAAAAACAAACCTTTTCATATAGACTTAAAAGAAGGCAAAACTGTAAAAGCTGGGGACGTAATCGGATACGTTGGTAGAACCGGATATAGCACCAAAGAAAACGTCAATAACATAAATGAAAGTCACCTACATTGGGGTATGGAACTCATATTCGACGAATCACAAAAAGAGTGTGACCATGAAATCTGGATAAATTTATATGCCTTAACACGACTACTTGAAAAAAACAAGTGCTCTGTCGTGCGAAATAATGAATCAAAAGAATTTTTTAGAGAATTTGACTTCAGCGAAAAAAATGTTGAATCTTAAAATTTTGCTTTTTCAACCACTTAATCATCTTCGATAGATTTACTTGCAACTGCATTTAAGTTCATTGAAGCACGTTTACCAGACAAAAATTCGTAATATCCTTGAGAAGCCACCATTGCAGCATTATCCCCACAAAATTTTAAATCAGGCATATAAAATTCAAATCCAGCACTTTTACATTCTTGAAAAAGTTTTTTCCGCAAAAGCGAATTAGCTGAAACTCCACCTGCAATGGCTAAAATTTTATAATTTTTATCTCGCGCAGCTTTCATAAAGTTAGAAACAAGACAATTTACTACAGATTTTCTAAACGAAGCCGCTATATCATTCACAGGTAAATAGCAACTTTTTTGACTATACTTATTGATTATATTTACCATAGCAGTTTTAATACCAGAAAAACTAAAATCATATGTATCTTCTTCTCTAAGAGGAATAGGTAGTTCAAAACTATTTTCATCACCATATTCTGAAACTTTATCAAGCGTCACTCCTCCAGGGTAATCAAATCCCAACTTTCTGCCAATTTTGTCAAAAGCTTCTCCTGCTGCATCATCACGTGTTTTTCCTATAATTTTAAAATGAGTATAATCTAAAACTTCAACAATGTGAGAATGTCCTCCTGACACCACCAAACATAAAAAGGGTGGCTCTAATTTGCTATTAGTAAGATAAAGTGACGCTATGTGAGATTTAATATGATGTACAGGCACAAGTGGTAAACCCGTACCCAAAGCCAAACCTTTTGCAAAATTTACCCCTACAAGAAGTGATCCAACCAATCCGGGAGCATATGTAACTGCAATTGCTTGCAAATCTTTAAAATTCATGTTTGCATCTTGCATCGTTTGGTAGACTAAAGGTGTGATATTTTCTATGTGTTTCCTAGATGCAACCTCAGGAACTACTCCACCATAAACTATGTGATCCGTAATCTGAGATGCTACTTTAAAACTACGAACTCTTCGACCATCTTCCACTATTGCAGCAGCGGTATCGTCACATGATGACTCTATTGCTAATATATTCACCTTAAATACCTCCAATTATCCCATATAAAATCAATAACCTAAAATTTTTGATATAACTGAATTAGAAACTAAAAAGCTTTTTTCAGGAAGTTTAAATCCACTAGAAGTTAACTCCACTAAACCATAATTTACTAACTTTTTTGCATTTTTAATATATTTTTCTGGGAATTTTTTACCTACCTTACATTCAAACTTTTTCAAATCTACTCCACTAACGGTTCGTAAGGAAAGCATAATAAACTCTTTCTCTGGTTCAAAATTCGTTTCATGTATAATTTGTGGATTACACATAAACTCAGTCAAATTTCGTGAATAATAAAATCTCCTATTATCCCATAAACTGTGTGCACCTGGGCCTAATCCTAGATATGAATCCAAATTCCAATATTTTAAATTATGACGACTTTCATACCCTGGAACAGCAAAATTTGAAATCTCATAATGAGTATATCCTAAACCATTCATTTTACCACAGATGTATTCATACATATCAGCCATATCATCATCATTTAAAAATTTTAATCCACCTTTGTTTAAAAAAAATGGTGTATCTCGTTCTATTTTTAGCATGTAAGCAGAAATATGACTTACATTATTTATTTTACAAAAATTTATAAAATCATCTAACATACCACAAGTCTGGCCAGGGACTCCAACTATCACATCAAATGAAACATTACTAATACCAGCACATTTGGCAGCAAAATAAGACGCAACACAATTTTTAGCCGTGTGGCGCCTACCTAAAATTTTTAACTGAGAGTCACACAAAGATTGTATTCCAAAAGATATTCTATTAACGCCCGATTCCTTTAACTTTTTAAAATCAGACTCAGTGTAGTCCGCAGGATTTACTTCAACTGTTATTTCTGGAGATATCACCTTAAAATTTTCTTCTATACAATCAATAACTCTTTTTATGTCACATGGACTTGCCAGACTTGGCGTCCCACCACCAAAATAAATAGTATCGATTACTTGTAAACTATTTTTTGCATATCTTTTGATTAAACAACATATCTGATCAAAATATTTTTTGATCAGATCCGTATCTTTGGTAACAGAATAAAAATCACAATATGGACATTTACTCTTACAAAATGGAACATGAATATATATTCCTGCCAAACTACTTTTGATACAAAACACCTTCTAAATATTTTTAAGCTAATCTTCGTCAAGCTTCAAAACTGACATAAATGCATCTTGAGGAATTTCAACTTTTCCAAGTTGCCTCATACGTTTTTTCCCCTCTTTTTGTTTTTCAAGTAACTTTTTTTTACGAGTAATATCTCCACCATAGCATTTAGCCAAAACATCTTTTCGCATAGCTTTAACTGTTTCTCTGGCAATAACTTTTCCACCAATACACGCTTGAATTGGAACTTCAAAAAGCTGACGTGGAATTTTTTCTTTCAATTTTTCAGCCATCTTTCTTGCTCTATAATATGCTTTATCTCTGTGAATAATAAATGACAAAGCATCCACAACCTCACCAGCAAGCATTATATCTAGTTTTACAAGATTCGAATCTTGATATCCAGCCATTTCATAGTCAAAAGAGGCATACCCCTTTGTACCAGACTTTAAAGCGTCGAAAAAATCATAAACTATTTCATTAAGTGGCAGTTTATAATGGATATCTACTCTCTCTGTATCAATATAATTCATACCAACAAAAACACCACGTCTATCCTGGCAAAGTTCCATTATAACTCCAATATACTCAGAGGGCGCATATATATGAGCATCCGTAACGGGTTCTTGTGCTTTTAAAATATTGCTTGGCGAAGGATAATTTATTGGATTATCAATATAAATCACATTGTTATCTGTAAGAACTAGTTTATATATTACACTGGGAGCTGTTGTTATTAGATCAAGATTATATTCCCTTTCAAGACGTTCTTGGATGATTTCCATATGCAAGAGCCCCAAAAAGCCACATCTAAACCCAAATCCCAACGCAGTAGACGTTTCTGGCTCATATGAAAGAGCAGCATCATTAAGTTTGAGCTTTTCAAGAGCATCTTTAAGATCCCCATATTTTGAACCATCCAGCGGATATATTCCACAAAAAACCATTGGACTAACTTCTCTGTAACCAGGCAAAGGCTCTTTTGCAGGTTTACTTTGTAATGTAATTGTGTCCCCAACATGTGCCATGCTTACAGTTTTTATTGAGGCTGCAATAAAACCAACTTCACCCGCACGCAAAACACCGGTATTTTCAAGCTCAGTAGCTTTTGACAGTCCACACTCCGTAACAGTAAAAATACCCCCTCCAGCCATAAATTTAATTTTATCACCAACTTTTACTAATCCATCCACAACTCTTACGTAAACAACTACACCTTTATAAGCGTCGTAGTAAGAATCGAATATCAATGCTTTTAAAGGAGCCTTTTCATCACCTTTTGGAGGCGGAATATCTTTAACTATACTTTCTAAAACTTCTTTAACATTTTTGCCTGTCTTCGCTGAAATCCTGGGAGCTTCTTCTGCGGGGATACCTATTACATCTTCAATTTCATGGCAAACTCTTTCTGGCTCTGCACCCGGAAGATCTATTTTGTTTATTACAGGAATTATTTCCAATCCGGCATCAAGAGCAAGATATGTGTTCGCCAACGTTTGAGCTTCTATGCCCTGCGAAGCGTCCACAACAAGCACAGCGCCTTCACATGCTGCTAAAGAACGTGAAACTTCATAATTAAAATCTACATGCCCAGGGGTATCAATCAAATTAAACAAATATTCTTCACCATCTTCAGCACGATAAAAAAGACTTACCGCGTGAGATTTAATAGTAATACCACGTTCTCTTTCCAAATCCATATTATCTAAAAGTTGATTTTCCATTTCTCTTTTAGAAACAGAATCAGTAAGTTCCAACATTCTATCTGCAAGAGTAGATTTTCCATGGTCTATATGAGCTATTATGCTAAAATTCCTTATTTTATCTTTTTCAATCATCCATATATCCCCTAGCTTTAATTTTTATGAATTTACAATACGTTTTAGATTATCAAGATTCTTTTGTTGCCAAGGAACCAGTTTCACATTGTATTTCAATACGACTTCATCTTCAACTATTTTTATCAATTCGCTTGCATAAAACTTCTTTTCTTCATCATTTTCTAAATCTTCAGTTATGCGGCGGTACGTAAGATCAAAAATTTTAGTAACAAGCCAATCATCAGCATCATTAAAATCAAATTCATTTCTGCGAGCAGCCAATTCCCGAGCTCCATTTATTGTTGATTTTAATATTTTTGAAGATTTCACACCTGTAACAGCCGACCCAGGTCGATTAATTCTGTACAAATAAAATGAGTTATCATCCTGAACCATTCTTGTTATATGAGGGAATACAAATAAATTAAATAGCTGATCTTCATAATTTGCCATACCCTCTTTAAACCTTAAATTATTATCCTTAAGAATTGATGTTTTAAATACTTTTGTAGTTGCATATCCTATTTCATCAGCCATGTGGTAAAAAGGATTCTGATTTTTATTTCGTGTACGAATTTTAACTTTGGATTCATCATATGAATAAGATTTCAAGTCCGGATCTTTTCCATCTTCAAACTGCGAAAAAGTAAAAGCCACTGCTTCTGCATTATAGCGTGTAAAATCACGATAAACTTTTTCATAAGTATAATCCAACATAATATCATCTGAATCAACAAAAGAAATATATGTCCCACTAGCTGCATCTATCCCCACATTTCTAGCTGACGAAACACCACCATTTTCTTTATCAATTATCTTGATCCTTTCATCCTTAACAGCATGATTTTTTAAAATTTCAAGAGAATTATCTTTTGATCCATCATTTACACATATTATTTCTATATCTTTAAAAGTTTGATTTTCGAGACTGTTTAAACACTCATCAAGGTATTTTTCAGTATTGTAAACAGGAACAACTATAGAAAATTTGCAAGCATTTGCATCTTCAGAAGCAGAAGAAATATTTTCTTCTCTGCACTGCATATAATAATTTATTCCAACAAATCCAAATGATAAAATTGCTATACAAATCAGTGTGATTACAGATAATTTTACAGAAATTTTTTTCATATATTTTTCATCCTTTTACTACTATTTTACTTTTTTGGCTTTGAATTAGTTGTATGTTTCGATTTTGCCGTACTGATTTTTTCCAATACCTTTGACGCTTGTCGAAATTCATTTAAATCATTTTTTACTTTTTCGTCTAATTTTATTTTATATTTTTTTATAAATGGATCTAGAATTTTTAATATCTCTGAGCAATACCGTGCTTTTTCTTTTTTGTCTTTCATGCAATTTATTACTGGATCATACAAAAGTGTTTCTATACGCCAAACAATCCAACCATCACTACCTTTGAAACTAATTTTATTTCTACTTTCAACCATACCATTTGCAAGTTTTAAATAACTTTCAGCAAGTTTTTTAGGGTCTTTCATACCGGTAGCCATAGCAGATCCAACACGTTCAACTCTGTAATGATGCAAAGCACTATTCGTTGTTACAAATTTATAAATTTGAGGAGCACTAAACCAACAAAACGCTGTATCTTCTCCCAGCGCTGCACCTGGTACAAATTCTAAATTATTATCCATAATCATAGACCTTTTCCAAAGCTTATTCCACACTACCGAACAGTCCATACCAAAATGATCAAACGGATTTTCGTTATCCATACGCGTTTTAAAGCTTATGGATGGTTCTTTGTATTCTAAAACATCTTCAGAAAGTTTCTCACCATCTTTGAAAGTTGTGGAAGCATATTGAGTTACATCCGCATCATATTTTTCTGCTAAATTATACACTTCATCAATGGCATATGGTGCTAAAAGATCATCTGAATCAAGAAATGCTATATACTTACCTTTAGCACTTTTCATAGCTGTATTTCTCGCAATAGAAACTCCACCATTTTCCTTATCAATTATTTTTATTCTGCTATCTTTACGAGCGTGCTTTTTTAAAATATTAAGAGAATTATCTTTTGATCCATCATTTACACATATTATTTCCATATTCTTAAATGTTTGATCTTGAACACAGTTCAAAGTTTCATCAAGATACTTTTCTGTGTTATAAACTGGAATAATAACAGAAACTTTTACAGATTCACTATCATTATCCATATATTTAGAAAAGGCTTTCATTCCAGCAAATGCAAATGATGCAAGCGCTGTAAAAGCGAGTACAATTACCAACGATTTTTTTAATTTTTTATTCATTAAACTTACCCTTTCACTTCGTAGTGTAATCATTGCTTAAAAAATTCAATATGTAGTAATTTCTAAATATTCAAGCAAGAACACAATTTTATTAATCAAACAGTGTTTTATTATTACTATCTACAGATAGATAAAATTTTCCATAATCTTGATTTACAAACTCGTTAATATACAAAAAGGATTATCATCTTTTACTATTTTATAGATTAGCGAAAATGCTTTTGCGTTAAAAATAACATTATCATTCTTTTCTGGCTCCTCACAAAAAGCAAGTTTATTTCTCATAATAAATGATCGATTATATATTTTATTTTTCACACTTTCGCATTCCACAAAAAATTTATCAAAAGTATTGTCACTCTTACTCCTTTTTTCCACACGAATTCTAGAAAAGTCATGCTCTCTACTTAAAAGTTCATTTAAGTTTGTTTCAGAAAAATTTATATGCCCAAATTCCATAATGTCAACTTGAAATCTTTCGGCACTTTCTACACTCTTTTCACAAGCATACGGGAAAAGCACGTCCGAATCATCAAAAAATAACAAGTACTCCCCTTTTGATGCTTTAATACCCAAATTTTTCATACGGCCACGTGTATCCTCATTGTCAGCCAAAACAAATTTTATACGACTGTCCTTATCCACATAATCAGAAATAATCATCCCACTAATACAATTTGATTTTTTACACACGCACACTACTTCTATTTTTTTTAGAGTTTGTTTTACCACACTTTCAAGAAATCGTTTTGTTTCAAACTCGTTCTCTGATACAAGTACAACCACAGTAACTTTTGGTGGCGACAATTTATTATGATTTTCGACAGATATATATCCTAAAATCATACACACTATAAATGTCACACCTATCAGACCATAGACAACAAATCTATTTGCACACCGGTTCATAGCCAACCTCTAACTTTTAATTTTTAAACTCTTTCATTGAAAGATTGATTCTACCTTTGGAGTCAATCTCAGTTATTTTAACCATAACTTCATCACCCTCTGAAAGAACATCCGAAACTTTATTTATACGACGATTCGAAATTTGAGAAATATGGCAGAGCCCCTCTTTCCCCGGTAAAAACTCTACAAATGCCCCAAAATCCATTATCCTTATAACTTTTCCAAGGTATATCTGACCAACTTCTGGCTCTTTAACTATACTATTGATCATATCTAAAGCCTTATGGCAATTCGTAATATCAATTCCTAGAACGTATACTCGCCCATCTTCCTCTATATCTACCTTAACATCATAATCTGCACAAATTTTTTGAACGACTTTACCACCTGACCCTATCACATCTCTTATTTTATCTATAGGTACGCTTGTTGTTAAAACTTTAGGAGCATATCTAGAAAGTTGTGGACGTGGTTCAGAAATCGCTTTTAACATAATTTCGTCTATAATATAATCCCTAGCTTTATGCGTTTTTTCCAATGCTTCCTTAATTATTTCTTTAGTTAATCCATGAATTTTTAAATCCATTTGAATTGCAGTAATACCTTTATGAGTTCCAGCTACTTTAAAATCCATGTCGCCAAAAAAATCTTCAAGCCCTTGTATATCAACCATCGTCATAAAACGGTCATTATCTGTAATCAAACCGCAAGAAATACCAGCAACAGGTGCTTTTATTGGTACGCCAGCATCCATCAAAGCCAATGTAGAACCACACACAGAAGCTTGTGACGTGGAACCATTAGAAGACAAAACTTCTGAAACAAGCCTAAGTGCATATGGAAATTTTTCAACAGAAGGTATCACAGGTAATAAAGCTCTTTCTGCAAGTGCACCATGCCCAATTTCGCGACGTCCTGGGCCTCTGCTTGGCTTCGTTTCGCCTACAGAATATGAAGGAAAATTATATTGGTGCATATATCTTTTTGATTCTTCTGAATCAATTCCATCCAACATCTGTGCATCACTCATTGGGCCAAGCGTCAACACTGTTAACACCTGAGTTTGCCCACGTGTAAACATTCCTGATCCATGAACTCTCGGCAGCAACCCTACTTGTGCATCTAACGGTCTTATTTCATCCATCTTACGTCCGTCTACGCGTTTTTGTTCATCCAAAAGCCAACGCCTTACTATGTGTTTTTGAACTTTGTATAAACATTCATCTATCTTTTTTTCTTCTTCTGGATAAATTTCATCAAACTTTTTATGAACATCTTCATAAATTGGCACTAAACGACTATCTCTCACTGTTTTATCATCTGTATACAGTGCCGCCTCAAGATACTTTTCAGAATAATTTTTAATATCTTCAAACATTTCTTTAGAAGGTTCGGAACTTTCATAAATAAATTTTTCTTTTCCAATTTGAGATTTTATATCTTTTATAAATTTAATAATCTCCTTATTGGCTTCGTGAGCAACCATTATCGCCTCAAACATCTTCTCATCTGACACCTCATCTGCGCCAGCTTCTATCATTGGGATAAGCTCAGACGTTGAAGCCACTGTCAAAAAAAGAGAAGATTTTTCACGTTGCTTTACTGTTGGATTTATGATTATTTCTTCATCTACAAGACCAACAAAAGCTCCAGAGATAGGTCCATCCCAAGGTATATCAGAAATACTGAGCGCTACTGACGTACCTATCATTGCAGTAATTTCTGGCGAACAATCTTCGTCTACAGACATAACAGTACAAACAACAGATACATCATTACGCATATCTTTTGGGAAAAGAGGCCTTATGGGCCTATCAATCACACGAGATGCCAAAATAGCTTTATCAGATGGCTTGCCTTCGCGTTTAGTAAACGATCCAGGAATTTTTCCAACAGAATAAAGTCGTTCTTCAAAATCTACAGACAACGGGAAAAAATCTATTCCTTCACGCGGTTTATCAGAAGCTGTAACAGCTACGTTCACGCATGTGTCACCATATCTAACCATACAAGAGCCGTTCGCCAACTGTGCAAATTTTCCAGTTTCAATTACCAACGGTCTACCTGCAAATTGCGTCTTAAATATTCTATAATTTTCAAACATTGAATTCCTCCAAAAAATTTATTAATTTACATTACGATAAATAATTATATTCTTCTTTAAAATACTAACTTATATTATATACTATTTGTGAAATAAAATAAGCATATTTTTTATAAAAATTCAATTTTTTTTAAATCAGTTAATATTTTATTATTTTTTTGATTATTTTGAATTTTTTAGTTACATAAAAAAATAAATTTTATTAAAAATTCACAACTGCACCTATAAAACAATAACAAAAAATCCACCTGTTTATACGAACTCAAAACAGATAGATTTTTTATATTTACATCTTCTTAAACTTTATCTTTAATTTTTTACTTTTTTATCGCTTTCAAAAACTTTACCTTGTAATTGGACAACCGTCAAATGCATTTTCTCCTATAGTTCTAATACTCCTTGGAATTACTACCGATCTTAAATTTACACACAGACTAAAAGCTCTCTCGCCTATGCTTATAACACCTTCTGGCATCTCCATTAAGTTTAATTTTTCACAATTACTAAATGCGTAATTTCCTATTCTTGTTACACCTTTGGGAATTATTATTAGACCCAAATTTTTACAATCCTTAAAAACTCCATTGCCTATCACTGTAACATCTTCTGGAATTTCTATTGTGTTTAATTTTTCACAATTATTAAACGCACAATCTCCTATTCTTGTTACACCTTTGGGAATTATTATTAACTCCAAATTTTTACAATCCTTAAAAGCTCCATTGCCTATCACTGTAACATCTTTGGGAATTTCTATTGAATTTAATTTTTCACAACTACTAAAAGCATAATCTCCTATACTTGTTACACTTGTTGGAATTATTATTGATCCCAAATTTTTACAGCCGCTAAAAGCTCCATTGCCTATTTCTTGAACACCTCCTAGAATTTCTATTGATTCCAAATTTTCGCAATTACTAAAAGCGTAATCTCCTATACTTGCTACACTTGTTGGAATTATTATTGATCTCAAATTTTTACAGCCACTAAAAGTTCCATCGCCTATTTCTTGAACATCTCCTAGAATTTCTATTGATTCCAAATTTTCGCAATTACTAAAAGCGTCATCGCCTATAC
>CAKUPP010000018.1 GCA_934675165.1 uncultured Eubacteriales bacterium
AAAAAAGCGTAAGTGTAATAATTGCAGCAGAGCATAACATAACTGAAGATGGAAGATATTTTCATAAATACAATATGCGAGATGAAAAAGATAACTCCATGTTTACGGATCTTTTAGAAGTTGATTTGCTTGAGCTTAAAAAATTACCAAAAGCTGACGATGGAACAGACCTTTGGGATTGGCTTAGATTCATAAAAACGAATAATGAGGAGGAGATGGAAATGCTTGCACAAGAGAATCCAGAAATAGAGAAAGCATATGATGCCCTCCAAGATTTGAGTAATGATGAAGTTTTGCGTCACGAAGCACAACAAAGGGAAATGTACTTACAAAATGAAATGGCAATCAATGAAGAGCGTTATGAACAGGGCGTTAGGGAGGGTAAAGAGCAAGGCGTTAAAGAAGGTATGGAAAAAGGTAAAAAACAAGGTATGAAAGAAGGCATAGAAAAAGGCAAAGAACAGGGTATCAGAGAAGGAAAAGAGCAAGGAATCAAAGAAGGCAAGGAGCAAGGTATTAAAGAAGGTAAAATTGGTATTGCAGTTAATCTTTTAAGCATGGGCTTGCCATTACAGCAAATTTCAGATGCAACAGGATTGCTGATAAGTGAAATAAAGGAACTAAAGTCTAATTTGAAATATTAAGAAACATGATATAATTATAAAAAACAAGCAGGAGTGAACCGTATGAAACGTGAATTATTAAGTAAAACGAATGACAAAGTATTTAAAGAAATATTTACACGAAATAAGAGCTGTATGGCTGATTTTTTGAAGTGCATATTAAATATTCCTGATGAAGAATTTGATGATTTGGAATTTTTAGATACGCATACCCGAAAGGGCTCACCACTGGATGGTGAGTATATTTTAGATATAAAAGTTAAAACGAAATCAAATATTATTGATGTAGAGATGCAGGTTAAACGTTCACCAATACTAGAGCAAAGAATTATAGTGTATCTTGCTAATATGGTAAAAGATCAAAGCTGCGATGGATTTAAGTACAAAGACATTAAAAAAAGCGTAAGTGTAATAATTGCAGCAGAGCATAACATAACTGAAGATGGGAGATATTTTCATAAATACAACATGAGAGATGAAAAAGACAACTCCATGTTTACGGATCTTTTAGAAGTTGATTTGCTTGAACTCAAAAAATTACCAAAAGCTGATGATGGAACAGATCTTTGGGATTGGCTTAGGTTCATAAAAACGAATAATGAGGAGGAGATGGAAATGCTTGCACAAGAGAATCCAGAAATAGAGAAAGCATATGGCGCCCTCCAAGACTTGAGTAATGATGAAGTATTACGTCACGAAGCACAACAAAGAGAAATGTACTTACAAAATGAAATGGCAATTAATGAAGAACGATATGAACAAGGTGTTAGGGAAGGTAAAGAGCAAGGCGTTAAAGAAGGTATAGAAAAAGGTAAGGAGCAAGGTATTAAAGAAGGTAAAATTGGTATTGCGGTTAATCTTTTAAGCATGGGTTTACCATTGCAACAAATTTCAGATGCAACAGGGTTATTGATTAGTGAAATAAAAGAACTTGAAGCTAGTTTGGATAACTAGAGATACACTATAATCATACAAAATGATTTGATATAGGCTAATTGGATTGTGTACTATAAACTAATAATTTAAGAATATAAGTGCTAGTTTAAAAATTTTGCTTGTATTGAAATCAAGTTTTTGACGTTGGTAAGTGGAAAATGATATTGAAAATCAAATTGATATTTAACTGAAATTTTATTTTTTTTTAAAATTATATTGACAATGTTAAGTTATTGTGGTAAAATGTGTTTGTAAGCAAATTTAAAATGCAAGGAGATTTAAAATGATCGATAAAAATTTTTTCGTGAAATTTATAAAAAATAAAAAAGCTATGGTGGTTTTGGGATGTGTATCAATAGGAATTATTTCAGTGGGAAGTGCAATATGGTTTTTTGTGAATCCGAGTAGAGATATAATTGATAATATTCCTAAAATCAATGATGCAATAAGCAATAAATTTAATCATGTTGATCAAGGTGATAAAGATGATAAAGATGTTAATGACGATAATTCTGAAGATCAACAAACTCCTGTAGAAAAAGAAGTTGAAGCAAATAAAGATGTTGAAGATAATGAAGATAACCAGTTGAAAGAAGATAAAGAGCAAAAAGAGGAAAAAAACCAGAAAGAGGAGGCAGTCGATTTGGAAAAGGGAAAAAATGATGGCAGTAATTCGAGTGCAAGTAAAAAATTTGTTTTAACTAGTAAAAATGTGACAGTGTATTCGGAAGAAAAAATAAAGTCTATTTTTACAGAAGACAACAAAGACATGATGAAATGCATGGATGCTGTTCACAGAAGCTTGAGTAATGAAAAAGAAAATTACTTAAAAAATGTGATGGGTGCGCCTGTAGGAGAGTTTAAATACAACGGAAAACAGTATTATTTCTTCATAGCATATAATATTGATGAAAATATAAAATCAGAAGAAAATTTTAATCCGTCCGTTGTTGGAAAGTTTGCTGTTGCTGCGGATGCTTCGGGAATTTATGAAATGGTTGAAAAAGGCGAAGATACAATGGAAGTAGATTTTGAATTAAACATGTTGAAAAAATAAGTTTTGAATTAAAATTATAATGCTTGGACGATCTTTTTGGATGATGGTCCAAGCATATTTTTTTGTATAAAAATATTTTTATATTTATAGTATAATTTTATTGACTATTTTTACAATAATTATATAATATAAATATAAAAAACAAAAAAATAAAAAAGCAGGTGAAGATGTTATGCGTAAAAAGATAGTAAAACTTTTTTCTATAAAATCGATTAGTTTAAATAATTTTATAAAAAAATATATTAGTAATTCTATTGAAAAAATTAATGACAGTGAATTGGTTAAAGATTGTACGAAACTTTTAAAACATTATCATGATAAACTGGTGAAATATGCTAGGGATAAAAAATTTATTAAATTTAAAAAAAAGCTAAATGAATATAATAAGACAATAAATGAAAAATATAAACCAGAATTGCCGAATGATATAGACTCTAATTTGGAATATAAATTTTATCCCGAAGACTATAAAACTCTTTCTAAGAGAAAAAATTTAAACGTAACGGAAGAGAAGAAGGCACGTCGTATTATTTTTACACTTGCTTACTGCAATGACGTTGTTAATTTTTTGACAGAGACTAAAAATAGTATAAAAAGATACTTAGAGATATATGAAGAACTTGAATCTTATGCTAGTGATAAAAATTTAAAAACATTTGAAAAAATGAGAACCAAGTATTTAAAATTTCGTAAAGGTGGTCAAAATGATAAATCATCGGATTTAGCTAAGATAGTATTTGATTATGGGGGTCAGCGTCTTATTTATGCTTTACGTAATCCTCAAGAAGATGAATTCACGACTTGGAGTGGAGAAAAGTATGACGATGCTATTCCTGAAAACAATAAAATCAATAATAATTTAACATATGAAAAATATATTCTAAAAATATATGGATGTAAAAAAATTTCAAAACTTGGCACAGAAGTAGTAGAAAAGATGAAAAATTTTAAAGATAAATTAAAAAAAGATGTAGACAATATCGCAAAAGAATATAATAATATATATGATATGTCTGAAAAAAAATTTAATGAGTATTGTAACGAAGTGTGTAAAGTCTTGAAAACAGGTTTAGACGAAGTACAACGTAAAACTCAAGAATACGAAAAGCTTTATGATGCTGCAGAATCATTTCCTGAAACTAATGCTAAATTTGGAGAAGTGAATAATTATTTTAATAAACTATCGCTAAAAGAAAAATGTAAGTATATTGATTATAAATGCGAAAATTTAGAAGATTTAAAAAATTTGTCGAATATATATGCTAAAGACTTAGAAGATAAGATTGGCAGTGATAGAAATGGTATTATAGGTATGTGTAAAACCATACGTGGAAATGTTTTAAAAGAGTTTAGTCAGGCACAAGAAGGCCGCAATTATTATAGTATTTACGAAACGTATAAACAATGTGTAGGCGTTAATAACAATGTAGTTATTAAAAATGCATTAATAGAATTTAAAAAAGCTGAAGAAAAATTGACAAAATTTAAAGAAAAGTGGGAAGCAATTGTTAATAATATATATAGTAAAATGAATCAAAAAAGTGTCAAATCAAAAGATAGTGTGCAGAAAAAGCCGGAAAATTATTCTGTTTCTAAGAAAGTAGAAGAACGTATTTCACAATTGCGCAGTAGTGCAGGAAATAAAATTCCTAAATACAAGAGCAAATCTCTAGCAAGTAT
The DNA here is from genome assembly GCA_934675165.1 of uncultured Eubacteriales bacterium. GTDB lineage: Bacteria > Bacillota > Clostridia > Oscillospirales > Acutalibacteraceae > UMGS1491. Next base: position 4,297 of record CAKUPP010000018.1, read on the forward strand.
TCCAGCGGGTAATACAAAAGCAAAAAGAGAAATGCTATTTAAAGCCAACCGTGGAATATTTGCAACACCGTATTCAAAAGGCAAGAATAAATCCTGAAAAATTCATATTTGTAATTTTACCTTACATTTTAAATACAATTTTGAGAATAGTTGTTTTTTATGTTTGATTTTTTGTGGCTAATTAAGAAAAGTTTTGCATATACCATTTTATTATCTTCAGCAAGCAATCGCTTATTTACAAGAGTGAAAAATTATTACGTTCTAAATGTTTTAAAAGGTATTGACATTATTTTTAACTCATAGTATAATTACCATGGTCTTTGTGGAGAATTATACTAAGGGGTATAGCTCAGTTGGTAGAGCAGCGGTCTCCAAAACCGCGTGTCGAGGGTTCGAGTCCTTCTGCCCCTGCCATTTTTGCTGGTATAGCTCAGCAGGTAGAGCACTTCCTTGGTAAGGAAGAGGTCACCGGTTCAAGTCCGGTTATCAGCTCCATAAAATTTTAAAGGCATTTCTCTGTTGCTTTTAGCAGTGGGAGGGATGCCATATTTTCTGGATTTTATTTTAAAAATATATTATTGTTATATTTTATTATTAAATGAATTTTGTTAATAAAATTATTTATAAGCGAGGGTGTTAATTTACATGAAGCAAAGCGCCATTTCTCAAAGTCCGACAATAATAAAAAAATTTTTGGGGTATCTTCAGACTGTAAAAGGTAAATCCCCAAAAACGATTGATGAATACTTTTTGGATTTACGCACTTTTTTTAGATATATAAAAATAAAATTTGGTATGGTTGACACTGATGTTGATTTTAATACTATATCTATTGAAGATATTGATGTAGATACAATAAAAAAAATAACGCTAACTGATGTATTTGAATATATGGAATATATTTCTCGAAATCGGCACAATTCAGCTGTGACTCGTAATAGAAAAGTTTGTAGTTTGAGAATGTTTTTTAAATATATTACAAATAAAATAGGTGAATTGGATGCTGATCCTCTTAAAGAATTGGAAACAGCTTCAATCGGTAAAAGACTTCCAAAATTTTTAACTTTAGATCAAAGTAAAGCTCTTTTGGATGTTGTGCTTTCTTGTGGAGATAAATATAAGTATAGAGATTATTGCATACTTATGCTTTTTTTAAATTGTGGAATAAGATTATCAGAACTTGTAGGAATAAACGTAGGGGATATTCGTGATGATGGATCTCTTAGAATAATTGGTAAAGGGAATAAAGAACGAATAATTTATATAAATGATGCGTGTAAAGTAGCAATTGAAAATTATATAAAAGTGAGAACGATTGATGGAGTAAAAGATAAAAATGCTTTGTTTATAAGTAGAAACAAAAACAGGTTGAGTCAAAAAACTGTACAACATTTGGTTGGTAAATATCTTGAACTTGCTGGTTTGGGTGGAATGGGGTATTCTGTCCACAAACTTAGACATACCGCAGCAACTTTGATGTATCAAGAAGGTGGGGTTGATATAAGAATATTAAAAGATATTTTAGGTCATCAAAATTTAGGGACGACCGAGATATATACACACGTATGCAGTAAACAGATTAAAGATGCAGTTGATGCAAATCCTCTTTCGAAAATTAAATTAGCTATAAATGATAAAAATTAAATTAAATACCAGTTTAATTTATAAATAACATTGACTTTCTTCGAAATATATTGTATCATTTATATACAATATTTATGGAAAGGAGAAAGAATATGGGTCATACAGATAATTATACAGACAATGATTTAAAAAATGTAGTAACGAATTTAAAGAGTATTTTTAATTCAAAATTAAAAGATAAATCTGAAAAATATACACGGCAAGCAAAGCAAGAATATGATAAACCTGCTAATATACCTCAACCAATTTTGCCGAATGATTATATTAATTTGTTAAAAATTGTTTGCAAGTTTGATGAAAATTTTCAAGACTTTTCTAATACGGACAGTATAAATGATAAAGTAGAAAGCTGTAAAAATATGAACAAAATGCTTGTAAAATTGATGGATAAAAGAAGTAATTTGGAAAAAACAGCGGAATACCGTACTCAAGTACGTCGTTTGGCTGCTTCTGTGGAAAAAATACTTGACGATAACAAGGTTATGACAAAATAAAAATGAAAGGGCGGAAACTAATGTCACTGTTAAAAAAATTAAATTTTGCATTAGCAAATAGTGTACATGCCGTGGTTGGGGCAATGTTGATTTTGATGTGTTTTACTATGTTTTTTTGTAAAATAGTTGAGGCAAGAACTATTAAAGATTTTAGAATTACACTTGACCCTGGCCACGGAGGAAAAAGCCCTGGATGTGTATATGTTTATAACGGAGTACAAATTCTTGAGAAAGATTTAAATTTAAAAATAGCAAAATATTTGAAAGAAGAATTGGAAAATTATAAAACATCAGATGATGGAGCCGTTGTTGTAAAATTGACTCATGACGGTAGTTTTTGCCCCACGCTAGAGCAGCGTGTACATAAAGACTCAGATATTGTAATATCTATTCACAACAATGCATCACAAAGAGATGTTAAAGGTGGCTGCGAAATTTTAGTTACACGTTCAAGGTATAATAATTTTTATGATTTAGAAGAAAATTTGGCAAGGAGTATACTCAAAGAATTAAAAAATATTGGTTTGTCAGCTGTTCCAGATGTTCCTGCTCGTGTTAATGGCGGGACTGAAATAAAGAATGGCATTTTTCGGAAACCTTCAACAGATGGGGACAAGTATCCTAATGGAGAGACCTCTGATTGGTATGGAATTATACGTCATGGCATTAGGAAAAATGTTCCTGCTATTTTGATTGAACATGCGTATTTGAGTGCAAAAAATGATTATGAAAAATTTTTGTCATCTGATGAAAAATTAAAGAAATTAGCTCAAGCAGATGCTAGAGGAATCGTGAATTATTATAAGTTTAAATCACGAAAATGATAAAATATAATTCAGTTTTTGAATAAAAATTCAAATTATTTCAACTTGTACCAGTTGTGTAAATGTTGAAATAATTTGTTTTTTTAATATTTTTTGTAAAATTTAGATTTCAATATAATAACAAAACAAATATAATTAAAATAAAAAACAATTGACTTTTATATAAGTAGATATTATAATTTAAATAAATGTGATTTATAATCACTAAATATTTGTGAATGGAGGTATTTGTTTAATGTTTTTATGCAGAAATGCAAAAAATAGCGTTTCAGTAAATTCAATGCGTGATCCTGTTAGAGTTTTGGTATTGAATGATGATAAAAATTTTATAAAAAGATTGGAAAAATTTTTTGAAAATGATGAAGTTATAAATATCTGTGTTTGTTCGGAAAGAGAGTTAAATGTTGATAAATATTTAGAATTTTATTCTCCAGATGTAATAGTTGTTGACTCTTGTATTAAAGATTTTGAAGGAGTACAAATTTTAGAAAAGCTAAAAAAGATATATAATCGAACTTTTAAAATAATAGTTATATCTAATTTTGACAACATATTTATATTAAAAAAAAACTTTAGTTATGAGGTAGATTATTACGTAGAGAAGCCTGTAATTTTATCGTTACTAAAAAAAGCTATTATTTCAGTATGTAGAAAAAACTTTAATTGTAATCAAATTACGCAGGGGCAAATAAAATCGTTTTTAAGATCACTTGGGATACCAACAAGCGTTTTAGGTTATACATATATTTATCAGGCTATTGAATACATGATTTCAGAAGCCAATGGAGTTTATGCAAGCGAAATTTATAGATTTATTTCTAACAAAGCTTTAACTTCTCCGCAAGCTGTTGAAGCAGCTATAAGGAATACAATAAAAAGAAAAGAAGTTATTAATAATAAATATTTTATTGAGATTTTTGGATGTGGCATTAAGCCGCCAAGTAATTTGAAATTTTTATCACTTGTAAAAGAATTAATATGTGAAAAATACTTTTTTAGTTAAGGTGAGATTAATTACTCATACGTCTGAGTTTGAAATTTGAATATGGATATTTTTTGAGTATATCAAGTTGTGGAAATACTGAATTATGAGAAAATGAAAAAATTTAGTTGAAAAAATTATGAAACGAAAGAAAAAAATCATATTAAAAAAATTATTATAATTATTTATCTATATTTGAATTATGTTGATTATTACGCGTTTAATAAATAGAAATGTGTCTTTAATGTGATAAAAAATGCGTAAGTTTTTACGTGAGCAACCTGATTTAAATATTTGCGAGTGAAAAAAGTGAAAATTGAGAGCATATTTTAAGGATAAAAATAGTGGATTTTTAATATAAACGAAAAAAAAATCGTTTAATAATGTGCAAAACGTAATTTTTGTCAAAAACCCCAAAAAATATTGACCATTAAGGTTGCAAAAGTCAAATTAATTGTATATAATTTATAAAAGAATCACTTATTTATTTACATTCAAGCGAAAGTTTGGTAGATCAAAAAAGAAAGAGGTTATATATTCATGTCAAACAGATTGTTTCAAAGTATATTGCGTCAAGCTGCAGATGTTATGAGAGGAATAACCGGAGTAATTGATGAATCCTCAACTATAATAGCTTGTAATGATATAGCTAAGGTTGGGGAGAATGTTGGTTCTATAAATCCTGATTTCTTTTCTAATACAGGTACATTTGTTGTTGGGAACTATACATTCAAATCTTTTGGTAGCCCGCTTCGCCCAGAATATGCGGTTTTTGTCACAGGGACTGATGATGCGGCAGTCAGAGAAGCAGTTATTTTATCGATTGCGCTGAACAATGTTAAACAGCATCATGATGAAAAGTACGATAAAGTTAATTTCATAAAAAACGTTCTTCTTGATAATGTTCTTCCTGGCGATATTTACCTCAAAGCCAGAGAAATGAAATTTAATGGTGATGTTAGTCGTGTATGTATGATAGTAAAGGTCACATCAAAATCAGACGCTTCTGCGTTTGAAGTTATTCAAGGTCTTTTCCCAGATAAAAGCAAAGATTTTGTGATTAATATAAATGAGACTGATATAGCTATTGTAAAAGAAATTCGCAAAGATACCGATCCAAAATCGCTTGAAAAATTAGCTGCGTCAATAGTGGATACTCTTTCTGGTGAGTATTATACGCACAGTGTGGTAGGTGTGGGAAGCGCAGTTACCGGAGTGAGAGAATTAGCAAGGTCGTTTAAAGAAGCTCAAATAGCTATTGAAGTAAGTAAGGTTTTTGATACTGAAAAAAATATAATTACATATGATCACTTAGGAATAGCGCGTCTTGTTTATCAGTTACCGACTACATTGTGTGAAACATTTTTGAAAGAAGTTTTTAAGAAAGGCTCTGTTGAGACAATGGATCAAGAAACATTGTTTACAATTCAGAAGTTTTTTGAAAATAGCTTAAACGTTTCGGAAACTTCTAGGAAACTGTTTGTTCACCGTAACACCTTGGTTTACAGGCTCGAAAAAATTAAAAAAATCACAGGTTTGGATTTGAGAGAATTTGAAGATGCGATTGTATTCAAAGTAGCTCTCATGGTCAAAAAATATTTGATGTCTAATCCTGTTAAATTCTAAGAAGATTCACTGTGTGGAAGTTGAAAATATTGTAGGGCAAGATGTTAAATTTATGAATTGATTATAAAAATTGCTAGAATGTGTTGCCGTTTTTTCGGCAGCACATTGATTTTTGAAATAGGAGATATTATGATAGAGTTTAAAAATGTTACCAAGCAATACAATACCGGTTCAAAAGCCATAAATAATTTAAGCCTTTGCATTCCGGATGGCCAATTCGTTTTTATTGTTGGTGTATCTGGGTCTGGTAAAAGTACATTCTTGAAGCTTTTGACTAAAGAAGAAGAGGCAAATCAGGGAGATATATTAATAAATGGTTGCTCTTTGAAGAGAATGAAAAAAAGGAAAATTCCTTATTTAAGGAGGACCATGGGAATAGTTTTTCAAGATTTTAGAGTTATAGAAAAGATGACAGTTTATGATAATGTTGCATTTGCTATGCATGTTGTTGGAGCAAAGAGTAGAGATATAAGAAAACGTGTACCTTATGTTTTAAACTTGGTAGGGCTTAGCGATAAGGCACGCAGAAAGGTCTCTGAACTTTCTGGCGGAGAAAAACAAAGAGTTGGACTTGCACGTGCTTTGGTCAATAATCCTGGTATGATAATCGCGGACGAGCCTACAGGTAATATAGATCCTTCGATGTCATATGAGATTGTTGAACTTCTTAGTCAGATAAATAAATGCGGTACAACGGTTATAATGGTTACCCACGACATTAGTATAGTAAAACGTTTTAATTTTAGGGTTGTTGAAATTTCAGATGGTAGAGTTAGAAACGATAGTGAAAGATGTGATATAAGTCAATGAGTATGAGTTCTATTAAATATTTTTTGAGAGAAGGATTTAAAAACGTGTGGGTAAACCGTGTTATGTCTGCAGCTTCAATGCTTGTTATGGTGTGCTGTATGATTTTAACAGGTGGGGCTGTTTTGATTTCCTACAATGTTAACCATGCTCTTAAGTCTATAGAGAACAGAAATAATGTAAACGTATTTTTAAAAAAAGAAATAACACCTTCCGAAGCGATTTTGGTTGGAAAGAAGATAGAAAAAATTAGCAATATTGCCACTTGCGAATATTATTCTAGCGATAAAGCAGCGGAAAAATACAAAGACGTTTTAGGATCATTGTATGAAGTAGTGTGTGAAAAAGAGAATCCTTTTCCAGAAGCATTCCATATTTCGATGAAAGATTTGTCACTATATGAAAAAACTGTTAGTGACATAAAAGAAATTGATGAAGTAGAATCAGTTGGAGATAGAAGTGAAACTGCTCAAAAACTTTCGAATTTAAGTAAGCTTATTGCAAAAGCTGGACTATGGGTGGTGTGCTCTTTGGGATTAGTTTCGCTATTTATAATATCAAATACCATCAGGATTTCAATGCACAGTCGTCGCTTTGAAATAAGTATAATGAAGTCTGTTGGAGCAACAAATGGATTCATAAGAGCACCTTTTATTATTGAAGGAATGATTATTGGATTGGTAGCGGCAGTTATTTCAACATTAGTATTGGAAGTAGTATATAATACAATGTGGGAAGTAGTTTTAGAGGTGATACCTTTTAGTGGTGTAATATTCAAAGAAATCTTTTGGAAAGTTTTGGGATGTTTTGCTGCGGCAGGTACATTTTTTGGTGTTGTTGGAAGCTTTATTTCAATTAGACGTTATTTATCGAAAGAAGGTGGAAACGTTGTGGCATGGTAAAAAATTTGTTGTTTCTATTTTTTGTGCTTTAATGTCATTAAGTTTAGTGTCAGGTTACATATTTTCCCCGATTGTAGTAGCTTTTGATGTAGGAAAAAGCAAGCAGTCAAAAGTTGAACTTCAGAAAAAGAAAAAAGAACTTGCAGCTCAGTTAAAAAAAGCGAATGAGGATGTTACTAAAGAAGCTAAAAACAAAGATGCTTTAGATAATAAAATTACGATTGTACAACAACAAATAGATGTTTCAAATAAATACATATCTGATTTGGAAAATGAAATACTGGATGTTAAAGCACAAATAGAAAGCATTAAAGAAAGTATGGAAAATAAAATAATACTTTTACGTAAAAGCTTAGCATCTATTTATGTTTCTGGCGATACTTCTACTTTGGATATAATACTAGGTGCCAAAGATTTTGAAGATTTTCTTGATAAAACAGATATAGTTCGATCAGTAAGTAAAACTGTAAAGAAACTTATTGATGATTTAAAAAACGATTTGAAAGTAATCGAAGAAAAAGAAAAACGAATTAAAGCTACTAAAAAAGATCAAGAAGATGAAAAAAATAATCTTGAAAAAAGTAGAACTAATCTTCAAGGATTATATGATGAAAGTGAAAAATTGCTTGGTCAGTTGCAGGACTCAGAAAAAAAAGCTAAAGATGCAATTGATCAGAATAATGAGCAAATAAAGAAGATTGATTCAGAAATAACGCGTTATTTTGAGGAACAAAAGCGTAAACAAGAGGAAGAGGAAAAACGTCGTAGGGAAGGGGCAGCTAAAAAGAACAAACCAATTCCAAGTCCTTCTCAAAAAGTTGTACACAAAGGTGGCTTTATTTGGCCTGTTCCCGGATTCAAAACTATAAGCTCTGGGTTTAGTGATACGCAAGACAGAGCACATGTACACGGTGCAATTGATATTGCAGGTCATTGTATTTATGGTGCAAGTATAGTGGCATCGGCTTCGGGAAGGGTAATTATGGTTAATTGTGTTGTAGATTCTAAGGGCCGTGGTGGTGGAGGATATGGGAAATATGTTGTTATTGATCACGGAAATGGAATTTCTACACTTTATGGTCACATGAGCAATGTAGCCGTGTCAGTTGGTCAAACAGTTTCACAAGGTCAGTTAATTGGAAATGTTGGTAATACGGGATTTTCTACCGGGCCACATCTTCATTTTGAATACAGGGTAAATGGTATAAGAAGAAATCCAAGAGAAATTCTTTCGTATTAAGGATTAATTGGAGGTAGAAATTATATGAATTTTTTAAACAAAAAAATATCATTGTTGTTTTGCATAGCATTATTGTTTGTTGTTGGTGCTTTGGTATATTCTATTGGATACAAAATGGCTATGAATAAGTTTAATAGTGTAGTTTCTTATACTCAAGAAAAACAAAAAATGTATTCGTTATTAAGTGATGTAGATTATAGTGTTCGAAATGACTGTATTGGTGAGGTTGATGAGGAAAGTTTAAAAAATGAGCTTTGCCGTGGTTACATAAATGGGTTGGATAGTGAAGACTGTAAATTTTTTACGGCGAAAGAATATGAGCAATATGTTAATTTGAGATCTGTAAGAGAAGCAGACATTTCTCATTTTAAGATTAATGAAAATACCGGTTATGTTAAATTTGGAAACATTGCTCTTAACGCTCATAACAAATTTGAAGGATTAGTAAATGAATTTATAACGGATTCTGTAAGTAATTTGATTATAGATTTAAGAGGATGTTCTGACGGAGAATATTCTGAAGTTATTGAAATCGTTAAATTTTTATTTTCAGGAAATGAGCTTATTTGTTCTATTGACAAAAAAGGCGAAAAAGAAATAGTTTGTGCTTCAGACAAAGGTATAGAATTAAATATCTGTGTTTTAATCAATGAAAACACATCAGGTGCATCAGAGATAATTGCTTCTGCTGCGCGAGATAATAATTGTAAAGTAGTGGGGGCAAAAACAGCTGGGATTGCTGCAAGGCAAAAAACATTAACACTCTCAAATCATTCTGTGATCATATTTCCTGATGCACATTATGTTACAAAATCAGGAAACATTATTTTCAACCATGGAGTAAAGCCTAATGTAGTTTTTAATATGAGTGATGATGAAAAAAATTTGTTTGAAAGTAATTCACTCGAATATGAAGATGATTCTTTGTTAAAAAAGGCGCTTGAACAATTGAATTAACAATATGAATATTTTGCGTTATGTTTTTTCTTTAATATTTCCTGATAAGTGTGCATGTTGTGAGGAACTAATTTTTGAAAATAAAATTGTATGCAATAGGTGTTTTGATAGCCTTATTGTAGATGGTGAAAAGTTTGAAGTGTCCAATAATTTTAATAAATGTAAGATTTACTGTGTTTCTCCATTTGAATACAAAGATTTTGTACGAGAAATGGTATTAAAGTTTAAATTTAAAAATCGTTTGGGTTTATGTAAATTTTTTGCAGAAGAAATGTCAAAATGTGCATATAGATATTATAAAAGTATAGATGTGATAACTTACGTTCCAATGCCATATTTTAAAAAAATTATTAGAAAATATGATCAATGTGAATTTTTAAGTTGTGAACTAAGTAACATAATGGATATACCATGCAAAAAGCTTTTAAGTGCAGTATCTGTAGATAAAGAGCAACATAGATTATCTGCCAGTGAGAGAAATGCAAATGTAAAAGGTTTATATAAAGTTTCTCCATTTGCACGCATAAATGGAAAAAATATTTTGCTTGTAGATGATGTTTGCACAACAGGAAGCACGCTCAGAGAATGTTCAGAAATATTGATTAAAAATGGAGCAAAATCTGTAAATTGTATTACTGCAGCACATACTAGAAAATAAGGTTGGGCTACGTTGCTTTTCGTGCCCAACCTCATTTTTTGCTGTGTGATTATTTTGAATTTTTATCATCAATCTTAATCAGCTTATTTTTATATTCTATAGCTTTTTTGTGTAAATTTTTTATTTCAGGTAAACTTAACTTACAATTTTGAGTTATTGATTTTAACATTTCTCGTGCTCTTTTGGTTAAATCTTCAGAATTATTCAATTGTTTTTGATTTTTTGGCTTATCTTTCTTGCTATAATTTTTTGTTTGTTTATCTAATTCAATTATTAGTTTTAGATTTTTGCGGTCGCTTTTAGTTAAAAGTTTGTGACTGTTTGATTCATCTTCAACTTTAAGTGCAATTGCAAATCTTTTGATTTGATCATATGTTCCGAAGTTGTTTAATATGTACTTGGATATTTGATTTTTAGTATCTACTGAAATAAAGTTGAATAAATACATGGAAGATAAAATAAGTATAAGAGAGTAAAAATATTTTTTCATAAAATTCCTCGTTTCATATTGAATTTGCTACTGTGATGTAGTATATAAAATAAGTTTACCGCATATACATTGTATCTTATGTGTAAAAAAATGTAAACATGTTTTTCTTAAATTTTTAAATTATTTTTTAAATAACAACATCGAGCATGATGTAATAACGTAATTATAATAGTCTGAAATTGGAGCTGAAGTATAGAATAGTTCATTTAACGATTATAAGAAAAAAATAAAATCTGAAAGAGTATTAATAATCATACTTTTCCAGATTTTTTATATAAACTATCATGCGGATAATTTTATTTTTTTTTAAGCGTGTGAAAGTATGCAACCCCCTAGTAAAAATCCTAGATTAACTCTCCATACTTGGTTTGTCTACATTGTAATTTGGCTGATGAAATTACAATTTTATAAAGTTAAATTTGGGTTTATTACATAATTTGGATTTTTGAAAAATTATACACTTTTAGTTAGTGTAATATTCTAAATAAAATATATCATAAGCGAAAAGTTACAGAATAAAATTTCTGTAGTTTTAATTTTGTGTTGTTCTGTATGAGGAAAATATTTGGTATTTGTTAAATATAACTTTTTTTGAAAATATCCAAAAATAACACACAAAACTTGTAAAACACTCCAAAATTATTTATAAATATTAAGAAATCATTATATATATATATAACTTAATTTTAATTAAAATTTTATTTGGCAAATATTCCTCAGCGTGCCATAACTTTCCATGTGAAAGGTCGTTTTGTGTCGAGGGTTGCGTTTATATGTTCAATATTGCTTATTTCTTGTCGATGCTTTAAGAGCATTTCTCAAAGGGTGATGGTGGCGGAATGTTTAATAAAATTAGTCAAAAAACTATAAGTGAATTACATAAAATACAATTTGTAATATTTCAGATTTATAAAGCAGGTCCATGGACACTTTTTAGCTCACTTTTTATTACATTGCTTAGTGGTTTATCCTCACTATTAACATCGTGGTCAATATCTGAAATCTGTAGGAATTTAGAGTGCCGATCTTTAGCTTTCAACGATAGTTTCTTTTGGTTAGCATTTTTGCTGTTAGTCAATATTTTAAATTTCTATATGGCTAATATAAAAAATGCTTTGTATAACATTACTGGTATAAAATTAGCACACAGTATAGAAAATTTGGTTGCATGCAAATTTCAGAAAATAAGTCAAAGCAAAATGGATGACCCGTATTTCTTAGATCTTTACCAGAACACTCTAGACAAATCAACTTATGAACCATTAAATGTTTCCGATTCTTTGTTTAGTATGTTGTCTTCTATTTTTGGTATTGCGGGATATGTTTTGATTTTTTTGAAGTTTGACTACAGATTAATGCTACTTCTTGTGGCATCTGTATTCCCAGCTCTTTATATTAAGTTAAAACTAAATAAATCTTATTATAGATTTGTAAAGCAAAGCACTACTGACACACGCAAAATATGGTATTACTTTTCTTTGATGACGACCCCAGAAAATGCCAATGAGGTCAGAGTATTTAATTTGTACGATCATTTTAAATTAAAACGAAAAAAACTTTTTGACAAATTTGTAAATACTCATCATGTTCATACCCATAAATTTCTAATATATATGAGTATTTGTTGTGTTTTGGTTTTTTCTGCTATTGCATTTTCTGAGTTTTACCTACTAAAATTGGCAATTTCAAAATCTATAAGTATTTCTGAATTTGTATTTTATGCGCCATCGTTTATTTCATTTGAATTTTTAATTTTGAATTTAGTAGATGTTATTGCATCAAATAATAGAAGTCTACTTTTTTTAGATAGTTTATTTGAATTTTTGAATTCGCAGGAAACAGTGTTTAATTTACCCAAAAATGATACTTTACCAAAATTGGCAGATGATTTTATTATTGAATTTAAAAATGTTTCGTTTAAATACCCAGGCAGTAGTGTTTTTGCTCTAAAAAATATAAATTTGAAAATTGAATTTGGAAAAAGTATTTGTTTAGTTGGAGAAAATGGAAGTGGTAAATCGACGTTTTTAAAGTTGCTTTTGCGAGTATATACCCCGCAAGATGGTACGATTTTCTTGAATGGCATAAACATAAACAACTATGATATCGAAACGTATCGTAAGCTATTTGGAGTGGTTTTGCAAAATTATATAAAGTACTACTTTGATGTAAAAACCTGCATAGGACTTGGTAATGTTGAAAATGTAGATAATATCGATAAAATCAAGGCCGTTGCGAGTATAACACATGCTAATGATTTTATTAAAAAATATGGCAAACAATACAACACTAACCTTGGAAAAAATTTTTATGCCGATGGTATAGAACCTTCTGGTGGTCAATGGCAAAAATTAGCTATCTCTCGAGCTATGTACTCCGATGCTCCTATACTAATACTGGACGAACCAACCTCATCTCTTGATCCTAAAGCTGAAGACGAAATTTTTAAAGTATTTACTGATGCAAGTAAATATAAAATTATGATATTGGTTTCGCATCGAATGTATAGCGCGCGTTTAGCTAGTAAAGTGGTTTTATTTGATGATGGTGAAATAGTAGCATGTGGCAGCCATTCTGAGTTGATTGAAAAATGTGAAAAATATAAACAAATGTTTTTCCTTCAAGCAGACAAATATAAATAAAACAAAACTTTATTAAATCAAATTTTTTAATATTCATACTTTGGTGTAGCTTATTTAGTAAGAAAAGAGGTGAACAAGTGATGAAAAATAAAAAAATTTTGAAAAAGTTAAATTCAGTTAAAAAGAATAACATAGTAAAAGTTTTGCGTTGTGGATGTGGCTGCCAAGGCAAACCGTTTTCTGCTGCCGGTAATGGCTACATGGGCAGCTATCTATAATGGTTTTATATAACAATATCTTTAATACTTAAAGTATCTTAATATTCTATATGCACAAGTAAGCTACACCAAAGTGTGAATATTAAAACTTAGTTGAAGTGTGCAAAGCGAGGAGATGTTATGGATTTAAATAAAATATATTTAGCGAAATTAATACAAACAAATAACCAAACTTATTTGTTTGATGCTTTGACCAATAGTGTTATAGCTTTGCCCCAAAATGCAGATTATGACAATAATACTATAAGTGATAAAAATTATTATAAATTAATAAAGGATAATAATTTGCGCGATTTTACTAAATATATAGAGTTTAAGGTAGATTACCCGTACACAGATTTAGAATTATCTGATTTAGTGAATAACAAAATGCAAAGCATTACTTTAGCGTTAACCGAGCAATGTAATTTAAGATGTAAGTATTGTGGATATATGCCTAAGTATTTGAAAACGCCTTGCGAATTAAATGAAATGAATGAAATCATATTAATTAAGTCTGTAGAAATGTTATTAAGATCTTATTTTATAGGTAAGTTGCCTCCTTCAATAAGTTTTTATGGAGGAGAGCCTTTGCTTAAATTTGATTTAATAAAAAAAGTGATAAAATATTGTAAAAATAATTATTTATTCTGTAAACCTAACTATTATATAACTACAAATGGTTTACTTTTGGGCAATGATGAAATCATTGAGTTTTTAATTGAAAATAATTTTTATCTAACTGTTAGCCTTGATGGTCCTCAAAGTATTCAAGACAAATACAGAATACAAAGTGATGGGCGACCTTCTTTTAACAAGGTTTTTGAAAACGTAACTAAATTATATAAGTATAATCCTCGATTTTTTAAAGAACATGTTACATTTAATTCTGTGGTAGGCCCAACGACGGGTACAATTGAACAATATGAATTCTTAGAAAAACTTTGCAAAATGGAAATAGTGTTGATAGATTGTAATATAACAAATCACTTTTCGAAACTCATTGAAAAAGAAAAACTTACACCCGTAGATGAACTAATTAAAGCTCAAAATCATTCTTTGATAAAAAAATCCATACTAAAAAATATGCAAAAGTATCACACATTATTAAGCGCCCCCTCATTTCAACAATATATTTTCCCTGGTGGTTTTTGTATCCCTGGAACAAGAAAAAATTTCATAACTACGGACGGTAAAATAATTGTATGTGAAAAAGTAAATGAAAACGAAGCTATGTACCAAATAGGTGATATTTTTAATGGAGTCGATATAAATAAAGTAAAAAAATTAATTTACACAACGGTTGAAAAAACACAAAAGTGTAAGACTTGTTGGGCTGCTAAGTTTTGTAGCATATGTTTTAAGGATATTTTTAATTTAACAGATGAATTTTGCAAAAAATCCCGCAATAGGATAGAAAGAGAGTTGGCTTATTATTTAGAAAATATAAAAAATAATAGAAAATTAACAAACTATCTTGATAATTTATCAATTGAATAAAGTTAAATAAGGAAGGTAGAAAAATTTATGAATATAAAAATTGCAATTATTGATACCGGTATAGACAAAATAACTGCTGAAAGAAGTATTTGTAACGTTAATCATTTTTCCGTTAGTAAAAATAAAATAATAGAAAAATATAAAATCCCAACACAAGAGCATGGTACCCTTTGCTTTAAAGAAATTCTTAAACAGAATATAGATTTTGATATTGAGGACATCAACATTGTTGATGAAAATAATGAATTAAAAATTGAAAATGTACTTCTTGGCATCAAAAAAGCAATTAAATTAAAAGTAGATATAGTAAATATTAGCTTAGGATTTACTAAATATTTACCTGAACTTTTTGATATTTGCCAGCAGGCAATAAGTAATAATATTTTAATAATTTCTGCCGTATCACATACTAATGAAATATCATATCCGTCTGATTTAAAAAATGTTGTTGGAATAGATGTAAATCAAAATCAGAGAGAAATTGTCAAGAAAATTAATGCGTCTACATTATCGCTTAAAATGGTTGATAAAATATTTTTTGAAAATGGTATAAAATATGATTTTTCATCTACTAGTATGGCAAGTGCATATTTTTCAGGTTTATTTGCAAAGCAGCTTGAGAAAAATCCTATATTAGATAAATTTATCGTTTTAAAAAAATTGTATGATTTAAAAATAAACTCGGAATTAGACTATATCGATGAACTGGAATATGATAAAATGCCTTTATATAAAAAGATCGAAAATAAAAGAATTGCAATTATAGTACTTCCGAAGGCAGAAGGTAATCGAGTCGATTGCCATTTAAAACTGAACAACATAGTAGCAATTTACAATCATGACGACAAAAAGTTTTATTCTTTTGATGGAAAGAAAACTTCAAATTTTGATACAATTTTAATAATAAATTCCAGTCAATATGAATTAAGTGTTTCTGACAATTTAATAACTCACTTTAATGATTATGAGTTAATATTTATAGGTAAATTTAAAAATTTGAAAAATTCATTGATTTATAAACATGAAAATTTTAATAATGAGACTTTATCGGCTCTAAATAGACCATTAGTTTTAATTACTGGAATATCTTGGTCATTAGATAAATTTAATATTCAAAAATCTTTAATAAAAAATTTCGTAAACGATAAATTTTCTGTAAAATCTGTAACATATAATGCGCAGGGTAGTATATATGGTTGTGATATTTTTGAGTACCCAGAAAAAATAGTATTTCCAGATATCGTTTGCTCTATTAACAATTATATGTGTTGTGTAGAAGCTAATAATGAAATTGATCTTTGGCTTGTAAACGTTGGCGGTGGAATGTTTGTAAATAATTTTAATAAATTTAGTTTTGGCAAATTAACAGAAGCATATTTTCATGCATCAGACGTTGACGTTTTAATTTTTTGCATTCCCACTTTTGTTGACTTTGATCAACTTGAGTTAAATGTAAAAAAAGCGGAAACATATGGAATAAAAAAAATCTTATTTGTAGTTTCTCCAAATACTTTTGAATGGTCTACTATAAAATCTTTAGATGCAATAAAGACATACTGTGTCGACGAAGAAAAATACTTGAATAGTGTTAAGTATTTAAGAGAAAATTTTAATCAAGACATATTTACGTATAAAGATGTCTTGGATAAACAGTTGTACAAAAGAATAATAGATATACTAAGTTAGCATTTACTTTTTACTAATAATATGTTACAATGTTAAGTAAAAGTATAATTTTTATGGGGGACCTACAATGAAAGCAATTAAATTTAGTATGGCACTATTTACACTAACAATAGCCCTTTTCATGATTCCGAGTAATGTAATTTTTGCGTGTGACAATGATAATTATCCTAAAACTTTGGAGCACGTGGAAAATGATGTTGTTTATACATTAAACGAGTCTGATCATACTGCTTCGGTTTCCGAAGTAAAAAATGTAAATTTAGCGGAAGTTATAATCCCCGAAAGTGTAAGTGATTATAAAGTTACTGAAATTGCAGACACAGCGTTTGGAAAACCTGTATATAAAAAGTGGAGCGCAATCATTCTTCCTGATTCAATTGTTAAAATAGGAAATAGATCTTTTAATTTTTGCCCTGAGTTAAAATTTGTGAAATTGCCTAATAATTTAGAAAGTATTGGAAATGAAGCTTTTAGATTCTGTGCAAATTTAGGAGCGTTAACCATCCCTAATAAGGTAGGTTCAATAGGTGAAGAATCGTTTTTTGGCTGTATTTCTTTAAAAAATATAAATATACCAA
This sequence comes from uncultured Eubacteriales bacterium, assembly GCA_934675165.1. Taxonomy (GTDB): domain Bacteria; phylum Bacillota; class Clostridia; order Oscillospirales; family Acutalibacteraceae; genus UMGS1491. The sequence continues at coordinate 21,524 of CAKUPP010000018.1, forward strand.
CGAACCTTACAGTATTAGAAAAAGGATTGTTTAAGCATTGTGTTTCTCTAAAAGGCATAAATATACATAAAAATGTTAGTAAAATATCGCCCGATATTTTTGATGAGTGTGGTGTAAATTTAGAACTTAAAAATACAACCGTAAATGATGACAACACGGAGTATAAAAAACAGGATAATTCGATTATTAGTAAAAAAACAGGAGAAAAGATATTAAAATTTCCCACTTTAAACTATAAGTATATTGTAAAAAAATATCGTGCAATAAAGTTACGCCTAGCAATAAAAAATTTTATTAAAAATAATGCAAGTGATTGCTCGGTTGAAGATTTTGACAAACTTTGTAAAGATTTTTTGGAGAAAAATTCTTACAAACCAAAATTGCTTTCACTTGAAGAATTTGAAAAAAACGTTGAAAATAAAATGACTTTATATAGAGGTATATCTTCAAAAGAGTATGTAAATAATTTTAAATCGGGCAAAATGTTTTTTTCTGATAATTTGAGCATGGAACGGGGGAATGGAATTTATACCACCTCGCAGTATAATCATGCTAACATTTGGATTTGGTCAACCAATCCGAACGATTGGAAAGTGATGGAACCATATGAAAATGATGAAACTTTATATAATGAAATGCTTTATAAATTAGTTCCACATGGCGAAGTTACAAAGATGTTTGTAGACGATTCTGCCAAAATTTTAAATAATAGCGATTTAAGAGAAATAAAAGATTTGGTTTTTAAAATGGAGCCCGAAAAATTCAAAAATGTACTTGCTTGGAGAGACTGCAATTTTCCCAAAACGAGCATTAAAAAATTAAACATATTTAATACCAAAGAACAATTGCTGTTTCATAACTCCGGGCTATTAACTAAGCTGCTAGGGTACGATGTTTTGTATGAAAAAGAAACTAATGCAATTATCGATAATAACGGAACTTTGGGTGATGAATATCTAGTAGTTAATCCAGGGGTATTAAATATTTTAGCGGTTTGATTTTATATAAATAGTTGTATTGACGAGATTCACATAAGCCAAATATAGATGTAAGTAGTACAGTCTGAGCCCAGTAATACTGGGCTCAGACTGTATCAAAAAATACGTCTTATCATGGCGTCCACGAGAGGATTCGAACCTCCGACCCCACGCTTAGGAGTATGGCTTACCATGTGATACACGGTTCGGATGTAACTTCCAATATCATCCCT
>CAKUPP010000019.1 GCA_934675165.1 uncultured Eubacteriales bacterium
TACCACATTTTACCTCTTTTTTATCTTTTTTTGCAAAAAAACAAAGCCCCTTTCGGAACTTTGTCTACAGTCTGAAGTGAAACCTCTTTGTTTGAGGTTTCACTTTCCTATAAATTTTCTCAAGGGGGTTGCATACTTTCGCACGGTAAAATTTTAAAATGTTCTCGTCAAAAAGCGCTGCCTAATTTATACTTTATACTAATTCACACAATTTTTGCTATGACCAGTATATTTAGTTACTTTATTAAACTTATTATAATAGACATTTTATTAATCAACTGGAACATCTTCTACGTAGACATCAAATCCCTTTGGAGCATCTTCATATCCATATTCAAACGGGTTATCCCAAAAAGGCAAGATAGAACGTTCAAACATAGTTATCACTCGGTTTGAGGCTTCACGATTGCACACACTAAAAATATAAAAATTTTTAATAATTAAATTAATATTACAATTGTGAAATTTTGGAAAGCAATACAAAAAATTTGAAGATGTAATTTCTCTTTCACTAAAAATAGAACAGCCGAACGATTTTCCTAATTTTTGCAAACAAGAATCAAATGTTTTTACGTCGGCAAAATCGACTATTACTTCAGTTCTTGAATCATCAAGAATATAATCCGTTATTTCATCATTAGGGTCACAGAATATAATCATATTACGTGCAAATACTGAATTGAACTGAACAAACATTAGCATAAAAACTACTATAAAAACTGATATTCTTTTTTTCATAAAGTATTTTTCCTTTCTTAATTTAAAATACAATATCTTTTATGTTATAACATATTTAACTCAATAAATCAATACTTTTAAGTTGTAGGTCCCGTTTTAAAATGTAGGTTTGTCAATGATGTGTTACAAAATTAGAAGGCCTCCCCATGAAGGATAAAAGAGGAAATAAAGTCAGAAGGAGAAGCCCAATTGAGTGGGCGTATAGGGAAATGATTATATTTCCTGTTGTGAACAGCAAGTTGGTGTTTAAAATCATCAAAAGAATAGAAAGAGTAAATAGCATAAAAGTATTCATTATCTTTTCTATGAGAACGTTCAACTTTACCGTTGTGACGAGGAGTATAGGAACAAATTTAACATCAATCTGATTAACTGTAACACAACTTGATTTATCCGTCATTTCTTTTTTTATTTTGTAACACATAAATTGTAAACCAACACAATTACTCCTTTGAAATTATTATTGTTTTACGGTATAATGAAAACAAAATAAGGTAGATAAAAAATTGAAAGTATTTCAGGAAATATTAAAAGTTAAAACAACTAAATATAAATTTACTGGTTTACAATTTATGCATTGTATAGAATAAAAGGAGGGTAAAAAAGCACAGAGATGTGCTCAAATTATGATTAGTGATTATATTATAAAAAAATTTATATCTCGAAAAGAGGGTAACAAATCCAGAAATCATCTCGGCGAGTTAAGCGGTTATGTGGGTATATTGTGCAATCTGATTATCGCTATCGGAAAATTTTTTGCCGGTATAGTCACGTCATCTATAGCAATAAGTGCAGATGCGTTTAATAACTTATCTGATGCAATTTCATCTGTGGTTACTTTAATCTGTTTTAAAACGTCAGGAAATCCTGCAGATAAAAACCATCCATTCGGATATGGACGAGTTGAGTATATTTCTGGACTTATTGTATCAATAGCAATAATATTTATGGGAATTGAATTTACGAAATCTTCAATTGAAAAAATGTTTAATCCTGAACCAATTTCCATTGGAGCACTTCCAGTAACAATTTTAATTTTATCGCTAATATTAAAATTATGGCTTGGTGTTTTCAATAAAAAAATAGGAGAAATTATATCTTCAACTGCCATAAAAGCAGCAGCTTTCGACAGTTTAGGTGATTCAATAGTAACTGCAACTATACTCATTGGCATGTTAGTAACATACTTTACAGGAATTTCAGTTGATTCTTACTCTGGAATAATAGTTGCCTTGTTCATTATTTTCACCGGTGTAAGCATGATAAAAGAAACTTTACGCCCTCTGATAGGAGAATCTCCTTCTCCAGAATTTGTGAAAAAAATTAACGATTTAATTTTATCTTCACCAGACATTATTGGAGTACACGGCCTTATTGTTCATAACTACGGACCTAATAAAAGTGTAATATCGGCTCACGCTGAAATGCCAGCGGAAAAAAGTATTATGGAGTTACATGAAGCGGTAGACATTATTGAAAACAAACTCAAAAAAAATTTTAATTGTGATGCCATAATCCACATAGATCCGATTGTCACAGACGATCTAGCAATAAAGGAAACACGAGACAAAATTTCTAAACTCGTCACTCTTGTTCATAAAGATGCAAAAGTTTACGATCTAAGAATAGTGCCTGGCGACATTATCACTCTAATATTTCACATTTCAATTCCCTACGATGTATCACAAAGTAATGATGAAATAATCAAATCAGTTACAGCAAACGTAAAAGAAATAGATAAAAACTACGACTGTATTATAGAAATAGACAGAATATACTTTTAAATAAAAAATGAGGCAATATGAAAACACAATTTACACACACTTTTTATATGAAAATGGCTATTAAAGAAGCACAAAAAGCAGCACTGGAAAACGAAGTACCCGTGGGTGCTATCATTACATACAAAGATGAAATTATTTCAACAGGAAAAAATCAAAGAGAACAATCAAACAATGCTTTACATCATGCAGAAATTGAAGCTATATACAGCGCGTGCAAAAAACTTAATCGTTGGCGATTAACAGAATGTAACCTATACGTCACATTGGAACCGTGCCCTATGTGTGCAGGAGCAATTATTAATTCAAGAATAAAAAATTTAATTTACGGAGCTTCAGATTACAAATCTGGCTCCTGTAAATCTGTAATAAATTTGTTTGACCTTCCGTATAACCATAAACCCAATGTGATATCTGGAGTTTTAGAGTCTGAGTGTTCAAATTTGCTATCTGATTTTTTTAAAAAATTAAGAAAATGAATGTCAGCTTTCAAATAAAACAAGCTGCCTTTTTTCTATATTTGCCTAACATAAGATTTAATTTCATCTACATACATAAATTGTTTAAAAACAAATATTTTTAAACAATTTATTTTACGTCTTTATCGAACATAACAGCAGCTATCCTTGCAAAGCCTTCAAAATCAACTTGTTCCGCGCGAAAGGAACTATTAACAGATGCTTTGTTTAAACACATTTTCACAAAACTTTTATCAACTGAAAAATATGAGCTCAAAGCATTTAATAAATTTTTTCTTCGTTGAGAATATGCTCCTTTTACCACTTTAAAAAAATTATTTTTGTTTTCTACTTTTTTAGATGCAGATTTGCTTAAATCTATCCTTATCACACACGAATCAACATTTGGCACTGGCATAAAACATTCTCTATTTACTTCAAATAAAATTTTAGGTTCTCCGTAATATCTAACTGCTAAACTGATGGCACCTGAATTTCGAGTTCCAGGTTTTGCACATATTCTTTCGGCAGCTTCTTTTTGAAGCATAAGCGTTAAAGAATCAATGTTTATCTTATCGTTTTCAAGTATGTACATTATTATATCTGAAGTTATGTAATAAGGTAAATTGGCACAAACATTTATTTTTTTAAAACCAGAAAATTCATTTTGTATGAGTTTTTGTAAATCAATTTTTAAAATATCGCTGTTTAATATTTTTAAATTAGCAAATTCAGAAGTTGTATATTTCAAAACGGGTATTAATCTTTCATCAATTTCAACCGAAACAACTTTTTTAAACCTTTTTGCAAGTTCCACTGTAAGTACACCTATTCCAGGCCCTACTTCTATTATTGCGGAATCTTGGTCATCGCAACACCTCAAAGCCATTTCAGGACATACATCTGCATCAACTATAAAATTTTGACCTAACAATTTAGAAAATTGAAATCCAAATTTATTTAAAATCTTTCTTACAGTATAACTATCTGATAAATTCATATTTTTTCCTCACAAAATATTCAACATTTTCAACTTATATTGTTTAAAAATTCCGCTCTCAACATTTTATCATCTTTAAAAACACCACTATAACAAGTAGTTACTGTTTCGGCAGAAGCGTTTTGTATGCCTCTCGCAGTCATGCAACTATGCTTGGCTCGAATATGCACCGCTACATTTTTACTTTTAGTCAATATCTCCATGACATCCACAATGTCTGAAGCAATTTTTTCTTGCAGCTGGAGTCTTTTGCAGACCATGTCAACAACACGAACTATTTTTGAAAGCCCTAATACAAAATTTTCTGGAATATAACCAATTGATACCTTCATATCATAAATCAAAGCAATGTGATGTTCGCACAAACTAAAAGCATCTATGTCTCTAACAACCACCATTTCCTTTAAATCAACTGATGTATTAATTGGAAAAATTTTATTTACTTCTTCTGCAATTTCAGTATTAGAAATATTACTGTACGATGTCATATATTCTAACATTTTTACAAATCTGTAAGGAGTCTCTTCGGGAATATCAATACATAAATTTTTAAATAACTCTTTTACAGAATTTATTGCTTCTTTTATATCTAGATTCACAACACTCGCCCCTAAACATGTAAAATCTCTTATTTAAGTTTAAAACAAAAACATATATTTGAAAATAAAAAAATTTATTTCCATTCTTATAACTATCTGTACGTTGTTTAAGATAAAAATAAAAGCTGCAAATTCAGCCTTTATTTCAAACAATATTTACTACACATAATATTCTTTTAACATTTTACAAATTTCATCCGTATGCATACCTCTAGAACCTTTAACCAAAACTTTGTCACCTTTCCTAAGAAACTCTTTTAATTTTTCAAAAACTTCTAAATTGTCTGTACAATGGATAGCCTGCAATGCTGTATTTATAGATTTGGCGCCTTCGGAAAGATATTTTGCATATTCCCCTACTGTTACTAAAAGATCTATACCCTCAAGAGCAATATATCTTCCAGTATCGAAATGGATTTCCTTAGACATATCACCTAACTCTAACATATCAGCTATAACTAAAATATTTTTCCCTGGTGCATCTATATTTTTTAAAATTTTCACAGAACTTTTAACCGAATCTGGACTGGCATTATACGAATCATCAATTAAGATTATTTCTCCCATATCAGAAATTTGCTGTCTCATGCCGACATTTTTAAATTCGGAAAGCCCTTTCTTTATATCTTCAAAATGGAGGCCAAGCTCAGAAGCAACTGCAATTGATGCTAATGCATTATACACATTATGCATCCCTAAACAAGGAATAACCATATTTTCTTTAAATGACTTTGTAATCAAGGTAAATTTCATTTCCCCTTTTCCAAAACAAACATCTTCACATTTGTAATCATATGAACCATTTATTCCAAAATAAATCACTTTTTTATCAAGCATTTTTGAATTTTTCAACAATGCAGGAGAATCACCATTCAAAAACAACACACCATTTTCTTTTTTTATTAATTTCATCTTTTCTGAACAAGTTGTATTTATATCTATAAAATTTTCAATATGTGAAAGTCCCACATTAGTAATCACACCAAAATCTACATTTGCAATATCAGCAAGCCTGTCCATTTCCCCAATTTTGCTTATACCCATTTCAAAAACAGCCACATCATAAGTGCTGTCTAACCTAAAAACTGTAAGAGGAAGCCCAATTTGTCCATTGTAATTTCCCTCTGTTTTTAAAACATTCAGTGTTTTCCCTAGAGCTGCTGCAATCATTTCTTTTGTGGTAGTCTTTCCAACACTTCCAGAAACACCTATAACTGGAATTTTAAACTTATTTCTATAATACTTAGCTAAATTTTGAAATGCATCAAGCGTAGAATCGACTTCAATCAGAGCCCCTGGTAACATATCGAATTTGCAATGCTCCTTTTGCACAAGTGAAACTACAGCTCCATTATCAAAAGCTTCTTTAATAAAATCATGTCCATCAAAACTTTCGCCTATTATTGGTATAAATAATGATCCTTTTACCATTTTTCTACTATCTATACAAACCGAATTTACTTCTCCAGCTGTATTTCCGGAAAGTAATCGACCATTCGTTGCACTTATTATTTCGGCTATCGTCATTTTTTCCATTATCATTCCTCCTCATATAATAATATAATCATATTTAAACAAGCCAAATTCAATCAAGATTTTGTCACATTGATCGTAAACATAACTTTCAATCTTTCAACCAAATCAATGATTTCACTTCAAACAATATCTTATTTGTTATTAGCGTTAAGTTCAGCGCAAACATCCTTTACTATATTTCTTTCATCCATTGGATACTTCTTACCGTTTATTTCTTGATAATCTTCATGTCCTTTACCTGCCAATATAATTATATCTCCACTTCGTGCATTTTCTATACAATATCGAATAGCCTCTTTTCTATCCGGTATAACAACATATTTTCCATGCGATTTGTTTATTCCAACTTTTATGTCTTCTATTATATCGAGGGGATTTTCAAAACGAGGATTATCACTCGTTATTACTGACAAATCAGAATACTTCCCTGAAATTTCACCCATCTCGTACCTACGTATTTTAGGGCGATTTCCCCCTGCACCAAAAAGAGTTATCAAACGTTTAGGTTCATATTCTTTAAAAGTCATCAAAATATTTTCCATACTAAGTGCATTGTGAGCATAATCGATAAAGAGCGAATATTTATCCGAAATATTCAAAGCTTCTACTCTTCCCTTTACTCTAGACTTCATAAGTCCAACTTTTACATTTTCATACTTTATACCCATGTATAAACACACTGAGGCAGCTGCAAGCGCATTATATACATTAAACCTTCCAGGAATTGCAAAACAAAGCATTCCCGAAACATCTTTACTTACAAAATCAAACTTTACACCTATATTACTACCATCGTGTAACAATTTTATATTTTCAGCTTTATAATCCGGCTTATGTTTTAGCCCATAAGTTTTTATTTTACATGTGTGATTTTTAATAATTTGCGTGTATCGTTCATCATCTATATTAACAAATCCTACTTCACATTTTTTAAAAAGCATGCTTTTACATTCAAGATATTCGTTAATGTCTTTATGCTCATCTTTTCCAATATGATCATGAGAAAAATTTGTAAATATTCCAAAGTTAAACGTAATACCATCCAAACGATGATCTTTTAGTCCTATAGATGATGCTTCTATCACACAGTGCGTATAGCCTTCATCATACATTTGCTTTAAATTCTTTTGAAGCTCATAAGATTCGGGTGTAGTATTATTTAATTTAACAACCTTATCCGAATAAACCGCACCAATCGTACCAATAAGCCCCACTTTTTTCCCTTGACTTTCCAATATTGATTTTATCATAAATGAAGTAGTGGTTTTCCCTTTTGTACCTGTTATTCCTATTGTTACCAACTTCTTAGCAGGGTGTTCAAAAAAATTAACACACATACCCGCCAAAAAAGTTCTGGTATTTTCAACTTGTATTACAGTAACACTTGGTACATCTATTTCAATCTGAGATATAATTACAGAAGCACCACTATCAATTGCATTCTGAATGTAATCATGACCATCAGAATTATGACCAACAAGACACACAAAAGCATATCCTTTCTTTACTTTACGAGAATCATAGGTAATATCAACCACTTCTATATCTAAGGTACCTTCACTTTTAGTAAACTTAAGATTTTTAATTATATTTTTTAAATTCATAAAATTTCCCTCTACAACAGTAAACTTATTTTTTGCAGTGGCTGTATTATATACCATTATATCAAAATAATCAACACATCCCTGTCGAAATTTTTACAACCAATGTACACGAGTTTCAAATAACGTATTACAATTTTTCGACTTCTTTGCTATAAGTACAAACTATAAACCACACATAATCATAGATTTTAAAAAATTTTAATATAAGCAAAAACAACCAATTCCAAAACGAATTGATTGTTTTACTTCTGCATTTATTTTACCAATCCAGCAACTTGTTCAACAATAAACGCAACAAGTGTTGAAGAAAGAGCCACCACCACTAAACTTTGGCCAAAATAAGAAAGTACTAGTGCAAATACAACCGCTACCGACGCTGACACAACACTACCCGTTGAATGAAATACTTCTGGAAAAATCATAGACGTAAGTACTGCATAAGGAATATATTCTAAAAAAGATTTCAAAAATACATTTTTTATTTTTTTCTTACAAAAAAGCAACGGAATTATTTTTACAGCTATCATAACGCCTGCCATTGCAAATATAGCCAACAAAAACTTTTCTCGACTCACCGTTCCTCAGCCTCCTTCTCTTCCAGAGTTTTCTCTCCCTCTTTCATCGGAAACAGCAATGCACCTATCAAAGATGTGACTACTGCGCAAATTATTATTATCCAAGATGCCTCTAAATGAGCCTTAACAGCTGGAATACATTCCATAATAGCACTGAGACCAAGAGCTATTAAAACAACTGTTGTAACAGCTTTAGATTTTTTAGCTGATGGAACTATTATAGCAATAAACATTGCGTAAAGCATTATGCCTAAAACTGACCTTAAAGAAACAGGTAAAAAATCAGTAGCAATTGCACCAAGAGTCGTTCCCACAAAAAAGCCTATGTAAGGAGACGTGCCTAACCCTATAAGATATGAAGACTCAAGAGTTCCCTTCTCTTTCATTGCAACTCCAAATATTTCATCCGTATTAAGTATCCCAAATAAAACTCTTTGCCAAGTTTTCATATTGGGGTCGAATCGTTGTGCTATAGATATTGCAAAAAGCATATATCGACAATTTACAACAAACAATGTAAGTGCGTACATTATTACCGCTGTTTCTCCACTTACAAATAAATCAATGGCCGCTTTCTGCCCAGAACCACTAAATACCATAGTCCCTAACAGCTCAGTTAACTTTATCCCAAGCCCTGCTTGAATTCCCGCAATACTACACGCAAGAGCTATAGGAATATAGCCAAGTGCAACAGGTATTCCATCTTTAAAGCCTTTCATAAATCCGCGCGCCACTTGCGGATTACTATTTGACATTGCTCAACCACACCTTTCTAATTTATTAAAGATATTTGCCTTTTTTTCACTCAATTATATGACTTATTACGTATATTACTACATAATTGCATGTAAATCAAGGGCATATTTAAATTTTTTAGTCTTATTTTTATATTAAATATTTTTACGCTTGTTTACTATTGACAATAATTGCTTTAAGATATAAAATACTGTTTTGTATTTAAGCATATTCTGATTATGCAAAAATTTTTCATAAAAAGGAGCATTTATAATTATGGATTGTGTATTTTGCAAAATAGCATCCAAAGAAATACCTTCTAAAATAATTTATGAAGATGACGAAATTTTGGTGTTTAATGATTTAGAACCCGCTGCACCAACACATGTTCTTATTATACCGAAAAAACATATACGCTCAGCAAATGAAATCACAACAGATGAAAATCAGAGAATTGTAGGTAATATATTTAGAAAAGTTCCAGAAATTGCCCAAAAATTGAATCTTGAAAATGGATTTAGAATAGTCAATAACTGCGGCGACGATGGTGGACAAACAGTTAATCACTTACATTTCCATTTACTCGGAAAAAGAAAGTTCACATGGCCCCCCGGTTAATAAAAATATTTTAAAGGAGATAACAATTAAACATGGAAAAAAATAAGTATTATTCCATAAACGTTGCTTCGTGCATCCGAAATTTGCCTATCTGTAGTGTTGATGAAAAAACAAGTATTGCTGCATTTATAATGTTTGGAGACGTTGAAATAACTAAAAAATCAGCAAAAATGTTGCTAGAAAAATCACCAGATTTCGATATACTCTTAACCGCAGAATGTAAAGGCATTCCACTTTGTTACGAGATGGCAAGACAGAGCAAAAAAAATTACATTGTTGCAAGAAAATCAGAAAAATTATACATGGAAAATCCTATGTGGGTAGAAGTAAAATCCATAACAACTGCAAATGTTCAAAGATTATATCTATCAAAATGTGAATTTGAAAAAATGAAAAACAAAAAAGTTTTGTTAGTAGATGACGTAATTAGTACGGGTCAATCAGTTTTAGCATTAGAAAAATTAGCATTTCAAGCACATGCTACTATCGTGGGCAAGGCATGTGTCCTTGTTGAGGGAGCATCCACAAATTGTTCAGACATAATATCTTTAGGAACACTCCCTATTTTCAAAAAATAAAAATCACATTTACTAGGATGCAACAATGATATTGCAGTATCTGTGATAAATATTTTTTTGATATATATTCACGTTGTACTACACTTTGATATTCTAACACAATCTATTTAAACCATTTACAAAGAACTATAACTCTTTGAAAAGTGTTTCAACAGTCTTTGGAGAAAGACTATAAATATTACTACTTTTTAATGCAAGGGTGATTACTTCTATGAAAAGGCCGCTTTCGCTGGCAATGCTTTCATATTTTATCAGCCTTGCTTTTTTAGCGTTTGCACCAAATTCATTACTTATATATATAGTAGGAGTAATTGGGGTTTTATTCCTAATTGCAATTTTTTATATAAATAAATCTAAAGTATTTGTGATAAGCGTAGCTATGTCTCTAGCAGCATCCATAGTTTATACAATAAATTTAAACATTAATATTAAACCCAGCGAACAATTTGATGGAAAAAACGTTACCTTAAAAGGCACTGTGTGTGATTTACCGTATAAATCAATGCAACATTATTATTATATTTTGAAAGTGACAAGCATTAACAATAAAAAAGTTCGTCCGTTTAAAATAAAACTTTCTTCATCAAAAGCTATGGAGTGTGACCCTTTTGATGATTTTTACGGTGAAGCCTACTTAAGTATACCGCCCGTACATGCAGACTTTAATTCAAAAATATTTCAACGGTCGAAAGGAATTTTACTTTTTGGAAAAATTTCTGAACATAACAGTGTCAATAAAATAACCCACCCAGATAATCCGCCTTGGCAATACTATATTTTAACTGCAAGAAAAGAAATGCTTTCTGCTACTAAAAAAAATTTGCCTCCCAGACTTTCTAGTTTTATAAATGGGGTTTTATTGGGTGATAGAAATGATTTCCCCAAAGATGTAAAAAGAAATTTTGATATTTCTGGAATTTATCACTTGCTTGCTATATCTGGAGTGCATATATCAATTTTAAGCACTTTCTTTTTTTCTATTTTTATAATGCTTAATATAAAATATCGGTACTGCTGCATATTAACTTCTATATGTGTGTTAATATTTATGGGAATAACATGTTTTTCTCCATCTGTAATGCGTGCAGGGATAATGATAATCTTATATTTTATCTCAATGGCATTTAAAAAAAATTCTGACTCTCTAAATTCTCTTAGCACATCTACTGGAATAATTTGTTTAATAAATCCAAATGCTGCGTATGATATTTCATTATGGCTAAGTTTTCTTGCAACACTTGGGATACTACTTGTTTATCCACGCATTAATTCTTATTTACACTCTGCTCTAAAAATAAATCACGTAAATAAAATATCAACATCAATCCTATCTCCCATAAGCCTAAGCATTGCTTGTTCTTTAACTACACTTCCACTCTCGGTGTTAATATTTAAAAAAATGTCTACTGTTTTTATACTATCAAATATTTTAATATTAATACCCATAACCGCTCTTATTAATTGCGCCCTTATTATGAATACACTCACACTCATAAATATAAATTCTCTTAGTTTTATAATTAATCCTCTAAAAATATTTTGTGCAGTGATAACCAACTACATAATATATTTGTCAGAACATATTGCAAATATTCCATATGCTTTAATACCCATGAATTACGGCTTTATATATTTATGGATATCTTTTAGCTTAATACTTTTAGTAATCTGCATTTTATTTTCGAAAACAAGCTTTTGTTATAAGTTGAGCATCATGCTATCAATAAATCTCCTCTTAACCGGAATTGTTTACTACCAATTTTACGACTTATCAATTACACGTCTATCTGTAAAAGAATGTGGAGACGGAATAAGCATAATAATCGATCGTAATAATCATAAAAGTCTTATACTAGCTTATTTTGATAAAACAAACATAGAATCTGCAACAAAAGATTTGTACACACCATATAATCATAATTTTGATTATGCAAATCTTATCCCAGAAGAAAATGTTGAAAACGAAGACGTTCTAAATGTATTAAAAACTTTTAATCCAAAAACAATTGCTTGCTATAAAAACAATTCCGAATTTAATTATTTTAAAAATATTGTATACTATAAAGAGTACCTCAAAAGTCATTTTTGGGATGACTCTAGTTTGAAAATTAAAAAAATCCACAATAGTGTTTATGGTTTATTAAAAATACAAAAAATATCCATTTTGATAATCCCAAAATCAGGAGACATAGACTCAATTCCAGCAAGTTGGCGAAACTGTGATTTTTTAATATCTTGCGGACTCCCCATAAATTTTCAAAATGGTTCATTTAAAAATATAATCATATCTTCTTCAAAAAGTACTGCTGAACTATGCATTCCAAAAGCATTAAAATATTATAAAAATGTTTATTCTATTTCTCACCAAGGAAGTTTAAATATAGATATAAATAAATCAAGTTGTAATTATAAAATCAGGAGGCTCAGATAATGCCGCAACTAAACTACAAAGAACTAAAAAATCACATTGCTTCACAAAAATTAAATAACATATACCTACTGACTGGAGAAAAATATCTAATTGATAATTTTGAAAAATTAATAACAAATTCTGCAATAAATAATCAAAATGAAGATTTTAATAAAATCACTCTTACAGACGAAAACTTTACAGTCGACAATCTGGAAACAGCTGTTGAAACTTTGCCACTAAACTCAGATAGAAAAGTGGTTATTGTTAAAAACGTGCCGTGGGATATAGTAGAAAATTCAGACGTGAATAATTTCATTACTATACTTTCAGACATCCCAGATTACTGCATTTTGATAATATGTGAAAATTTTAAAATCCAAAGTACAAAAAATTCAACTAAATTTAAAAAAATACAAAAAAAAATTTTAGAAAAAGGCATACTTTCAGATTTAACTCAAAAAGATATCTCACTTGAAGATCAATTAATCACGTGGGCAAAAGAAAATTATTCAAAAATCCTTTCTCTTAAAAACGCAAAATTAATAAAAGAGCTTTGTGGCGAACGAGATCTCACATCAATCAAAAATGAACTCGAAAAAATTTGCAGCTATGAAACATCAAATAAAATAAGTGAAAAATCCATAAAACTAGTAACACACACTTCATTAAAATCAAGTATATTTGATTTGCCTAAAGCAATGTTTTCTAAAAACTATAAAAAATCAATTCAAATACTTCAAAATTTATTAAACCAAAAACAACAACCTATATCAATCGTAACCATTTTAGCAAATGAATATATAGATATTTACAGAGTTAAAATATTTAAAAATACACCTAACGGAATAACTAATCTTGAAAAATATTTTGATTACAAAAATAAAAATTTCAGAATAAAAAATGCAGAAAAACGATGCTCTGTACTATCCGAAAATTCTTTGTGCAAATCTCTAAAACTATTGTTAGAAACAGATTTAAATTTAAAATCTACCACATTAAATCCTGAAATATTATTGGAAACTCTTATAATAAAACTAATTAAACTCTTATAATGTTAATTTATTTATTTTCTTCCACATTTATATTGAATTTTATCTCCACCTTCTTGTATATATCACCAGAATAGTTATAAACAAATGTGAGGTTTTTATCATTTTCTGGTACAGCAAAAATAATCGTTCCTTCTCTAGTTTCTCCTGAAAGAATATTTGTGTTTTCAAAATAATCGTCTACGGAAAAAGTAGAAAAGTCCATTTCTCTGTAATTACCTTTTTCATCTATAATTTTACTTTCAAAAATATTTGGAGAATAAGTTGCTTCTGATTTATTCTCCATTTTTAATTTTATTTTTATAAACATCTCCGCATCTTTAAGTTTAGAATATTTTGGAATATATTTTTCAGCATTTAAAACTGTCAATTTTTGGCCATCACCTATTTCTACCGACTCATTTTGGACTCCACTTATTATTTGAATTTTTAAATCGCCACTTTCATTTTTACTATTTTGGCTTTCATCTTTAAGACTATTATCCCCTTTAAAGGGAACATTCACAAAATCATTTTGACATCCATGCAAAAAAACCAAATTTATTATTATTAAAATTTTAATTAATTTAACATCTTTTAATTTAATGTTTTTTTTCATATTATCGCTCCTAAATTATACATATTATACTCAAACGCTTTATTTATAACATTTTTTAATAAATAAATCAATGCTTTTTGTGTATTTATCTATTTTTTGATTGCAAAACAATTTAATATAATTAATTTCATCTCAAATTTTTACTTAAAAAAATTAAAAATATTTTATTTTTATTAAATAAGCTTTTTGAAAAAATATTATATATATTTATTTTCTCTAGTTTTTAATTAATTCTAATGTTTATATTTTTATTTTTTATTAAAATATCTCTCGTTATTAACTTATTTATTGCTTATGTTAAATTTTAATACTAATATTTTTTAATTATTATTTTTATTAAATTTAACTTATTTTTTCACACCAGTAAGGCACTCTTTATATTTGCATTTTTAATTAAAATAATGATAAAATAAAATTACAAATCTTGGCTATATAAAATATATAATGATCAATAAAAAATTAAAAAAGCAATATATCCAGCATGATTTTGAGCACAATTAAACAATATTTTAAACATAACATTTTTAACATTAAGTTAAATAAAAATATAACATTCACTATCAAAGAGTACACTATATACTATTTCTTAAATTTTAAAAAATACTCTTAATTGTTGGCTAATATTTTTATTCAATTTCTAAAATAAGAAATAACAAATAAAAATTTAGTATATATTATTTAAACATTCACAAGGAGGAAAAATACAATGAAATTTTCAAAACTCATTGCAACAAGTTTATTATTAGGAGGCATATGCACATTCAATTCAGTAAATGCTGTTGATAATACAGTATCTGCTGCATCGCAGATATACTATGATAACAATTCTGTAGATATAAAAGAATTAGTAAGTAAATACTGCAAATACGGAGAAGTATCAAGCAAATACTATATTATAAAACTCAACGATGGTTCCAGTGTTATAACAAAATCTACAGTACATAGTAAAATGAACCTCGCAAAATTAACAAAACATCAAGATCTTCGCAGAAAATTTTCTTTGGGCACCCCTGATTCTTATAAAAAATTTATTCGCCAACTAACTCACAATACATTTAAAAAAATATATAAATGTGAAATAGCCGATGAAAAAGTAGATTTATCACCAGATTCATTTATTGATAATAATACACAATTAAATGCACAAAAAACACAACTTTCAACGGATTGTGCACGCCGTCTTGAATTTTAATACTGTAATATACAACACTAAAATGGTTTTATAGTAAATTAAAAAATTACTATAAAGCCATTTCTTTCAACATAAAAAAACAATCAACTAATAACAACTCAATACAAAAACACATACTACAATAATTAAACAATATACTGACACACATTTTTAAGTGAAGTCAGTTTTTATTATTTTGGTTTCAAAATAGCAAAATACTCCGATAGTAATTCTTTTTTAAATCTATCCCGTAAAAATACTAGGGCACTTTTAATTTTTATATTGTCCTATTTATGCTTAACTTATTTCAAAAAACCTACTAGTAATTAATCTTATGGCTCTTAGAATTTTTTACTTAACATCACTTACTTTCATTTCTTGCCTCAACTGTTATTTAAAAAGCACCATAAAAGCTCAATTTTTTATTATTAAAATTTTAATTAATTTTATGTTCTTTAATTTGATATTTTTTTAATTATTTTGCCAATTAAATTATATATATTGCATTTAAATGTTTTATTTACAATATTTTTAAATAATTAAATTGATATTTTTTATATATTTATCTGTTTTTTGAAAATCTAAATTAATTAACATAGTTGATTTAATTCCAAATTTTTACTTAAAAAATCAAAAATTATTTTATTTATATTAAATAAGCTTTTTGAAAAAATATTATATATATTTATTTTCTCTAGTTTTTGATTAATTTTAATGTTTATATTTTTGCTTTTTTACTCAAATAAATATACTTGTTAATCTTTATATTTTGAATATTAAATTTTAACACAAATATTTTTTAATCTTCTTTTTTGTTATATTTAACTTATTTTCATGATTCAAGCAGCTTTTCTTTATATTTGTGCGTTTGATTAAATTAATGATAAAATAAAGTTATAATTAATACGGCACAATAGGAGTATAACAATGAAGAAAATATTAAAGAAAATTACATTCATCTGGTTATTGATTTTGCTTACATTATCTGGAAATAATTTTTTTAATTTAACCAGTTATTGCACTAAACCTCACAAAACGACAAAATACAACATTCCTGAAAATTTCAAATCTATTCCATTAAATGAAATAATAATATTTGGAGGAAAATATAAAGATAAAGCATCTGTTTCAGGATATGAAAAACATCATTTAATTTCTGCTCATTTTTGTAAAAATCATAAGGAAAAGTTAAGCACTACTACTGCACCTTGCATAATGATTCCAAAGTGGTTGCACTTAAAAACTGGAAGTCACGGCGCTTCTGGACACAGTAAAAAATTTTTAAACACAGAAGAAAATATTTATCAAAAACAAAAAAGTTTAACAGCAGTATATTGCTACGGAGTTAATGATTTAATATCATCTCTTAAATCAATAGGTTATGAAATTAACGAAACTGATATCGATTTGTTAAACACAATGACACCTGTAAAAAATTCAGTATGTGCATTATCAAATTTAACAGATATAAAAAATAAGGACCTAAATATAAAAAAAATATCATCTTACAATGACGTACAGCCTTGCAAGCTTGATTTTGACAATTTAAACTAAAAATATAATAAAAATGAACAGGCCTATTCGCTGACAACCTGTTCATTTTTTAGTTCTACAATTTTAAAAATCGAATATCTCTCCACTATATCTCAAGAGTATCAATCCACTGTCTCAATATGTCCATATTATAATTTCCAAACCTCTTCCCTGGCTTCCACATAGTTTCGGCTGAACAACATCTTTTAAGCAATTCTGCAGCATCAGCTATATCACTCCCACCAGACGTTGCAAACGGAACTATCGTTTTACCAGAAAAATCATAACTTTCCAAAAAAGTATCGATTATACGTGGAGCAACATACCACCAAATAGGAAATCCGACAAATATCACATTGTAATCTTCCATATTTTCAGCCTTTTCTTCAATTCTAGGACGTGAATGTTTATCATTCATCTCCACACTGCTGCGACTATTTACATCCGTCCAATCCAAATCACTCTTCGTATATAACTTTTCAGGTTTTATTTCATATAAATCGGCTCCTATTACTTCAGAAAGTAACTTCGCCAACTTTTTAGTTATTCCTGTAGCAGAAAAATATGCCACTAAAATTTTTTTCATAAAAGCACCCCTATTTCAAAAATATAGTCAATATTTTTAATCAAATAGAAATTAAAAAATTATTTTTATTATTTTCAATCTTATATTATCAATTCAAAAAAGCAATGTCAATATTTTTTGTCATAAATATATAATTTTTGAAAAATTGACATCCTGTATATGGCCCTCAAATATACTTCTCAACTTTTTTACACTAAAATCTATACAAGTTTCACCTCTAATTACGTCATAATGTTCACTGTACAAAACTAATTTTGAAGTATTAACTCTCAAGTTCACGCAACCACCCCACAAATATTTATCAAATTCTTAAAAACATTTTACCATAAATTTACTTATTTTGAAATACCTATAATCAATTTATATACTAAAATCGCCAACAAAAAGATAATTAAAAATATTTTGATTTTTATATTCATCAACTAAAATTATTGAATTTATTATTTGCAAAATAACTGTTTCCTAAATACAACAAATCCGCCAATAATGTCATTAGCGGATTTATATAGGTTTAAAATATATATAAATTTAAACCACACATTTTTTCTTCTTATTACAAATGATTATCTCAATCATCCACAAAAAACTTATCACTGACAAAAAAATCCATAAATAAACATCACTGTTGTCCCCAGTTTTAGGATTACCGGACTTAAAAGCACCCGAGTTAATTCCAGATTCTTCTGCTTCGCTATTAACAAATCTACCTGATTTTGTAGTTTCAAAATTCGTACCAACTTCACCATCTGTGTAGATAAAAGTAATCTTATGCTTACCTTCAGAAAGTGTTTTAAGATATTCGTTTTTCAAAGTGACGATTGTAGAACCTGAAGTAATTATGTAATTTTTTGAATCAACCCACAAACCATCAATTTTAATACCTACAAATTTTGAAATATCCCCGTTTACTCGAAATGAGAGTAATTCATTGCTGCCTTTCTCCCACACACTATCGGTTCCTTCCAGAATTTTATAGTTTAATATTGTGCCGGATGATTCTGGTGTCATGGTCAGAACATTATACAGCCAAATAGTTTCACCGCTATCATCCAAACTTATCTGATCAGGCATTAAGGTAATCTCCTGATTATTAATATAGAGTTTTGTATTTTTGTCAAAATGATATCCTTCCTTCATACCTAAATCAGTAATCTTGAAATATACACCATACGTATAGCTCTTGCCGGATTCAAAACTTGTAATAAGTTTACCATTATAGCGACTATTCCAAAAATCGCTGGAGGTGATACCATATCCACTTTCGTCATTGATATCCCATCTTTGATGATCAATCTCAATAAACGGAGAAACACCCCCACTAAAGCTCGGTTTGTCACCTACCTTGAAACTGGTAACAGCTCCATCAAGTCGAATTTCCTTAACAGACGGGCCAGGGCGAATGCTTGTACCATAAGTTATATGACAGCTCTTGCCATTATCACGTACATCAACAAAAGAGCCAGAAGGCAAACTTTTTCCGTTCAACATAACATTTTTTTCATTTAGATTTTCGCTAAAAGTATAGTCATTCTTAGATTTTAAAATCAGAGAATATTTGTATCTTCCGCCCTTTTCAAAAGTATTAAATCGCACATCACTATCATTGTAGTAGTTTTCATTTGAATACCAATAAGCAACCGTATTTAGGGTGTCAGTGACATCTTTTTCTTGCTTTTCCCAGCACTCTGTGTCAATACTATATTTCTCAAAATCGTTAATGTTAACAGCTGTAGCAGATACCTGTTCATCGGGGATATAACTCAATTTACAATTTTCAACATCGACACTGTTGATAGTTGAATTGTCATTTTTACCTGAAACCCACACCTCTACAGAATCAAGATATTCAAGCCACAAACCTGTTTTTACTTTCAAAAAAGAAGAATTATTTTTTGGCGTTCTCCTATTAAAACCATTCGCCCAAACAACAGTTGTATCCTCGTTAAATCTGTACGAACTGCTTTTAACTTTAAAAACAATATAATAAAGAAATTTTTGACCTTCCTTCAGTTGAGTTATTCGGTTTTTTGGTTCAAGCTTGGCCATTTCATTTAAGCTAGAGTACCAATACCGTCCCGTTGAAACAATTTTATTCTCAGTTCCAGGCTCATCCTCTACTTCCTCTAAATATTCATAGTCAATTTCATAATTTGCATCATTATTTGCTATCTTCGCCCAAGTTTGGAGGGTATCGCCCGCCTTATACTGCGGGTGGGTATAGGTAAATTCAACCTTATCGATGTCAGATGTTTCGACTGCAAATATCGAAATCGGCACAAGTGAAATTACCATACAAAGTGTAAAAAACGTTGACATAAATTTTCTTGCCAAATTAAATTTCATGATTTTTCTCCTTTCAATTTTATTATTTTATGCATTTTGCTTATAAATAATTATATATAAAAAATAAAAATGTGCAAGTAAATTTTAAAAAATAAGAGAATGTGTTGTTGTTGGTTTACAATTGATGTGTTACAAAAGATAAAAAAGAAGACGGATAGGCCAAGTTGTATTACAGTTAAGTTGGTATGATCTAATTAATTGCGCAAATTTTTACTATACTATTTTTAAAATTAAGTTGAATTAATCATTTATTTTCTCTGCAATATTTTTTGTATAAAAAAACGGATTATATAACAGTTTTTACACTGCTTTATACGCCGTTTCGTTTTGTATAGAGATTAAATTTCTTCAATTTTGATATGGTGCTGTTTTTGCTTACTATTGTAACTAATGCCAACTGCAAGTTTCTGTCCAGTATATTCTTTAAGTGCCAAAGAATAACGTTTTTCTTTAATTTGTTTTAACGCTTCATCTGGAGTGGAATCTTTTTTTAGTTCAATGATAAATGCGGGTTTGTTTTTATTATTTGGGTAGAAAATGAAATCTGCAAACCCAATTCCGGCTGGCATTTCACGCACAATTTTATATTTTGTTCTAGCGCTCAAGTACACGAGAGTAATTATACACGCAAGGGAATTTTCATCATTGTATTTTATAACAGGGATATTTATATCGTGCGCTTCCTGAATTAGTTTTTCCATTGTTTCTGTGTCTTTTTTGAGTGTGGCTTTTAGCATCTCATTTGATTTCATAACAATTTCAGAGACTGCACCCATTGACTTATCTTCTAATGCTTCATCAAATTTTATTCTAAGTTCCTTGTTTGGAATGGCTAGTGTTTCATCATGATAGCTTAGAAATCCATAAATGGTCATTGCAGAAAGTATCTGGTTTCTTGTATTTAATTCTTTTTGCTCTGCACCATAGCCTTTTAGTTTTATTTCCAAAGGAACACCAGACACCATTTGTACAACATCATTTTTTATATTATCTATGTCACTATTAATATAGTATAAAATTTCATCCATTGGGCCTGTGTTAGTCCAGTAACTTTGGCACACGCCATCGCCAAGAGCATAAACAACAGATCGGGGATTAAATATATTATCTCCTGTGTAAGTTTTATACCCGTTATACCAATCTTTTAGTTCTTCGAAGGTTATTTTATCTTGTTTTGCACACAGTTTTTTAGTCTCATCAAATGTAAATCCAAAATATTTATTATATTTTTTGTCATTTAAAATATTATATTCTTTGAACATGTTAAGTGCAGATCCTGATGAATACTTAGCAATGGGCAAAACTCCTGTCATATACGCAAGCTCAACGTATGGTTTATCTTTTAATAAGTCCTTCAAAAATTGTAAAAAATTTTCCCTATCTTTTTCTGAGAATAAATTGTTATTAAAAATATAATCCCATTCGTCTATTATGAAAATGAAGCTTTCATTGGTTTCGTTGTAGACTTGTGAAAATATTTTTGGCAAATATTTTGATTTATCTATTTTAACATCAGGATACAAATTAAACACATCTTCAACTAAATCTTTTATATAACCCTCAATAAATTCTTCGTATGAGCAATTGGGTTTAGGAAGTTCATTCATAGTCATATATATCACGTTATGTTTATTCAAATGTTCCAAATATGACTCGCTTTTACTGATTTCAAGTCCATCAAAGAGTTTTTTGAAGTCAGCATTTTTTGAATAATAGCACGCAAGCATCATAGCGTTTATTGTCTTACCAAACCGGCGTGGTCTTGTTATACAAATGAACCTGTCCTTGACTCCAATTAAATTACTTATATCTTTTATCATATTTGTTTTGTCAACGAAAAATTTATCTTTCGATACTAATTCAAATTCATTATTTTTAAAATTTCCGTTTAAAAAATATGGCATAGATGTATCACCGCCTCAAAGTTTTTATTATCGTTACTAAGCAACAAGGTCCTCGTCATCGTTCAAAATTTTTGACTTCGGCAACGATCGAGGTTTTTATTATTTATTATATCATAATATTAAAACTTTATGAACCCGCATAGAGAAAATAAAATCAATTGTAAACCAACACTTTTATGTTCATAAACTTTTGATACTATGGTATAATTAACAGTAAGAGCCTCTATTGTTACTAAAGTCAAAGATTCAATAAAAATAAAAGCTTTAAGGCGGTGACATGTCCATGTCGTATTTTTTAAATAGTATTACACCAGTAAATCAGTTTACCAAAACTACAAA
>CAKUPP010000020.1 GCA_934675165.1 uncultured Eubacteriales bacterium
TCTGTTCCATCGTCAGTTTTGGGTAATTTTTTAAGCTCAAGCAAATCAACTTCTAAAAGATCCGTAAACATGGAGTTGTCTTTTTCATCTCTCATATTGTATTTATGAAAATATCTTCCATCTTCAGTTATGTTATGCTCTGCTGCAATTATTACACTTACGCTTTTTTTGATGTCTTTGTACTTAAACCCATCGCAACTTTGATCTTTTACCATATTAGCAAGATATACTATGATCCTTTGCTCTAGTATTGGTGAACGTTTAACCTGCATCTCTACGTCGATAATATTTGATTTCGTTTTGACTTTTATATCTAAAATATATTCACCGTCTAAAGGTGAACCTTTTCGGGTATGCGTATCTAAAAATTCCAAATCATCAAATTCTTCATCAGGAATATTTAATATGCACTTCAAAAAATCAGCCATACAACTTTTATTTCGTGTAAATATTTCTTTAAATACTTTGTCATTTGTTTTACTTAATAATTCACGTTTCATCCAGATCACTCCCGTATCATTTTCCATAGTAACTATACCATATTTTCTTTAATATTTCAAATTTAATTAAATTTGTAACAAATGATAATTACAAGTTTATAATTTCAAATTTTCATATATTTTTTAAAAATATTGGTCTAAAAAAATTAAAGAAACACCAAACACTGCACTTACACACACGAACATTTAAGACAACGTGTAATATTTGCAAAAAAATAGAGCTGTTATTTTTTGACCTACAACAACTCTACTTTTCACACTACTTATCAAACAAACTTTTTATAAACATCACTCTTCACAAAAAATTTTTTCAGTTAATTTCAGAGTATTTTCAATAACCTTATCCATATCAAAATATTTGTACTCACCTAACCTGCCACAAAAAATCACATTTTTCTCTTTTTTTGCAAGAGATTTATATTTTTCATAAAGACTAGTATTGTTTAAATCATTAACAGGATAATAAGGCTCATTTTTATCACTATACTTGACTGGATATTCCCTTGTTATAACTGTTTTAGGTTGATCCCCAAATTCAAAGTGTTTGTGTTCTATTATTCTTGTAAACGGCACTTCACGTTGAGTATAGTTGACAACCGCATTGCCCTGATAATTATCTTTATCAACAATTTCGGTTTCAAACCTTAAACTTCTATACTCAAGTTTACCAAATTTATAATTATAAAATCGATCTATTTCGCCTGTATAAATAATTTTTGTAGACACATTAGAATTTTTCTTTATAAACTCAAAATAGTCTGTATTTAGCAAAACATCTGATCCTTCAAGCATTTTTTTAATTATTTGAGTATAACCACCAACAGGGATTCCTTGATATCTATCGTTAAAATAATTATTATTGTAAGTAAACCTTACGGGAAGCCTCTTGATTATAAATGTGGGCAAATCCTTACACTCTCGTCCCCACTGTTTTTCAGTATAACCTTTTATCAATTTTTCGTAAACATCTATTCCAACTAAACTGATAGCTTGTTCTTCCAGATTTTTAGGGCAAATAATTTTACTTCCTTTAACTTGAGATTCAATGATTTCTTTGGCTTCATCTGGAGACGTAATATTCCACATCTTATTAAAAGTATTCATATTAAAAGGAAGATTATAAAGTTCATCTTTGTAAACAGCAATAGGAGAATTTATAAAATTATTAAATTCAGCAAACTGGTTTATATACTCCCAAATTTTCTTATTATTTGTATGAAAAATATGTGCACCGTATTTATGAACGTTTATCCCTTCAATATTTTCTGTATAAATATTTCCACCAATGTGATTTCTCTTGTCAATCACCAAACATTTTTTACCCTTTTTGGTTGCCTCGTGCGCAAATACTGCTCCAGAAAGGCCAGTCCCCACTATTAAATAGTCATACTTTGCTGTACTTAGTGAAGAATTTTTCGAAACGTCAATTGCATTTGGTACAAGCGAAAAAGCTGTGCATGCTAAGAGTACACTACATAAACCAGCAAAAAATTTTTTCACTAAAACTTACCTCCTCAACTTTTTAGATAAATTTTTATAATCGTATAAAAACTTTTCACTGAGGCCACTTTGTATCTGAGGGCCAAATTGATAATGCATTACTACAAACCTAGGGTACAAAACATTTCCCTTTTGATTATAGACATAAACTTCATCATCAAATTTTTCGAGACTTGTTTTAAAAGGGCAATTATAGAAACTTTTTATAACTTTATCTTTAAGCTCCGGATCAAAAAGTTTATCATAATTTTTCTTCAAAATTCCAAACATACAAATTGATTCTTTGTGATTATCTAAATTCACCGGCTTCATATTATTATTTATAAATTTAGAAACATTATTTAAAAAATATTCATGAATTTTAGTTGCTTCTTCACCGTCTACATGATAGAAATAAAGATCATCAGGAGATTTTTTATTACTATATTCTTCACTTAAAATTTTACTCGGTATCAAACCCGACTTATTATTGTAGTACAGTGAAACTGAATGGTTAACCATATTAGGGAAAACACAATTTACGTAAGGGTTATTTAATATATATTCTAAAAACTCATCATACCTCTCAACATCCATGTATACTATGTCATCATCTATTTTTAAAAAAATATCAAAATCATAATCCAAATAATATTTATAAGCTTCACCCCAATTAAAACATCCCACTCTTTCATTTGTATCAAAAAGTTTTATGTTACTATTTTGCGACTCTTCGTAATCCCACAAACCGTCACTGTCATTACCACTATGAATTTTTATTGACTTTATTTCACTATCGTCAATTTTAATCCCCATTATATATCTATCCGCTTTAACACGCAAAACACTATCTTTTATCTCTACTGAAAAATTTTTAAAACTATTTTCGTCCAAAACTTCCAAATTAGCTTCTGTTAAAAATTCTCCACAAATACCATCTCTAATTACAGATTTTGTATTATTTTCTCCACCTAAAACTATCTCATAACGATCATTAATCAAAATACATGCATCACTTTTGGATTTTATTTTCAAATCAATACAATTGTTTTTAATAACAGGTTTAATAACGCGATATTTAGTAAATTTTTTAGACGTCCTGTGTAAGTTTGAAATACTATCTAAATACTCAATATCCGATTCGTTATTGGTAAATTGCCAAAAGTGTATTTCGGTTAACTTCCCCTTATCTTTCAAATAATTTAAATACGGCATTAAAACTGAAAGATATTTTTTCCTACCGGCAAATATACACGCTACACTTTTAACATTTGATCCAGGATTTAATGCCAATGAAAAAATCGCATTACAAGATAAATTTACAAGAAAAATAAATACGGTCAATAAAATTGCCAATTTTCTCTTCATACAATCAACCTACTTTTAAAAATTTAAACTTTTGCGCATCAGTGTCATTGTCTTCCCAACACTGTATATTAGTTCCATTTTTTGTTTTAGCTCCAGATACATCCATAGCCAAAAAGTTACAACGCGAAATCACTTTAAAACACTTATTACCACACGAAATTATATACCATTTCTGAGCTGCAGTTTTATTTTTTTCATACTGCCATATTTCTGTACCAAAGTCTCGACTCGCCAATTTCACGTCAACCATTTTTCCAGAACAAACTGCTTCAATTGTGTAGTAGCCATCATTGTGACGCCTTATTTTAAATTTTTGCGCATCAGTAGAATTACTATCCCATAATTGCACTTTTGCTTCATTTTCATCCGAAGCATTATTTATATCTACACATTTATTTTCATCTAAACAACTCACTATTTTGTATATACCACTTTTCAGTGGAACTTTTTTGCCACACTTAGCTGCTATTTTTAAACAATTTATTTCGTTTTGTATTTCTTTTGGACACTGCTCAACTACTTTGTCGTTATAAACGTCATCTCCAAAATAATCTAAGATTTCCTGGGCATAATCTAAACTTATATCATGATATTGGCTTGCCCAACGAATCAATACAAAAAGCAAAATACTTTCTTGCCCTTTTATACAATTTCCTTTTCTCCAACTATCACATACCTCTTTAAGCATTTTATAACTGTTTATAAATATATCATCAAATGTCATTTTAGAAAGAGCACCCGCTCGTATTCTATAATTGTAAAATGTTGCCGGAATCGATTTTATTGCCTTAGCGCGCCCCATAACCGAATACGTAAAGCATGTATCATCAGCAGGACGTATACCGGGAACAAACCTTACATTGTCTTTTTGAATTATATTCGCCTTAAACAAATTCTCCCAAACATAAACTCCATACGTTTTATCCCAATATTCTTTTAGAGAAACAACCAATCCGTCACTTAAATCCAAATCATTTTTATGACTATCTTTACCATCATCAAACATCCTGTGTTCAAAGTGAATTACATCAACATTATCTTTTTTTGCATATTTATACGCAATTTCATAAGTATTAAGTTCCAAATAATCGTCTGGATCTACAAAAGCAATATACTCTCCTTTAGCCATATCTAATCCTGCATTACGTGCTTTTTGCACACCTGCATTTTTCTGATGTACAACTATAATTCTGTCATCTTTTTTAGCATACTCATCTAAAATGGTACCGGAATTATCCAGGGAGCCGTCATCAATACAAATAATCTCTATATCTTTTAAAGTTTGATTAACTAAACTTTCCATACATTCTCTCAACCAAGGCTCAACATTATACACCGGAACTATCACAGAAACTTTAGGTTTCGTTTCGTTAAATGCTGCTGCTGTTAATGAAAAACTCAATAGTAATAATACAAAATTTAAAAACCGCTTCAATAAAATCCCTCCTAAAATTTTTATTTAATTTGCCACTACGATACTCCTTTCGCATTTTGTCAATAAATTAATTTTAATTTCTTTTATAATATAAGTAAATATTTAAAATTTAGAAATCTGTCAAAAATAATTGTGATATATAAACAAATTTTAAATATAAAAATATCTCTAAAAACAACTGGTTCATACATTAAAAAACTGTATACTTCAAAGGTATTTGCAAATAAATTTTATTTTTATAAAAAGATGTTAATAAGTAAACTTTAGTGCCCATCATCCTAAATATTAAGATTATTTCTTTTTCCTTTTCCTTTTTTACCTTTTCTGATTTTATTTTTTTCTGAAAATGACAGTGCTTTTGCCTTTATTGTTCTTGTACGGCTAGAAATACTCTCTTTGAGTTTAGAAGCAGTATGCGAAACTGTTGAAGTAAGCTTGTGAAATTCAACATCTGCTGTAGTATTTGACATTTTTCTTTTGACTTTTTCAAAATTTTTCACAATTGCTTTGTCTAAATTAAGTGCTTTTACCACTTGCATAACTACACTCGCTATACCAACAATAGTAAGCATAGAACTCACCAATCCCGAAATTGCAGGCAATGCACTAGGTAATTCGAGCTCCATTCCAGGGTGATCACCTGCATTCCAATAAAACCACGCTGTACCATCTGATGCATTCATCGTCTTTCGAGCTAAATTGTTTTTACATTCTAGTATTAAAAGGTCATACTTTTTTAATAAAGGAGTAATGTCACTATTAATACTGAACTCTACGTTATTGCATATCAACTCATAAGTCTTCAGGCATATAAGTAACTTAATATTATCATTATCTTCTTCACCAATTTTGCCTTTTATTTTTTCATAAAGGCTTCCTTCAATTTTGTCTGCTTTCATACCCTCTTTATCTAGCTTTATTTCAACTTTCGGTAATACTGATTCCGAAATTGTTTTAGCTTTAGTCATTATATCATCAATTGTTTCTGAAGCAACCTCTTGTCCACCATTATTCTCTATATTTGAGTTATTATACTCATCTACAAGTACCTTTAAATTATCAATCCTTTTTTCAATTTTTTCATTACAATCTTTTACTTCTTTTAATTTTTTTTTCACAAAACTTTCTGAAATGCTATCTGCAGCATCCAGAATATAATCAATAATCTTTGTATAACTTCCAACCAATGTATTATACTTGCGAAGAAGTTCGCTATAAGTAACAATAGCATCGCCAGCAACATCATTATCTGATTCATTAGTATTCTTAGTCTTTAAAATACTTTCTGATAAATCTTTCCCAATTTCCTTAATACCTAAAAAATCTTTTAATGTACTGTTTGATTGTATGTTTGATTGTAATTTTTTGGCCCCTTCAACCACATTACTATAATCTTTTTTGCTTTCATCATTATAAAATTGCTCAGTTTTTGTACTTGTCGTTTCAGGCAACACATCAACAATAAATTCAAAATTTTTAATAACTCTATTGTAATATACCTCAGCTTTTTTTGTTGATTTCTTTAGGTTGTTATAACTAATTAAACATGATTCGGCATATTTACGCTTTAAATTGTCTAATGTATTCGTCACCGTAGATTTATCTTGTCCATAAAAAATATCATCTATGTCACTCTTTAATCCATTCAAATTAACTGATTTATTACCAAAAATTCTGTTCGCACCGTCTACACAGTTATATTCTTCACCAACAAGTGCAAACTCTCTTTTATCATTACTATACTTTTTATACAATTTTCCCATCTTTACTTTTCCACAACGAACTGTTGGCCATAGTTTTTTCAAAATAGTTTGGCATATCAAAACATCATAAACAGACATTTGAATACATTTTTTACTTAGATACTTTTTTAATTTGTCAGAATAAATACCAAATTCAGTTTTTTTACCAGATGTACTTGTAGTATATGACGGAATGCACTTGGACAAATCACTTATGCTAGGACCATCTTTATTACTCTCACGCAATGATTGGGCCTTAAAATCACCAATTTTACCATCCACTTCACTTTTGTTAAATCTGGGAGGGACTTTGCCTGTATTGTTTGTATCATTTGCTAATTTTTCCAGTTTGTTTACATAGTCAAAAACTTTAATCCAATGCATTGTTTGATCATAAAGCTTATTGGCTATTTTTTGAGCTCTTCTTTTTTGCTTATTATCGAGCGTAAAATTCGATGTTTCAGACATATACATCGCCCCCTAAAAAAATATTATTTTGGGTATATTATATAATATTTTAAAAATGTTATCAAGTGTTTTGTTTTTTAAATAGCAAAAATAATATCAACTTACAATTATGTGCGATATACACAAATAATAAAAAATAACCTCTCCACAGTAGAATAACAAAAACTACTGTAAGAGGTTTTTCATAAATAAAACGTACAAACAACATTCAAAAGTGCGAGAAAAAATAGTCAACAAAAATTAATATTTATTATATACCTGCATTATCTGAAGCTCCAACAGCATCTCCAAATTGATTTTTTGCTATATCGTGACCATTCTTTGTCCCAACGAAGCCTGTATTTGCCTGAGCAATTTCATCTGTTGCTGTGGCATAATAAGCTGAACTAAATTCCAACTTATTCTTAGTATCTAATTTTTTACTTTTAACAACATCTGGAACCTTTTTTTGACTTTGAATTTCATGTACAAGTTTTGCAACTGCTGCAGACACTGCACCAGTTCTATCTTTACCACTTTTGCAGTTAAATGATACCCCATATCCTATATAGTACATAAGCACCAATAACCGGCTTTGAATTGCATAAGGATCTTCTTTATACCCTAGACCATTTGTCTGATTCCAAATATCTATTATTTGATACGACAGTTCTTTTACTAGTTCATTCTTATTTTCATTATTTTCGTTTTCAAATTTATTATTTACACCTTTTGTTTTTACTCGATTTTTAAATTCTGCTACAATGCCATCCCACTGATTTTTCGTAGCACCTTTACCACTCAATTTTTCATTGCCCGGATTTTCTCTAAGATATTTTCCAACCAATCCTTGAAATTCTAATTTTCCTCCCTTTTTAATTTTTTCATAATCTTTTCCAAATAACGTTTCTAAACTTTTACTATTATATTTTCTAGATATATCCAAGTCAGTAGAAATCCGTTTAATTTTATCAAAATGCCACGGATTGGCTCCGAAATTAAAAAGTAAAGGATTTTTTTTAATTTTTAAGTATAGCTCTTTTGAGCCTTTACCATCTGTTGAATTTTTACTATATGGAATATTCACGCTGATTGTTTTATCTGACATTTTCTCAAGCTGTTTAATTTGTTCAATTGGAAGCTGACCATCAGCACCAAATTTTTCGAGTGTATTTAGTGTTGGGTTCATTAATTGAACATTTCCGATAGGTATTTCATAAGGATTGTCTTCATCGCCAGCCATTTTAACCAAATTTTCAATACTACCTGCTTTTTGAAGGGCAATAGCTAAAATCATATCTTTAGTAGAATCTTCATTCCCGCGGGTATTTCCACAACGTATGGCATTAAAAAGTTTATTTCCTTTTGCATCAGCCATACTGCTTGACCATATATTCATACCATGTTTTCCTTTTTGCCTTCTGGAAGACACACCACGTCTACCTTCTTTTTTAAAGTAGCTAAATAACCCCATATCACAAGCAGGCGTAGCTGTTATTTTAGTTTCTATTTCTTCACATTTATCGTCATATGTTACTATACTTCTATCAAATTTTTTCCATATATTAGCACTGCGTTCAACTCCGTGACTAACCATATCCGAGAAATTGATTTTTTTCACCTGTGATTTTAACTTTTCTTTATCATCATCTGATACGTCATTATTTTTAAAATATTCATTCAAAAGTTTTTCAACACTATTTCTTACTTCGTCCACTTTTTGACCGATGCACTTTTTTAACTTTTGTATTAAATTATCAATATTTTTTGAATTTAAAAATCTGCGAGTATCGTTTTTAAATTGCTCAATTTCATCATCTAGAAAATCTTCAAAATCATCTTTATTAAATTCTATATTTCTCCCGGATATGTTCTTTATTTTATTAAGTATTTCCACTATTCTGTCAGGAATTTTTCGATATATACTAATCAAATAGTCTATATTTTCTTTATTATATGCTGTTTCTTTTCTAAACTTTTCTATATTTTTAAATCTTTCATCCTCATCTACCATAAATGTGATATCATTTACAGCATTATATTTTTGAATTACAGTAGTAATTTTATCTTCAACGGCCTCGTCTTTAAATACTGCGTTATCAAGAACGGAAATGACTTTACTTACTTCTTCTCTAGCATTTTCTTCACTATTTATTTTAACTCCTGAATTTTCAATACCCAACAATTTGTATGTTTGTTTTAAAGCGTATGTTAAACATTTTATAACTTTTTTATCAAATACTAATATCTTTTTTCGAGTTTCTTTATCGCTAGGGAGTGTTTCTCCATAATTGATAACATCATCCAAAATAGAACATACGTCACTAATTTCCTTAATTTTTCCTTTAATTTTTTCTGAAGTTTTTTCATCGTCTGATTGTTTTTTTCCTTTCGAATCAATTTCTTCCAATTTATCAATTATTCCATCGGTACACTTGAAATATTTTTGAAAAAATGGTTTAAATTTAGAAGACTTTTTCAAATTTTTTTCAAGATTTTCTTTTAAATCACGTCTCCGTTGTGATAATGTACCGTTTAAATTGGAAAATATATATAAGCACATTCCTGCTATAGATTTTTTTGTATACTGATTACTGCTTAAATTACTAAACCAGTTGCCATCCCGAAACGTATCATGTGTATATATTCCTGGCTCCATAAAAAAAATAAATATATCAGTGATATTGCTTCCAATAACAGAATCAAACTTTACTTTGCCGGTCAATCTATTACAAAGCTTTTCTAAATTAAGTATATGTGACTCTTTCTCATTCATAAACTTCCCCCCAATGCAAAAATTGTTCTACATACGATACATTGTATCTAATGCATAAAAAAATGTCAATGCACGCAACTATATTATGAACAATATTGCAACGCGCACAACAGAATCAATTTATTCCTCTCTAAAAATATTAAACACCTCAATAAAATTAAGTGTACCATATCCCCAACGTGGATTAGGATATTCACGTGTAGCTTCACGATCACAACTACGAATTAATACCGTTCTAATTCTATTCCCTGTTAAACTTGGAGCATTCCCCTCAACTATTCCCCACTGTAAAAGCAAAGCAACTGCACCTGAAGTAATTGCAGAAGAAACACTTGTACCTGTCATATTACCTTCTCCACGAGGATAGTATCCTTGAACAGAAACTCCAGGGGCTACAAAGTCCGGCGTTACAATTGAATCTACAGAAGGTCCCCATGAACTATTAATATACAAACTGTTATCTATTTCATTGTATGCTCCCACACTTATAATTCCACGCGCTGTGGACGGTATGACAGTTGTGTAATTTGGAGTGGGAGAAATAAATTCAACATCTGGACTAATAAACCCCGTCATTGGCAACCACGCGTGATATCTACCGCTTATTATTGCATCTCCATGAAGGCGTATTTCCCATGTTCCGGGAACAACATCCCTGACTTGTATAACTGCAAATCTACTTTCGTTCTGATGATAAAGTACACTCACGGTAGATTTTTCTATAATGAGCTTTTTTTCATAAGTTGTTCCGGAAAAAAATGGAATACGATTAATAAGTTCTCCGGTAGGAGACTTTAAAGAAAATGATATCTTATCCCATCCTTCATACCAAACATAAACACTTAAAGAATCTGCATTATCGCCAACTCTTACTTCAATACTCTGCACATCACCAGTACGTTCAATAATTCCCTCTGTATGATGCCTCGCATTACTTTCACTGCCAACTCCTGTACAAATAGCAAAACCTTGAACATTACTCAAAAACGAAACATACTGCTCAAGTTTATTTTGTCCATTATGTCCACCAAAATTTGTTCCTAATCCCAAACATATTACACATGGCATACGAAGTTGCGATGCTTTTTTTGTTATGTAATCAATGGCAATCATGATATCTGTAGACTCATAGGCATTTTTTTGACTACTAGGGACCAAAAATTTTTCTCTATAATATTTACTAGCACCTCTAAGTTTAACAACTATTAATGAAGCATCCGGAGCAGCTCCTATGTATTCACCATATTCACGCCCTGCTGCAATGGAGGCCAAAAAAGTTCCATGTCCATCTTCATCTCTATGTGGTACAATATCAAACGGATTATCACTTTGTAAAGCCTCATCTAACTCTCTTTGAGTATACACACTACCAAAATTGACGTCGTTAGGATTTTCGGAATTTATGGTTTGGTCCCAAATATATTTTATTTTTGAAGTATTATTCTCGTATTTAAATACAGGCAAAGTGTAATCTATACCCGTATCAATAATACCTACGATAACACCATGCCCACTCAAACGTATATATGGCTGTTGCTGTGCACGTAAAATCCCTGCTGCTTCTAATGATTCTCTTCCGGTAAGACCATAGATTTCAGGATATACATTCAAAAAATCAGATCCAAGATCTTTAAATATTTCATTCATATATCTTTCCGACGTGTAAAAAATAGCGATTTCGTTCACCAAAACTTGACCTAACCTTATATAAGGCCTGTTTGAAACATAGTCTTGAATTCTTGGTGTATAAAGGGAATAAAAAGAAACCGTATCAGGTAAGGTAATAAATTCACTCAGTGACATTTCATCATATAAATTATCTGCTATGACAAACCCCTCCATATCAATATATTGTAAGTGATCGCAGTAACGACATGGTTTTATATAAACATAGTGCACCATATCCCCAATCATTATTTGGAAATCTTAGTACTGGCCGTCGTTTTGCGCCTCTTTTTAAATATGCCTTTACTCTTTCTCCGTACAAAAACGGGTCATGCCCTTCAACTATCCCCCACTGCATCATCAAAGCTGCAGAACCTGCAACAAATGGTGCTGAAAAACTTGTTCCGGTATACGAAGCATATCCACCATTAACTTGAGTCGTAAGGACGTTAACTCCAGGAGCAAGCAAATCAGGTTTAGTATACACAACATTTATTGTAAAGCCACGTCCGGAAAATTCACTTACTGTTTCTCTTGAAGAATCATAAGAACCCACAGTTATTACTCTTTGTGCTGTTGAAGGAATAGTTATTGTTGAATCTTCTTCTGGGAATGTAAATGCTGTCTGCGTACCAACTTCTTCGGTTGTAGGAAGATAAATATCGTAAACTCCATCCACTATCTCCGCTGCCCGAATTTTAATTGTAAATACTCCGGAAATATTATCTTGTCCAGATGTATTTATTTGAAAAAATATCTCCTGAAAAGAATTATAAAATTGTGGTTGACCATAACTTATATATACATATGTATTATTAACTTTATAGGCTCTAGTGAGTTCATACGGCAAAATTTCTCCTGTTGAACCACCATTTGGCAAAACAAGTTCAACAGTGAAATCGTCTGTAAAATTCTTCCACAGCGCAACATAAAACGATCTATTTTCTCCGGAATAAAAAAATGTTACATCCTGATTTTCATTGGAAGAAATCTGGCCTCTGTAGTGATGTCCTGCCGCTGCTTCATTCCCTGCCGAAACAGTTATAACACATTTCCATTTTTCAGCCATATTATCAATATACCTCTCAAAAAGAGACTGACCATTATGCGGTCCATCATTACTCCCATAACTTATATTCACTGAAACAGGCAAAAGCATTTCTCTTGATTTATCAATAACGTACTTTAAAGCACGCATAAGTTCAGTAGTTCTTGCAAAAGATGGGTACCCTTTTTCACCAAGTTTAACAATTATCAAATCTGCTTCAGAAGCAACTCCTACATTTATTCCTGCAGAAGCCCTACCGTTGCCCGCTGCTATTCCTGCAACAGCCGTACCATGACCCACTTCATCCCTTTGTGGTACAATGGAAAACGGATCTGAACTTTTTAAAGCATCGTTTATTTGTTCACGTAAATACTCGGCTCCATGTGTAAATCCTTTTGGAGGACTACCTTCTGCAGTTTGATCCCACAAAGCAACTATCCTACTTGTTCCATCGTCATTTATAAAATCTGGATGAGTGTAATCAATCCCCGAATCCACTATTGCAATAGCTGTACCTTTTCCCGTCAAATCAAACTGATTAGGTGATTTTACTGCCGAAATACACGACTGTGTTATTTCTTGCAAAAGGTTAAGAGATAGAATTTTAGGAGTCTCTATATGCTCCACCTCAGAGTAATCATAAAGAAGAGATATTTTTTCAATCGGAAGTGTGACAATTGCATAATTTTCACTGAGGATTTCAACTTCTACATCTAACTCTTCGCTAACACGCAGTATATCTCCATTGTACTTTATTATAACTTCCCATAATTTATTAGTACTATTATATCCGGCTTCCAATTCTGTTCCGCTAAAATTAGATAGAAAAGAACGATTCAAAAAATTATTTATTATTGGCATATTTTCCTCCGATTTTATTTTTATTTTGTTTATTTTGTAAAAAATAATATTGAAATCAATGTCTAATCATGTTAAAATAAACAGTCGTTAAGTATTTTATTTACTAATAACTATTCACTTAAAAGTTGATTTAGTAAATAAGTTAAAACACTTTATTTAACAAATTTAAATTTGGGAGGAATAAAAAATGAAAAAAGTAAAAAAATTTTTAGCTACAGTTATTTTATCGAGCACAATTACTGTACCAATAGGAGCACAAAATAGCTTTAGAAAAAGCCCTAAATTTGAACACGCCGTAAACTTAATAGTAGAAAAATCAGATCGCAGTAAATTTAGCAGATTTATATTTACAGAATTTTTAGATGTAATAAGAGATTTAATTGAACATGGGGTTAAACAATCAACAATAAATGTAAAAAATCCAGCAGCTAGTATATGTGAGTTACTGGAAATAACTCCAGAAGATCTTGAAAAATATTTTGACAGCACATCCAACCCTCAAAACCTTATCGAAGAATTTTTTGAAGCTATAGATGGTGCTTTTGAAAAAATGAACTCAAATATAAATTTTTAAAAATACGTTAGAATTTTATCATAAAAAATAAATTCATAAACTTTGATAACAATTTACGCATGAATAACTTTATACAAAAAAGTTAATACTAATCACATATGATTTTATTACTGTGGTGGTGTAATATGTGAAAAAGTTGACCGGATTGATATTTATTATATTGTTGGCACTCGGGACAGGAGTTTTTTTATTTTTAAAAGACAACACCAACAATCCCACATGTGTCAATAAAAGTGAAAACACTTCAGTTATTCATACGGAAGAAAAAACTGACGATTTACCCCCTTCACCTCAAAATTACGTTGTAAAATCATATAAGGAACACGTTTCCATTTTTGAAGAAAACAATAGCACACCACTTAAAATAACAAATGTTTTAGTAAGTGATTTACCACAAGCAGATCAAGAAATGTTGAAAGAAGGCATAAAAGTTTGTGGACAGCAAGAACTGAATCTTCTCATAGAAGATTATTGCAGTTAACTGCAAAATTTATATAAATACAAAAAATGATATCAATCACGATAAAAAGTCTACCTACTTATATATTCAAGCAGGTAAACTTTTTTTATTTTATAAATACTTCAAACAAAATCCGTTTTATCAAATTTTCAGGTTAATGGAATAAATGCAATCTTAAAACATATACTTTTACAAACATAAATATATAAATCTAAGGTGATATATTTTGCACGTAAAAATCTTAACTTATATCAAACAAAAAATACTTATTTTCAGTAGCTTGCTATCCGCGTTGATTTTAATAATTTTTTGCTTACCAATATTTTATTCAAACGCAGAAAATGTTCCAAAAAATTTTGAAGAAAAAAAGCTGCCAATCATTATGTACCACTTGGTATTTAAAAACCCGGGTCAAAAAAATCGTTTTACAGTTTCGACACAGGATTTTGAAAATGATTTAAAATACATAAAAAAACATGGTTACACAACAATTTTCGTAAATGACTTAATTGCATATACAGAAGGGAAAATGCAGTTACCAGAAAAACCTATTTTATTGACGTTTGATGACGGAGCATACAATAATTATCTTTACGCTTTTCCGCTTGCCAAAAAGTATAACATGAAATTTGTTTTTTCTCCAATCGTCCATGAAACTGAACGATACACAAAAATAAAAGATGAAAATCCAAGTTATGCACACGCAAATTGGGATAAAATAAAAGAAATGTCAGACTCAGGATTTGTGGAAATTCAAAATCACACATACAACATGCACTCAAGTAAATATCCGCGTATCGGTTGTACAAAAAAGAAAAATGAATCCAAAGCACACTATAAAGAAGTGTTAAGTAAGGACCTCTCCACTTCTCAAGATTTAATAGAAAAACACATCGGTAAACGTCCACTAGGATTTTTTTATCCGTTTGGAGCAAAAAGTAATTGTTCCGAAGAAATCATAAAATCTCTTGGATTTAAAGCAACATTTATATGTGAAAGCAAAATTAACAAAATTTCTAAAAATCCGGATTGTCTTTTTGAGATGGGGAGATTTTTAAGGCCACCCAATATATCTTCGGAAAAGTTTTTTTCATCACTTGAAAAATAAATTTTTTCTAAACATTAAACTTAAAAACGTCATTCATTAATTTTACTAAAACAAAAATCAAAAGGAGAAATCATATGCCAAACGTATACGTAACTACTATACCACACAGTGAGCAAAGCGACAATTTTTATTATTACTCCTCACTAATATCAAGTGAAATAAAAAATATTTTAAAATATAATTCAATAAATTTTTCAAAAAATTTATCATCCTCTTCTTCATCACAAAAAGATTCGCATCAAAATGATATGATCATAAATATATCAATAAGTGAAAATCCTTCATCAAAAATAACTATTTTCTTTGAAGAAGGTGAACCAAATTCTAAACGATTTTCAGAAATATTGAGTAATAATTTAAAAAACATCTACCCTGATCCTCAAAATATTGAAATTACATCTCAAAAAAATAACAGCCCAAATTCAATACCTCAAGTGTACTTAGACATTACTGTCCCCAATCAACACAGTGGCCTAAATTGGATACGTGAAAACGTTCAACAAATATCCATGTCAATTGTGATGTCACTCGACGAATATTTTGGGCTACCATTTATTCCATATTCTTTCTCACTTGAAGCAACCGCAACTTCTGACGCAAACATGTTAGAACGTCCCAGTTTAAAATCAAATATAATTCAAACAATTATCCCAAATGAAAAAATTAAAATTTTATCCCGCTGGGAAGACTGGTACGTTATAGAAAAAAATGGTCAGTTAGGCTATATACATTCAAAATTTATAAATATATAAAAAGATTTATAAAAACAAACGCTATAAATTCCGACCGCATTAACATTATTTTGATATATGGAATTATACTTTAATGTATGCTACAATATCCAAGGAAAATAAAATACACGGCTTAAAAGTGCATTCTTGCATTTAATTTGAAGCTATAAATTAAAAAATCGATGAGGAATTTTATGAAAAAAAATTTAAAAATATTTATTGAAAAAAATTTTATAAATAAAAAAATAATGTTTTGTGGACTCGGCAAAAGCAATTTACCATTACTTCAAATATTGACAAATAAATATGGTATACCAGTTATTGCATATGATCACAACTCTGAAGAAAAAATTGATTTAAATACTCTTAATATATTAAGAAAAAATAAATATGTTTCTCTACGCTTAGCAGATGAAACTGTATGGAGTGAAAGTTTTGATATTGTAATTCGTACGCCAGGAATTTCATTTTTTTCAGAAAATATTGAAAAAATCAGAAAAAATGGAGCAGTTGTAACTTCGGAAATGGAAATATTTTTCGATATCTGCCCTTGTAAAATAATAGGTATTACAGGAAGTGATGGAAAAACAACTGTAACAACAATAATATCTGAATTATTAAAAAATCAA
The DNA here is from genome assembly GCA_934675165.1 of uncultured Eubacteriales bacterium. Taxonomy (GTDB): domain Bacteria; phylum Bacillota; class Clostridia; order Oscillospirales; family Acutalibacteraceae; genus UMGS1491. Next base: position 16,824 of record CAKUPP010000020.1, read on the forward strand.
GGATATACTGTCCACTTAGGTGGAAATATTGGCAAACCACTGTTACCTGAAATAGAAAAAATTCATGAAAAAGATTTCGCAGTTGTAGAACTTTCTAGCTTTCAGTTAATGTCAATGAGAAAAAGTCCAGATATTTCAGTAGTAACCAACATTTCTCCTAATCACCTTGATGTACATCATGACATGCAAGAATATATAAACTCTAAAAAACAGATAATCTTACACCAAAATGCTTTTTCGAAATCAGTTTTAAATTATGACAACAAAGAAACAAAAAAATTTAGCACTGATGTACGAGGACAAACAAATTTTTTCAGCATATCTAAAGAATTAACCAATGGCATCTGGATAGATCCAGAAGGAAATATCATAAATTCATTTGAAAAAAATAAAAAAATCATCATGAATAAATCCGAAATAATTTTGCCTGGAAATCATAATTTGGAAAATTACCTAGCTGCCATATCAGCTATATCTGAATTAGTGAGTACCGAAACCATTAAACAGGTTGCATCAAAATTTAATGGAGTTGAGCACAGATTGGAATTCGTAAGAACAATAAACGGCGTAAATTTTTACAACGATTCAATCGCATCTAGCCCAACCAGAGTAATCAAAGGAACACTTTCTCTGTTTGATGATAAAATTATATTAATAGCAGGAGGGTACGACAAAAAAATTCCTTTCGATGAACTTGCAGAAAAAATAAATGAAAAAGTCACATCTTTGATTTTATTAGGAAAAGCATCAGAAAAAATTAAGAATGCTATCATGTCATCTAAGAATTACAACAAAAACAAGTTAAAAATAATTGAAACAGACTCGATGGAAAATGCTGTAAAATTCGCTAAAAAAATTGCACAAACTGGAGATACAGTCGTTTTGTCCCCCGCTTGTGCTAGCTTTGATATGTATAAAAATTTTGAAGAACGTGGAAATCATTTTAAATCCATAGTGAAAAATTTATAGTAGATAAATTTTAAAAACATATACTCAAACAAATGCAACTCAAAAAATGAATTTTGAGTTGCATTTACTATATTAAATTATTTGATTTACTTTAATTTTTTTAACGTTCCATCGGGCGGAATTTGCAAAGTACCAGATGGAGGAATCATAAGTGCTGCCGATTTAACTGGCTGCAACCCAGTCTCCACTGGCGGTTGGAGTGCACTTATATTTCTTTTTTCAGGTAATTTAGCATCTTTTCCTCCCCCAATTTTATCCATGATTTTTTCCATAATGGCTTCTCTAAACACCCTTGCTCCTCCAGAAACATTTTTTAAATCAATTTCTTGATCCAACAATTTGCCATATGATTTTATTGCATCTGAAATATATTCATCAAATTCTTCTCGCGTTAAACCTTTATCTAAATCCACACAAAATGAAAACATGTCATCTAAAGTTTTATTTTTTAAGAAATTTTCCATAAGCACTGAATCATTTGAAAATTTTTCAAATATTTGCTCCATCTTTTTCATAATAATCCCTCCACATTTATTCTTTTAAGATTATGTTTCCCAAATAATCACATTCTATGTCATATTTAAAATTGTCGTAAACAACACCTTTGTTTTTAAATTTTAATTTTACTTTGCATCCGCCAATATCAGTCGTATTATTTCTTCTTCTTGAAAAAGTACTTATTTCACTTGCCGAATCATCGCAAACATTACTTGCTGATGAACTTAAGCATTCACATTTTTTGGTTGCAGAATTATATCTAAATCTAGACTCTATAGTAACTATGCCAAGTGACTCTTTTGTTACAGAATTAAAATAAGTCACAATTTTTTTCCACACAATGTATTTGTAATCACTTTCATCTACATTTGATAAATATGAATATCCTAAAATATTCAAATTTTCTTTACGTGAAATATCATTTTTCATATTCTCCACTTTAGTAGATTCACTTTTTAAAAATACCTTTCCACAATCTATTGAAGAATTTGCGAAAACAGTTCCCATACAAATCATATAAATAAATAATAAAAAACTAACACCGGCTTTCATAAAATTTTTCATAATATACAACCTCCCCTACAAAGTACCATCAGTTAACATCGCTGTTAATACCCATATCGCCAGTTATATCGAAAAATATATCAGTGTACCCATCAAATTTATAATCATAATATCTATTTAAATTTTTTTGATAAAGAGTAAATTTTATAGACTCAGTACAATGCTTATTTTCCGGCAATGTTTCACTCAGACCCTTAATTAACCATCCTTTGGCACTTTGTTGATCACTACCTAACATTTCAGATTTTACGTATGATTTTTTATCATAACAAAATTTAATTTTTGATCGATATTTTGAAATTAATTCATAATTAGGATCATGTGTTTTGCGTTTATACTCACGCGTTAAATTTACAATCTTTCTATACGAAACTTCTCCGTTTTCTTTTATCGTTTTTATCTCCGGAGAACAATCAATCACTTCTGTACATAATATATCTTCTGTATTTTGTTTTACTTTAACTATTCTAGACTCTTTTTCAAATTTATTATTGCTACTTAAAGATTTATCAAAAATATTTAAGGCTGAAACGTTATATCCAAACAGCGCAATAATTACAGACGTTATAAAAGTATAAGCAGAATAAATAATATTTTTTACACTCATAATACATCACCTCTTCTATGCTTCATTTTTTTATCTCATTAAAAAATTTATATAAAATTCCCGTAACTTTTTCTTGTGCATTGTAAACTGCATTTTTAGCTATTCTGATAAATTTTGATTTTGAAATTTTTTCTTCCAATTTGGAAAAATTATTTTCGGAAAGCACCGCACTGGATTTACAAATTGTATCAAGTGAATTAACATCATAATATTTCATATTATCAAAATTAACCCTAATATTGCATTCTTTACATATATCATCACATTCTTTTTCAAATTTAACATGAAGAGGAAATTTTACTACCGCTTCATATGACATCTGATAAACAGTATGTACGGGTGTATTTAAATCTTCTATGAAATGCAAAGCACGGCCAAGCTCTTCATATGCTTTTTTTTTATTATTTTGTTTATAATTTTTTACTGCATTTTGAAAATGTTCTTTACAACGTGTAAGTGCAGAATCTCTTTCTCCCATATAATTTTTTTCGTTTATAAAATTATAAAAATGATATTTATAAGCTCCTTGATTTTCATCTTCATCAGGTTTAATACTAAAATCTTCTACTATTTTCCAATAATTTTCTTCTTTTTTATTAAATAAAATTTTTTCATTTTTTTTCTTCAATAATTCATCATTTATTTTTGCAATATTTTCAAGTCCAACACTTGTCACTCGTCTATGGGTAGAGCTATTAAAACCGCACACCGGATAACAAGTCATTACAATACAAATTATTAATATTACTGCCCCGGCAGCACGCATCAATACTTTATTTTTCATATGTCACCTTCTCCTTTGTTCTATTTTTGTGCTTATTCACCTCCTTCTATAGCTCTTCAATTATGATATTATACCATATTTTTATAAATTGTAAAGGATTTTTTGTTTAAATATACTATTTACACATTACGATACTAAATGACCATATAATAGTACAGATAAATTTTTTATCTTTAAAAATAAACTTATAAAAGAACAAAATTCACTAAAGTTTATATTTCAATAAAGCTCTTCTAGAATAAAATGAATACTAGAAAATTATTTATATATCCTTGGTTTAAAATTAAAAATCTACCTATCCAAAATTACATGAATAGGTAGATTTTCTATATTATCTAAAATTTTCTTTATCAACACACCTCAGCACAATGATTCAAAAAATTTTGAATATATAACTCTATGTGTAGCAACACCACTTTACATTTGTTTTTTTATTTCATTTATCTCATCTATCGTCAACTTTGTTATATTAGAAACCATTTCAACGTCTAAGCCATTTTTTAAAGCATTTTTTGCTAGTTCTATTTTTTCAGTTTCTGCACCTTCTGCTCTGCCCTTATTTATACCTTCTGCCATTCCTTCAGCTCTGCCTTCAGCTCTGCCTTCAGCTCTGCCTTTTGCTATACCCATTTTCATTCCTTCTTGTTTACTGGCCAACATCTCACTATTATATGCCCTTACTGCATTTTCTCTTTGTTCTGCTCTAACTCTGAGGTCTTCGTCTTGATTAACTTTTAACACTATCTGCGCAGCTTGTTTTACTGCTACATCTGGCATTTCATTAACCATTTTTAACTCCTCCTCTGTCTTCGCATTAAAAAACTCTACCCACTT
>CAKUPP010000021.1 GCA_934675165.1 uncultured Eubacteriales bacterium
TACCACATTTTACCTCTTTTTTATCTTTTTTTGCAAAAAAACAAAGCCCCTTTCGGAACTTTGTCTACAGTCTGAATACTTTTGTTCATTTTTTAAACAACAAAAATCTCTCCAAATTTAACAATTCAGAGAGATTTTTTATAACAAAATTCAAACTAACACACAGTTGTATTTGAATCCACAGCCTTCTTGTAAGTTTTTCCAAGGAACAAAGCGATAAAGAACCAAAATGTAACAAATGCAAATCCTAAACAACTCGCGAATAAACGATAAGCTACTGCTCCTAATGGTTTATAAAGCACGTTGACACTGACACCGCCTTCTTTTGAAAAACGATTTCCAAAAGATTCGATCCACGCTTGTGCTTTGGACTTTGCATCCGATGTGGTCGGTATATAAAGCTGCTTAAGAGCAGGACCACTAATTGCATAATTTATAGCTTTTGAAGTTATCATCAAGCAATACAAAAATGTTAAACTATTAATAGTTAAAAATCCCAATATTTCCAATCCAAACACTACCGGAACAATGGCAAGAGCTTTACCTATTCCTATGCGTTTTGTAATATTACTCACACCTAAAAGTAACATTACCAGAGTAACCATACCAACACAAGATGAGTAAATCGCATAATATCTAGTTAACTCAGTACCCGAATACGCATTAGCCGCAGACATTTTAAAGTTAAAATCAAATACTGTAACAATAAATTCAAAAAAGAAATTAGCTGCAAATATTCCAAGAAGATATTTATGTTTAAAGAGTAATCTCAAACCTTCCATAAAACCAGTTTTTTCTTTTTTACCCGATTTAGATGATTTTTCTGAATTCTCGTCCAAACTAAGCAACTCTTTCGGAGTTTTCTTTAAAAGGTGATTTACGAGAGGAGCAATCAACAATGTCAAAAAAGCTACAATCAACATAGACAAAACTTCTGATTTTATTCCCAAATCAATAGGAAGCGTGATGATTAAATACGGAATAATAACTTGACCTAATTGGCCAAACATATATATGAGAGGGAAACCCTGTTTAGCTGATTCTGCCTTTGTAATTCCAGCTGTAAATGACCAAAACAAAGCAATAACGACCGAGCCAAAACTTTCAACAAGGAAGTACCAAAAATATCCCAAAATTACTGTAAGTACACCTGACTTAATGTAACCACTTTGAAATGCCCAAATAAATCCTGCATAGAGCAATGTCACTGTTCCATAATAAAGTGGCGGCATAATAGCCAGTAACTTTTGTTTGGGGACATAATCTAAAATTTTAGTGTAAAGAATGACAAAGAAAATCATTAAAACTAACGATACAGTTTTTGCATAAGGCTGATACACCGCACCAACGAGCTGATTAAATAACGAATCTTTCAATGGCCTCATAGTCCAATAAATTCCAACAATCAAAGAAAAGATTGAACTCATTCTTAAAAACTTTCTAAATTCTTGCTCTTCAAATTTTCCAAAGTTAAATTTAAAAAGCGCCATAAGTGCTTTTACCATTAAAAAAACGACCTCCTTAAATATTTTTATTACAAATTTATTATAACACATATGTGGCTAATATAAAACAAAAAACAAACATTAAAAATAAACATTTGTATATTTAACTGCAAATAGCAAATATTATATATAAATATTATGCATATTATATAATTTAAATGCTAAGCTAATTCCGAAAAACTTAACAAAAAAATATAGTTATGTTAAAATAATCCAAACGTAACAATTTATTACATTTTAACCAATCTATATAATTTTATATTTCACACAATATAAAAATTATTTACTCTCGTGGTCTAAGTACAAATAATTGCAAAATTGGTAACTAAATTCAAATTTTATCAACTTGAGATCCATACATTTCTTTGTATATATCACAAGAATTCATAAGTTGAAAGTGAGTACCAAAATCAATAATTTTTCCCTCATCCATCACCACTATAATATCTGAATTTCTTATTGTGCTTAAGCGATGAGCTATAGTAATAGACGTTTTATTTTTAAAAATAGATAGCAACGCCTTTTGAATATTTCTTTCACTACGAGTATCTACAGATGCAGTAGCCTCATCAAAAATGGCAATTGGAGCGTTAGAAACAACTAATCTCGCAATACATATAAGCTGCTTCTCTCCTTGAGAAAGTCCATCTGCATTTTCATCAACCACTGTATCGTAACCGCAAGGCAATGATTCTATAAAATGATGAGCACCTACGTATTTGGCCGCACTTTCCACATCTAAATCTGATGCACATAAATTTCCAAATCTAATATTTTCTCTAACACTGACACTTGGAATCCATAAATCTTGAGTAACAACAGAAAAAAATTTTCTAAAATAATCGTTTGGAATATCTTGAACATCTTCACCGCCCAAATAAATTGTACCACAATCTGGAACATAAAATTTAAGTAAAAGCTTTGTAATAGTCGTTTTTCCCGCACCTGTTTTACCAACAATTGCTACAGATTTTCCATATGGAATTTTTAAAGAAAAATTATTAATCACTTTCACATTATTTTCATATCCAAAACTCACGTTTTTAAATTCTATTTCAGGAAAACTTTCCACTTTTTCATCAAATTCTTTTGAGCTTACTACTTCTTCCGGTGCATTTAAAAATTCCAAAATTCTTGTGGATGAAATTAAAGCACTCTGAATCGATCCAAAAACATCACTTACACCAGAAACAGCAGAAAAAAGTTGCCCAGAATATGTAGCAAAAGCAGAAATACTACCAATATCCAAATTTTTAAATATAACCAAATATCCACCAATCACAGCAGATATAATATAATTAACATTATTAATGAATACCACTATCGGCATAGCAAAAGACGGAGCAAAAGATGCCTTAAATCCGGAATCGCGCATTTTGGAATTTGCTTCATAAAAATTTTTTTCAAAAGACTTTACTAAACCAAATCCTTTAATCTCTTCTATTCCTGAAAAAGACTCCTCTATATAAACATTTGTATCGTTTATTAATTTGTAATAATTTTCAAAATATTTTTTAGATTTTTTTAAAAAAGCAAAAAGCACTATCATCAAAGCAGGCATAGTAAAAAGCGATATAAACGACATCTCACAACTAACTGAAAACATCATATACAAAATCCCAAAAAAAGTTATTAATGAAGATGCAATCCCGGCAAAAGATTCCGCAAGACATACACTTATACGTTCTATGTCATTTACAATCCTATTCATGATATCTCCACAACCGGTTTTTTCTGAGTATGATAACGTCATTTCATTTATTTTTTTAGATATATCCAACCTCATATTATAACAAATATTTTCTGAAACAAGTCCAGAAATATATCCACCCAAACATTTTGAAAAAGAATAAATACTATAAATTATCGATAATGTAATTAATATATTAAAAAGAGAATTCATATCAAAACTTTTTTCTATTGCCGCAGTCGAGATAAGTGTAATAGCTTTGCCAGAAATTTTAGGAATAACAACCATAGATACAGATTGCGCTATACTACAAACTGTAAATAAAAGTATCAATAATCTATACTTTTTTATGTACGGAGAAAATTCTTTAAAAAAATTTTTATTGGATGAAAATCCTTTTGTGTTCAAATCAATTCCACCTTTTTAACTATAATCCTACTTGAATTTCATACATTTCTTCATATTCAACACAATTTTTTAGAAGATATTCGTGAGTACCACAAGCAATTATCCGTCCACTATTAAAAACCAATATTCTGTCCATATTTTTTACACTCATCACACGTTGTGAAATAACAAAAACATTTTTACTTTCAAGTCTTTTTGCTAACGAAGCTTGAATATCTATTTCTGTTTTAAAATCAAGTTTTGAAAAGCAATCATCAAAGACATAAATTTCTGAATCTTTCAGTAACGCACGTGCAATAGATAATCGTTGTCGCTGCCCACCAGAAACACCAGAATTAAAACTTTTTATCTCTTTTTCAAGACCATTGTCTTGTACAAAATCAATTATTTGTGCATCCTGACATGCTAATAAAATTTTTTCTTCTGATATACCATGACTTCCCATAGTCAAGTTATATCTAATGGTTCCTCTAAATAACGGAGAATTTTGAGAAACATATGAAACAAGGCTATTGTTATCACTCGACAAAACATCGGATATGTTTGCATCATCAAAATATATTGTGCCTTTCGTTGGTCTATAAAGCCCAGTCACAAGTTTTGCGAATGTACTTTTCCCTGACCCCGTCGCTCCAACTATTCCTATTTTCTCTCCCTTTTTTATATCTAAATTTATGTCTTTGAGAATGTTATTTTCGGCTGATTCATATCCAAAATTTACATTATTAAATTTGATATTTTTTTTAAAAGTTATCAAATGTTCTTTATTACTTATTATCTCATCAAAATCTGAAGGTATATCTAATATTTCAAAAACTCTTTCTACTGAGATCCACAACTGCGGCACCTGAGAAATAGAAACTCCAAGTATCAGAAAAGCAGAAGTTGTCATAATAAGATACTGCAAAAACGCCATAATATCTCCAACATTCATAATGCCACTTTCTATATCTTTTGCTCCGATCCAAATAACCATTACGCTTATAAAATTTAAAATTATAGCAATAAAAGGCATTATCGCACTTGTTAATTTATTTATTGAAATAGAAAGATCAAAAACTTCTTTATTGCATACATCAAATTTTTTTCGCATATATTCCTTGCAACCAAATGTTCTAATATTAACTATTCCGGTTACTCTTTCTTTAATTATGAGATTAAATTTATCTGCTAGCAGTTTAAGTTTCTTCATTTTGGGAACAATTAAACTAAAACTCATCAAAATAATTATACACGATACTAAAACTCCGCCTAAGATTGCCCAGCTCATTTCCAAACTTTTTCTAACAGCTGCTACAGTTCCACCAATTGCCAAAACTATAGGCACTACAAATCTTGGAATTAAAAGTATGAAACTTTTTACGCTTTCCGTATCACCTACAACACGATTTATAAGCGATGCTTTTGATATCTTATTCGTTTCTTTCAAAGGCAATTCTAATATTTTCCCATAAAGTTCATTACGCAAGTCGAATGATATATTGGACGATATTTTCGCCATTATATAACTGTGTATAAACATCAAACCTATTCCAACCAAAGAAATCAAAAGCATCATTATACCATTTTTCATTACATAGCGAGTTTGCAAAGAAAAAAGTTCGTCATTATTAAAAAAGTGTAACAAAGATTCATCTTCTACACCGTGGCGCATTATGCCAATATTAACAATTTTCGCCATAATCTCGGGTAAAATTAAACACAAAATTTGATTTGCAACTGTCATAAAAAAAGCTATAACCAAACCAACTTTATACTTAAATAAATAATTCATAAGCTTTTTCATATAATTTAACTTCAATTTTCCCATCCTCCAATTCTATGTAGATTCGATAAATAATATTTAAATAGAATACATTCATTAAATAAATCTGCATTTACCTGATTATATCACATATTTTGACTTAGTACTACAACTGTTTCAACACACTACCTATAACGTATAACACACAAAACTGATCAAATAGCATACAACTTTAAATCGCTAAATATTTATAGTGCATTTTTTACATATTTATAAGCGCGATGTTAAATGTTAATGTATATTCCTACAAAATTGATTTCATTCTGTTGCTTTTTTGTAATTTTTTGTTATAATTAATTAAGAAACATCTTTTACAGATTGAAATGATTGTACTATTTCGACTCTTATTAAACAATTAAGGAGGAATTCGGTATCTCACCGAATCACAATTTAGAATATGATAAATAGAAAAAAATTAATCAAGAAAGGCGCTATTCCGTTTTTTTCAGCTGCAATATTTGGACTAACTATATTTTACTGGAATTCTCAAAATTACGGTTTAGCACTTGAATATAATGGCGAAGAAATAGCAACAATTTCAAACGCTGATGTGTACGAACAGGCAAATAAACTGATTGTAAATCAAACATATCAAGCGGAAAAAGAAGAAATAAAGAAAGCTCCAACCCAAATTAAGTTAACAGCTGTAAACGCTAGTAAGTGTTGCAAAACTGCTACTGAAATCAAAAATAAAATAATAGAAAATCCTTCAACATCCCTTAGTCAGGGTTTTGGAATATATGTGAATGGGAAATTGGTTGCTGTAGGCAAAAATGAGAACTCGATAAAAACTATGTTGATGGATATTTTAAGTAGCAAAAAAGTTCAAAATTCGGATTGGAAAGTTAGTTTTCTAGAAGAAATTTCGGTTACACCTATACTCTTTAAGTCCGAAGAAATAAAATCTGATGAGGATATAAAGGAAATTTTAAACAGTAGTGTTGAAAATACAGAAAAATATACAGTAACAGATGACGACAGCATCGAATCTATTTGTAATAAGTTTAATTTATCTGAAAGTGAAATCAATGAACCGATTTATCCAGGAGATATTCTTAAGATAAGAGGAACAAAAAAACTTATCAACGTAAAAGTTTACAAATCAGAAACAGAAGAACACATTATTCCTTTTGCCACAGAAAAAACAGAAGATGATAATAAAGATGAAGGGTGGCAAGAAAAAATAACAGATGGCAAACCGGGAAGAGAAATTGTAACTTATGAACTTGTGCTTTCAGAAAATGGAGAAGTTTCAAAAACACAAATTCAATCTGTTTTACTGGAATCATCTGTAACAGAAAAAATTAAAGTTGGAACAAGAAAGCATGAACCTGAATATACAAACCTTTTGTGGCCTGTTCCTTTCACTAAAAACATAACAAGTCCTTTCGGAAAAAGAGGCAGTGAAATGCACAAAGGAATAGATATCGCTGCTTCTGGCATAGCCGGGAAAGACATAGTTGCTGCAAATAGTGGTACTGTGGTTTTTGCTGGGTATAGCACCAATGGTTATGGAAATCACGTAATTATTAAACACAAAGATGGCAAAGAAACTCTGTATGGTCACTGCAAAAATGTTTTTGTAACTAAAGGTCAAACTGTCAGTAGAGGTGATGTTATAGCAGCTGTTGGCACTACCGGAAGGTCGACTGGTAATCACCTCCACTTTGAAGTAAGAGTTGGTGGAGAAGCTCAAGATCCAAAAAAATATGTTTGATAAATTTGCAATGAGTAGGTTTAGAAAATATCTACTGAATTGATGATGTGTTGACCCCCCCAAAAATTAGATTTTTTAGTCTAATTTTTGGGGGTTAATTTATTTTAATAAAAATGATAGCAAAATTTATCATACTAAATTTATAATAATGGTCATAACGCTTTACAAAATATGTAAAAATAGTAAATTTTTAAATTTTTTGTTGAAATAAAAAATTATTTGTTTTAATATAGTTGTAAAAATATAGGAATAAGTTATCTATATTTTTATATTAGCGTTTACTGGCACAAACCTATATTTTAACGTGAAAGGAACCTGATTTTTATGAAAAAAAAGAAAATGGCTAGTATTTTGTGTACGTTTTTCACCAGTTTATTATTTTTTCCCTCATCTTTTGCTTGGAATGAAAAGATCACTTACGATGAAAATCAACTTACCAATGATTTAAATGCGAGGATGTACATAAGCCATTCTCTTAATGCCACCAGTTCCGCAGTGGAATATCATTCTGATTCAATTTCGTACGCAAGAACTATCTATGCGTACACTTACCCTATCGTATTTGGAGACAACGGAATCTGTACTCTGCTTAAAAATTTATCACTAAAATTGAACGATTCTATTCACACAAGAAGCCTATCCGATGACTCTGCAGACGAGTTTAAATTGTTAACATTAAATTTTATAAAAAGCATTGGGTACAGAGTTGCCACCAAAGATATCGCTGCAAACTTATATTGTGAAGCTATGGCTAAGTTGCATGAAAAAGACAAAGACAAATATGAGAATCTTATAAAACGTTTTTCTATCTTGTTTAAATTTAAAATTTTGGAACAAGACAAAGACAAAGACTATATTAATACTTTAAATGTAATTATTATGTTAATTCAACAACTGGATGATCCGTCAACTTATATGGATAAAAACACTATGTTAATAGCAGTGGATGAAAGTCACAGGTATGGGTTTTCCCAAGAATATATCTATCCAAGTGTTCATTTTGAAAAATTTAATAAATTGAATTGCGATCCAAATACTTTAAGAGAGATTTTACACGAGCGTGAATCGGACAAAATAAGTTCTCTAAGTGGTGATGTAAAATTTTTGTGGGATACCACTACAGAAAATCTATCCAAACAGAACGATATAAATTTCATGTTTTCCAGAGAGATAAGTGATCTTAAAAAACAAATAGCAAAACATGAAGAACGATTGAACCATCATGATGAATCTATTAAGGATTTACAAAAACGATTGAGTAAAGTGGAATCTTTATCTGAGGGTGTAAATAAAAATATCGATTATTTAAACAATATAGAATTTCGCGTAAACAATAGTCACTCTGAATCAGATAAAAATGCCATTGAAAAAATGATCAAAAACTTTGTATATATGGAATCACGAAAAACAGAAGCATATATTACCGCACTACGAGAGTATATCAACAATGTAGCATCACAATCACAAAGTAATTTTAAAAAACTGTCAGATTGTATTCTCAACACAGAATCAGAAAAAAAAGATTTCCAACGATTGGTAGCCGAATTTCGCGAGTTTATAGACACATATAATAACAACATTGACATCTTAAAAAATGAAATACAGTCTAATGTTTCAACAACGGTGAATGCAGATAGAATAAAAGCTTTACGTAGTAATTTTGAAAAAGCCGGTTGGTTTGGGAAAATGATAATCAAGTTAACACACAAAGATATAAAATTTTAAGTAGGAGAAAATAGTTATGAACTCAATTAATAAAAAAGTAGTTTCAATAGTAATCGGATTATTTTTACTGACGCCAAATATGAATGTCGCCGGGATGGATACATGTGGAAAAGAACCTTTACTAAAGGGAGATAAAAGTAGTTTAGCAGCTTTTGATGCAAGTGCCCTCTTGAGCATCGAAATTCCGCCAGAAAAAGATGAAGATTACCCTATCTTAGAAACACAGATTAATAAAAATAGTCATTCATCACCTGTTCTTACCATCAATAAAATCGACACGAGTAATACTTTGCTTAGTAAAATAAAAAGTGATAATTTAAATTTTTTGAAATCTGGTGCAGAAAATAGCATCGTGATACAAAACATAGAAACACAACAGGCACAAAACAAATCGTTCATAGAGAATGAATTACCCGCCATAATTAACAAAAACAAAGAAGAAAGGGAATTGCTTCAACAAAAGGTTAATGATTACATCAAAGAAAACAAAAATCTTAAGTGTACAATAATTTCATTGGAAAGTGAAGTAGATAGATTAAATGTTGAAGTTAATGACAGATGTTCCATCTGCATACCCATAGACACCATTACTTGTGGTACTCTGAAATTATCAAAAAGGTGCAACGGAAAATTTTGGAATGGATGTTTTTGCGGTACTATAGTCAGCATACTGATATTCGTTGGGTGTTACATTATAATATTTACAACAAGATAACTCAGTCGGTAATTTTTTTAAAGATAAGATTTTAAAGACATGGAGATGACTAAATGGTAAATAAAAAGACTTTTGCGATAACTATAATGGTTACTATCATCAATTCTTTCTGCGCCACACCTGCATTTGGAATATATGAAAATGAGTTAATTCAAGCAATAAAAAGTAAACAGTTTAGTTTAATTCAATACTATATCGAAAGTGGTGCAAACATTGACTCAAAAAATAACGATCAAAAAAAATCTGCTCTGGAAATTGCAAAAGATTACAGTACTAACGACGTAGTTGAGTTTATTTTAAAATGTAATTCACGCAAATACACAACAGCACCAAAACCGACTAAACCACCAAAGCCAGATAGGCTGAGATCCACTTCGATAAGCACAACTACCCCTATTATTTCAAAAATGATAAAAAGAAACACCTCTCAGGCTATGGATGATGAATTTATCACCAAGAGAAATATTGGGCCAACTTCGCATTCCACAAGTCTATTTGAAAACTCTAGCACTCTTGGTGAAGATCTAATAAAAGCTGTACGTGACAAAGACGATTTAAATTTAGTAAAGGAAATTATTTCCAAGCATGTCGTTAACATTGATTTTAAAGATGATTTGGGGCAAACAGCACTGATGTATGCTGCCTGTAGTGGTAATTCAGATATTATAAAAGTTTTAATTGCCAATGGTGCTAATATTAACTTAAAAAATGAAGAAGGCAAAACAGCTTTAGATATTGCCCAAGATTATAAAGAGTGCCACAGCGAAGCAAGCGCAGAAATCATACATCTTTTGCTTAGTAGTCCTTCGACTGCTACACCGCAGCCTCAACTTACTGACGAAACATTAGTTGAAGCTGTAGAAAATGGTAATTTGAACGTCGTAAAAGATTGTATTTATCAAAATATTGATATCAATACTTTTAGCAAAAATGGTCTCACAATTTTGATGATGGCCATCTGCAACCGGAGTGATAATATAGCTAAATTTTTAATTGAGAATGGTGCCGATATCTACGCCGAAGCTAAATTATCTGGAGAAACTGCTTTAGACATCGCCAATAAATTCAATAAATCTATGTACAAAACAATGCTTAGTCATGATTCAGAAAAAATTTTACTATATGCCATAAAAAAAAATAAATTAGATTTAGCCGTAGATTGCATAAAATTTATCACAAATATAAATGTTAAAGACGAAGATGGAAATACAGCGTTAATTTTGTCTGTTTTAAGTCATAATAAAGAAATGGTCGAACTTTTAGTCAAAAACAAAGCAGATGTTGCAGCTACAAATACTAGTGGTCATACAGCTTTAGATTTTGCTAAATTTCATAAATACGAAGAGATAATTAATATTTTAGAAAAGTTTGACAAAAATTTCACACCACTCGTAGATTCTAATCACTACACAACAAATACAGAGGATTTTTTTGAACCTCCAAAACATATTTCACAAAAATCCGAGATACCATTTAGTTACTTTCGCAACGGTGATCCGAAATCATACAGTTCTATAAAATTATTGGACATAGTAATTTTGGGAAACAGAAATTCTGGTAAAACAGCTCTTACAAATGTTTTGTGTAGTCAACCACTCAGGCAAGGCGTCACTTCCCATAAAAGAGAAACAGAAGGCATGATAAATAGTAATGACATTATAAGATCAAATTATAACAGTCATATTATTCAACCTATATATTGGGATGTTTCTGAAGGCAACACAGTCTTAGAACAATTAAATTCAAAAAGCCTAGACTTTTGTGCAGCAATTATTTTAACATTAGATTTAAGCGTGTTGGATTACAGCAAAAATTTAAAACCACAACTTATAAACAGTTTAATAAATAAAATAAATTGTGTGGTATGCTACTACTACAAAAAACAAAAAGACCTTCCGCCTCTTGTTGTGGTTGGTACTAAGTCAGATTTGTGCAAATCTAATGATCTAAATATTCTCAGAGAGTTTATAGATAAAAAAGGTATTAGAATACTGTCGGATTATAACATACCATTTTTAATTACATCTGCTAAAGAACGTGATTTATTAGTTGTAAAAAATCAAATATTACAGATTCTCAACCAATTAGATATTAATAATTTAGAAACTACAAATTCTTCCAAAATACTGGACAATAAAAAAATATCTATTGGTAGTAGAAAATTAATAAACGGATTTTTTTCTTCATTCTGGAAACGTTAGTCAATAGCTGTATAGTACTTTTTAAATTCATAGGTAGCAGTATTCGTTTTATCAAATTCAATATTCTATTTAAAAGGTGGTAGTAAATATGAAAAAAATATTTTCAATAGTAATGTCAATAGTAATGTTCATAACAATCAATTTATCTGGGCCCGTTAATCCATGCGCTACTCCTCCACAAAAAGAAATGGAGCATTTTTTAAGGGAAATAAATTTATCAAATGGTAATCACTACAATCACGGTAGATACCAATGTGAAGTGTGTTATACTATAGAGGATTTAAATAGATTGAAAAATCATCCTTCACTCAGAGTAGCCAATTTTATACAGGATCTAGTAAGTACAGCATTAGAAGAACTGCGGAAGATGCCAGAAATTTCGGAGAATCGTGCTAATAGGCATATGTATGACTCATTGAGAAATGATTTTAAAAAGTTAAACCCAGCAAATGCAATATTATTTACTATTATTTCTGGTTGTATGTCCTTAGTTGTACCTGTTGTATATATTTCTTACAATTCAAATAACGCTTGTGGTTTGTTGTGCGATGATAAACAAGAATGTAAATATAGAAGTTTTTGTGAGTTTTATGAACAAATTTGTCGCCAATATCCATTTGCAGTTCCGTTGTATTGTTTAGCGGTCTTTTTTGTAGGAGGATTGATGTATTTTTTAATATACAAGCCTGCATATGCAAATTGCAACGTAATAAATAAAGCAAGCAGACATCTACCAAATATGGTAGTGTACGCTACAGGAGATATTGAAAATCATACGGTAAGAAAGCTAGAAGCTAACGGGTGGCTTACGCGAATGTGGCGTGGGAAATGGTCTTTATCTACTGAAATTGAATAGATTTTTATAAAATAAAAAAACAACCACAGAGTTTGCTACATTGCGCAAAATGTAAGCTCTGTGGTTACATTTTTTGGATTTTTTTATCATCCGTAAAATCATACATTTACTTCAAAAATTGTACTATTCAATTCTTTTTCTAAAAATCCTAAAAAACTAGTTTATTTCTTCAATTTTGACTTTATGATTTTTAAAATCCTCATCGTAAGATATTCCAACTGCTAATTTTTGGCCTGTATAATCATTCAGTGCCTCAGCATACCGTTTATCTCTTATTTGTTTTAATGCTTTTTCGGGTGTTGAATTCTTTTTTAGTTCTAATATGAAAGCAGACTTCGATTTATCGTTTGGATAAAATATAAAATCTGCTCTCCCTGCACCTGCTTCCATTTCCCTTATTATTTTATAATCATCCCTGGCACTTAAATATGCAAGTGTCACCACGCATGCAAGTGAATTTTCGTCATTGTATTTTATAATTGGTATATTTATGTCGTGTGCCTCTTGAATTAATTCTTCCATCCTTTTTGTATCTTTTCTAAGTGTTGCTTTTAACGTTTCGTTTGACTTCAAGACTAGTTTTGATATCTCTCCCATTGACCTGTCTTCTAGCGCTTCATCAAATTTAATTCTCAATTCTTTGTTTGGTATTTCAAGTGTTTTATCATGATAACTTAAAAATCCGTATACCGTCATCGCTGAAAGAATTTGATTTCTTGTGTTAAGTTCTTTCTGCTCTGCACCATATCCATTTAACTTTATTTCAAGTGGTATCCCAGAAACCATACTTACAATATCATCTTTAACTTCACCTACATTATTATTAATATAGTATATTATTTCATCCATAGGTCCGGTATTTGTCCAGTAACTTTGACATACCCCTTGCCTTAATGCTGTTGTTACTGATCTAGGATTATATATTTGCAAACTGTTACATGTATAGTACCCATTATACCATTCTTTCAGTTCGTCCATTGAAATTTTATTTTGTTTTTTACAAAGTTCCTCCACTTCTTCGTTCGTAAATCCAAAATATTTATCATACATGTGATCATTCATTATATTAAATTCTAAAAACATATTTAGCGCTGATCCTGCCGAATATTTTGCTATCGGTAGTACTCCCGTCATGTATGCTAATTCTACATATGGCTTATCTTTTAATAAATCTCTCAAAAATTCTAAAAAGCTTTTTCTGTCTTCTTCTGAAAACAAGTTATTATTAAATATATAATCCCACTCATCTATTATGAATACGAAACTTTCTCCGGTTTGATTATATACTTGATTAAATACGTCCGACATTAACATTCCTTGGTCAATTTCGATTTCAGAATACATTCCTCTTAGATCACTTTTCAAAAAATCAATATACCGTCCAATAAATTCATTATAACTACAATTAGAATTTAGAAGTTCATTAAATGTTATATACACCACATTGTGTTTATTTAAATGCTCTAAATATGTTTCACTTTTGCTGATCTTTAGTTTATCAAATAAATCTTTAAAATTTGCATTTTTAGAATAATAGCTCGCCAGCATCATTGCGTTTAATGTTTTCCCAAATCTTCTGGGCCTTGTTATACATACATATTGCGACGCCGTTCCTACCAATTCATTCATCTTTTCAATAAATTTCGACTTATCTACAAAATATTTCTCTTTCGTCGTTTTTGTATATTGATTTATTAGTGGTACACTGTTCAAAAAATATGACAACTCTCGTTCCTCCTTTTGATTAAATTTTTATGCTATTTTCATTGTACTATATTTTAAATGATTTATAAACCATTTTTTAGCCAGTTAATATAAACTATTTCAATGTAATTAATTGTGTAGTTTTGTATTTGATATCAGTTTTCGTCACGCTATAATTATTTGCATAGTTGATTAAGGCTTGAAAGTGCAGAATTGTTTATGTTACAGTGTTCATGATGAATATTTCCTTTTTATGTTTGTTTAGGATTTTTCAACTTAACTGTAACACAACTTGGTTTATCCGTTACTTCTTTTTTCTTTTGTAACACACCAATTGTAAACCAACAAAACCAACATTTTTTAACGCCTAAATTTATTGACAAAATTAAATTTAAGATGTAGAATGATAACGAGAGATTAAGCGATGGGCTTATAGCTCAGTTGGTAGAGCGCCGCGTTCGCAATGCGGAGGTCAGGGGTTCGAATCCCCTTAAGTCCACCACAATGAGGCAATCTTTTGATATAAATAAAGTCTAGTGTTACTAGACTCAGACTGTAGACAAAGTTCCGAAAAGAGCTTTGTCTACAGTTTGTGCTTTATTCCATTTTTTTAAAAAGCCAAAGCATAGATATAAATGTTAAAACTGTAACTATAATGCAAACCACCAGTGAATAATGCGAATTTTGAAAACAAACAATTGGCAAAACAGCTGGATAGGAAAATGGTATAAGCCACCAAATCGCATTACCTATTGGAGATATTAAAAAAATCGCTGCGGTAAGTGAACTAAAAATACCTATAGCAATAACAGTTCCAATTGAACAACAAAATGAAATCGTAGTATAAACTGCTGACAATGAAATGCAAGAAAAACAAATACACACCATACCTATAAAAAAAAGATTTATAGGAAGAGCCAAATTGTAAAAAATGTTAATCCCACTTAAAAATAATGTAGTAGATAAAACTATTGAAAGGGAAAAAACTATATTAATCAAAATATTTTTACATATAAAAATTTTAATTTTTCCGAAGGGAGAACCTATTACATTTCTAAAATTTCCAGCATTTTTTTCCAACAAACTTATCGTCCCAATATAAATACTTAAACAAGTTGGAATCAATATAATGCGAAGTAAAAAGTTGCTAGCCTTTCTAAACATACAAGTACCTCTTTACTATTTTACTTGGTAAGATACAAAGTTCTTTATTGAAACAAACACAAATTTGGTTATTGGAAAAAATCTATCCTGTTGTTTTATTACAACCATATCACCGACCATTCCCACTGCTTCGCCTATTAAACTATCCGAAAACAAACTTGTTTTATCAGGATATGTAAATGAAATATCTTTACCATAAAAATAATCACTATATAAATTTATAAAATCGCTTTCTGGTACTAACTCTATTTTTTTTAAAAATTCTTTTAAAACGGCCAGTGCTGTATCGGGGTTATACCTATCCGAACATAATATGCCTGCTTTTTGTTTTTGAGTTACACTTTCCAAATCCACCTAAGCAAAAAATTTGGAATGAACTGTTATTAACTTTTTTATAAAAACATCCTCTATAAATTCCAAAGTTCTATAACGTATTTTCTGCCTTATTTCCGAAAACCAAAGTTGTAATCTTTCAAAATCCTCTACCATTTAAAAGCCACCTCTGTATCCTTGCTTTTTGAGAAGGTGATACGCATACCCTTTATGGTCAGCTGGCCCCACTTTTGCACCTATCTCAGTTAATATGTTATTCAAAAGTTTTATAACGTTCTCAACATTGTCGTCTATACCCTTATACTCTATTTCAATGAAATTTCCCAAATTTCGTACCTCATCGATCGATATCTCACAATCCTTATACATAAAATTTTTACGAATTTTTTCAATAACTATAAGCGGGACGAAACCGTCACTGAAGTTTAATTTTTTTAAAATTTTGCATAGGTCATCTTTTGATTGCATAGCATATTCTGTTTCTTCACAATATGTACGAATATCTGCGCCATCAGGTAGCCAATGTTTATAATTAAATGTAAGTGATCCGTTTTCTTCTCGAATTCTTATCCAATCATTAACATGTTCTGGATCTTTGAAAAAGCTATCCGTTGGATCATCATAGTAAGTATCTATTTGATGACTATGTTTAAATTCTTCTATACCAATATTGCTTAAAAAACAAATCACTTGCTCTCTGTTAAAAAGCTCATTTCTTATTTCAATCTCCTTACTCATTAAAAACCGCTCCTTAATATGTCCAGATTCTTTAAATTGCACTTGATTTTTATAATAAAATTATATTTTTTTAGTACTCGCATAGCTGTAGTATATACAACCATGACTACAATATTTATATAAACATATTTAAGGTTAAATAGCAACCCGTTTACTATATATTCAAGCAACGATTGTTTAACCAAATAACCGATCATGTAATAACATATTAAGTCTATCAATAGACTGTATACCAAAATAGAAAGCATACTAAAAGCTATAACCACCCTTTGGTTACAAAACTTTTTTATAATATCGAATAAGCAAGTAATTAATGTGATTACAGTGCAATTTATAGAGAAAAATAATAGATTAAAGTTGAAAAATATTGCAAAAAACAAGTTATATAAAAACCATGCTAATCCGAAAAAAACACGAAATGTATAATTTTTACTACATTTAATAAACATTAACAAAATCACACTTAACATATTTAATACTCCTCTTTCCTAAAATTTTATCTTGAATTACTAGTAATCTCTCACTTAACATTTAAGTCTTCTCTACCCATATGACCGTAGGTGGCTAAATTTTTATAAATTGGTTTTTTGAGACCCAGATTCTTAATAATAACCTGTGGGCGCAAATTAAAGTTATTTTGTATAAAATTTTCTAATTTGATATTTGAATGCTCAGATGTGCCGAAAGTTTCTAGCATATGTATCAACTATAATCTTTCTGCCAGTTAATCCACTATCACTAGCAGGGCCATCTATTACAAATCTACCTGTGGGATTAACAAAAATCTTCGTGTTACTATCAATCATGTTTTTGGGAACTGTAGAAAATGTAACGGTTTCAATAATATCACTACGTATCTTTTCTAAATCAACATATTCAGAATGCTGAGCTGAAATTATTATGGCATCAATCCGTTTGGGTACATCATCTTCGTACTCAACCGTTACCTGAGTTTTCCCGTCAGGACGTAAATATTTTAAAATTTTTTCTTTCCGTACATATGTAAGTCGTTTAGCAAGTTTGTGAGCTAATGATATAGGCAAAGGCATGAGTTCAGGAGTTTCATCACAAGCAAATCTAAACATCATCCCTTGACGATCTACTGCACCTATTGCGCATCTGATTCTTCATCGCCATTTTTGTTCTCTCAAAGATAGATTTACACCTAAATCAATGTCTGGTGACTGCGAATTTATTGACGAAATAATACCACAAGTATTTCCATCAAAACCAAATTCAGAATTATTGTATCCGACATCCAAAATGACCTTCCTTGCTACATTAGCAACATCTACATAGCACTTAGTAGATATTTCGCCTATTATATGTACTAATCCCTTAGTAATAACCGTTTCGCAATCAACATGGCATCTGAATCTCTCAATAGTATCTCGTCGAGAATCGCATCCGAAATTTGGTCACAAAGTTTATTGGGATGTCCTTCTGTTACGGATTCAGAAGTAAAAAATCTTCTCAAATAAAACCTTCCTTTACAGTAAATCACTGGATTAGACAAGATTTGATTTACAAGCTAAATTTTCGACACTAAACGCCCCTAACATGGATAATTATAGTGCGTCAGGAAATATTTGCCAAATAAAATTTCAATTAAAATTAAGTTATATATATATATATATATATATATAACGCATTTTTAATATTATTGAATAAATTTATTATATTTTTCAAAATCTGTGAAAAATTACTGCGTTTTTTAAAACCCAAAAACTTTTAAACAATCTTAATTTAACGTAAACTAAATATTTATTTTTTAAAAGTGGTAATATAGATTTAAAGCTGCAGAGAATGTATTTTAGCAGTTTTTATGGCTCAAAGGTATGGTATTTGAGTGATAAATACCGAAAGATTATATGGCAGTACAACATCAAATTTAAAAACAAAAAGAAACGCAAAACTCCTCATTTGACTGAGGAACAAATAAAAGAAGAATTTGCAAAAGCGTTTAATAAATTAATCAGCAACAAAGATAAAGTTATAAAAGAGTGCGAAAGCACTGTTTTAAGCCTCGTAAATACTGAAGATATAGACAGCAAAATATTAAAACTCCAGGAAGAAAGCGAGATTATAGTCGAGTTAATGAAGAACCTAATATATGAGAATTCAAGAAAAGTTGTGAACCAAGATGAATACAATAAAAAATATAATTCTTAACACCGAAAAATATGAAAAAATCAAAAGTGAACTATCGAAATTAGAAGACAAAAAACAAGATTTAAAAGTTCGTAGAGATAAAATAAAGATATTTATTGACAATCTTAAAAACCATAATGAAGTTATGTCTGTATTTGATGAGAAGCTTTGGTATGCCATGGTAGATAAAGTTGTAGTTCGTAAGAAGGAAAATATAGAATTTCAATTTAGAAATTCAAACTAAATCGGAAGATACTATTATGACAAAAAAGAAAAAAGCAATTTTGTACTGTAGATCGGCATGTATAGGTAATGATGATGCGCTAAGTGGTTCAAGAGCAAATGCTAAGGAAATATGCAAAATCACAAGGCTATGAAATAGTAGAAGTAATAAAAGAATCGTGCAGTAGCACAGACTTAAATAGACCGGGTATTAAAAACATTCATGAAACAATTAACCGATGCAAAGTGGATATATTAATTGCTAGAGATATAAGTAGATATGGTCGTTGTTCAATGGCAAAGATTTTGGATTTTATTAAGAATCTTCAAAAAAAGGGAGTAAATACACTTACTATTGCGGATAAAGATTTGCAAAGTTTTATTCGAGTTTTTAAAGCTTTTGAGTAATATGATATTTATAAACATAGAATGGATTATACCGTAGACAAAACTGTGGTATAAACCGTTTTTTGCTTTTTATGGAAAGAATTACTTGAAACAAACTATTATATTTTAATAATTATGAATTTTATAATTGATTATTCTAGCATTTTTTAATATAATTTATGAGACGGAGGTGATGACTTTGTGGCATGGAATATATTTTACTAATTTATGTGCTAAAAAAGTAATCAATTATTTCATTAAAAGAAAAGTTATAGAAAAAGACGTACTGATGACAGTAGATATCGGTGAAAAAATTCCACCCGGGACTCAAGATGTCTACAATATAATTTTTGAAAAACCTCAAAGCTCTAACGTTAAAAGGCTTTTCACTAAGAATGAAATTGAAATCAAAAGAATTTTTATAGAAGGAGAGCTCCTAAAATTCAAATATGCAGACGGTATAATTGGCTGTGAAAAAGCAGATGTATATATGCTTAAACAAGAATTTCCTAAATATGAAAAGCTAAAATCAAAAAATTACGATTGGCCTCTTGTTTTGGTTAATGATAAAATCAAGTTAAAGTTCTTAGTAAAAAGTAATTCTCAAATTGTAAGTTTAACAGACATAGTTAGTGAATTGGAACAATCGTCATGATAGTTTTAGAAACCGAGAGACTTATTTTAAGAGAAATATCATTTGAGGACTTTCAAGAATTATCTGAAATATTACAAAATCCAAAAGTTATGTTGCCGTGGAACGAATTATTTACCAATCAAGAATTAAAACATTGGATAGCCGATAATATCAAGCAATATAAACGGTATCGTACGGGATATTTAGCAGTCATTAAAAAATCAGACCTTAGTTTTATAGGAATAATTGGGGTGGTAAAGTTACATATAGAAAACACCAAATTTTATGAACTGGGATATGTTTTGAAAGAGAAATATAGAGGCAAGGGTTATGCTATTGAAAGCATAAAAAGATGCATTAATTATGCATCTCAGACTGTAGACAAAGCAGGTTTTCTTTCATTCAGAAAACCTGCTTTAAATTTTTTGGAAAGTGAAATGAAACAAA
>CAKUPP010000022.1 GCA_934675165.1 uncultured Eubacteriales bacterium
AACAAAGAACTTCGAATGAAATTCGACTATTCACTTAAAAATCATCAAATGGGAGCAATTTCAAAATTAGTTTTAAAATCAAATCAAATGCTTGAAGCAACTCTGAGGAAAGATACTGAAACGATGGAACAGCTGATTCAGGAAGCTCATGATATAAATATACCAGTTATAAAATATAATGATGAAAATTCTTTGGCATGTGTAATTACGCTTGTATATTTAAGTGCAAGAACAAAATATACAATTGTGAGAGAAATGGAAGCTGGTGCCGGAAAAGCAGATTTTATTTTCTACCCAAATGACAAAAGTAAACCATCATTTATACTAGAACTTAAAAAGAATTCAACACCAGATGAAGCACTAAAACAAATTAAAGAAAAAAGATATGCTACTGCATTAAAAGATTATACGGGTAAAAAGTTGGCTGTTGGAATTTCCTATGATGAAAAACTAAAAAAACATAGTGTGAAAATCGAAGATATTTAATTTACAATGCTAGTATTTTTAATTGAGTAGGGAATGTCTCTAGGTAATATAAATTTTGAAATGCTTCCTAAAATCCTTGATAGGTAAGATTTTTGGAAGCATTTTATTTTTTATTCCCATTCTATTGTTGATGGTGGTTTAGAGGTTATATCATAAACTACTCTGTTAATTCCATCTACTTCATTTGTTATTCGAGTTGATATTTTTTCTAGTAGTTCGTATGGAATTTTTGAAAATTTGGCGGTCATAAAATCGGAGCTGTCCACTGCACGCAAAGCCAAAACATTTTCATAACTTCTGCCGTCACCTTTTACGCCAACACTTTTAGTGTTTGTTAAAACCGCAAAATATTGATTTGGAATATCGTCTAATTCTGATTTTATTATTTCATCTCTGAATATATAATCTGCATGTTGTAATAATTTTACTTTTTCTTTCGTGATTTCCCCAACAATACGTATTGCCAATCCGGGTCCAGGGAATGGTTGCCGATTTACGAGCTCAGAAGGTATGCCAAGTTCTTTACCTAGCAAACGAACTTCATCTTTAAAGAGAGTTTTTAAGGGTTCGATAATCCCAGAAAATTTTACGTGAGATGGTATACCTCCAACATTGTGGTGGCTTTTTATTACGTCTGCATTTTTAGTTCCACTTTCAATTATGTCAGGGTAAATTGTTCCTTGACATAAAAGGTCAATATTCCCAGTTTTTATTGCTTCTTCTTCAAAAACTCGAATAAATTCTGTTCCAATGATTTTTCTTTTTTCTTCTGGATTTGTTACATTTTGTAATTTTTTCAAAAATCTTTCTTCTGCATTTATTCGAACAAAGTTCATATGAAAACGTTCTTTAAAAGTATTTTCAACTTGATTCGCTTCATCTTTTCGTAAAAGACCGTGATCCACAAATATACAATTTAGCTGATTACCAATTGCTTTGTGAAGTAATACAGCGGCAACTGAAGAATCCACACCTCCAGAAAGCGCGCAAATAACTTTTTTGTTTTTGATTTTTTCTTTGAGTTCTGTTATAGAATTTTGTATAAACGAATCCATTTTCCAACTTCCGCTGCAATTGCATATTTTATACAAAAATGTTTTGAGAATTTCTTTTCCTTCTGACGTGTGATTTACTTCTGGATGAAACTGGACTCCAAATAAATTTTTTGCTGGATTTTCCATGCATGCTACAGGGCAGGTATCGCTTTTTGCAGAGACTATAAAGCCTTCAGGTACAGAAGATATATAATCTGAATGGCTCATCCAACAAACACTTTTTAATGATAAATTTTGAGTTAAAGTGGAATTCCCAGAGAAATTTACGATGGTACTTCCGTATTCTTTTATTGGAGTTTTGCAGACTTTCCCACCAAGAACGTGAGCCATGAGTTGGGCTCCATAGCAAATTCCCAAAACCGGCAAACCGAGCTCAAAAATTTTTTTATCACATTTTGGTGAATTGTCTGAATAAACACTTTTAGGTCCGCCGGATAAAATAATGCCTTTGTATGATGTATTGACAATTTCGTCCGGAGATATGTTGTTATTTTTTATTTCACAAAAAACGCCCAGCTCTCTTATTTTTCTGGCAATTAGTTGACTATATTGTGCACCAAAATCTATTACAAGTATTTTTTCATTTGAAGTCATTAAAATTTTAAACACATCCTTTCATTTTTAAATCTGAGTAGACTTTATTCAACCGTTACTGATTTTGCAAGATTTCGTGGTTTGTCGATATCGCATTTTCTGAAATCGGCTATATAATAAGCAAGGAGTTGCATAACTATTACTGAAAGTGATGGATATAAAAATTCATCTGTTTTAGGTATATAAATTACATCATCGGCAATATCAGTAATTTTGTCTTTTTTATTTTCAGTTGTGATTGCTAAAATTTTAGCTCCACGCGATTTGACTTCACGTACGTTACTTATTGTTTTATCAAACAGTCTATCTTGAGTTGCAAGTGCAATAACAAGAGTTTGAGTATCTATAAGCGAAATTGTTCCGTGCTTGAGTTCACCAGCTGCGTATGCTTCAGAGTGTATGTAAGATATCTCTTTTAATTTTAAGGAGCCTTCCATACAGACTGCATAATCCAAAGTTCTGCCTATAAAAAAAGTTTTTTCGGTTTCATAATATTTTTCTGCTATTTGTTTTATTTCTGATTTTTTCTCAAGTATGGATTTAATTTTTTCTGGCAATAAATTTATTTCTTTAATTAAGTTTTCGCTTTTTTCTTTTGAATAACATCCTAAAATGTCAGCAATTTTGAGTGATAGTAAATACATTAAGGAGAGTTGTGTACTGTAAGCTTTTGTGGTAGCAACAGCTATTTCTGGGCCTGCCCAAGTGTAAAGGACATCATCTGATTCATTTGCAATTGAGCTTCCTACAACATTAACTATGGAAAGTACGCGAGCACCAAGCTGTTTGGCTTCACGTAGGGCAGCAAGGCTGTCAGCTGTTTCTCCTGATTGGCTTATTATTATAACAAGTGTATTTTTAGTTATTATAGGGGAGCGATATCTAAATTCTGAAGCAACTTCTACTTCTATTGGCTTTTTTATCATTTCTTCCATAAAATATTTTGCCACACAACCAACATGATATGCAGAACCGCATGCGACAATGGAAATTTTATCTAAGCTTTCAAGGTATTCTTTGGAAAAATTTACATTATCCAGTTCGATTTTTGTGTCATGAAGGCGTGGTGATATGGTAGCTCGTAATACGCCGGGTTGTTCCATTATTTCTTTCATCATAAAGTGTTTGTATTCATTTTTTTCTGCTGATTTTACATCCCAATCAACTTTGCTTATAATTTTTTCGCATTCGTTTCCATCAAAGTCCAAAATTTTAAAATCATTTGATTTCAAAATGGCTATCCTTTTTTCTGCCAATCTGCATACGTTGCGAGTTTTTGAAAGTACGGCAGGGATATCTGACGCTATATAATTTTCATTTTCTCCAATTCCTACTATTAGTGGGCTATCTTTTTTTACAGCAAAAAGAGTATTGGGGTCGTTTTTACAAATTATTCCCAGGCCAAAAGAACCTTGTAACATATTAACTGCTTTTAATATTGTTTCAATCATGTTTCCGTTGTATAAATTTTCCAAAAGCTGAGCTAAAACTTCTGTATCAGTATCTGATTTAAATTTAACACCTTTTTCAATAAGATCTTTTTTTAGTGAGATATAATTTTCTATTATTCCGTTATGAACAACAGAGACTAACCCACTTGAGCTTACGTGTGGATGAGCGTTTATATCAGAAGGCGCACCATGAGTAGCCCAGCGCGTATGTCCAATGGCAAGAGATGCCGAAATTTCTTTTTCTGATTTTAAGACATCTTCTATTTTTTTTAATCTGCCTTGTTTTTTTATTGTATGAATTTCTCCATTTGAGTAATAGGATATTCCAGAAGAATCATAACCTCTGTATTCTAGTTTTGCAAGGCCTTGAAGCAAAAAAGGAATTGCTTTGCTTTTTCCTATATATCCAACTATTCCGCACATAGCGAACACCTCTCAATTTTATTGATTTATTATCTGTATATGATATTGTTTCTGGAAGGCCCGTTAGAAACTATGCTAATTGGGATTCCGATGTAATTTTCTGCAAAATCTATATACTCTTTGCATTCTTTTGGAAGATCTGAATAATTTGTTACATGACTTATATCACACTTCCAGCCCGAGAGTGTTTCGTATACTGGCTTAGCGTCCTTTAATTTATATGGAGCGGGGAAATCTTTTGTTATTTTTCCGTCGATCTCGTATCCGATACATACTTTTATTTTGTCTAAATACCCTAGTGCATCTAATACTGTAAATGCAATGTGAGTGGCACCTTGGACTCTACAACCGTATCGCGTTGCGACTAAATCTAACCATCCCATTCTGCGTGGTCTACCAGTTGTTGCACCATATTCACCACAGTCTCCGCCACGTTTTCTTAAATTTTCTGCTTCTTCTCCAAATATTTCGCTAACAAATTCGCCGGCACCTACAGCGCTTGAATAAGCTTTTACGACGGTTATGATTTCTTTTATTTCATAAGGAGGAATGCCAGCTCCTACAGCACCATAACCAGCTATTGTGTTTGAGGAAGTTACCATGGGGTAAATTCCAAAATCTGTATCTTTTAAAGCTCCAAGTTGCCCTTCAAGCAAAATGTTTTTATTATTTTTTACAGCATCATATATGAACTTGAATGTATCTCCGACGAATGGATTAAGTATTTTCTTATACTCCATAAGTTTTTTAAATATTTCATCTGAGCTTATTTCTGGTTTGTGGTAAAGGTTTTTGAGTAAAACATTTTTTATGGAAAGTGCATTGTCAATGCGTTCTTTTAGTTCAGATTCATTTCCGAAAAGTTGCCCTACTTGAATGCCGATTTTCGAAAATTTATCGGAATAAAATGGTGCTATACCAGATTTTGTTGATCCGAATTTTTTTGAAAATAATCGTTCTTCTTCATACACATCAAATAATTTGTGATAAGGCATGACTATTTGCGCTCTGTCAGAAATCATTAAATTTGGGCATGGAATGTTAGAATCAGCAAGCATTTTAAGTTCAGATTCCAAATTTTCAACACTTAAAGCTACGCCGTTTCCAATTACATTTGTAATATTTTGATAAAACACTCCAGAGGGGAGTTGATGTAGCGCAAACTTTCCAAAATTATTGATAATTGTATGCCCAGCATTGCTTCCGCCTTGGAATCTTATTACAATGTCGGATTCACTTGCTAAACAATCCGTAATTTTCCCTTTTCCTTCGTCGCCCCAATTGGCTCCTACTATTGCTTTAACCATATATAATCACTCCGTGTTTTTTTATTTAAACATTTACTAAATTGTTTTCATTTAAATTTATATTTATTTTATTTTTTTGTACCAGTGGTATTACTTTTTGGGTTACGTATTCTTCTGTTTGTTTTGGTGCTCTACCGATATAGTTTTTTGGATCTTTTATGTTTTTTAATTGTTCTTCTGATAGTTTAAAATCACTGTCATTTAAAATTTTTTTCAATAAACAATTTTCTTTTCCTTCTTTTTTTATGTGATAAGCTTCTTCAAGTGAATAAACTCGTATTTTTTCATGAAGATATTGGCGATCTCCACCAGATTTTACGGCTTCCATCAAGATGTTTTCTGTGGCCATAAACTGAAGTTCATGGTTTAAGTGAGCTTCTATTACTTTTTCATTTACAATTAGTCCCGATGCGACATTTATGTAGGTGTTTAATATTCCATCCAGTGCTAAAAACGATTCCGAAATACAAAGACGCCTGTTAGCAGAGTCATCAAGAGTACGTTCAAACCACTGAGTAGATGCAGTTAGTGGTGCATTTAGTGATTGAGTTATTACAAATCGGCACAGTGCTGCAATTCTTTCACATCGCATAGGATTGCGCTTATACGGCATGGCAGAAGATCCTATTTGATTAGTTTCAAACGGTTCTTCTACTTCTTTCAAATGTTGAAGGAGCCGTATATCATTCGAAAATTTTGCAGCGCTTTGCGCTATTGCACTCAAAAGTGCCAAAATAGATGAATCGAATTTTCTCGTATATGTCTGCCCAGAAACATCAAAACATTCTTTAAAACCCATTTTTTCTGCTATTTTTTTTTCAAGTGTTTTTACTTTTTCATGGTCTTCTTCAAACAAAGTAAAAAAACTTGCTTGAGTACCGGTTGTACCCTTGCAGCCCAGAAGTTTTACATTTTCCAAAATATTGTTTAAAGATTCTAAATCAAGCACCAAATCCTGGATCCAAAGTGCAGCACGTTTACCAACAGTTGTGGGTTGAGCAGGCTGAAAGTGAGTAAACGCAAGCGTTGGCATATCTTTGTACTTTATTGCAAAATCACATAAATGCTCAAGCGTTTGAATTATTTTCTGCTTTATAAGTTTTAAAGCCTGAGTAATCATGATTATGTCTGCATTGTCACCTACAAAGCAAGATGTTGCTCCCAAATGTATAATTGGTTTTGCACTTGGACACTGCTTGCCAAAAGCGTACACATGTGACATTACGTCGTGACGTATTTCTTTTTCTCTTTTTTCTGCAACTTCATAATTTATATTATTTATATTGCTTTTCATTTCATTTATTTGTTCTTCGGAAATTGATAGTCCGAGTTCTCGTTCCGATTCAGCTAAAGCTACCCAAAGTTTTCTCCAAAGTGTAAATTTATTGTTTTCGGAAAAAATTTTACTCATCTCATTGCTTGCGTAACGAGCTGAAAGTGGGGAAGTGTAACAATTTTTCAAGTAAGCCTCCGTAATATATTAAAGATTTAAAATTTTTCTGAAATTTGCATCAGAATTACATTATACATTTTTGTAAATATATTTTCAATGATTAACGTTAAATAAAGTGTATATTGTCTGTAAAAATATTTGTAGATATAAATTCTGTACAAGGGAATTTACTTTGAAGCATTGATTTTAACGGGTCTATTATTACATTTTCTGTTTTAAAATGTCCTGCGTCAACAATCATTATTCCCAAACTGTTTGCGGATATTATTTGGCTGTGTTTTATTTCTCCTGTAACTAATGCATCAGCACCGCCCAAAAATGCTTTTTCAAAAAATTCTCCTCCGGTACCTGAACAAACTGCAACTTTTTTTATTTTTTTATTACAATTTGTGTATCTTAAAGATTCGCATTCTAAGGATTTTTTTACATGATTGGCAAATTCTTTGTCTGTCATTTGTTCATTTAAAGTTCCAATTAGTCCAATTGGTAGATTTTCTTCGTAAGTTAGTGGTGTTAAATTTGAGAGCTGTAATTTTTTACTCAAGTGAAAATTAACTCCTTCTGCTGCTACGTCCAGATTTGTGTGAGCGCAAATAGCGTTAATTTTATTTTTGCATAGATATGAAATGGGACTATTAAAATTTATGCTCTTTATTGACCTAAATATTACGGGATGATGACTAATTATAACGTTGGCGTTTATGCGCATTGCTTCTTGGATTACTTCATTTGTGATGTCCAAAGATAAGAGTACTTTTTTTACATCATCATCCATGTTACCTACCAATAGCCCTGTGTTATCGAAGCTCAGTGAATTTTTAAAAGGTGCTACGGAATCTATAAAGTTGAAGATTTCTTTAACTTTCATTACTGTTTGTCTCCTTTTTGCATGATGTTCATAATCGTGTTTATTTCATCGTATACTTTTTTAAAATAAGATTCTTTATCTTTTCGTTTTTCAGATTTTGCTCCGATCAAATGATTGTTTATATTTTTGAGTTGCTTTTCTATATATAGTATATTTTCAAGAGTGGCTTTTTTTTCTAATTTACCGGTATAAAGTTCATGAGGATTATATTTGTGTGGGCGAGATGTGTATATAACATCCATTACAGTGTAAATTTTTCCACAACAGCTTACAGCAGATTCAAAAGTTATTTCATATCCATTTTCATATAAAAATTTGCGTAACCTTTCATCATATTTCATTGGATTGAGTATAAATTTTTTTTCATCTTTGTTATGCCAGTTGCAGTTGTTTAAAATATTAGCAATCATATTTCCGCCCATGCCGGCAATTATTATTTCGTTAGCTTCTGAACTATTAATATTTTTTAATCCATCAGATAAACATATACTTATTGTTTTTTCGAGTTTGTATTTTTGAATATTGTTCTGGGCGTTTTTTAGAGGGCCAATGTTTATATCGCAAGCGAGTGCTGAAGAAATTTTGCTTTTTAAAGCCAGATAAATGGGAATATAGGCGTGATCTGTTCCTATATCGGCTATTTTTGATCCATGAGATACTCGACTTGCGCATTGCATTAATCTGTTACTTAATTTAAAATTGTTCATTTTGAAAAATCCCTATTTAAAAAATTAAAAAAGCCACGTTCAAATCGTAGCTTTTTGAATAAAGAAATAAAAGTGGCGACTAAATTAGTTGTTGCCTTCTTCTTTCATTTTTGCAAAGCACTCACTGCAGTAAACAGGACGATCTTCGCGTGGTTGGAAAGGAACCTGAGCTTCTCCACCGCAAGAAGCACATGTTGCAGGGTACAATGTACGTGGTGAATTGTTTGCTCTTTTGCGAGCATCCCTACAATTTTTGCATCTTTGTGGTTCGTTTTCGAATCCTTTTTCAGCGTAAAATTCTTGTTCACCTGAAGTAAAAGTAAATTCGTTTCCACATTCTTTGCATACAAGAGTTTTGTCTTCGTATACGTTCATAGTTCATACCTCGATTCTTGGAATATATTATGTTTTGCCCTAGGACGGGTTCGCACCGACACCTCTGATTTACAACGCTCTGCTATACTAAGCTACTTGGGCATATAAAAAAACCAACGAAATAGATTATATATTAATTTAAAAATTAAGTCAACAATTTTTATAAATTTTTTTATAATTAATTTAGTGACTATGTAGAGCTTGGACTAAAATGTGGTGTTGAATGCGGATAATACATGAGTTTTAAACGATAATATATCTAAAAAATTTTAAAATATTTTCTTGAATATATTGTGTAACTAAAAAAATTAGATTTTTTATATTTGATTTATTCGCCCTTTTATTGTGATTACCGTTACACCCGGGTTTATTTCAAATTCGCCATTTTCAAAATTTCTAATAAACTGCGCAGGGGGAGTATTTATTAAAAAATCGGAGCCATAGCGCGGCAATAAAAAAGCACCATTTATATATGAGTATTGTTCGCTGCTTATTTTTTGAGAATTTACAGAAACATCAATAATTGAAGGTAACGGATTAAATGAGTCTTGTAATACTATATTTGTTGCTTCTTCATTTCCGTAATTATATATATTGAATGTATAAGTTATAAATTGGCCTTTTATTACAGGATTTGGAGACATGGTTTTTACTATATTTATATTTGCATAATTTTCCGCTTCTACAGATATGGATTTTGTTATGGGGCGGAGTATATTGGTAGATGTTACGGTATATACTTGGGTTATGGATGAATCTTTGCTCAGAGGAGCTTTGTTATTTATTTCTGTTTCGTAGATAATTAAAATGTTTGAATGATCGTTTATTTCATCTATGTTAAATGTTATATTTGTAGGTTTTATTTGTGCATTTATTATTTTTTCAAAAATGCCGTTTTGATAGAGCTGAGATATTCCTACATAATTCATTGGAGTAAAAGTTGACGTTTCTGAAGAGTATGAACCCAAATTGCTTTCAACTGAAATATTTTTTATGGGTTCGTCGCTGTTATTGGTTATTGATATAATGTTTGTAATTTTTTGATTGGCTTTGTATGTGTTTTGCAATGAATAAGCATCAAGAGATAAGCTGTCTTGAAGTGTTGTTGTTGCCGTATTTGAATGAGCGCATCCTGTTTGTAATCCGCACTTATATGTTAGTGATGCTGAATTATAAATTTGAAAAGGCATATTGTGATTTACCTCCGTTTAAAGTGAATTTTTATAAAGTGAAAAGTAGTTGTTATTTTCAATATATTCGAAATATGGTGTTTTTGATAAAGTTTACCTTGTGGTTGTGTGGGTTGAACAAATTTTTACATGTAATTTTTTGTAACCAAAATGTAAACTTTTAATTTCGGCATTTTGTACAAAGCGAGAAGTCGATTTTCGAGACTCTTTTCAAAACGTTAACAAAAGCAAAATGATTACATCTCTAAAAATATATAAAAGGGCTAATGTGTATCAAAATGCATGGTGGTTTTGCACAAAAAACATTATTTAAATTTCTTGACAACGGTCAAAATGTTTAATATCATCATAAATGTAAGTCATGTATTCGCGAAACGTCAGGTTACAAAATTTAAAAAATTAATTACATAAAACAACCAAAAAGGTGTAGTTGTACACGTTGGGAGGAATACACAAGGATGATATTGAGAGATGAATTTAAAAAGCAAATCAAAAAAGTAGTTTCTCTTGGACTTATGGGAACTATTTGTACCGTATCTGTTTTTTCTGTTGGAGCGCTTAGCAGAAAAGTAAGTATAGATGTTGACGGTAAAGTGATTTCTGCTTTTACTACTAATAGTGATTCAAGAAGGATACTTGATCAAGTTGGTGTTGATGTATCAGATATAGACAACATCGAAAAAGTAGAATGTAGTAATGGCACTTTAAAAATTATTGTTAAAAGGGCATTCGATGTTTCAGTTTCCAAAGGTGATACTAAAATATATTTAAAAAAATCGGCTGGTACTGTTGAACAGGCGATTAAAGAATCTGGTTTAGAGATTGGAGATAATGATGAAGTCAATTATCCTTTGGGGATGTGTTTGTATGCAGGCATGGATATAAGAATTACCAGGAGAATGAATGTTGAAATTTCAGTTGACGGTGAAAGCAAAAATTACATGGTTCCGAGTGGAAACGTTAGTGATGCTTTGTCTTATGTAGGTATTTCACTTTCTTGTAATGATGTCTTAAATGTTGACTTAAATTCTCAGGTAAATGATGGCATGCATATTGTCGTAGATAGAGTTGAGTTTCGTGAATCTACCAAGTATGAGGATATACCTTTTGAAACAGAGGTAAAAAAGAGCAAATTAATGAACAATAATTCCAGAAGAGTTTCCACGACAGGGCGAAATGGGAAAAAAGAAATTGTTGTGCGTGAAAAATTAGTGAACGGGGTAGTTGTTGAAACCGTTGAAGTGAGCAGCAAAGTTGTTTCTAATCCAATAAAAGAAGTGATTGTTGAAGGGACAAATTCTGCAAGTAAAGCACCTTCTGTGAACAGTGTTGATGAATCAAGTGCTACAAAAGTTTTGAGTGGTTCGGCAACAGCTTATACAGCTCCGTGTGGTGCAAGAACGTCTACTGGTGCAATTCCTACTCAAGGTGTGACAGTGGCTGTGAATCCTAACAAGATTCCATACGGTAAAAAATTAACAATAAAATCTAAAGATGGATCATTTGTTTGGAGTGGTATTGCACAAGATACAGGAGGTGCACTAAAAAAAGGTACTGCTATTGTTGATATATTTATGAACTCAAAAGCAGACTGTATAAAGTTTGGCAGAAAGAGTGTAAATGTTTATGTTTCGTAAATTAAAAATGTGAATTTTAAAATAATTAAATAAATTATTTAGATGCAGAGCTATTGCCTTGTGGTATGCTCTGCATTTTAACGTAAAAATCACCATTTTATGAGTGGCGATTTTTTATTTTGATATTTTTTAATATTGAGCAAAATTTAGAACGTTAAATAAAATTAGCATAAATATATATAAAATTTAAAAAATAAAATGATATTTTATCTATTCACAACTTAAATAATTTGATATAATATACTGGAAACATTATTGTGTTTGCACAAAATGTTTTTTGTTTATAAATTATTATAGTTTAAAAATGGAGGTAGAATGACAATGAAAACAAAAACAAGTAAATTTTTAGGAATGATTTCTTGCTTTTTGACAATTGCTGGGGCGGTTTTGTTTGCTTTGGCAATTGGCCCAAAGCAAGAAATGGCATTGGCGGTGGATTCCACAGGTGATAAGCCGACTTTGCGTGTGCTTAATTCCGATGAACAAAAATTGTGTAGTGATGATGAAAAGGCAAAAGAATATTACATAATTTACAATGCAAAGCAAATGAGATGGTTTAGAGATAAAGTTAACGGCGGAGCCACTGCCATAAATTGCTTTGTTAAGGAAGATTTAGACATGACAGAGGGAAGCACAAGCACAACAACTAAAGAAATAAATAGTGTAAGTGTAATTTGTGCAAATTGGGATCCGATAGGTAGGGGCAATAGTTATTCAGGTATATTTAATGGAGGAAATAAAATTATTTCAAATTGGATAACGACAGACAGTGGCTTTTTTACTTATTCTAAAGGAATAATTAAAAATTTTAATGTACATCGTTGTATGGCAACTAGTTCTGGAGATAATGTTACATTGGGAGTTATTTGTCGTTATGTTGATTCAGGTAAAATATCAAATTGTACAACATCAACTATTTCATCCGTTACGTCATCTAATTCCAGTATTACAGCTGGTGGTATAGTTGGTGAGACTTCTAGTTCTGCTATTGTAGAGAATTGTATAAATAGAGCTAGTGTGTTGGCTGGAGGCACTTATTCTTTGGGCGGAATAGTAGGAACTTGCCGTGGAGAAATAATTGGGTGTAAGAATGAGGCAAATATAACATGTTCATCAGGGAGCGCTGGTGGTGTGGTTGGTGTAATATGGAATTCGGATAATTCATGTGCTAAATGTTGTAGATGCGTAAATGTAGCAACTGTAATAGGTTCCGATGTGGGCGGTATTGCAGGAATGATTTCGACTTATCCTAATGGTACATCTGCAGGTGTAATTATTAGTGCGTGTCAAAATACAGGAAATATAGGCAATACATCTGCTACAAATGCAGGAGGGTGCATTGGTGATCTTACTGCGGAATATGCAAGAGTTGATGTGGAAATGCTTTCCAATGTGGGGAGTGTTAAAAGTTCTGGCGCTGATGAATATACCAGAGCTGGTGGTATTATTGGTCATGCTTATATTTCAGCATCTGCAAGTACATCAAATGGTGATCAACTTACATTAAAGTCTAGTTACAATATAGGTTCAGCTTCTGGTGGACAAAATAATGGTAAATACGGTCAATTGATAGGAGAAATAGGCGGTGGAAAAGTAAATTATAAAAATTGTTATTATTTGAGCGGTGGAATATCTCCAACAGGGAACGTAGATAATTCCAATGGAGCTTCACTTACTGACAATTCTGTAAAAAAGGCAACGTCGGCATTTCAAAGCGGCGAAGTATGTTATTTGCTTAACGAAAGTAGAACATCGGGAACAGAGTCAAATCCATTGGGGTGGTATCAATGTATAGATGGAGTGTGTGGGCAGCGTGATTTGTATCCAAGAATCGAGAGCTCTCGTGGAATAGTTTATCACAGCAGAAGGTCATGTGCTGATGCTTCAACTTATTACACTAATTACAAGGTTACGTCGACTGCACATAATTTTAATAGCAATGGTTTTTGCCAAAATTGCGGTGGATACCAAAAACCATCTGGTGATGGTACAAAAGCTTCACCATACAAAATTAGTAATGGAGGACAGCTTTATTGGTTTACATGTGTTGTGAATAATTATCGTATTGAAAAATGCGATGGTTCACCGAACAAAAATGATTCATCTTATGCAACTGTTATTAGTGATATAAATTTATCTAGCGGTAATCCAGATGTAACAATAGTTAACATTAACGGTACAGATACCACATGCGGCAAGTGGATACCTATAGGAATATATACTGGCAGCAGCGCGAGCAACAGATCATACAAAGGAACATTTGATGGTGGTAATCACACAATTTCAAATTGGAC
Organism: uncultured Eubacteriales bacterium; assembly: GCA_934675165.1. Classification (GTDB taxonomy): domain Bacteria; phylum Bacillota; class Clostridia; order Oscillospirales; family Acutalibacteraceae; genus UMGS1491. Next base: position 13,841 of record CAKUPP010000022.1, read on the forward strand.
TGCAGTCGATAGTGATCAAAACGCACGTGGATTGATTGGGTATACAGAAAGTCCGTGCGATATAAAGAATATTACTGTAGATAAGTGTTTGGTAAATGGTGACAAGTACTGCGGAATAGTATGCGGTGCTTTAAATCAAACCAATGTAGCTAACTGTAAAACTACAGAAAATTGTGAATTAAATTGTACAGGAACATGTGTTGGTGGTATAGCAGGATTTTGGTGTATGACTGGTACTGGAAGTTGTGTAGTCAAAGATTGCGAAAATAACGCCACGATAACTACTTCGAGTTATGGTGGGGACAATGTATATACAGGCGCAAGTGGTGTAGGACAAGCCGCCGGAATTTTAGGTATAGTTCTAAATACAACTGCAGGCACTGGAACATTCACATGTGAAAATTGTCATAATCATGGTGACATTTCTGCATCTCAATATACAGCAGGATGCTTAGCAACGATAAAAAGAACATCTGGAAGTACTACGATTAAATACTGTTCTAACAGTGGTAGTATTAAAGGAAAAAATGGTAGAGAACGCTGGGTTGGCGGTGTAGCTTCAGAGTCGCTTGTTGCAGAGGGAGGTTCTATTGACTTTGAACAGTGTTGGAATACAGGTACTGTTAGTATATCCGGTAGGCAAGCAGGAGGACTAGTTTCCAGAATGGGAAATTCCGGTCAAAAAGGAACATATAAAATTAAAGATTGTTATAATTCAGGTAGTGTTACAGCCGGAGGGGCAGAAGCAGGCGGAATTGCAAGTGTTGGTAATATTAGTACAATAGAAAATTGTTATAACAGCGGAAAAATATCAAGTAGTAGCGGAGCAGGACAACTTTTTGGAATAGTGGATGCTGATGGAAATTTTACACACAGTAATTGTTATTATTTGAGTGGAAATGGTAATCCAGTTGGAAGTGGGCCAAATACCGGAACAGCTACTGTAAAAACTGCTAGTGTATTTAAAAGCGGTGCGGTTTGTTATTTGCTTAATGGTAAAAAGGGTTCTGAAACATTGGCGTGGCATCAAAGTTTAGATAATTCGTTTACTCCGCATGATAACTATCCTGTACTCGAAAGTTCACATGGTATGGTTTATGCTAAGATAAATTGTGGTGATGAAAATACTGTACTAGGGTATTCAAATAGTCTGATTGTAGAGAATCACCCCGGCACATTTAATAATGGTTTTTGTAGCAAGTGTGGTAAATATTATCAAAAGCCATCTGGTAATGGTACGAGTAGCTCTCCATATCAGATTAGCAATGGCGGACAACTTTATTGGTTTGCCTGTGTTGTAAATGGTAGTGGAGAGGATCTTGCAAGATGTGAAGGCTCTCCTTCAAAAAATGTAGCAGCTCATGGAAAGTTAACGGCTGATATCAATTTGGCAACTAATAATGCAAGTGTTGCTACTGTGGATATAAACGGGACTAACGTGACATGCGCAAACTGGACTCCCATAGGTAAAGAGTATAGTAATTACACAGGAACATTTAATGGTAACGGTAAAATTATTTCAAATTGGTACATAGGGTCATCCAATGGAGTTGGTTTGTTCAGATGGCTTGGTAATGGTGCTACGATAAAAAATGTTGAAGTTGATGTATGTACAATATATAACAACAATAACTTTAATCCTTCAAGTTGTGGTTTTATATGTGGAGAGAGTAGCAGCTCAAATATAACGATAGATAATTGTGTAGCTAGAAGTGATACTTATATAGGTTGTTATTGCAAATGTGGAGGAATAGTTGGATATTTGTGTGGTTCGAATAATAAAATTTCTAACTGCACATTTAAAGGTGTCATATGTAGTTCGTCCGATTCTACAACAGGTGTATGTATGTGTGGAGGAATAGCAGGAAAAACTTCTGCTGACATAGAAAATTGTGAGAATCATGGTTGGGTAAGGACTAATACGAGTACAAATATCAAAGGTCTTGGAGGAATTGTAGGGTATATTTGTACAACAGGGAGATCAGATGCTTCCCCAATTCCAACCGTAACATCATGCATTAATGGAACTGAAGGTAAAACTGGAAGTTGTGGTAATGTTTCCGGAGATGGAACACTTTGGGGATATAGATGCATTGGCGGTATAGTAGGAAGCGGTATGGCTAATGTACATAAATGTAAAAATTTTGGATTTATAGGTGGAGAAGCAACAAGTATTGGTGGTATATATGGAGATCTGGATTGTTACACTAGTGCTAATGATTGGGATGGTGGAAAATCGGATGGTAATGTTTCGATATCTGAATGCTTAAATTATGGAACAGTTATAAGTAACAAAGATAATGTAGGAGGAATATTTGGTTACTTGGGAGTAGGCTCTACTATAAGTAACTGTGGCAATATAGGTAATTTGCCAAAATCACTTAGTACAGGGAAACCTGTGGGTGGAGGAGCACTTGGTGGCGGTATAATTGGATTTTTGGAGAAAAGTAAAACTGTTACTGTAAATGTCAACGTTGCTATGGAAAATTGTTATAATATAGGTAAAATTGAAGTGACTACAAATGGGCAATTTACGGGAAAAATTGGAACTGGTCCTGTTCTTACTTACAATAATTGCTATTATTTGAGTGGGAATGGTGGTATAACAGGAAGCGGAACAGCTACATCCTCAAATACTGTTGCTAAAAGTGATGCAGCATTCAAAAGTGGCGAAGTATGTTATCTACTTAATAATGGTAAGACAGAAGGAACTGAATCAGATCCATTGATTTGGTATCAGAGTGTAGATAATTCAATTACTCCACATGATAGTTACCCTGTGTTTGATAGTGACCGTGGTATAATTTATACCACAACACAATGCGGTAATGAAAGTAAAATAACCGGTTACTCAAACAAAGTAGGATATACTACAGATCATCCTGGTACATTTAACAATGGATTTTGTACCAAGTGTAAAAAATATTATCAGAAGCCGTCTGGTAGTGGTACGAACAACTCGCCATATCAGATTAGCAATGGTGGACAACTTTATTGGTTTGCTTGTGTAGTAAATGGTATCGAAGAAGATCTTGTAAAATGTCAAAATTCACCTTCAAAAAATGCAGCAGCTTACGGAAATTTAACAGCTGATATCAATTTGGCAAATGGTAATGGCGAAACAACTACGGTCGAAATAAATGGTAGCAATGTGACTTGTGGTGTATGGACGCCAATCGGAGACAAAGATTTGTATTCCTCAGATTACAGTGGAACATTTAATGGTAATAGTCATACAGTTTCGAATTGGGCTGTACAAGATAAAGCTTATTCGGGACTGTTTGGGAGTGCCGGAATAATAAAAAATGTTAATGTAAATAAATGCTGTGTAAATTGTACAACTGATTCAGAATCTAACTGGAACTGTGGATTGATATGTTCTGTGCAAAGTACCACTGGATCACAAATATCGAATTGTAAAACTTTATCGGATTCTTTTATAAATGTTAAAAATGGTACTTCTGTAGGAGGAATAGTAGGCGTATCAAATGCTGTTAGTACGATTGAAAATTGTGAAAATAATGCCGTTGTTAGTGGAAAAACGCATGTTGGTGGTATAGTAGGTTGCGCAGTCTCCAATGTTAACAATTGTATAAATAAGGCTAGTATATCAGGTAATAATCATGTTGGCGGTATTATTGGTAAATTGGGATCGTTGGGTAGTATTGTTGAAGTTAGTGGTTGTGAGAATAATAAAAATATAAGTAGTTCTGGTTCTTATGTAGGAGGAATTTGTGGATCTGTATTTAGGCCTTCATCTTCAGTAAAAATTGATCTGTGTAAAAATAATGGTGAAGTTTCTGGTATAAGTAGCTGTACGTGTGCAGGGGGGTGTTTTGGATATCTTGAAGCTGATTCTAGTGGTGGAGATATTAATATTAGCGATTGTCAGAATATGGGAAATATTGGCGTAGGTGATGAAGGTGGAGGAATAATAGGGCGAATGGAAGCCGGAGAAGGTAAAACTATTTCACTTTCTAAATCATATAGCACAGGTAATGTTACTGTTAATAATGCATATTCTGATGCAGCAGGTATTTGTAGTATAATGGGTAATAGCACATATAGTAATGTGAAAGGAACACATAAAATTATTGATTGTTATAATGCAGGCAATGTAAGTGGGAAACGGCATGTAGGTGGCGTGGTGTCTTATTCTCATCAGCGAAGCAATGGAGAAAATATAATACAAAATTGCCATAGTTTCTCTTCAATTTTAGATGGTACCAGTATAGGTGGTATTTTGGGTATTGGCTTTTTGGGAACGACTAAAGTGAAAAATTGTTACTACCTTTGTGATGAAAATAGTAGTATTCCCGTTGAAGGAACATCGATATCAAGTGGAACAGTCGAAACTGAAAAAGTAGAATCTAAAACTGAAGCAGATTTTTCTAATTGGGTAGTAAGAGACCTTCTTGATCAAGGTAGAAATGTTTGGGCACAAGGAACAACTTATCCGATATTTGTAGATGCAGCTGAAGGTGAGATAACTTTGAGCTGGGATAAACTAAACTATAAATACAATTTCGGAAAATGGGATGTTTCTTCTCACAAATATGATAGTATAGTCGGTTGGCTGACTCCTTTCCCAAATTTGAGGGCTGAAAGTAGTTCTACTAATGCCAAATTTAGAATTTATGTCACATTTACTCCCAATGAAGATAGTATGAGCCCTGTTGGCGAAAAATATTTTGGTATTTTTGATGTTGATAAGTTAACAGGTTCTCCACTGGATTATATAAAACTTGCTGCAGCTGAAAGTGGTTCAGTTCAAAGTAAAATAGTTGCTTTGAAACTTTTGGGAATTTTGAAAAGAAGTGCAGGTAAAAATTTTATTCAAGATTCTTCAAATAATAAATTGGGTATGTTCAATATAAAAGTGACATATTAGTTAAAAATGGTTGCTTAGTAATTAAGTTTAATATCTAGGGAAACGCTGTTGGAATATGTTGATCAGCGTTTCCTTTTGTTAATTGAAATTGTAAAATGGTAGTGTTGTGCTGTAAGTGGTTTTTTTGAATATTTTGCTTTATTATTTATGGTATTCAATTTTTAACTATTAATTTTGAAATATTTAAAAAATATGCTATAATTATAAAAAAACAAGCAGGAGTGAACCGAATGAAACGTGAATTATTAAGTAAAACAAATGACAAAGTATTTAAAGAAATATTTACCAGAAACAAAAGCTGTATGGCTGATTTTTTGAAATGTATTCTGAATATTCCTGATGAAGAATTTGATGATTTGGAATTTTTAGATACGCATACCCGAAAAGGTTCACCACTAGACGGTGAATATATTTTAGATATAAAAGTCAAAACGAAATCAAATATTATTGATGTAGA
>CAKUPP010000023.1 GCA_934675165.1 uncultured Eubacteriales bacterium
TAAACTATTCATTGGATTATTTTGCTTTTGCATCTTAATTCCTCCTAATGTGCTTCCTTTCTAAGCTGCCAGGCTTATTTCTTAGTTTAGCACATCAGGCTTTTTTGTTCATCGCTTAGGCTACCACTGAACCACGCGACTATCGCGTGGCTTTCTATATACAAAAAATCACTAACATCTCGCGTTAGTGATTCTTGTGGAACTCTTTTTGCTCTAAATAATTTTATTTGTCAAAATCTTTAATACATGCATAATCTAGATCATACTCTAAATTACCAATTTTTTATGATAATTATTAAAAACATCAAATTTTCAAGGAGTTTAGATAATAATCACTCACTGAATACTTTTTTCTGTCTGAAGCACCTGCTTTTGCACAACTAAATAATAAAATTATTTAATATTTTTTAAATATACCATTTTTTATTTTACTGTGTGAGACAAGTGATATCTGAATATTTCTTTAAATTCAAACAAAACTCCAACAATTGTTTTTCCTTTCGAGCTAAGAGATCTTGTGTAGCAAAATTATTAATATCATCTTCTAATTCAGATTCTAAATCATGAATTTGTTTTGCTAACAAAAATATTTTATTAAAAGAATCTGATTTTTCAGGTATCTTAAAATTATTAATTTGTTCGAATAATTTTCGTTGATAATCATTTTTTAGTGTAATAAATTTCTGCCAATAATAACTTACGAAACATCCATTATCTACACTTTTATAAATTCCAAAATCACATATGCTAGGATAAAGTTCAGTTTTTATAACCATATCCACGGCGTTCGCTTTGATACAACCACATAACAAGAATATACCTAACAAACCTAATATTTTTTTGAGCATAATTATTACTTCCTTTATTTTTTATTTTAATAATTTTATTACTTCTTCAAGCAATTTTTCAACTTTTTCAATTTGTCTTTGAAAATCGACTGATTCTTCATCATCAGATGAACTACTAAAATCCCCCTGGGGTACTTGCTCTATATCTCGAGTTGCTATTTCACGTTTGACTTTTTCTTCTTGTGTTTCAAATTCAGGAGGAATACTGCTAATTATTGCATTTTTGGTAGCTTTCACACCCCCCTTGTGAGATTGTGGTAATGCCTTAATTAATGCACTAAAAGAACCGTAATCATCAAATTTTGAACGTAATATTGCTCTTTCGATTTTACCTCTAACTCTTATGCGATAAGGCCCTAATTCCGATAAAAGCCAAGCTGCTGCCAAGCAACCTGCATATGTAGCCACCTCCTCACTAAATTGCCCACATATTCTCGGCTGTATCCCATGATCCTTAACTTTAGTAACATCTATATAGTTAGGCATAACGCCAGCTAATACATATTGTTTAAATAGTTGATATATTTGATTTTTTAAATCTGGATCTAAACCATCTAGTGTTTCAGCTATTTTATCGTATGAAATCGGTAATCCAAATGGCTTATCACTAGGATTTGTTCTTCCGATGGAAAAACAATATGCAGATTCATAATTATGAAACATCCATCGCCCACCACGTGTAAATACCATAAATACTTGTGAGAAAGGTGTTTCTATAAGATAAATTTTATTTGGTTCAAAAGTTTTATCATGACGCAAATCTGTAGGATGAAATTGAGAAGGCAGTTCACCCTTTTGAGGTTTTTGTGCCAATGCTCTTTTTTGAGCTCTTAAAATCCGTTCTAAATTGCTTTTATGGGCTTCTTTTAGGTTTACTATTAATTGTTTTATTTGTTCTACAACAGCAGGTATTGAAACAGATTTTTCTTTTAATTTTTTTAAAATCTCAGTAAATCTAGTATTGGGTAGTAGTTTATGGGTTATCTTATTATTTAATGCTTGTAACATAGTTATGCATTTTTCTAAATTTTCAGTAGTACTCCGTACCTGTAAATCTGTGCTAGGATTATTCCAATCTCCCTGTCTGCGTTGCCCCTCTATATTAAGTGTATCAGTACCTTGAGCTTCAACCCAATGTGCTCCACCATTTCTAGTCGTATACCCACCGTTGTGGTCTCCAAGCAACGCCAGTTGTAAACCGCCGTTATTAGCTCCTATTCGTCTTGCATACGCCGGAAGAGTTGGCGGTGGTGTTCCCGACTCACCCGTCCTATGATTATATATAATTTCAACTGCTCCATAGTCTATTTGTCGCTCAATTCCAGCAGCACCTAACTCCTGATTTATATAATTAATAATTCCTTGAAGTTCATCAATATGTACCCAGCGATTTCTGTGATTTTGTTGAATAGCATCATTAAGTAATCCTCTAACGCCTTGAGGCCTCCCTCTGTCCACAAGTGCCTGATTTATTGTTTGAGTGTTCAAATAAGGAAACAATATTTGCCATAAGCATTCACCTGGTTTACCTTGATTATCACCGATATTGTATTGTCTTTCTTCAAATTTATATTGAATATCTCCGCCAACGCTTTGATAACCATCGGGAATTTGTGCATATTCAGGTGTTGTGTCTAACTCCACATATTCTTTGTCCTTGGATACTTTTTTTCTTGCCTTGCGTTTTATAATTCTAGATTTAGGTTGCTCCGTTTGTTTTATTAATGGTATTGATATATCTTCATCATCACTCGTTTTTTCTTTCTTTTTTGGCTTTGATTTTTTCATATATTTACATAACCATATTAATATTGATATGCCCACCACTACTACTGAAATAATATACATCCAATTTTGATTATTGTCCTTATCATTTCCATTAGGCATTATCATTTTCCCCCTTTCGTTTCTATACTAAATAACAAAATTATTAATTAATTGTCTCTAATTGGGTTAAAATACTAGTCAATTCTTTTTCTTCATTTATATAATTTTTCTTATCGTTAGGATTTATTTTACCTAATATATCTATTGTCGCGTTAATTGGCATAACAATGGAATCAGTTGCATTTAGTTCCTCCTTGGACGTTTCAAATGCATTTTTTAAATTTTCAATGAAATCACTAATTTTATTTATACTTAAATCACTCATATCCATATCTTTTAATTTTTTTACTGATTGATAAAATTTACTGTTTTCTAGTTGGCTAATATCGTTACTTCTAAACTCCTTCATTATTGATAGTAATTCCGAATCATCTTTTGCTTTTTGGTGAAGCCTTTGCTCTAATTTCTTTTTGATTTTTCCTCGCCTGATTTTATCAATTTCCATATCATCCTTAGCAAATTTTTTAGTTTCAATTTGCTTTTCTATAGTTTTTTCTGAAGTATTCCTTTTTTTAATTTTAGGTGGTGTTTCTCCCGAAATCACTTTAGGATTAGCCTTAGCGAGCTTTGCCAACGCTTTTGCAAATTTTGGAATAGGTAGCATATTGCATCAACTCCTTTACTTATCTAGCTTTGTTAATTCATCTAAAATTTTAGAAAGTTCACGCTCAGGTTTTAATCGTGGTTTTAAAGTTTTACTAAATTCTTCATTTGCAACGATGCACGGCCAACTGTAAAGTTCCGGATTAGGATTTTTATAAATATCCTTTTTGGTGTTATTATCTGATAAAAATAATATATGCCAATTGGAACCAACCTCTATGTAGATGGTATTCAGTTGCTCTTTATCTAAGACTTTTAATATTTTATCCATTAAATTCTGTTTGTTTCCAACTCCAAGTAAGTACACATCATCTTTTACATTGTTTTTATCTAACATTGAGTAAAAACTAAATTTTAATTTGTATTTTTCTTTCTTTAAAGCCTCTTGAGCCTTGCTCTTATCCTGTTTGTATACTATTGATTTGCTTCCATCAGCGAGTTCTAAATAGAAAAATTTTTGCTTTATTATGCGCAACGCATCTTTTGTAAAATAAATCACTCAATCACTTCCTTTTTGCTGAATTTTCACAAAAGTTAATATATTTGATAACATTATAATTATACCATAAATTTCATAAAATGTCTAATTATATCGAATGCTGAACAACACCAAAATTGTTGGTTTACAATTGATGTGTTACAAAAGAAAAAAGAAGTGACGGATAAATCAAGTTGTGTTACAGTTAAGTTGAAACATAATAAACAAACACAAAAAGGAGATATCCGTCATGAACACTGTAACACAAACAATGCTGTATCGTCAAGCCTTAATCAACTATGCAAATAAGTATGGATGTGTAGGTTTGTCAATGATGTGTTACAAAAGTTAAAACATTTACATTAAAATTAAAAACGTATCCTTTGACCATACAAGGATACGTTTTTGAAAAAAGTTATGAATTTTCATTATTATTTTTACAACCACACGAACTTTGATCATCTTTAAAATCAGGAGTCTTAGGTGGAAAAAATTCATTTGTGGGAAATTCAATTCGACTAAATAAATCACATGGGCTATCATCTGACGATACACATTGCTTAGTAGGCAAACAAAAATCATAAGCAGGAATTTTCATTTGAACATTACGCTCAATCTGAACTATAGAAAAAAGTCCTAAACTCACAGCAACACTTTTGCTCGTAGAGTTATTAATTACAAAATTTCCACCAAACATTCTGCATATTTGCTCGGGCACTCTGCACTGTGGCTGACGACAACAATCACATGGACTGCAAATTTTTGCAGACAACGCCACAGGTTTTGCCACCTGAACTGTTGCTTTTGGTAAATTCTGAGTAATACAACTAATTTGGGTAAAATCAGAAGAAGAATCTTCGGAACTAAAAGCTTTTGTATTACCCTCACTTCCATAAAGAACAACTTTTTTATTAAACACACACAACCCATTTACAATCGCCGGCATGACCGTGGGTGAAACAAAAGCCTCCAAACCCACCTCAAAGAAAAATGTAAGATCTATGGAATAGTATCCTCTCCGAAAGGGAATAGGTTCTAAGTCTACATGAGTCGTAATCAATTCAACATCTTTTACTCTAACACTAGTAGCCTGCTCTATTATATTTTGAGCTGACTCACCAAAATTTACTCTAAGATTTTCAAGACAATCCTTATCTGCACATGAATCATATACTCTGGATGCATCTATACAAACGGACTCGCCAAACTGACTATCCCGGCACGAAAATGTTGAAAAATTTTCTGTCATATAAAAAATCCTCCTATAATATTTATGTCTACGCTACAAACATCGCCATATTTCAATCCTGCCACAGCAATGTAACAAGCGCAACAATCATTGAAACTATTGTTTTCAATAACATATTATGGATGATTTTTTATTTGTGTTACTATTAAACTGCTCTATGAACAAAAACTATATTACACAAATTTATATTAAATTTTTTCTAAGTTAGCAAAATTCGCCAAAAGCCTTTTTGTACCACACTTAAAAGATATCTCTAGATAGGTATCACCACTTGTAGGTACAGCAGCTAATACCTCACCTTGCCCAAATTTTTTGTGCAATACTTTATCGCCACATACAAATTTTGTAGATAAGGGCACCCCACTAGTTGCTTTGCCACCCGAAATCTGACCAAAATGATGCGCTGAAAGTGCCGATTTTGCACGAATTTCTTGAGCAGATTTAGGAACATCTTCACCTTTTTTTAAATTTTTCCAATCTTTTGATTTTGTCTTATCCAAAAGTTCATCAGGAATTTCATTTAAAAATCGCGAACATTTATTATGCGAAGTGCTTCCGAAAATCATTCTACTATCAGAATTCAAAATATACAATTTTCTTCTTGCTCTTGTTATCCCTACATACGCTAAGCGTCTTTCTTCTTCAATTGCTTCATCATTCAAATCAAATTGAGCCCCCGGGAAAACTCCCTCTTCAAATCCAGGTATAAACACTACAGGGAACTCTAACCCTTTCGCAGAATGGAGCGTCATCATAACAACAGAATCCGAATTTTGATCATAATTATCTATATCCGAAAACAATGACACCTCTTCCAAAAATCCTGCCAAAGTTGCATCATCTGGATGATTTTCTTCATACTTTCTTATGTTAGTTAAAAATTCCCTTACATTTTCTATGCGAGCCTCTCCATTTTCTTTATCTTCTTTAAGGAATTTTAAATAACCTGTCTTTTCCACCAAAACACTATAAAGATCATGAAGCCTTATATACGGATCTCGACTATACTCAATAAGATCACAAATCAAATTAGAAAAAGAAGTCAACTTAGATGAAACCCTTCGAAGTTGCTCAAACTGGTTGGAATTTTTTATTACATCCAACAATGTCATTCCCATTTTTTGAGAAATCTCTGTAGCTTGAGTTATGGTTCTCTCACCTATAGAACGTCTAGGTTGATTAATAATCCGCTTTAAATGCACCTCATCGCAAGGATTATTTACAACACTCAAATATGCTATCATATCACGAATTTCTTTTCTTTCATAAAACCTAACTCCGCCCAAAGTGCGATACGGTATTGCAGATCTGATTAATACTTTCTCCAAAGCGTTTGATTGAACATTAAGCCTATACAAAATAGCTATATCTGAGTATTTTGCACCTTTTGCAACCATATCTTGAATAGCTTCTGCAATATACTGAGCTTCATCATGTTCGCTATACGCTGTGTGAACTTTTATATTTTCGCCTTTTTCATTTTTAGTCCATAACATTTTTCCTTTTCTGTTTGAATTGTTCTTAATAACAGCATTTGCAGCATCCAATATAGTTTGAGTTGACCTATAATTTTGCTCCAAACGAATTGTTTTGGCGCCAGGAAAATTTTTTTCAAAATTTAAAATATTTTCTATTGTGGCACCACGGAACTTATAAATACTCTGATCGTCATCACCAACAACACATATATTTCCACTCTTACGCGCCAAACTTTGCACGAGGACAAATTGCACAAAGTTAGTATCTTGATATTCATCGACTAAAATATATTTAAATTGATCCTGATACTTTTGCAAAATTTCTGGATAACGTTCAAACAACTTTACCACATTCATAATCAAGTCATCAAAATCCATAGCATCAGATTCAACAAGCTTTTTTTGATATAAATCATAAACATTTGCTATTTCTGTAAGCCTAAAATCATTTGCTGAATCTTTCCTGTACTCATTATGATCAATTAATTTATTTTTTGCGTTAGAAATAGCACACTTCACACTCTTATAAGACAACACCTTGTCATCGATATTTAAACTTCTCATGCACTCCTTCACAAGGCGCTTAGTATCGTCTTCATCATATACTACAAAATGGTTGCTATATCCCAGTTTATCAGCATCTATTCTTAATATTCGTGAACACAATGAATGAAAAGTTGAAGCCCAAACTTTTTCACCACGCGATCCCAGTGCTAAAGACAAACGTTCTTTAAGTTCTCCTGCTGCTTTGTTGGTAAAAGTTATTGCCAATATGTTCCACGGCGCCACTGTGTTATGGCTTATAATAGTCTTCACTGACTCTGCTCCTGCACCAGAATTATAAGCATTTTCTAATATATTAAGCTTTTCTTCAGTTATTTCTCCACCACTTTCTTCGTGGGTATATGCATCTCCATAATCTACCATATTAACTATACGGTTAATTATTGCAGTAGTTTTTCCACTCCCTGCACCTGCCAAAACAATTACTGGACCATTAACGTTAAACACAGCTTTCTGTTGATTTTCATTCATGTTTGAAAATCTACGTTCTAATAACTTCTTTTTAATTTTAATATACTTTTTCAAAATACTACTAAACAATTTTCGCACCGCCATATCTTAAGTTGGGTACAAAAGCAAACTGCATACAGAAAGTAAATCTTAAATGTAGCTAGCTCTCATAAACACTCTATTTTCTTATATTATTATTTTAACTCATTCAATTAAAAAAATCAAATTTTAAAATACAATCTACTACAATTAAAAAAGCAGTAAACATTAGCTTACCGCCTCTGAAAATTAATTTTTCCATTATCATTTAATCATTTTTATTTCAGAAAATCTAAAGACCTTAGGTTGAACACTACTATCCAACTTATCTAAAAGAACTTTCGCTTCACCGGAAATCACATTGCTTGATATTATAACACCTGTACCTTCCGAAGTTGCAACTCTTTCACCCGCTTGCGGATATTTGTTAACCGCTTCATGATAAAAATTTTGTTCATATTCAATGCAACACATGAGTCTTCCACAAGTGCCTGACAACTTAATAGGATTAAGTGGTAAATTTTGATCTTTGGCCATTTTTATTGAAACAGATTTAAAATCATTCAAAAAAGAAGCACAGCACAAACTTTTACCACACGGACCTAACCCACCTATCATTTTTGATTGATCACGAATACCAATTTGTCGGAGTTCTATACGCACTTTAAATGCAAAAGCAAGATCTTTTACAAGTGCTCTAAAATCAACACGCGATTCAGCTACAAAATAAAAAATAACTTTGCTACGGTCAAACATGTATTCTACATCTACAAGTTTCATGTTTAACTTGTGATTTACTATCTTTTTTTCGCAAATTTCGCGGGCCTTCTTTTCATCTTTTTTGATTTCCTGAAGAGATTTTAAATCCAACTTTGTTGCTTTTCGAATGATCCTTTCATCAGGGATTACAATATTTTTATAAACACTTCCATCTCCTACATACATTACAGTTCCGCATTCAATTCCACGTTTAGTTTGACATATAACTTTATCTCTATATCCAAATTTTATATTTTCTATTACAAAATAATGAATTTTTCCTACTTCAGAAAATCTAACTCCTACAACTTTATACATTTATGTTCTCCTTAAAAATTTATATCATAGCACACATACAGTACAACAAAAGATTGCAATTTACATTTTTATCCACTAAATCTAATATATATCTCAGCTTTTCTATCTGATCAACCTTACTATTTTTCGTTCCATCAAAATTTCCGTATGCAACATGTTTCCTTATTAATTTGCTTACCGTCTTCTCCAAAACATTTCTAACCGTAGTACGATCATCAGAAAATTTTCCAATCAATTTCAAAATGTCTGCTTTATTTCCCAAAAATATGGATTCTGCAAGTTCATCAGAATACCTTTCTGATTCTCCTTCGCTTACATCAAAAAAAACATCCTTAAACACTTGACATCGCGACTTAATTGTTGGCAAAACAGCATCACATGATGTACACAAAATCATAAAGATAACATCCTTCGGAGGCTCTTCCAAAATTTTTATAAAAGCATTCTGCGCCTGAACGGTCATAACCTCTCCATGAACGATAATGTAAAATTTTTGCCCTCCTTCATTGGATGATATATATGCATCACTGCGAATTTTACGTATTGAATCAATTTTTATCACCGAAACATTATCCGAATTTATAAATTTTACATCAGGGTGTGAATTTTTTAAATTTTTTACACAATTTGAACATTTCCCACACGGCTTTACCTGACTGGTACATAAAGAATTTAAAATAACTTTTCTAACAGTTTTACATGCACCTTCCATATCATTACTTTCTATGATGATTGCATGCGGCAATTTATTTGTCTGCGCAAGAAAAATCAATTTATCCAAATATTTATTCATACTGGCACTCTAAACTTTTTCAAATCTGTCTACATTTAGTACAAATATTATTGCTCCACCTGTAGTCACCTGAAACGGAGTCTGAACTACTGCATCAGAATATGTGGGTACAGTGTTGGTAACAAGTTGATTCCTTTTGCTGCTGTACTGAGAAATAATATCAATTACTTTATTAGTTTTACTATCTTCAACTCCTATTATAAGCGTAGTGTTACCTGATTTCAAAAAGCCTCCTGTAGAAGCCATTTTCGTAACTTGAAAATTTTCTTCCGTAAGAGCATCCATTACGATCGACGCATCATCACTACCCATAATAGACATAACCAATTTCATAAAAAACACCCCAATTAACTTACTATATTTGAACATAATTTATTTTAACACATTAATTTTTAAAATTCCATATCTTATTAATAACTCTTGCTGAATACTTCCTATTTTTTCGCCCGGCATAACCACAGGAATCCCTGGTGGACAAGGGCAAACAACTTCTGCCGCAATTCTATTTAAACTATCATTTACACTAACGCATACGGAATCACTCATAATTGCTTCTCTAAGACTAACACAAATTTCAGGTAAAGGAACTTCCTTAAATATATTACTTGGTGTTTCTTTTTTTATTTTTAAATTATTCAAAAAATTTTTCAACCTTTTCCAATCTTCATCAGTATTAAATGGTGTAGGAATCAAAACCACGTAATTTTCATCACACATTTCAGGTTCAATCAAATATTTATGCAAAATATCTCTTACCTCATACCCAGTGTACCCTATTTTAAAAACACCCAAAGATATTCTAGTTGGATCAGATATACTGTGATTAGGAATATAAATTCCTTTTTTTTCAGCCATGTATTTTATTTCTAAAACTTTTTCTTCTAATTTTTTAAATTCATTTAATGCATTTTCAGTAAGCCACTGAACTGCCCAATCCATAGAAGCCATAGTAGGATAAGACGGACTTGTAGATCCAAACAAAGCCATTGCAGATTTTGCCTGAATTACATATTTTTTTCGATTTATATGAAGCCATGCACCTCCGGTTAAAACTGGTAAAGTTTTATGCGCAGAATCTGCAGTCATAGTAGCGCCGTGAGCAAGAGGATGCAAATCTTTATTTAAAAATTTGAGGTGTGAACCGTGAGCATTATCCACAATTACAGGAATGTCCATTTTTAATCCCTTACGTGATATAAGCTGAACATCTTGCAAAATTCCATGATAACTTGGTGAAGTTAAATATATACCCTTAAACGAATTTTTTTGGCATAATTTTTTATTCAATTCATTAACATCAAGGCGCTCGCTAAGCCGAGATTCGCAATTTATGTGTCTATTTAGCCACACCAAATTGATTCCAAGTAAAGCTGCAGCACATACTGCGGAGCGATGAATCAATCTGTCACATATAACATTTTCACCCTCATTTGCAATTAATCTAAACATTGCTTGTATGCAAAGAGTATTACCACCTGATGAAAAAAACGATCCATCCGTTTTATAAAGTTTAGTTAATCGTTTTTCGGCATCCTTTATTATTCCGGACGCTTCATAAAGACTATCTGTACATGGAAGCTCTGTAAAATCCAAATTATAAATATCTGAAAAATCACCAACATTACATTTGTGACCAGGGGTATGAAATGATGACATATTAATCGATTTATAATTTTTTAAAAAATCAAAAAAATTTTTTTTCACTGTTTTCTCCTATAATTTTTTGAATATAGTTAAAAATATTTGAAATAATAAGAAGTAAAAGGATGTGACAAATTTATGAACATAAGTAAAAAAGAATACTCAAAAATGGCCGGAGATACCTCTCCAGCAAGTCCAATTTGGAAAGATTTTTTTATGGCATTTGTATTTGGTGGTGGAATATGTGTGATAGGCCAAGCACTGTGCCAATTATATATGACCGCCTTTTCTCTAGACAAAAAAATTGCAAACACTTGGGTATCCATAACTTTAATTGCTTTAAGCTCCTTCCTTACAGCAATAAATTGGTATCCCAAAATTGCTAAATACGCTGGCGCAGGAACTATTGTTCCTATTACAGGATTTTCAAATTCTATTACCGCTCCGGCAATAGAATTCAAAAGCGAAGGACAAATATTTGGAATTGGAGCAAAAATGTTCATTATGGCAGGACCTGTAATCGTTTACGGAACAATTGCTTCGATGGTTTATGGACTAATTGTTTGGATATGGCATTTATATTAACCGCGCTGACGTTTTACTTCATACATCAAAATACCAGCTGCAACAGATGCATTTAAAGAATTTATTTTTCCACACATAGGTAAAGAAAGCACAAAATCACATTTCTCACGAACCAACCTACTTATTCCATTCCCTTCCGAACCAATAACAAGTGCCAGCGGGCCGGTCAAATTTTGATCGGTCCATTTTTCGCCGTTCATATCTGCACCATATATCCATAATCCTTTATTTTTTAAATATTCAATCGTGGATGACATATTACCCACTTTTGCAGTTAAAATATACTCGAGCGCTCCAGCCGAAGATTTTTCAACAGATGCAGTCAATCCAGCAGCACGCCTTTTGGGTATAATTACGCCATGAGCTCCCACACATTCCGCTGTGCGAATTATAGCACCAAGATTATGTGGATCTTCAATACCATCCGCTATAATTACAAAAGGTGATTCTTTTTTTTGAGCTGCAAAATCCAAAATGTCGTCTACTGTACATGACTTTGAAGCCCCAATTATTGCAACTACACCTTGATGCATACTCCCTGCACAAATATTGTCAAGTGCTCTTTTTTCAACTTTTTTTATTGTTATTTTATTTTCTTTTGCCATTTTAAGTATAACTTTAAGTGAACCTGAAATATCACCGGAAGAAACTAATAACGAATCAATTGTACGTCCGGATTTTATAGATTCTAAAACTGCATTCCTACCCATTATATAATCAGAAATCACATTGTTATCATTGTTAAACACTTTTTAACACATCTCCTCAAAACACTATCAATTTTAAAAGGATATATTTTACACTTTTGTGCTGCATAAAAATACTTTACGGTACTTTTTTAATAACCTTTTGAAAATTTAAAAATTTTTTTATCTTACCTATAGTTTCTCGGCTAAGTATATGCTCTATTTTACAAGCATCTATTTCTGCCGTTTTCTTACTTACTCCTAAAGCATCTACTAAAAATTTACTTAAAATTTGATGCCTTTGATAAATTTCTTTTGCTACTTTTTTCCCTTCTACAGTCAAATTTATTTTGCCGTATTTTTCCTGAAAAAGCAAACCTTTGCTCTTCAAAAGTTTAACGGCTTTGGTAACACTTGGTTTAGATATAGACAATTCTGAAGATATATCAGTTATGCCTACACTAAAGCCTTGCTGATCTAAAATATAAATTACTTCAATATAATCTTCTAAGGATGCACTTAAACAAAACATATTCTACCTCATTTTTTGCTTCTATTGCAATACTTTTTGCCTGGACAAGAATTACATTTTGTGATTCCCGATTCATTATTTTTTAAACGTCTCTTCACTGCTTTCGAAATTATAAATAAAACCAATAAAAGTACTAATATAACAATTATAGCATCAGTCAAATTCATAATTAACCCCCTACACACTTAGAAATCAGACTTAAAACTTGGTAAATAAGTGCCGAAGATACATATGCCATAAAAAACTGATATACCAAAGACAATATAGTAAGTTTATAATTACCCAATTCCTTATGAATAGCAGACAAAGCAGCAACACACGGTGTATATAAAAGTGTAAAAATCATAAAAGATATAGCACTACGTAAAGGAAAAATTTCTGTAAGAATATTACTTAATTGCTCCGAATTATCCGCTTTATACAGAACCGAAAATGTACTTACAATCGATTCTTTAGCCATTACTCCCGTTAAAAGAGCGACGGCAGATTCCCAATTTCCAAATCCGCAAATACTAAATATGGGTGCAATAAAACCACCTATCTTGGCAAGTATACTTTGGGAATTATCAGTTACAAACTGAAAATTAAAACTAAATGATTGCAAACACCACACAATTAATGTAGCTATTAAAATAACTGTTCCAGCTCGTTCTATAAAATCTTTTGTTCTATCCCAAACACTAAGCCAAACATTTTTTAATGAAGGAATTTTATATTCAGGCATCTCCATAATGAAAGGAGCAGAATTACCTTTAAAAACACTTTCTTTAAATATCCATGCAGTAAATATACCCACAGCAATCCCTACCCCGTAAAGCGACAAAATAGCAGCAGTTTGATGGTGAGGGAAAAAAGCTGAAGCAAATAACAGATACACCGGCATTTTAGCGCTACAAGACATAAATGGAATTAAGAATATTGTCAAATTTTTATCTCTTTTATTTTCTAAAATTTTTGTCCCCATAACAGCAGGCACAGTACACCCAAAGCCCATAATCAGCGGTACAAAAGCTTTTCCAGAAAGTCCAATTTTTCTAAAAGGTCTATCCATTACAAATGCAGCTCGTGCCATATAACCGCAATCTTCTAAAATCGATAAAAGCGTAAACAATAAAATAACTTGTGGTAAAAAAGCTATAACTGCTCCAACTCCACCTATAATAGAATCCAAAACTAAACTTTTACACCACGCAGACGCCCCTAAATAATTCAACACTTTTTCCATCGTATAGTACGTATTATCCGTGATAATCTTTTCACACCAATGTTTAAGTGTGGATCCTATTGGCCCAAATGTAATATAAAAAATTAAAAACACAAATATAAAAAAGCAAGGCAATGCACTATGTTTACCGGTTAAAATTTTATCTACTTTATCAGAAAATGATATTTTGCCAACTTTTTTATCGCTTTTTATAGATACCTTACATAACCTCATTACATATTCATATCTTTCGTCAGGAATTATCATATCCTTTTCTTTTGAATATAAAAAGCTAACATGATTTCTTATATTTTCTATTTCAACTACATCTTGTGACGATACTCTAGCTTCAGACATAGCATAAGGATCATTTTCAAATATTTTAATTACTTTAAATCTACTATTTGGAATATACTTTATATCTTTACTAATCAAATTTTCTATTTGCGAAAGAGCATGTTCGACTTCTTCTGAATAAATATTAATACCATGACGAAACTTTTTTTTACTAACATACATATCTGATATTTTGTTTAACAGCAAATCTATACCTTTATTTTTACCTGCCGAAATTGGCACGACTGGGACCCCTAACTCTTTTTCCAATACTTTGTAATCTATTACTTTGCCTTTATAAAACAATAAATCAGTCATATTCAAAGCTAACACCACAGGGAAATCCAGCTCTAAAAGTTGTGTTGTAAGGTACAAACTACGCTCTAAATTTGTTGCATCTAATATATTTATTATTAAATCCGGACACTCGTTTAAAATATATTCCCTAGTAATCACTTCTTCCGGCGAATATGGTGACAAAGAATACACACCCGGCAAATCAACAAGATTTACCATTTCGTTGATTCCTCTAATTCTTCCCTCTTTACGTTCAACTGTAACACCGGGCCAATTACCTACATATTGATAACTCCCGGTTAAAGAATTAAATAACGTAGTCTTACCGCTATTAGGGTTACCTATCAGCGCTGTTGTGAAAACATGTTTTGATGTTTCTGTTAATGGTGACGCCAAAAAAGGAACTATTTTTCTTTCTGATTTAAGCTTTGAATTTTTTTCTGATTTAAAAAAAGCACTTGCTTCTTTCTCGTTTTTGAATATTTCTATATCATCAGCTTCTGACCTTCTTACACTTAAATCATAGTCATGAATTTTTATTTGAATTGGGTCCCCAAATGGAGCATATTTAACAACTTTAACAAAAGTGCCTGGGGTAAGCCCCATATCAACCATTCTCCTACGCAAAAGGCCTTTGCTACCTATTTTTTTAATTATTGCACAATCTCCTGGCTTTACATCACTCAAATTCACTTGCATTTTACACCACACATTTCAAATTTATATCATATTATATATGCTTATTATACTGCTTGTATTAAAAAAAGTAAACCCAGGCTAACTTTTAAAAACTTTGCTTTCATGTTCGGTAAACAATTTTCCCCTATTTCCCACTTTGGTGCTTTTTATTAAAATCACTCACCCATTCAAAATACGGCATACCATTAATCGTTCCTTTATCTAAAAAGAAGCCCCCCGCATAAACTTTGGCCATACCATCACAAGTTACTATTGAAGTCAATTTTGGACAATAACAAAATGCATATTTATCAAATTTAATTACACTATTAGGAAATATTATCGAAGTAACTTTTGGACAATAGCCAAATGTAAACTCACCAATTTCAGTTACGCCATCTAAAATTTCTATTAATTCAAGATTTTCGTAACTTTTTAAGAACATTGAAACTCCACTATCTTTCGCCAACTCGAGATTTAACTTAACTTTGCTCAATTTGTTACAATCTTTAAAAGTAAACATATCTATGGTATCTATTTTCTTAAAAAAAATCACTTCTTCCAAATTTTCGCAATCACTAAACACATCACATCCCATATGTGGCGTATTCCCTAGAAAAGTTATGCGCTTTAATTTCGAACAACCTTTAAATGCACAATTTTCTATTTCTTTTACATTCTTTGGAATAACTATTTCAGTAAAACTTAAACAATTTTCAAATGCTCCTCCATTTATAGATTCTACACTTTCAGGAATTTTTACATTGGTTAAATTTTTACATCCTAAAAATGATTCATCACCTATTATTTTCAATCCATCTGGAAGTATTACCTCTTTTAAAGTTAAAAGACCGCAAAATGCATTTTCACGTATAATACTGATACCCGGATCAACATTTATTTTAGCTGACACATTTTTTCTGTAATCTTCACTCTTAGATATTTTTTTTATATTATTTAAATCTTGTAATTTTTCACATTCATCAAATACTCTGTTACCTATATCTATAACTTCAATACCACCAGCACAATCTGTTATTGACGTTAATTTACCACAATCAAAAAAAGCTTTTTCACCTATTGCTTCCAATCTCTGTGGCAAGTTTATTTTTTTCAAATTTTTGCAACTTTTAAACGCATTATTTCCTATAATCGCCAATCTCGATTCACTACTAAAAATAACTTCCTCCAAATTCACACATTCTCTAAATGCGTCATTATTTATTGTGACTACACTTGACGGAATAATTATTTTAAATGGAATAGGAATTTCACGCAGTGTTCCCAAACTTATTTCTGTTATTCCCTCATCAATGTATATAACTACATTTTTACACGAGTGTAACATACCTATAAATTTATCCATTCTACTAGGATCGTTTATAACTTCTTTGCAAAGCGTAACAACTTTCCAATCCCGAAGCTTTTCAACATCTTTAACAATATATTCCAAACTACTATTTAGTATTTCTTGTAAAGCACTGAGTATCTTATTAAAATTTTTCGCAATTTCTTCTTCATAATTATTTGATATTAAATTAATATTTAATCCCTTTATTTCGGCAATAGCCTCATACTGTGGTTTAATAATCTCATACCAAAATTCAAAATTTTTTGCTTTTACGTCCCCATAGTCAGAAAACTCTTTAATAATTTTTGCACGATCATTAAACTTAACAATTTCATCGTAAAATTCTTTTGATAAAACTAATGAATAGGACCGTTTTAATGATTTCAATTTTTCACATGTATTTACTAAAAAAGTTAAAATTTCTTCGTCAAATCTTTTACACAAATATTTATCCATTATAATATTTTTATCTAATACCACACTAATATTTTCTGCTGTTCTAGCAAGAGTCAGTTCTGAACCATTAATAATATATTTTTTCAATCTTTTCTTAATAACATAATCCAAACGCATTAATTTTAACTCCAGTGCTTTTTCATTCATACCTCTCCAGCTCATATCATTCGTAATATTAAACATATCATCAAGCCACAAATCCGTATGTTGTGATTTTGCAGGAATATCATCAGTCGTATAATATTTGCTAATAAACGGAACATTTTTTACCCTTTTATCTTTTACCCACTTATTATATATAGCATCAAGTAACTTCACAACACCGTCGCACGCAGATTTGTGTGTAAAAACACTGCTAACCCACGTAGCGCGACCTTTTCTCATCACAGATTCAATTGATTTCGTATCATCAGCTTCATTATTTTTTTCCATTTTTTCTTCGGCACTAGTATCAATTTTTACATCAGTACTTTGAACTTCAGGTTCTACTTTATAATATTCATGGACTAATTTCGACAATTGTTCTCCCAAATTTTTTTTACCACTATCTGCATCCTTAAACGCTTTAACCATAGCACCGGATTTAACAATACCTTTTTTGACACTTACTTCAAACGGCTTCACCAAAAACGCACTACACAATTTACAATAATCGTCCCACCTTAATCTATCGTTCGTACCAACAACTACTTTTTTATTAAGTATCATATTTATAAACGCAGTTACAGATACACCGGCAATGGAAAATTTTTTTGCAGAATTATTGGTATTTTTTAAATAATACTGTTTTATTATATTACTTTCCTTTAGCTTTTTAGCTAGTTCTATTAGAGTATTACAATTTCCACTATTAACCTCATCCGCAATATCACTAAAAGCTTTACCCACATTTTCAGCATCTTTTGTTTTAGGTCTTACAGCATTTACTATCTTTTTAGACATATTTTTAAAAAAATTAAATTTCACAACTATCACCCTTTCATAAAAACAAATTACAATTTTAAGACAACAAATATGTTAGTTATGTGTAAATTATATATATTTACAATTAATTTTTCAATATTTATATTTATTACAATCATTTTCAAAAATAAGTGTGGAACTAAAAAAGTAACATAAAAAATCTGATTCCTGCCGAATATCTTAAAATTATTTTACTTCCTTCTATAAAAATCAAATTATATATTTGATTCAGACTGTAGACAAAGCAGGTTTTCTTTCATTCAGAAAACATGCTTTAAATTTTTTGGAAAGTGAAATGAAACAAATTCGAAAAATTAAGCAGTAAACCTCAAAACGGTGTGTATACC
>CAKUPP010000024.1 GCA_934675165.1 uncultured Eubacteriales bacterium
CGGTTCCGGCTCTGGTTCCGGTTCTGGGATTGGTTTTGGTTCCGGTTCTGGCTCCGGTTCCGGCTCTGGTTCCGGTTCTGGGATTGGTTTTGGTTCCGGTTCTGGCTCCGGTTCCGGCTCTGGTTCCGGTTTTACTCTTTTTTTAGTTAATTTAGCATCAATGTAAAAAATTTTTCCAGAATCATAATCGTCACCAACATCAACTGAAATCTCGTCGTTGAAATCATCGACCAAACACTCAAATTTAATTGTACTATCTTTCATGTAATCACTTATTACTGGGATAATAATTCTTCCCTGTTCATCAGACTTTAAACTCCACGTAGGATAAAATTTTCCACCACTAGCTATATCTACTTTTAAAGGTTCTTTAAATGTATAGCATTTTGTTTCTTCATTAAACCCCCACAAAGTAAACCGAGTTGTTTCTTCTCCAAACTTGTACAAATATTCCTGACCAACTATTGATGGTATTAATTCCTCTATATTTAATTTAATTTCATCACAGCCTGCCGCTGCTTCCTCGACAACCTTAATTGTATTTAATTCATTTTTTAAAACAATTTCAGCTTCCGTATTTACTAGAGGGGCTCCTCCCTTTTTTAAATATATAAAAAACCTAGTTACATTTCTCAAATTTTCATTATCAGCAGAATAAGACATATTTTTATGAATAACTAATGTTTCGTTTTCACGAAGTTTTACAGGAAAATCTAACGGTGCATACCCTTTACATCTAATCGAAATATCATACTCTTTCGGATAAAGATCTGAAAACACATAATAACCGTCATCTTTGCGCGTATATGGATTTTGTTTTCCATCGCATAAAATAACTGCGTTAGTCACAGGAGTTTTTGAATATATATCCTTAAGCATAAAAACAAGAGCAGCTTGGTGTATTATCCTCATTTTTTATCCTCCTTATCTAAAATTTTATCAATCTGCGGTATCGTCTTCATTTTCTTCACTACCAGAATCTATTTCTAAAGGAGTTTCATCAGCTTCTTGACTTTCTACACTATCTCCATCAGAAACTTCCCCTACATTACTTTCTGCGTCCTCATCTTCAGTATTTTCTCCTTCATAATCGCCCAAGCCGTCTTCTCCATTTTCATCTCCGTTGTTTTCATCTCCATATTCTTCTTGACCATTTTCTTCCATTTCATCCCCATATTCTTCGCCATTTTCTTCCATTTCATTCCCAGCATCTTCATCTCCGTACTCCTCTTCACCATATTCGTCACTACCACTGTCTTCATCTTCATCCTCATCTTCATCAGGTCGTTGCGTATACTCATCATCAATGTCTTCTTCCTTAATAAACGTAGCAAATTCAAGCACCTTTTTATGCACATATTGATGAGGATCGAGATAAATTCTTTCGACTCTTTTCTTTGGTTTTGATACTTTTTCGGAGTCGATAGCTACAGGACCAACAACATAAAAAACAGAAAGTTTATACGACTCTCCAAACATAGTCCAAACTTTTACTTTTTCTTCCATATTCAGTGGAAGCATATTAACTGGCACAGGCTCTACCGGCATTCCAAGATTACTAGGCATATATCTTTTAGGTATTGTGGGATTATCTTTAAAAATCTGAATAATTTTTCCTATTATTTTAGCTTCATCAAGTGCTTTAGATTCAATTTCTGCTTTACTATTAACTGAAATAACATAATAAAGCTCCATCATAGCAGGTGCATCTTTTTGCGATCCATCCGGCAATGTTGTCTTTTTTTTATTAGCGCCACTGGTGTCTTCTCTTATATCATAAGGATGAATTCCTACTACATAACCCCCTCGATCTTTAGGGTCACAAATCCCTATACTTTCTGATTTATCCACCGGATCCGGAACAAGTTTATCTCTAAGCATTGCACGCATTCCTTTTCCTATATCCGCTATTATGGTATATTTTGCCATAATAATACCTCCTCCTACAAATTAATCTCTATGAAGTTGATTCGGAACCGAAGAATTTTCTATTTGAACAAGGTTGTTATAAAGAACTAAAAACTCCTTGTCCGAAACATATTTATACGAAATATCATAAAATTCCGCAAATGATTCTACAGACATATAGATTGTATTATTAAAATTCAAAATAGGAACTGGCAAATTTTTAGGAGAATCATTTATATAAGCAACATTTTTACCACTGGTTATTTCCAATGTTTTATCCGGAGATTGTATCACCATAGTAGCATTATTGTACATATACTCAATTTTTGCATCGATATATTGATATAAGTCATCAAGTGCAAGAAGTATATGTCCATCATACATTATTGGAGCATTTTTCATTTGAAAATGCCCTCCCATAAATACAACTTGTTCTGGCAAAACAGATGCACATTTACGTCCTTTTTTCATAAACTCTTCTGACTCACTACAAAGTTTTTCATACTCATAGGGAATATAATTTTGTTTTTCATACGATTCTAAAATTGTTATAGCTACAGAAAGTGTTTCTTTTGCTGTATCAAGACGTTCACCCTCAACCATACCATCTTCAATAACTTTGCTTAAAAGCAGAATATCCAACAAGCTTCTTTGTTGAACAGATAGTGATGATACATCATTAAGATCCACAATATTTTCTATTTCACTCATTATTTCTTGAAGAGATTTTACTTTTTCATCATCAAGAGATTCTAAAACAAGGAGGCACTCATCTGAAACTGCTCCCTGCAAGTCTTGAATTATTGTAGAAACAGATAAAATTTTAGTAACTTGTTTATCTACTGAATCAATATTAGAATTTTTCTTTTTCATTGCTTCAATTAAACTACTTACACTATCAAGCTGCTTTTGTAGTTCATATTTTTCTTTCATTTTTGTAGCATATTCTTGCAATGCTGTATTTCCAGAAAGCTGAGCTCGATAAATTATGTCATCAAGTTTTTCAAGAATATTATCAATATTTCCAGATATTTTTAAATCTTCTACAATCTTATCTATTTCTTCAGTAGTAAGATTATTTTCATTTGTGTTACTGGAAGCTAACCCTTCTTTACTGTTAGCAGCAAGCACTATAGTATATATAGTTAAAATAGCCGCTACACCAAAAATAATAATAAATAAAAAGTTCTTACTAATTTTAGAAATGATTTTATTCATAAAATTAATCCCCCTATGCAATAAGAATTATTAATAACTTACATTTTCTCACAACGCGCAATTTTTTTCAATATATTTTTTGGGATTCATACACAAAATATATATTTAGTTATTATTAAAATATAAATATTTCTCACAGCACTATCGTAATATTTTCAAATTCACAGGAATTTGTGCTGTATAGAAAAATTTTATCTAAAAAATTACTCGAATAGTAAGACACTTATTAATTTTATGTCGAATAAATTAATTATAGATTTAGGCATCTACTATATTTGAAAAAATTTAACAAAAATAGCAAAAATCAAACAATAAATTCTACTTTTAACTTTGTTAACACTTGATATAATTGAGAAAGATGTTGAAGCTAGTTTCAGTCTGTATTTTTTAATAAAGTCACATACTGAATCACATTAGGCACTGAGTAATTAAAATTATTTTTATATTTGGAGATGTTGATATTATGAAAAATCTACAAAAATTGTTAAAAAGATGTTTGCCGTCAGTACTGTCTGCAACAGTAATTTTAGGAAGTTGTTTATTTTCACAAAAAGCGCTAGCTAAAGCAGGTCCACTTTTAAGCGCGATGAGGCAATATGACCTTGTCGAAAGCAAAAACAGTTGGGCATATGATCCATATATACATTTCCTTTACATATACAGAGATGGCCCACTTAACAGTAACTTTATGCTTCCAAAGAAATGGAAGCAAATAAAAGACATAGTCGAGTACGTATATATAGAAGAAGGTGTAACAAGTATCGGATGTGCATTTAAAGGAACAAGTATCAGAAACGTCAGAATACCATCTACCGTTACGTACATCGAAATGGGTGCATTTGAAGATTGCGTTAATCTTAATAACATAGATTTTGGTTTAAAAGAACACAGATTATGCATAGAAGCACATGCCTTTCGTGGAGCTGGTACTTGCCTTGAACCAATTGAAATACATGTCCCAATGCAAACACAACTGTTAGGTCCTCCACAGGTGAGCAAAGAGGAAGGCCCTAACTGGAAAATTGTTTATGGGCTAGAAGAAAAAAATTGTCTTGCTAGAGAAGAGATGAATGATAAAATAGCGCAAATTTATCGTGGTCAATAATTACAACGATCCTTATGCATCTAGATAATAGTATCTCTATGATTGTTTATTTATCGTAGAGATACTATTTTTTTACATTTTAACTTTATATGTATCTTTAGATATGAACTATACTAATCAATAAATTCAAAAAAATTTACACCTCTCAGTACAAAACTAAAAAAAATAACCGAACACTACCAAAATGATATGTTCGGTTATTTTGCAACTGTTATTCTGTAAATCAATATGTTAATAAACTTTATTTATCAAAAATTTCAAACTATGCCAAAACAATCCAAGCGGATATTTTTCCGGTCACTAAACACATAATAGCTGTAATCACAAAACTCAAAGATTTAACTGACAATTTAAGTGCACTAACTGTCGCATCTTCTATCTTCTTATCTACACCTTCAGGTAAAACTTCAGATTTAACATCGTCATTTGTTGAGTCTGATTTTTCTCCGCAAGCAAAAGTTCCCTTCTTAATCAACCCAATAGACGCATCCATAAAGCTATTGCAAAATTCTTCTCTACTAGAATTAATTAAATAAGCACCCATAGCAGCTATACCCAATGTCAATGCAGCTTTTGAAAATTTATCTAACATTGAACCCACAATAGAAAGTTTCTCACTTGACGCTCCAGATGAACAACCTTCACACCTAACGCTTTCACTTTTTACTCTTTCTACTGAACTTTCAGGAACTTTTTTCTCCCTAATTTTATTGTCCGCTTTCACACGTGATCCTTCGGGTACAGATCTTTTGGAAGAAATCTCTTCGTTACAACAATCATCAGAACCACTTTGCCTCACATAGTTCTCTTCATCAAAACGGTCCTTACGTTTTGCACCAAAACTATTAAAATCTTTTGTAACTTGGTCCTTACCTCGAAAATAACATTCCTGATTACATAACAAATTTTCACTTTCAACCATATTGTCAGATAAAGCAAAACCTGAAATCGAAGAAGTAAATGTCAAAAAAGTTAACGTAATCGCTAATGCCGACTTAATAAGCTTCATACACATATTTCCTTTCTAAAAATAATTTACATCATGATTTTAACACTTCACTATATTTATGTAAATATAATTTATTAAACTTTTAGATAAGTGTTAATTTATTATCCGTATTTTGGATTTTTATAGCATAAATTCCCATAAATATCAATTTTTTCACTCTTTTATATTTTAATATTGTACAATTGCGTTAATTTATCAAAAAATCTCTTTGCATAACTATATACAATTTATGCAAATATTTTGCACAACATATCAAAAATCTAACTTTTAAAAAACTTGCCTACAAAAAATACTACCTATTAAAAGTGAAACCTCTACAACAATGAACAAACTCAGCGCACTGAGTATAGTTCGGTAAGAATTTATATCTTTTTCTCTAGTTGCAAAAAATTTTTCGCTATTACTACCTGACTGATCACCAGGTTTTACCGCGCTATATCCACCTTTTTCTTCTTTATAGTTTACCATTTTTGTAACAAAAGTCTCACACAGTTCCTTCCTCTTTCCATTGGTCACATATAATCCACCACACACAAACGCAAGTTTTAAAAGACCCTTCGAAAGCACTAAATAATCGTGCCCCTTTTGATACTCAGAATTTTTGTTACTAACTCTAACATTTTTCACAGGTATGCTATCTTCCGAAAATGTAGCAGCCTCAACACACACACTAAAAGGAGACGTCATAAAAGTAATCACTACAAACATGACAGATATTAAAGATTTAACAAATTTCATTTTTTACATCCTTTCATTTCAAACGATTTTATACTCTAATTTTAACATTTAAAAATTTAGTTGCAAACTAAAAAAGTCCGATCTTTTTAATTATTTTTTATAAATAAAAGACAAACTCACCACTAATTTACAAGCCGTACATAAACTACAATAAAATTAGCTCCTCAGTAGCACCATAATTTGGTAACAAAAAATTAGTTATGCACAATGTTAAATCTTTTTATAATTTTTTCAACATTTATACATCTTAATCGACATTTATGATAAAAAACGTTAAATTTCAGATACTATAATCTAATAATAAAACGATTGAATTCCACACAATGTTTGTAGTATAATTAGGTGGATGTAGTAAGCTCAGATAGATGTAGAGGTGATAGTCTTGAGTATAGAAAAAACGGATAAAAACAATCACAAGTTTGTCCTCAATGACATGGTACGAGAGAAGATACTTAAAATGTATAAAATTTCCAATCGCGATTCGTGTTCAGATTCTCAAAAAATCACCCAAAAAGACGATTATTCAAAAAATGATTCGCAAAATTAATATTTACGTTTTTAATGTGTATACTAAGTTGGAAGAATTTTTCAATTTAGTATTATTTTTTTTAAGGAGATAAAATATGGGTAAACGTATTGGAAAAAACACTATAAAATTTGAAAACAAACCGTCTATAATTAGCTATGCCTCAATCTGTGGAAAAAAAGAGTCAGAAGGCCCTCTTGGTAATCAATTTGACAAAATTTTTGAAGATACCACACTAAATGAAGATTCGTGGGAAAAAGCAGAAAGCAGACTTCAAACAGAAGCAGTTAACATTGCATTAGAAAAAGCAAAACTAACATCTCAAGATATTAACTATATCTTTGCAGGTGATTTACTCAACCAGTGCATGTCATCTTCTTTTGGGCTAAGAGAACTAGGCATACCATTTTTAGGGCAATTCGGTGCTTGTTCAACAATGGCTCAAACACTATTTTTAGCTTCTTGCACGGTAGAAGCCAACATTGCTGATTTTTCTGTTGCTGTAACATCTTCACACTACTGTGCTTCAGAAAGACAATTTAGATTTCCACTCCAATATGGAGGTCAACGCACACCTACAGCACAGTGGACAGTTACCGGTTCAGGTGCATTAATAGTTGGAAAAAATCCTTCTGGCCCCATAGTAGACAAAGCTACCGTAGGCAAAATAGTAGATCTAGGCATTAAAGATGTAAATAACATGGGTGCTGCAATGGCCCCAGCTGCTGCAAAAACACTTATTTCTTTTTTTGATGATACTAAAACTTCTCCAGAAAACTACGATATGATATTCTCTGGAGATTTAGGTGAAGTAGGTTCAAATTTATTAATACAACTGATGGAAAAAGAAAATATACCGTTAAAAAATAATTACCATGACTGCGGACTCCTGATGTATAATAAAGAAAAACAAGATGTCCATGCAGGTGCCTCCGGATGTGGTTGCTCAGCATCAATACTGTGTTCTTACATTTTAAATCATATTAAAAACAAAAAATGGAATAATGTACTGTTTATGGCTACCGGTGCCTTAATGTCCCCTACTTCATCACAACAAGGTGAAACTATCCCAGGCGTTGCACATCTTGTTAATATTATTTCAAATAATTAATTTCTAAAATTTAATTTTTTCTTTTTAACAACTCTACGACTGCAAGGAAGCTTAGCCGCTTGGCTTAGCGACAGATACTGTTGCTCATTTCCTTGCATTGAAATTTCAAATTGCCTACTACCTATACAAATTCCAACTGAACAAATAAATGATTTTATAGACGGCAAACAAATTATTGGCCCTACAGAAATAAATTTTAAATCATTCACGTGACAAACTAAAAATCGTAGTATATCTTCATCAAAAGTTTTTGAATTTATCATCGCATTTATTAAATGTTTTTTGACTAAATATTTATTGAGATTTTCGATATTAACAAAATCCGGTGTAAGGTCGTCATTAACTTCCACAACAGAAGTACCCAGACATGTAGTTATCAAAACAAAAAAAATACAAAACACACTTATAAATTTTTTCAAAATTTTAATACAATTAAATTTCATATCGCGCCTCCTTCATGCAATAATAACATATTATACCGCAAAAAGTCAACGCGATTATAAAATTTACACAATTATTTATTAGTTGCATTCACTTAATATATTTATCATTTCTTTTTTTGTACAACAATTAAATAGTCGCGCTCTAACCTTTGCAGCATCAGGAAAATCTCGAATATAACATGCCATATGTTTTCGCGCCTCTTTAACTCCGACCAATTCTCCCTTATACTCACAAATTTTTTCTAAATGTAAAATCATAATCTTTTGTTTTTCTTTCCAAGAAATATTTTTACAAACATTTTTATTTATCTCAGAAAAAATCCAGGGATTTCCCATAGAGGCACGACCAACCGCTACCATGTCACATCCCGTAAATTCCAACATATAATTTGCAGATTTCAAAGAATCAACATCTCCATTACCAATAATCGGAACTTTCACACTTTCTTTAACCGCTTTTATAATATTCAAATCACATTTCCCAGAATACCCCTGCTCCCGAGTACGTCCATGAACAGTAATAGCACTTGCACCAAATTGCTCACATGTAGTTGCCACATCAACAGCGTTTTTGTTATTTTCATCCCACCCAGCTCTTATTTTCACAGTAATCGGAACTTTAGAAGCACGAACGGCAGCATCCACAATTTCTCCACAAAGTAATGGATCTTTCATTAAATATGATCCAGATTTTTCTTTTACTATTTTTTTTGCAGGACACCCCATGTTTATATCAATCATCTCTGCATCTTGATCATTTAACAAATAAATAGCTTTCTCAAAATCTTCTGGACAATTTCCAAAAAGTTGAATCGCAAACGGCCTTTCTATATTTGAGTGATTCGTCAAATAATAAGTTTTTTCACTTTTATAAATTAAGCCCTTAACACTAACCATTTCGCTTGTAAAATACGATGCACCCAAAAGTGAACAAATTTCTCTAAATGCACGATCTGTAACACCTGCCATAGGCGCAAGAGAAGCTCTGCCTTTTATTTCAATATTACTTATTTTCATAATTTATTTGTTCCTTCAAAAAATATTTTTTATATAAACTTGTAAATACTATTCTAACACACATCAATTTGTGATATAACATATTATATAAATTTTTTTAGGTAGGCGATTTGTAATACTATGAAAATAAATTTTACTGAAAATTTTTTTAAGAGAACATGGGCTCAAATTAATTTAGATTGCATTGATTACAACTTTAAAAGTATAAAATCCAAACTCAAAAAAGATACCAAAATACTATGCGTACTAAAAGCGGACGCTTACGGGCACGGAGCAGAATTTCTTGTAAAAGAATATGAAAGATTAGGAGCTGATTACTTTGGTGTTTCAAATATTGATGAAGCACTACAATTAAGGAAAAGTGGTGCAACTAAACCTATTCTTATTTTTGGATATACTCCCCCAGAAATGGCACCAATAATGTCTTGCCATAACATATCTCAAGCAGTATTTTCAATAAGGTACGCAAAAGAATTAGAAGAAATTTGTATAAAAAAAGGTATAACACTAAGCATACATATAAAGATAGACAGTGGAATGAGTAGAATAGGATTTTTTTGCCAAAACAAACAAGGGTTAGACGAATCTGAATCCGAAATATTTGCCATAAGTAGAATGAGATCTCTCAGACTTGATGGTATATTTACGCATTTTTCCGTTTCAGATGATATTACTCAAAATAAAAAATACACACTTTTTCAATACAAAAATTTCATAGAAATAATAAATCGATTAAAAAATCTAGGTATAGATATTCCTCTTAAACATTGCTGCAACAGCGGTGCTATTTTGAATTTTCCAGAAATGCAACTCGATATGGTAAGAGCTGGTGTGATTTTGTATGGCCTATACCCTTCAGCTGAAACAAAAAATAAAATTCACTTAAAACCCACCATGGAACTTAAATCAGTTATTTCTCAAATTAAAACTGTACCTGCAAACACAAGTTTAAGCTACGGCAGAAAATTTATTTCCGACAAAGAAATGAAAATTGCTTCTGTAACCATTGGTTATGCCGACGGATATTCTCTTAAATTTTCGGGAAATTCCGAAGTGCTTGTCTGTGGTAAAAGAGCACCTGTGCTAGGAAGAGTTTGCATGGATCAACTCATGATTGATGTTTCTGATATAGAAGATGCACATGAAAAATCTGAGGTTACAATTTTCGGAAAAAGCAAAGACGCGTTTTTATCTGTTGATGAACTTGCCGAAAAAATCGGTACCATAAATTATGAAATTGTATGTTTGATAGGGAAAAGAGTTCCCAGAATTTACTCCAGAGGTAATGCAATTGAAGGTAAAGTAATATACCTATAAAATCTACTACCACATATAGTCGCAAACAAGTTAAATATAATATGTTTAAAGCGTGCAAGTTTTAAACTTACTTCGCGTGCTTTTTCGATTAAAACAAACAGCCGTAACATTTTTAGTGATACGGCTGTTTAAAAATAAATTTAATTTTTTTCTTTTTTTATTCCAAATATTTTTCTCAGTAAAAAGCTTACTGCGCCCGGACTTTTTATTACAACAACTTTCATATCAATACCCCCCATTATCAGAATCAACATTTTATCAGTGCTATGGCTAATATAACAATTATTACAGATATAACAACTATAATCAGAGATTCAGGAAATAAAAACGAAAGTGTAAGCCCCAGCCCAAACGCAAGCGCCAAAATACCTTGTTGCTTGTAACCGCACATAAATTTCACCGCCGTCCGTACTAAAGCTTCGTGACTAAAGCTTAACAATTTAAACTTCTCTTTTATATATTATATACATCTGGAAGAAAAATGTTATTAGTACCAAAATACAAAGCACTTTATAAAATGAGAATTTACGCCAAAACAACAATTATTTATGTCTTTACAATTCAGGAAATTGATGAAAGTAGTAGAATTTGCAAAAATTTTAGATATCGATGTTTTAAGTATTTCTGGATATATAAAAAAAATTTGAAACCAAATTAAAAAAATCATGAAATACTGTTTTTAAATTAATTTTTTTTACAATTTTTTCTGAAAAAACCAAGTAAATATCCAGCAAAACTTCAAAAATCGTCCTTATAAACTTCTAAAACATAAAATAACTCTAAAACATGTGTTTAATTCCCGCAGACTCTGACAACATCTTACTACCATGATCAAATATAATTATTTTAGAATTATATTTTGAAATAATCATTCAAAATAATCGTTTCAAATTTTAAACAAAAGGTGGAAAAGAAGTTGAAAAGTGCAGTTTTAAATGCAAAAGAAAAATTACTAAATTCAGCAAAAAACTATTCTATTAAATTATTATTTACTAAAATGATGTATCTAATTTCCGGAATTTTAATATCAAGAGGAATGATTTTTGGACGTTACTACCCTTTCGGATTATCTCTTTCAGCATCTGTACCCGGGAAACTTATTGCTCCAACATTAATAGGTGCAACAATAGGCTACCTTTTTCCTTTAAACTTAGCCCCTGCAGCACGTTACATATCAACAATAATAGCTATTGCAGCGGTTAGATGGACATTAAGTGATTTATCTAAAATTAAAAAACATATTTTATACACACCATTAATTGTATTTTCCTCTTCGTTTGTCACTGGACTTGCTATGGACCTTGCATATGGAATTGATATGAGTGATATTTCAATCAGCATCATTGAAGCACTCATAGCGGGAATTGCCGCTTACTTTTTTGATACCACATTCAAAGTAATATTAAATAAAAAAATATACTCACTCTCTCACAAAGAATTTGCATGTATTGCAGTTAGTATTAGCATTGCTGTTTTCTCTCTTTCAGAAATAACTATATCCGGTATTTCTGTAGGAAAAATTCTTGCAATAACTATAATTTTAATTTTTTCACATACACTTGGAACACTAGGAGGAGCAGTTTGCGGTATTGCTTCTGGAGTAATATTTAGTCTCCCGTCATTTGGACAAACATATATGTCAGGCTCTTACGCTCTTTCAGGAATGATATGTGGAATGATGAATTCATTTGGAAAACTTGGTATTTGCGCTCTTTTCTTAGTAACAAATATGTTCATGTCTTTTAAGTCCGGTGATTCATCTCAAATGATAATTGGTGCGTACGAAACCTTAATTGCAACTGCAATTTTTTTATTAATACCGGATTCAATACTAAATAAAATAAAACTTCTTTCTCCCCTTTTTTATCCCAAAAACGAATCGAAAGCTTTCAAAAATTTTATATCACAAAAACTCCAATTTATTTCTAAATCGATCGAATCTGTACCACAAATAGTAAATAAAACATCAGAAAAATTTTTTCCAAATCAAAAAATCAATACAAAAGATTATTGTGTAGAATCTGTATATAAGCAGTGCCTCAAATGTGGATTGCATAAATTTTGTTGGAATCAAAACTTTACCAATACTCGTGCTGATATAAATTTTATATTCGAAAAATTATCAAATAATAAAAAAATATATTCAGATAACTGTAGTAATGAATTTTTAAATAAATGTTGTAAAAAAGAAATGGTAATCCAAACAATTGACTCTGCTTTAAAAGATTTTACAAAACAACAAACAGCTAAAATTCAACTAGAAGAGTTTAAAAAACTTAGTTTAGAACAATTCGGTGCAGTAAATTCTATATTAAATGATCTTTCAGATGAAATATATAAATGTCAGAACCTGGATGAAAAATTAGCTGCAAGAATTCAACACAGTAAAAAAATCCCCATAGAAATTGAGGAAGTCTATTGTTTTGAAAATAAAATTCACAAATTATTCATAGAAATAAAAACACCAAATTTTCCTAACAACAACACTGCTACAAAAATTTCAAAAGAAGTTTCTACGCTATGCGGAAGAAAAATGGGAGAAATATCTATCACCAATTTTGGTAACAAATATAAAGTCAATCTATCAGAAACAAAAAAATTTTATATACATATAGGTGTAAGTCAACATGCATGTAATAACGCCAAATTGTGTGGAGACAGTTGCTGCTATTTTGAAGATGGCAGAGGTAATTTTAATGTTATACTTAGTGATGGAATGGGTACGGGAGGAAAAGCTGCCGCTCAAGGAATGATGTCTACTGAACTTATGAAAAATTTTATGAAATCAGGTATAGGAACCGAAGGCTCGCTTAAATTCGTAAATTCAGCACTCCTGATGAATTCAAATGACGAATTTTTATCAACGATGGACGCATTGTCAATCGACTTATATACTGGCGATGCTCATTTCTTAAAAGCAGGTGCACCTCCTACCTTTATTTTAAGAGAAGGGAAAATCACAACATTAAATTTTGAGTCTCTTCCAATAGGAATATTAAGCACAGCGTCTTTTTCAAACAAATTTTTTAAACTAAAAAATGGTGACATAATTCTGATGGTATCTGATGGAGCAACAGATATCGGGAGTGAATGGATAACTCATATTTTATCTGAACAAACATACACATCTCCAAAAGGACTTGCAGATATGGTCGTTAAAGCCGCCACTATGCTAAGGAATCAAACTCACGATGATGATATAAGCGCTATAGCCATGACTGTTTCTTAAAAAATCAAATCATTACTTCCATAAATACGTATCATTTATACCACATGCTGGAGCATTAAACACCGGATTTTTACCACTTTTACGTTGACACAAATAATCTTTTAAACAAAGGCTATATTTATTTGAAAGAATTATAATCGTAACTATATTTATAATTGCAATTGTAGACATAGTAATATCCGCAAGATTCCAAGCAAGTGCAGGTTTTGCAACACAACCGAATGCTATAGGAAAAATACTCACTACACGAATGAATCTTACAAATCTGGAATTTTTACTTAAAAATAACATATTAGACTCGCAAATTCCAAAGTTTCCTATAATTGCAGAAAAGGCAAAAGTAATCACTGAGGCAGTTATAAAGTGAATTCCAACAGTCCCTATATGATAATTAATAGCTCTTTGAACTAACGGCATACCCATAACATCAAATTTATTATCAACAGTATAAATCAAAACAATGAATGCCGAAATAGTACAAATTAACATAGTATCAATAAAAACAGATAATATCTGAGCTATTCCCTGCTTTGCTGGATGAGATGTTTCAGCACAAGCAGCTGCATTTGGAGCACTACCCATTCCCGCTTCGTTTGAAAGAAGACTACGTTTAATTCCTATTATCATCACACTTCCAGTAAATCCACCAAAAATGGCCTTCATATCAAATGCACTTTTAAATATTTCAGAAAAAACAAATGGCAATTTATTGAAATTAGAAACTACAATAAAAACTCCAACTAAAATATAAATACTAGCCATAATAGGAACCAGATAAGAAGAAACAAAACTTATTCTTTTCATACCACCAAATGAAACAACAGCTATAATACTAGCAAAACATATTCCTATTATCCACGGCCAATAGGAATCGAAATAATTCGGTATATAATACTCAAAAGATGAAGACATATTATTAGCTTGTAAAGCGTTAAATCCAAAGAGAAAACAAAATAAAAATAATCCTGCAAAAATTTTACCTAAATTTCTTTTTCCAAGTGCTTTTTCAATGTAATAAGCTGGCCCACCAAGATACGAAATGCCGTTTTCGCTCTTTTTTTTATACATTTGAGCTAAAGTTGCTTCTGCCATAGATGATGCCGCACCTATTATCGCCATAATCCACATCCAAAATATAGACCCTGCCCCACCAAGTGCAATAGCAATAGCCACACCAGAGATATTGGCCGTACCTACTTTAGATGCTGTACAAAGCATCACTGCTTGAAAAGGCGAAATTTTTTTACTTGAATTTTTTTCTAAAAGCGATCTTAATGCATCGGGAAACAATCGTATTTGCGCAAAATTCATCCTAATAGTAAAATATAACCCACAGGCAATAAGTAAAGCGATCATTATATAAACATATATAAAATCGCTTATATTTTCTAAAAATAAATTAATTTGATCCACAATAAAATCCCTCCTAAACGAAAAAAATGAGCGAAAAAAAAATGAGCCCCCAAGCCAAGAAGGAAGGGGGGAAAAAACAAAAAAGGGA
>CAKUPP010000025.1 GCA_934675165.1 uncultured Eubacteriales bacterium
TCCGTTTGTACTCATAGCTGTATTTCATATAGCAATACCCCACAATATTGGGTGTCCAGTATTGGGGGTACATATCACTATGCGGGTGGATCTTTATTTACGTTTTAACTATTTAAAATAATGTTCTTATATTCATCTAATTGTTTTAAGTAATTAGTTCGTTTTATAAGTTTGATATTAACCACCTCCATGTTAATCATAATCATTTTATTCCCCAAAGTCAGTAATTTTTATGTTTTGGGGAATGCGTTGAATTTAATTCCATATTATGAAATTAATTCCACGTAAAGATTAAGAAAATTGAGCAATTTAAACCAACAACAAAGTAATGATTTTAAAGAATTCGTTTGTTCTACGGTGAACAGAGATGAATTTTCTTAAATATTTTGGAAAAAATATTATTTGCTAAATCTAATTAAAAATTTTTTAATTTATCTGAAGTATACGTATATTAAATTATTGTACAAGGAGGATAAGGGGATGAAAACCGAAAAAAGATCTAATTTACGTGTTTCAAAAAATTTGTCAGAAAAGGGAAAATCAGAAAAAACCGGAAGTGAAGAGCAATATGAAAGAATTCAAAATATCGGTTCAGTAATAGTATCATCAAAGAAGAAAAAAATATATTGTTTAACGATAATAGGGCAAATAGAAGGCCATAATTATTTACCATCAGAAAACAAAACCACTAAATATGAGCACATAATTCCAGAATTAGTCGCTATTGAAGAAGATCCTGAAATAGAGGGTGTACTATTTTTATTAAATACAGTTGGAGGAGATATTGAGGCAGGGCTCGCGATTGCTGAATTAATTGCAGGAATGAGCAAACCTACTGTTTCAATGGTTATAGGTGGTGGCCATTCTATTGGTGTGCCGCTTGCAGTTAGTGCAAAAAAATCATTTATTGCTCGTTCTGCAACTATGACTGTTCATCCAGTGAGAACAAGCGGCATGACGGTTGGTGTAGTTCAAACTTTTGAATATTTTCAAAGGATGCAAAAAAGGATTGCAGATTTTGTTGTAAAAAATTCAAAAATATCTGAAA
Source organism: uncultured Eubacteriales bacterium (assembly GCA_934675165.1). Lineage (GTDB taxonomy): Bacteria > Bacillota > Clostridia > Oscillospirales > Acutalibacteraceae > UMGS1491. The sequence continues at coordinate 1,049 of CAKUPP010000025.1, forward strand.
AGCGATTTTATGAACTATGTATGAATACAGAAGAGATGGTGCTTGATATAGGATCAGTATTGGAGGGAGAGCAAGCAGTTAAAGAAGGGATAATTGATAAAGTGGGTACTCTGTCTGAAGCTATTTCAGAGCTTTATAAACTTATTAAACTAAAGAAAAATAAATAATTGTCCAAATAATTTATAGTGAAAAAGCAAACCTGTTTTCGATTTCTACCGAATTTAGGTTTGCTTTTTTGACTTGTTTTAGAACGTGAATATATGTTAAATGAAAATTCGTGGGCTTATTATTTTTTAACAGCCGGTTTAGTTTGAATTGTAGTAGATTTTGAAGATTGTGTAGTGTTTGACTTTTCAGTTGATTTTTCCGAATTAACTGGAGGTGTTGATTTTTCAGTATTTTTCTCGGGTGTGTGATTTTCAGTTTTGGGACTTTGACTAGGTTTTTGTGATTTTGTTGATTGATATGATCTATCCAAAGATTTTTGAGATTTATTTTTTTCTACAGAATTTGAATTTTGCTTATTCGATTTAGCTGAAGAAGCTGGTTCTGGTTTAGTTTTTTCCGCAGATGAAGAGTTCTGATTTTTTATTTTTGAACTTTGTTTGGTTGCAAGTTCTTTATTTTCATAAATGAATTCAAAAAGATCCGAACGTGCTTTTGCCAGATCGCTTATTACTAAGACCATTTTTTGATTAAATGTTGCATCTTTAACATTGTCGTTTGTAGGTAGCCTAAATTCACTTAGTTGATAGTTTAAATACGCGGGTGCAGAAGTTGCTAATCGGCTGATTTCAGATGTTTTAAAGTTTGTGGTAATCATAGGCGCGGTGGTTGTAATAAAGCTGTTTATTTGAGATATGTTTGCAGATTTGAGTTTGTTTATAACAGCTCGTATGACATTTCTTTGACGACTTGTACGATCATAGTCAGAACCTTTACTGTTTCTGTCACGAGAGTAGTGGAGGGCTTGTAAACCTGTTAAGTGTTTAACTCCGCTGCCTTTTAATTTATGAGGATCTCCTGAGTAAGTGTTTATATACACACATTCTGCAGCACTAAGTTCGAGATCTATTCCACCGAGCGTATCCACTATTTTTGAAAATCCGTCAAAGTCAACAACAGCGTATCTGTCGATTTTTAATCCAAAAGTTTTTTCAATGGTTTCTATTGTGAGCTTTGGTCCACCATAAGCATATGCTGCGTTTAGCCTGTCCTTACCGTATCCTGGAATGTTAATCCAAATATCTCTCATTAAAGAGGTAATTTTAATTTTTTGATTTTTTAGGTCTAGCGAAAGAATAAGCAGTGAATCGCTGCGTCCGTGATCTCCAACAGACATGGAATCACTTCCAATTAACATAACATTTAGAACCATTGAGTCATTTATTAAATCATTGCCAAAATCATCTACTAAGATTTCAGAATTTTCTTGTAAAGTTTCTTCACCTAAATCATTATAGTTAAACAAATGCATCATTTTATATGCGTATATCATGGCACTTCCTATTATGCCAAGTATTCCGAAAAATAAAATAAGAAGCCATTTTTTTAGTCCAAATTTTTTTGTTTTTCTTGAAGAATAAATATCTACATATCGTTCATCTGTATTAAAACTGTCGCTGTAAATATCGGCACTAGTGTTATTGTTGTACATATTTTTTGAGTTATTTTCGGAATTTTTCATTAGTCCCCCTAAATTTGTTTAAAATCTTTCTTTTTAACGTATTATTTTCGCGATTTTCATTATAAAATATAGTTGTCGAAAAATCAACAACTACATTTTTAAAAATATTATATCCAAAAATTACTTTTTTAGACGGTTTTCGAGTGATGAAAGTTCAGAGCGTATCTCTTCTGGCAAATCGGAACCAAACATTTTATAAAATTCTTTCAAATTTTGTGTTTCACTGAGCCAGCTATCTTTGTCAACTTTAATAAGTTCTGAAAGAACATTTGGTGTAACGTTTGTTCCTTCTAAATTTATATCCTTTTCAAACGGGAGATATCCAATAGCAGTTTTATTGGCTTCAACTTTACCTTCACACCTATTTAAAATCCACTCTAAAACTCTCAAATTATCTCCGAATCCGGGCCATAAAAATTTATTGTTTTTATCTGTCCTAAACCAGTTTACACTAAATATTTTTGGAGCTTTATCGCCGAGCAATTTGCCCATTTTTATCCAGTGGTCAAAATACCATCCCATATTATATCCGCAAAACGGTAGCATTGCCATAGGATTATGTTTTAATACACCTATTTTTCCAGTAGATGCTGCAGTCGTTTCAGATGAAATAGCAGAGCCGGCAAATACACCATTGTTCCAATCTAAAGATTCACATACTAGTGGAGTTGTGCTAGCACGTCTTCCGCCAAATATTATAGCTGAAATTGGTACTCCTTCAGGATTATCAAACTCGGGACTTAGACAAGGGCAATTTTTTGCTGGGGACGTAAATCTACTATTTGAATGAGCTCCTTTTTCTGAAGAAGTTTTTCCGTTCCATGGATTTCCTAACCAGTTTATTGCGTGTTCGGGTGGATTGTTATTTAATCCTTCCCACCAAACAGTATTTGTATCTGTGTCAAGTGCAACATTTGTGAAAATTGTGTTTGATGATGTAGTCGCAAGAGCGTTTGGATTAGATTTTTTACTTGTTCCTGGCGCCACACCAAAAAATCCATTTTCAGGATTTATAGCCCAAAGTCTGCCGTCTTTTCCAATTCTTAACCATGCAATATCATCACCTACACACCAAACTTTGTATCCCTTTTTTCGATAAATTTCTGGTGGTATCAACATAGCTAAATTTGTTTTTCCGCATGCAGAAGGGAAAGCTGCGCACATGTATTTTATTTCACCATTTGGTTTTTGAATGCCCAAAATAAGCATATGCTCTGCAAGCCAATTTTCTTTTCTTCCCATAAAAGAAGCTATTCTTAAGGCAAAGCATTTTTTACCCAAGAGCACATTTCCGCCATATGCTGAATTTACAGATAAAATTGTTTTATCTTGTGGAAAGTGACAAACATAACGATTTTCTTCGTCTACATTGCATGAACAATGAACTCCACGTACCCAATCATCGCTATGGCCTAAAGCATCTATAACTTCTTTACCTACGCGGGTCATAATTGCCATGTTAAGAACAGTGTAAATTGAATCTGTTAATTCAATCCCTATTTTTGAAAATTTTGATTTTGTCATTGCCATCGAATATGGGATTACGTACATGGTTCTTCCTTTGTAACTGTTTTTAGCAATTTTGAAAATTTTATCATAAGCGAATGAAGGTTCCCACCAATTGTTTGTAGGTCCGGCTTCTTCTTTTGTTTCTGTGCAAATGTATGTTCTGCTTTCTGTTCTTGCAACGTCGTTTGGATTGGTGCGGTGCAAATAGCATCCGGGCAACAGTTTTTCATTTAATTTTATGATTTCACCACTGTTGCAGGCTTTTTTTCTTAAACTTTCAAGCTGGCTTTCTGAACCATCTATCCAAACTATATTATCAGGTGTTACAATTTTTTTAATGGAATCTATAAAGTTTAATACATGAATGTTTTTTGTCATTATTAAGCATCTCCTTATAATTATTGCAAAAGCTATTAATTGTCGATTTATAGCATATGTGTCGAATGCATACTTTGTTAATTATATCAAATTTTTGAGTGTATTACCTAATTTAAACAAATTTTAATAATATAATAAAGTTAGAGTGTTGACTTTTTGGAATAAATGAGTGATAATAGTCAGAGAAATATAGCTTTTTTAGCGACAATTGTGTGTAAATATTAATGTTGTTGAATTTTTGTGTTTTCGAGCTTGAGAAAATATCAAAATTGAAACATGACTTAATTTTGTTGGTTAAAAAATAAATTTATGAGAAAGGGAAAAATAATTGCTTTATACTATTATATGACTAATGCTAAAATTTTGAAAGTAGGTATAAAGTAATTTTTTGTGATTGTTTAGTATGGAAATAATAAATTTTAAATTTAAAAATGAACACGGAATGCATGCAAGGCCATCGGGGCAGTTATCTCAGTTGGCTATGCAGTTTGAGTCTGTAATAAATGTTAAAAAAGATGAAAAAGACGCAAGTGCCAAAGGCGTATTTTCACTTATGAGTTTGGGTATAAAAAAAGGCGACAGCGTAGTAATAACTATTGAAGGAGAAGATGAAAAAAAGGCAAAAGAAGCTATTGCAAAATTTTTAGAAGACAACTTTTCAGAGGATAAATTTTTGTAAAGAGATGTGAAAAAATATTATTGTTTTAATTTAAATCAATAATAGATTAGATTAATTTTTAATATATTATAGAAGTTGACTTTTTATGAAAAAGCTATACAATAGTAATCAACTGTTATTTACAGATAATATGAGATGATTTGTGTTTATTTGAATGCAAGTGGTATGGAAAGTCAGAGGAGATATATTATGGTTGTTTTAAGTGGACTTGGAATAGGAGAACACGTAGCTTTTGGTATTCTTCGGCTGAGTAAAAATAATTGCGAAGATTTGCCGAAGTATGCTGTTGAAAATACAAAAAGTGAAAAAAACAGAGCAGAGAAAGCTATGCGAGCCGTTGCTGCAGAGTGCTCAAATCTATATGAAAAAATGATGCACAGAAAAAATGTTGAAGAGGCCGGAATTTTTGAAGTCCACAAACTCATGTTACAAGATGAAGAATTTCAAAATTTTATTTTTGGAATAATAGAAAAAGAAAAAGTTAATGCTGAATATTCAATTTTTAAAGCTTCTGAAGAATTTGCAGGTCGTTTTTTAAAAATGGATGATGAGTATATGCGACAAAGAGCTTCAGATGTCAAAGATGTTTGCGAGAGTATGGTGAAATGGCTCTTAGGTAAAAATTGCGATAATAAGCCGGAAGATCAAGCTATAATTTTTGGAGACGATTTAATGCCAAGTACGGTTTCCAAAATAGACAAAAAGTTGGTTAATGGATGTATCCTTATTAATGGTTCGGAAAATTCACATACATCGATAATAGCTAGAGTTCGTGATATACCTATGATTATAGGCATTGGAGATGGCTTGAAAAAAGAGTACGACGGAATGGATGTTGCAATAGATACTGGTGAAGGTAAAGTTTATATAAGTCCCAATACAGATACAATAAAATTGCTTCGTGAAAAGAAGATTGCCTATGAGCGAAAACAAAAATCGCTTAATAATCTAAAAGGTAAAAATAATATTACGATTGATGGTTATAAAGTAAATATTTACGCTAACATAAATGATATAGAACAGATTGATGAAGTTGTAGAAAGTGATGCAGGCGGGATAGGACTTTTTAGAAGTGAATTTTTGTATTTAAGTAAAGATACTCCGCCTTCAGAAGAAGAACAATTTGAAGTTTACAAAAATATAGCTCAGAAAATGAATGGAAGTAAAGTAATAATACGGACCATAGATATTGGTTCAGATAAAAATGTGGATTATTTAGAATTTGCAAAAGAGGCCAATCCTGCATTGGGTTGTAGAGGTATACGTGTATGCCTTGATAAACAAGATTTATTTTTTAAGCATCTCAAAGCTATTTACAGAGCGTCGGCATACGGTAATATATCTGTGATGTTTCCAATGATTACGTCAGTAAAAGAAGTTAGAGCAATAAAAAAAATCATAAATAGTGTAAAAGATTGTCTTTTGAAAGAAAATATAGCTTTTTCTAAAAATGTTGAAATAGGAGTCATGATAGAAACTCCAGCGGCGGTTGTGATTAGTGATTTGCTTGCCGAAGAAGTTGATTTTTTCAGTATAGGGACAAATGATTTAACACAATATACCCTTGCTGCAGATAGGCAAAATTCAAAAATGAAAAGTGTGATTGATGAAGGGACTTTACCCGTCCTTAGAATGATAAAAATGGTAGTAGACAATGCTCACAAAAATAAAAAATGGGTTGGAATATGTGGGGAGATGGCCTCAAATCCTTCTTTTACTTCAGTGTTTTTAAAAATGGGTGTTGATGAATTATCTATGCCAACTTCACTAATACTTCCTATTAGAAAAAAAGTTACGGAAACAAATCTTGGTAGTGAAGAAAATTTGGATGAATATTTAAAGTTGAGGAGATGAAAAAAGTTGTTTGATAATGATAAATATTTGGTTTCACCTCAAACCGGTAAAGTGGTTTCAATAAGGAAAATACCAGATGATGTGTTTTCAGAAAAAATTTTGGGTGATGGTGTAGCAGTTATTCCTACTGAAGACGAAGTTTGTTCTCCTGTGAATGGGGTAGTAGCTCAAATTGCTGAAACAGGTCATGCGTTTTGTATAAAATCTGACGATGGGCTTGAGATTTTGATTCATTTGGGAGTAGATACAGTTGCTTTAAAGGGGCAGGGATTTAAATCTCTTGTTTCCGTTGGTCAAAAAATAAAAGCAGGTGAAATTATAGCTTATGAAGATGTTAAGTTTGTTGAAAAAAAAGGCTACCATACTCATACTGCTATTGTAATTACCAATATGACTGCAGTTGAAGAAATTTGCTGTACTGAAGGGCCTGTAGAAGCGGGAGTAACAAAAATAATTTCTTACAAGAAAAAAATATAAAAATTTTAGAAAGTGGTGATTGCGGTGATTGAAAAAAAATCTTATTTTAGCACGTTGCAACGATTAGGGCACTCATTTATGTTTCCTGTGTCATTTTTACCAATAGCTGGGCTTTTGCTCGGAATAGGTGCGTCACTTTCCAATACTACCATGATTTCTTCTTATGGTCTGGAGTGGCTTTTAGGTGATGGAACAATTCTTAATTTTATACTTGTGATTATGAAAAGTGCTGGTAGTATAATTTTTACAAATTTACCTCTTATTTTTGCTATAGGTGTAGCGATTGGTATGTCAGATCAAGAAAAAGGTGTGGCTGCCATGTCGGCTGTAATAGGTTTTTTATCAATGCATGCTACAATTAGTGCACTTTTGAGTCTTACAGGAAAATTAGATTATGGCCGAATGCTCCCCGGGACGCTCGCAAATGTTTGTGGGATAAAATCTTTGGAAATGGGAGTTTTTGGTGGCATAATTGTTGGTATAGGTGTAGCATCGCTCCACAACAAATACTATAAAATTAAATTACCTGATGTTATTTCTTTTTTTGGTGGTGTTAGGTTTATCCCAATAATTTCTTCAACTGTATATATTTTTGTGGGTGCATTAATGTTTTTTATTTGGCCGCAGATCCAATTTGGAATGAGTGTTCTTGGAAATATAGTGGCAGCGTCACATTATGCTGGGACATTTGTTTATGGTGTTATTGAGAGAGCTCTTATTCCATTTGGACTTCATCACGTGTTTTATATGCCATTTTGGCAAACAGGCATTGGCGGTTCTGCATTCGTAGATAACAAATATATTACTGGAGCACAAAATATATTTTTTGCTGAGCTAGCTTCACAGACAACAGAACATTTTAGCGTAATTGCTACAAGATTTATGACCGGAAAATTTCCATTTATGATTTTTGGACTTCCTGCAGCTGCATTGGCAATGTATAATACAGCTAAACCGGAGAAAAAAAAGGTGATAAGTGGATTGCTTTTATCAGCTGCAATAACTTCAATGTTAACTGGTATTACCGAGCCACTTGAATTTACGTTTTTGTTTGTGGCACCTGTTCTTTATGGAATTCATTGTGTGTTTGCTGGAATTTCTTTTATGGTAATGCATATCCTAAATGTAGCAGTTGGAATGACTTTTTCTGGCGGGGTTATAGATTTGATTCTTTTTGGTGTAATGCAAGGAAATGAGAAAACAAATTGGATTTATATTATCTTTGTGGGAATAATATATGCTGTTTTATATTATTTTGTATTTAGATATGCGATACTTAAGTTTAATTTAATTACTCCTGGTAGAGAATCAGATGGTTTGGAGTCTAAATTATATACTCGAAAAGATTATGAAGAGGCCAAAAATCTAGACAATAAAAGCCAAGCAAATACATCGCAAATGATAATAGAAGGCCTGGGCGGAGAAGAAAATATAGAAGTTATTGAATGTTGTGCTACCAGGCTTAGAGTAAAAGTTTTTGATGCATCAAAAGTAATTGGTGATATTTTAAAGGAGAGCGGTGCAGCTGGAGTAATTGTAAAAGGAAATGGCGTTCAGGTTGTATATGGGCCCAAAGTTACTGTTATAAAATCTGAATTGTGTGATTATCTTGTAAGTATAGGATCTAAAATATCAATATAAAGTAATTTTGTAAATATGTTTGTCGTGTTATATATATATATCGAATGTTATTTACTTGGTTTAAATTTGTAAAAATTTTAAATTGTTGTTTTAAAACTATTTTTAATGTAATAAATTTATTTAATTGTTACTGAGTTAAATAGATAAATTAGGTATAAATTTTTATCTAAGTGATACTCTATTATAATAATGGAATATAATAAACGGTTTTTTTGTAGTTATTTATGAGTGTGAAAAAAATTAAGATGGAGAATTAAAATTATGAATAGAATAAAAATTTTAAAATTACTTGGTTTATCAGGTATAATTTTGTTTGTCGGAAATAATCTATTTACACGTGCGATTAAGCCATATCAGCAAAGTAGGGAATGTGATAAATCTTGTTTGAAAAGTTTTTGGCATCCATATGGGGCGATGGGAATGCAATTTACAGATTTGATGAATTTACGTGATAGTGTAGCTAAAATATCTCCGACAGCGAGTGATAATTTAGCTCAAAATAATGAGGTATTAAGGTTGAACGCAGATGGTGAGCCTGAAGAGTATGATTTGAATTATATTTTTAGCCTTATTAATTGCGAAGGGCTAAACGATGTTATTAGTTTTGAAAAAGTAAAAAATAATATAGCTAACTATTTTGAACATAGGGATTCATTTATTACTGCTTGGTGTAAATTAGAAGATTCCGATAATGAAAGCATTGCTAAGTTAAGTATTGCTAAGTATATGTTACGCGACATATTGTTAAGAAATAATCGTTCACAGATGGTTGATAAGTGCTTTGGTATAATTGACAGGAACAAGAATAAAAGTAGTTTTACAATATCGGTAAAAGATGATTCTTCTCGCAATAATGTTGGTAAAAAAACGGCAGAACTATTAGTTACTATTGATAACTTAAGTGAAGATGATCAAGAAATTATGGAGGAAATAGCAGATTCTTGTGACTTGGCATATGATTCTGACATACGACCGAATGTATTTGTTTTTGATTTTTAAAATTACAAATTTTTATAGTTTTTGTTTTTTATCATTAACAAGCAATCTGGTTTGTGGTTTGTTTTTTAAACCAGATTGCTTGAAAGGTATTTAAATTTGCATCAATAACATAGTAAATTTATAAAAATATTTACTTGAAAAAATTAATTACGTAGTATAAAATATAACCGTGTTACTTATATGCGGACATGGCGAAATTGGTAGACGCGCATGGCTCAGGTCCATGTGAATGAAAATTCTTGCAGGTTCGATTCCTGTTGTCCGCACCAGGTATCATCTGAAGGCAGTTCGCGTGCGAAGCTAAAAGTAAATTGTTTTCTTTTACACTTGCGTTTTTAACCTTCAGGTCCCTATTGGTTATTCGTGCCAAAGACAAAACTTTATAAATTTGCAGATATATGCTATAATGAATCTACTATACAGGAGGTTTTTATTATGGCATATTTTTTAAATAACGATTTTAAAAATAACGAATTTGAACTTGCATCAAGGGATAAATTCTTTGTTGATAAAACAAGTTTAATTGAAAAAATAAATTCTTTAATAGGAATAAAAGATCGATTTGTGTGTATAACGCGCCCACGACGTTTTGGAAAAACATTAAATGCCATGATGTTAGCTTCGTATTATTCTAAAAACGCTGATTTTAAATACTTATTTGATAAACTTAAAGTTAGTAAGAGTGACTCGTATTTGGAGCATCTGAATAAACACAATGTAATTTATATGACATTTAATCAGCTGCCAAGTGCCAACTGCACATATGAAGATTTTATTGGTCGCTACACGTCTTTTTTAGTAAAGGATTTAAAAGAAATATGTCCTGAAATTGAAGTTAATGAAAAAATGCTTTTGTCTGATATGTTTGATTATGTATATCAAAAACAAGGCGACAGTTTTATTTTTATTTTGGATGAATGGGACTACATATTCAATAACAGTTTATTTTCAGAGAGCGATAGAAAAGCATTTTTAGAATTTTTAAGAGATTTGCTAAAAGATAAACCGTATGTAGAACTTGCGTATATGACTGGAGTGCTGCCAATTGCTAAGTATTCATCAGGATCAGCTCTTAATATGTTTAAGGAATACAATATGTTAAATGATAGCAAATATGATAAATATTTTGGATTTACTATTGCCGAGGTGGAAAATTTAAGCAAAAAACAAAACAAAATTACTTTTGACGAATTAAAATCTTGGTATGATGGATATAAAACTTTTTCTGGTTTAGAGGTATTTAATCCACGGTCAGTTGTTTATGCACTCAGTGATGGCATTTGCCAAAGTTACTGGACAAATACAGGACCAATGGACGAAATAAGCTACTACATCGAAAATAATGTTGAAGAAATTCAAAATGATATAGTTCAGATGGTGTCAGGGATTCCTGTGAATATTTATTTAGAAGGGTACAGTGCTGAGCAGATAAACTTAAACACTCGTGATGAAATACTTTCTGCGATGACTGTTTATGGATTTTTGAGCTATCACGATGAAACTTTAACAATTCCGAACAAAGAACTTCGAATGAAATTCGACTATTCACTTAAAAATCATCAAATGGGAGCAATTTCAAAATTAGTTTTAAAGTCAAATCAAATGCTTGAAGCAACTCTAAGGAAAGATACTGAAACGATGGAACAGCTGATTCAAGAAGCTCATGATATAAATATACCAGTTATAAAATATAATGATGAAAATTCTTTGGCATGCGTAGTTACGCTTGTATATTTAAGTGCGAGAACAAAATATACAATTGTGAGAGAAATGGAAGCTGGTGCTGGAAAAGCAGATTTTATTTTCTACCCAAATGACAAAAGCAAGCCATCATTTATACTAGAGCTTAAAAAGAATTCAACGCCGGATGAAGCACTAAAACAAATTAAAGAAAAAAGGTATGCTACTGCATTAAAAGGCTATAACGGTCCAAAGCTAGCTGTTGGAATTTCTTACGATGAAAAACTTAAAAAGCACAGTGTGAAAATCGAAGATATTTAATTTACAATACAGAAAAAAGAGGTTTTTATTATGGCATATTTTCTTAACAACATAAGTGAAATAAATCAGTTTTCTAAGACTGTTAAAGAAAAATATTTTGTGGATAAATCCGAGCTAATAGAAAAAATGAATGAATTAGTTGGAACAGCGTCCCAATATGTGTGTATAACGCGCCCACGACGTTTTGGAAAAACATTAAATGCCATGATGTTAGCTTCGTATTATTCTAAAAACGCTGATTTTAAATACTTATTTGATAAACTTAAAGTTAGTAAGAGTGACTCGTATTTGGAGCATCTGAATAAACACAATGTAATTTATATGACATTTAATCAGCTGCCAAGTGCCAACTGCACATATGAAGATTTTATTGGTCGCTACACGTCTTTTTTAGTAAAGGATTTAAAAGAAATATGTCCTGAAATTGAAGTTAATGAAAAAATGCTTTTGTCTGATATGTTTGATTATGTATATCAAAAACAAGGCGACAGTTTTATTTTTATTTTGGATGAATGGGACTACATATTCAATAACAGTTTATTTTCAGAGAGCGATAGAAAAGCATTTTTAGAATTTTTAAGAGATTTGCTAAAAGATAAACCGTATGTAGAACTTGCGTATATGACTGGAGTGCTGCCAATTGCTAAGTATTCATCAGGATCAGCTCTTAATATGTTTAAGGAATACAATATGTTAAATGATAGCAAATATGATAAATATTTTGGATTTACTATTGCCGAGGTGGAAAATTTAAGCAAAAAACAAAACAAAATTACTTTTGACGAATTAAAATCTTGGTATGATGGATATAAAACTTTTTCTGGTTTAGAGGTATTTAATCCACGGTCAGTTGTTTATGCACTCAGTGATGGCATTTGCCAAAGTTACTGGACAAATACAGGACCAATGGACGAAATTTTATATTATATAAACCAGGACATAGATTCGGTTAAAGATGACATAATAAGAATGACATCAGGTATTCCACTAGAAATAAAATTGAAGGGTTATGGAGCAGAGCAAATAGAACTAAATAATAGAAATCAAGTACTGTCTGCGATGTCAATTTACGGTTTTTTGAGTTATCACGATGAGACTTTGACTATACCAAATAAAGAACTTAGAATAAAGTTTGACGAAGCGCTGGAAGACAAGTCAATGGGAACAATTTCAGAAATAGTTTTAAAATCAAATGAGATGCTTAAAGCTACACTAAAGAAAGATACAAAAACTATGGAAAAGATAATTCAAGAAGCTCATGATATAAATACACCAATTATAAAATATAATGACGAAAATTCCTTGGCGTGTATAATTACATTGGTTTACTTAAGTGCTCGAAGCAAATATAAAATTGTCAGGGAAATGCCTGCAGGAATTGGTTTTGCCGATTTTATATTTTATCCGAACGACAAAAACAAGCCATCATTTATACTAGAGCTTAAAAAGAATTCAACGCCGGATGAAGCACTAAAACAAATTAAAGAAAAAAGGTATGCTACTGCATTAAAAGGCTATAACGGTCTAAAGCTAGCTGTTGGAATTTCCTATGATGAAAAACTTAAAAAGCACAGTGTGAAAATCGAAGATATTTAATTTACAATACAGAGAAAAAAGAGGTTTTTATTATGGCATATTTTTTAAATAACGATTTTAAAAACAACGAATTTGAACTTGCATCAAGGGATAAATTCTTTGTTGATAAAACAAGTTTAATTGAAAAAATAAATTCTTTAATAGGAATAAAAGATCGATTTGTGTGTATAACGCGCCCACGACGTTTTGGAAAAACATTAAATGCCATGATGTTAGCTTCGTATTATTCTAAAAACG
>CAKUPP010000026.1 GCA_934675165.1 uncultured Eubacteriales bacterium
AACTCCATGTTTACGGATCTTTTAGAAGTTGATTTGCTTGAACTCAAAAAATTACCAAAAGCTGACGATGGAACAGACCTTTGGGATTGGCTTAGGTTCATAAAAACGAATAATGAGGAGGAGATGGAAATGCTTGCACAAGAGAATCCGGAAATAGAGAAAGCATATGACGCCCTCCAAGACTTGAGTAATGATGAAGTTTTGCGTCACGAAGCACAGCAAAGGGAAATGTACTTACAAAATGAAATGGCAATTAATGAAGAACGATATGAACAAGGTGTTAGGGAAGGTAAGGAACAAGGCGTTAAAGAAGGTATGAAAAAAGGTAAGGAACAAGGTATTAAAGAAGGCATAGAAAAAGGCAAGGAGCAAGGTATTAAAGAGGGCATGGAAAAAGGTATGGAAAAAGGCAAAGAACAGGGGATCAAAGAAGGCAAAGAGCAAGGTATTAAAGAAGGCAAGGAGCAAGGTATTAAAGAAGGTAAAATTGGTATTGCGGTTAATCTTTTAAGCATGGGTTTACCATTACAGCAAATTTCAGATGCAACAGGATTGCCAATAAGTGAAATAAAAGAAATTAAATCCAATTTGAAGTATTAAAAATGTACTTCAATAATGGAGAAGTTAAAAATATTTGTGCAAGAAATTTCGAAAATAGAAGAAGTATGTGTATCCCCCAAAACTTAAACAATGATAAGGTTTTATGTTGTTTCCCATTTTATGTATTGTTATTTTATTCAAAACATTGTAATATATTAATCAAGATTAAAACAAATAAAATCTCAATTTACAAGTCTTAGGAGTGACTACTTTGGATAACGATCAAAAAAATAATATAGAACTACTTTCCCCCGCCGGTGATATGGAAAGGTTACGCGCAGCCATAAATTTTGGCGCGGATGCAGTTTATCTGGGTGGAAAAAGATTTGGTATGCGCACATCTTCTTCTAATTTTACAATGTGTGAACTTGAAAAAGCTTGCAAAATGTGCCATAGTAAAGGAATAAAAGTATACTTAACGTGTAATACTTTACCTCAAAATAACGAAATAGACGAATTGCCTGAATTCTTACTAAATGCCGCTTCTGCAGGAGTTGATGCATTCATAATATCTGATTTAGGTGTTTTAAGCATTGCAAAAAAAGTAGCTCCGCAGGTGGATGTTCACGCATCTACGCAAACGGGCGTTGTTAACTATATGACTGCACGGTACCTCTGGGAACTCGGTGCCAAAAGAATCGTTTTGGCACGAGAGCTTTCACTCGGCGAAATAGCAACAATACGTGCAAAAACAGATCCAAAATTGGAACTGGAAGCATTCGTTCATGGAGCCATGTGTGTATCATTTTCTGGAAGATGTTTAATCTCATCATATTTAACAGGACGTGATGCAAATAGAGGCAATTGTTCTCAACCATGTAGATGGAAATACAGTTTAATGGAAGAAAAAAGAGAAGGTGAATATTTTCCTATAATGGAAAATAGAGACGGTACATATTTTTTTAATTCTAAAGATATGTGTATGATAGAACATGTACCTGAACTAATAAAAGCAGGCATAACAAGTATGAAAATTGAGGGGCGAGCAAAATCAGCCTATTATGTAGCAGTAACTACGAATGCATATAAACATGCATTGAATGGTTTTATGTCTTCAAAAGATTATAAACTCGAACCGTGGATAAAAGAAGAAGTTTACAAAGTAAGCCACAGAAAATATAGCACAGGATTTTATTTTGGGCATGAACCAGGTCAATTTTATGAAAGCGGCGGATATGAACAAAAAAGTATGGTTGTTGCCGTATGTGAAGATTATCAAAACGGCATGGCTCAAATTTCACAAAGAAATAAATTTTTTGAAGGAGACAATCTTGAAGTCCTCGAACCAAAATCAAAACCATTTAAAATTAAAGTCGAAAAAATCTTTGATGAATTCGGAAATAGAGTAAAGTCGACGCCACACCCCGCACAAAAACTGTTTATACCTACTACTGTGCCCATAAAACCGAACGCATTTATAAGAAAGATTACTAAATATTAAATAATTTTTTAGATCAAAACAAGTTAGCTTTTTGATCTAATTTTTTTACTTAAAAATTCCAGTGCTATTTTATAACCTTTAAACCCTTTGCCAAAAATTGTTTTTATACATGCATCAGATATATACGACTTTTTTCTAAATTCTTCTCTGTTAGTAATATCAGAAATGTGAACTTCAACTGATGGAATTCTTGTTGCCTTAAGCGCATCATAAATTGCTATGCTTGTATGAGTATAAGCAGCTGGATTAATTACTATTCCACTATACTTTTCAAAGAAACATCTTTGAATTTTATCAACTATTTCCCCTTCATTATTGGATTGATAACATTCAGCCAAAATATTCAATGAATTCGCGGACTGCATAATATAGTTTACGAGATCTAAGTACGTCTCACAACCATATACTTCTGGCTCTCTTATTCCCAACATATTTATATTAGGGCCATTAATAATCATTATTTTCATTAAAATCCCTCACAATTTTTTTTGCAGTATCTAATAAATCACTATCATTTAAAATTTCGAAATCACAAAAATTTGAATATAAATGTTTCCTTCGAATAAATAGTTTTTCTAACTCATTCAAATTTTTCGAAAGTGGTCTTCCTTCTCTCGCCAAATAATTTAAATCTCTTTTAATGTTATAAATTCTACCATTTTGCTTCAAGGAAAAATAATTATCACTATCTAAAACAACACCACCACCAGTAGAAATAACTGTGTTATTTTCACATCCAGCTAAAAAAGCGGTTTCTTTTTCTGATTTTCTAAAAATTTTTTCTCCAAAATTTTTAAATATATTAAAAATAGCCAAGCTATGTTTTTTTTCTATTACAGAATCCATATCAATGAATTTTTTATTAAGCTCCTTTGCCACAATGCGACCGACAGAAGTTTTACCACTCCCTGGCATTCCAATCAATACAACATTGCATAGTTGTTTATAAAGTTCACTTATAGTTTCTTCAACTACAGACTCTTTTATTTCTAACGCTGTAAAAATTTCTGATGATTTTTTTGCTTGATATACAAGCATCGGTAGTCCTCCAGCAACTGGTATATCACATTTTTTAGCCTCAAGTAATGTCCTACTATAAAGTGGATTATAAATCACATCAACATAACCACTAAGATTTTTAAATCTTTTTATATCAACAAGAAAATCCCCATTTGCAGGATACATTCCTACCGGAGTAGTATTGATTATGATGTCTGCATCAATGTGATCGTATATATTTTTATAATTAATTTTTCCACTTCTTGATACCACCAAAATTTCAGATGCATGATTATCTTCAGAAAGCACTTTTGCCGTAGAAGACGTCCCCCCACTTCCAAGTATTAATATTTTTTTTCCATTCAAAAAAATTTTTGATCTAGACATAGTATAATCTAATCCATCGTAGTCGGTATTAAATCCTTTTAAAATTCCATTGTTCACAGTAACAGTATTTACACTACCTATTTTTTTGGCTTTTTTACTTAATTCCTTACAATAACGAATAACTTCTTTTTTATATGGCATGGTCACATTAAGTCCCTTGAAGTTTTTATTCATCATTATAAAGTTAAATTCATCATTATTTATGCTAAAAAGATCATATTTATACAATCCAAATTTTTCATGAATAATTTTAGAATAACTATAATTTAAATTTTTACCTATCAATCCATATTCCATTTACTTTTTGCACCATCTTCCACTTCACAAAATTCCATTTCGCAAGACGATTCTATAATTGATCTATAAATTTTTTTAAATAATATCGGGTTTATACGATGGCAAAGAGCAAATTTTTCAACTTTTTCAATTATTTCTCTTATTCTATCTTGTTGAATAACATTTATCTTTTTATTTTTTTTATATATGCCTATTTTCTTAACCATTTCAAATCGCTTACACAGGAGCACTAAAATTTCAGCATCTAAATTATCAATTTTTTCTCTATACGTTTTGAGTTTACTGTCAGTTTCAAACATTCTAAAGCACCTCATTAAATTCATCTATCATCCATTTATATCAAAAATAGAATAAAAAAGCTGTCGCCCCAATCTTTGGATTCGCGACAGCTTCAGTTTAACACATACACACAACTTTATTTGGTTGCAGAAGGTGGATTTGAACCACCGACCTTCGGGTTATGAGCCCGACGAGCTACCAGGCTGCTCCATTCTGCGATACTACCACTTCACATCTCATATATGTATTTTACCATGAACACATTCTACTGTCAATATTTTTTTGAAAAATTTTTAAATTTATAACTGCACTATTAAATGGACAATAACAATCTAACCATCTCACCGCTAATTTTACCACTTAATCATTTTCTGAAAAAATTTAAACAATTATCTCTCTCCCACTCTATCTACGAATAGTAACAATGCTTTCCAAACTTTTTGATACAGCGCGGAAAGCATTGTCAAAATTTATATTAAAACATAAAATCAGTGAAACTATTATCTGAAAATTTTTTTAAAATACACATTACATCTCAAGATATTCAAATAATATTTGATTTTTTTACATTTATCATTTGTTTACCGCAAAACTAAGCACAGAATACATTTTAGTCCAAATAATCTTTGAGACGCTTACTTCTACTCGGATGCCTAAGCTTGCGAAGTGCCTTAGCCTCTATTTGACGTATTCTTTCACGAGTCACATCAAACTCTTTTCCAACCTCTTCAAGCGTTCTTGGTCGACCATTATCTATACCAAATCTCATTTGCAAAACTTTTTTTTCTCGTGGAGTAAGAGTATTCAAGACTTCCAAAAGTTGCTCTTTTAAAAGAACATGTGAAGCTTCCTCCGCTGGTGCGAGAGCATCGCTATCAGGGATAAAATCTCCAAGGTGACTATCATCTTCCTCACCAATGGGTGTTTCTAACGAAACAGGATCTTGCGCGGTTTTCATTATTTCTCTAATTTTTTCTACCGGCAAACTAAGTTCTTCAGCAACCTCTTCAGGTGTTGGCTCTTGACCATTATTGTGCAACAACTGGCCTGAAACTCTTTTTACTTTATTCATCGTCTCAACCATATGAACTGGTATACGAATAGTTCGAGCTTGATCGGCTATAGCTCTTGTGATTGCTTGTCGTATCCACCAAGTTGCATAAGTAGAAAATTTAAATCCCTTCGAATAATCAAATTTTTCAACTGCTTTAATAAGTCCTAAGTTCCCTTCTTGAATCAAATCCAAAAAATGCATTCCCCTACCAAGATATCTTTTCGCAATACTAACAACCAATCTCAAATTAGCTTCTGAAAGTCTTTTTTTAGCTTTTTCATCCCCTTCAGATATTCTTTTTGCCAATTCAAATTCTTCTTCAGCAGTCAGTAGCGGAACAGTTCCTATTTCCTTAAGATAAGCTTTAACAGGGTCATCTGTAGCTGATGGATCCGCAGCTGCGCGCTCCGATACATCGTGTATATCTTCTGTTTCTTCTTCTGGAACATCATCAAGTCCTTCTACAATTTCAACACCCATAGATTCCATTGAATCGTATAATTTTTCTATTTCATCCGGACCAAAATCTAACTCGCCCATCGCTTCTAAAATTTCTCCGGTACTTACATGCCCATTTGCTTTGCCTTGATTTATCAAATTTTTTATCACTGAATCTATTTCCTTATTTTGTACTGAAACGTCCTTCATTTTTTCCGTCTCCTATCCTTGAAATATCTGAAAATAACTTAAATAGTTATTTTTTTGCACTTTTTAAATTTTCTATATAATCCTTTACTTGAATTTCTGAAATTTCACTTAAATTTTTTATTTTCTTTTTCTTATTTTCATCTAAAATTATATTTATATACTCATCTGCAGATTTTTCTGTAATAACAGATGAATTATAACCACACATAATCTTAGTAATACGACCTATTTCATTCATCGAAAAATCACGAAATGGTGCACTCGATATATCTGGCATTTTATTTTGAGATATAACATCTTTTAAACATTCAAAAATTTTTCTGTTAAAAGTAGTAATTATTTCATCTGATCTTATCCTTGAAAATATGTATTGAGCTTTATCCGGATTGTTAAATATGTACGAAATAAGATATTCTTCTGCAATTGCTGCTCTTAAATTTTCATGTTTTTCTGGATTTATTTTATCATTAATTCCAGAAATTCTTTTTTCTATATTCTTAAAATCTTTTTTTTCTTGATTTTTAAATTTTAATTTTACAAATTTTTTAATTTGCATTAAAACTGCTTCTTTGCCAACGTTTAACTCCTGACTCAACCTACTTGCATAAACATCTCTTTCAATCGAATTAGAACAAGATGATAAAATTTTACACGCTTCGGTTAAATAATTTATTTTGCCTTCTGGTAAATCAACATCGTATATCGATCTAATTTTTGATAACCTATATTCAACATCATTTTCAGATTTCTCAATTAAGTTTTTAAATCTAATTGCACCATCCTTTCCTTGCAAACGCAAATATTCATCTGGATCTTTTCCCTTTGGAATCGTAATGACTTTTACCTTTAAACCACTTTTCTTTAGCATAGAAATTGCTCTTGAAGCAGCTTTTTGCCCAGGATCATCCGAATCGTAGGAAACCACAATCTCATCTGCATACCGTGAAATAAGTTTAACTTGATTTTCGGTAAGCGCCGTACCCAGACCCGCAACAGCATTTGAAAAACCTGCTTGATGTAACGAAACCACATCCATATACCCTTCTGTGAGAATCAATGATTTATCTTTTGTATTTTTTGCAAAATTGAGCGCAAATAAATTGCTACTTTTTTTAAATACAGGGGTATCGGAAGTGTTAAGATATTTAGGGACATCATCTCCCATTGTTCTGGCACCGAAGGCTACCACGTTCCCTCTTACGTCTATTATTGGAAACATGAGTCTGTCCCTGAATCTATCTTTTACTTTTGAATTTCCAAAATTAAACGCCAAATTAGCAAGTACTATATCTTTAATATTATACCCTTTTTTAATCAAATAGTCTACTGCTACCATACCTGATTTTGGGGAATATCCTAATCCAAAATGCTTAATTGATCTCAAAGAAATATTTCTCTTTTTCAAATATGTAAAAGCATTTTTCCCACAATCAGCAAAAAGGCACTCGTGATAAAAACGAGCAATGTCACGATTCATAGAATATATTGTCAACTTTTTTTTATGAAATTGATCATCTTCACTACTTACTTCAAAATTCATACCGGAACGCTCTGCAAGATATTTTATGGTTTCAACGTAGTCATAATGCTCAATTAATCTCAAAAACGTAATAACGTCTCCACCTGCACCACAACCAAAACAATAAAAAGAGTTATTGTTTGGGTAAACACAAAACGAAGCACTTCTCTCAGAGTGAAACGGACAAAGTCCCATAAGATTTTTACCCTTTCTGTGAAGTTCCACGTACTGTGACACAATTTCTTCTATATCGTTTCTATTTTTAAGTTCCGCAATAAATTCTTCTGAAATATTCAAAACATATCACCACCCTGCCGATCGATTTATTTTATATATAATATCAAAAGGATAAAACTGACTTAGGTATAAAAATTTCTTTAAACATACCAATTGCAAATTGATCCGTCATGCCTGCAATATAATCACACACAGCATTTTCCACGTTCTCTGTTTTTGCTATAGTCTGAATATACTCCGGCATTTTTTTAGGGTTATTCTTAAAATGATCATAAAGAGCGTCAATAACAAATGGTACTTTTTGATCTTCTGAAAACGATTGTTTATTAAGATAAATTTCTTTATACATGAAAGAATGAATATCTTCAAAAATTTGAGTCATTTCTAAACTCATTTTTATATTTTTACCTTCACTGTTCTCAATCACAGATACAACCATAGCATTAATTCTTTTCGAAAATCTATCACCTAATGCTTCAATAAATACCTCTGGAACCTGATCTGGAGTTAGTACCCCAGCGCGAAAAGCATCTTCCAAATCGTGATTTATATAAGCAATTTTGTCACAAATTCTAACAATTCTTCCCTCTGCAGTAAATGCCTGCTCTCCTTTGGTATGGCATTTAACACCATTTAAAACTTCTTTCGTAACATTTAATCCCATACCATCTTTTTCAAGCTTAGACAAAATTCTTACACTTTGCAGATAGTGTTTAAATCCTGTAGGGCACAATGAATTTAGTGCTGCTTCCCCTGCATGGCCAAATGGTGTATGACCCAAATCATGACCCAACGCTATCGCTTCGGTAAGATCTTCATTTAATTTAAGAGCCCTCGCAACTGTACGTGAAATTTGAGCAACCTCAAGAGTATGAGTAAGGCGAGTACGATAGTGATCGCCTATGGGAGAAATAAAGACTTGAGTCTTATGCTTTAATCGTCTAAACGCCTTGGAATGAACAATTCTATCTCGATCTCTTTGATACTCTGTACGAATTTCACAAGGTTCTTCAAATTTTTCTCTTCCAAGTGTTTTTGCTGAAAACGACGCAAATCGAGATAATCTATTAAATTCTTCAGCTTCTGTTTGCATACGAATATTCATAAATATACCACCACCAAAACAACAATTTTTTATTTAACAGCCATATATTTGTATTCTATTAGTTCTAAATTTTTATTTCCGCCCAACAAATTATCTAATTTTCTCAAAAAATCATTCGTAACCTCCTTATCAATATAAAAATTGGCTGTAACAACATTTGAAAAATCCGCAGGAATGACTACACCGCCATATAATGCAATTAACGTTAAAATTTTACCGTAAGTTTTGTAATCCAAAACAGACCGAAAAATAGAACAAAGTTTCATTTTTGATATACTAGACTTCCTAACGACTCCTGTTGCGCCAGAAACATACATCTTTCTAAGGCCAGCAGTACCCAACAAAATACCGCCAAAATATCTAACCACTATGATCAAAACATCACTGAGGCCAAAACTTTTTATAACGCCAAAAATAGGGTACCCAGCTGTTCCACTAGGTTCTCCATCATCACTAAATTTTTCCGTTCCAGAATCATGCAACAAATAAGCATAAACGTGATGCTTGGCGTCATAATACTCTGATTTAATTTTCTTTATATAATTTTGAGCTTCCTCTTCTGAAGATACATGAAAAATAAAAGAAATAAAACGAGAACGTTTTTCAGTTTCTTGAAATCGAGATAAACTCAAAACAGTATTGTACTCAGACAATATTTTCACCACACTGACACAATAGGCAACGCTAAAACGCGCCGCCTATTTTTAAAAATTAACTAAGCCTACTTGCTTCTAACGCTTTCAAGACGTCTTTCAAACCTACCAACACGTCCTCCAGTATCAACAAATCTTTGTTGCCCAGTGAAAAATGGATGACACTTTGAACAAACTTCAACAGTCAAATTTTGTGCAGTAGATTTAGTCTTAATAACATTACCACAAGCACACTTTATTTCTGTATCTGAGTAATTAGGATGAATATTTTCTTTCATTTGTTTCACCTCTCTAAAAAACACATGATCATGTCCATAATTAGATACACACAGATTATTGTAGCATATATTTTACAACATTACAATACAAAAAATAAGCTGTTTAACAAACTGTTGTTGGCTCGCAATTGATATATTACAAAAAACAAAAAAGTACGGTTAAAAAATGTACATAATGAAATTTTTTGTAGTACCAAAATATATTCATCTACAAAATAACTTATAAAATAATTCTTAGAAAAATTCTTAGAAAAGTGTAAAAATGGCAAAAATAAAAATCACACAGATACCTCTAAACCCTAGTATCTATGCGACTTCACAAGTGGTGGAGATAAGCGGGATCGAACCGCTGACCTCTTGAATGCCATTCAAGCGCTCTTCCATCTGAGCTATACCCCCAAGCATTACTTACCCTCTAATTGTATACAATTATTTGTAAAAAATCAACCCTTTTTAATAAAAAATTTTTTCGACTTTACGGATTTACAATTGATGTATTACAGAAAACAAAAAAGATCAACAAACACCCAAAACTTGCATTACATATAACATATAAGCTAAAATTTAAAAAATTAAATAAATTTAGTTGAAACAAATAACCACCTATAACAAAAGTTAGGTGGCCATTCTAAATTACCTTGATTCACTTTATCATTTCACAAGAAATACAATCACATATACTCAAACTTTAATCAAGACAAATTCTCTTAAAATTTTAACAATAAAATTAGCATAAATATTACAAATGCATTAAGTCAATGCTTTGCTATTTTCGTAATTTATACATAAACACTTCTCCTTGTGTACCCATATAGTGCAAAATATTTTCAAAGCTTTCATCTTTAACTGTTTTGTCATTATATTCTTTCCAAGATGATCCTTCTTTTTGATAAGTGTAGTAGTGTCCTGTGATTTCATTTTTACCATTGCGACTACTATTACATATGATAACAGACATTAAATCAAATTTCAACTTACTTCTTTCTACTTCTTTCCCCTTGTAGTAAAACTTGATTTTTTTACAATCGCCTCCTTTTTTTTCTAAAAATGTTCCTAAATCTAAAGTTTCTTTTATACCTTTGATTGGCTTGTCACGAAAGCCTACATCAGCAGCACCAACATGAATACCAAAATACCCATTCTTTAATGCTACCACATTTTCTCTAGAATTAATACCGCTTACAATTAAATCCTCCATCCATTTATCATTGGGGTGGTCAACGCTAAGAATAATAGAATCTTCCGATATATTTTTAGCATGCTCAATCCCTTCACGTTCATTTCCCTTTATTTTTCCCAGTTTTTTCATCTGCTCTCTACATGCATGCTCAATTTCACGCTGAGCATCTGGAGCGCTACCTGCTTTGCCATAATAACCTAGATTTTGTTCATATTCTTTTTCTTTTTTTTCATTTTCTTCCACTTTCCCCAAAATACGATTAAAAAAATAGTAAACCGCTACTAATTCCTTATAATCCTTTTTATTTTCCAATTCTTCTATATTTTCCACACTTAGCACTTTATTTCTAAATTTCTCTATATGCACCAAATTTTGAAGCGCTGTGTTAAGATAACATCTATTCATCGGATTATTCAGCCCTGTAAAACTGATAGAATTACCAGTTTTACTCGGATTATTCAGCTCTGTAAAACTGATAGAATTATCAGTTTTGCTCGGATTATTCAGCTCTGTAAAACTGATAGAATTATCAGTTTTGCTCGGATTATTCAGCTCTGTAAAACTGATAGAATTATCAGTTTTGCTGAGTACCACTTTATAATACAAATTCAGTACTTCTTTTAAATGAGCCAAGGCCGAATTAAATAACTTAAGCGCTGGCAATAATTGATCATTTGATACAGATAATTGATGATCTATTACACTAAAAATCACGCCATATGAATTTGCTGATATTTTACGCAATTTTTCATCATTGCATTTTTCAAAATTCAAACATTTGAAATTATTCATCTTAACAAAAGCAGCTCTAAGCTGTTCTATCATTTCTTCATATCCATGTGAACCATATTTACAACAAAACTTTTTTAAAACTTTTCTATTAAAAACACTACACACTATAAAACTATTACTCACTGCAGTTTTTAAATCATTTACATTACTTGTGTTGTAATCATAATTTTCAAACTCCACACAAGATTCTTCAAACTGTTTAATCCAATTTTTTTCTTCTGCAGTTTGTACTTCTTTATTTTTTACTACAGATTTATTGCTGCGATCATCAATTTGTTTAGAACCTTTTTTATTTACCGCCTTCGTGCGTTGGCTTCCTGATATTTTTAAATCACTTTGACTACTTACAGAAATTTCTGGGGTTGACTCTTCTGTTGAATCTGGAGAATGATTATCCTTTTTTACCCACAAATCATATATTTTAATAAGTAGCGCAGCAACACCTTTGCATGCATTTACATCTGATAACACACTACTTACCCACGTAGACCGACCTTTTACTCCATCTGCAATAGACTCATTATATGCATACTCTGCTAAATTTACCAACTTAGAATTAATTTCTCCTTTACCCTCGTCTGCCAACTCAAATTTCTTAGACATTTTATTAGCAATAGATTCAATTCCTTTTTCAGGAACACAATCATCGCTATTCATAAGAAAATTATTACATATTTTTTTATATGCTTCTTCATCAAGAGATTTTTTATCAAATTTTTCAAGACATTTTATAAAAGCAGTTATAGATATTCCTGCAACCGAAAATTTTTTTCCTGGTTTATTGTTTTTTAAATTGTATTCCTTTATTACACTGTCATTTGACAACATTTTAGCAAGATCCTTTGGACTATCGTACCTATCACTAGCGTCTGCAATATTTTTAAAAGCATTTTGTAATTTTATAGCATCACTGCGTTTACCTTTTATAAGACCCACAATTGATTTAAATCTCATAATTACCACCCTTTCACAATAAACACCTAATCTTTAATATTAAATATATTATACTTATTAAAATTATAATGTCAAATTATTATGTGTAATAAATATAAATATACAAAATAATTTATGTAATATTTTATAATTTTTTCATAATTAAAAATCATGATTAAAAAAATAGTTGACATAATTTTTACAATATGATAGAATTCAACCGTAAAGTAGTTTCGTGGAGGGGTGTCCGAGTGGTTTAAGGAGCCAGTCTTGAAAACTGGTGATCCCGCAAGGGACCGTGGGTTCGAATCCCACTCCCTCCGCCAAGTGAGTTTTGGTATTATATATTATGGCGTATGGAGAAGTACTCAAGTGGTTGAAGAGGCGCCCCTGCTAAGGGTGTAGGCCGAGCGATCGGCGCGAGGGTTCGAATCCCTCCTTCTCCGCCAAAAATTAACCTTGTGGCATTATAGCCACAAGGTTTTTTGTGTGTTATTCAACTAACGAATATGACACCATTTCATTAATATTGATAAACTATTGAAAATATAAATAATTCCTAATTAGACTTGAGCTCATTTATTTCACTTATCATCAATCCTGTTGCATCTGAAATTTGCTGCAATGGCAAGCCCATGCTTAAAAGATTAACTGCAATACCAATTTTACTTTCTTTAATACCTTGCTCCTTGCCTTTTTCCATACCTTTTTCCATGCCCTCTTTAATTCCTTGCGCCTTGCCCTCTTTGATGCCCTGTTCTTTGCCTTTCTCCATACCTTCTTTGATGCCTTGCTCCTTACCTTTTTTCATCCCCTCTTTAACGCCTTGTTTTATTCCTTTTTCGATTCCTTGTTCTATACCTTTCCTAACTCCTTGTTCATAACGCTCTTCATTAATTGCCATTTCATTTTGTAAGTACATTTCTCTTTGTTGTGCTTCGTGACGCAAAACTTCATCATTACTCAAGTATTGGAGGGCATCATATGCTTTCTCTATTTCCGGATTCTCTTGTGCAAGCATTTCCATCTCCTCCTCATTATTTGTTTTTATAAATCTAAGCCAATCCCAAAGATCTGTTCCATCGTCAGCTTTTGGTAATTTTTTGAGTTCAAGCAAATCAACTTCTAAAAGATCTGTAAACATGGAGTTATCTTTTTCATCTCTCATGTTGTATTTATGAAAATATCTTCCATCTTCAGTTATGTTATGTTCTGCTGCAATTATTAC
>CAKUPP010000027.1 GCA_934675165.1 uncultured Eubacteriales bacterium
ATAATTACCCTCGTGTACTTAAGTGCTAGAACGAAGTATAAAATTGTGCGTGAAATGCCAGCCGGAATTGGTTTTGCGGACTTCATTTTCTACCCTAACGATAAAAATAAACCCGCATTTATCATTGAACTAAAAAAAGATTCCACTCCCGAAGAGGCTTTAAAGCAAATCAAAGAAAAACGGTATGCTTTAGCACTTAAAGAATATACAGGCCAAAAGTTAGCAGTTGGCGTTACTTACGATAGTAAACAAAAGCAACATCATGTTAAAATTGAAGAAATTTAATCTCTATACAAAACGGCATACAGAACAGTGTAAGAACTGTTACATAGTCCGTAAACAAAAAAATTGTAACGCTTACTCCTAAAATTTCAAAAGTAATAGTTACATAAAATATACATTATATATATTTTTTTACGTCGGTATGGTGGAGACGAGGGGAATTGAACCCCTGTCCGAAAAGCACTTATCTACGCTTTCTACGAGTGTATCTAATGGTTAAAAATTCCCAATCACAAAACGCCATTAGAAACCTTATGTGATAGGTATTCTCTAATTCATGATTAAAGTCGAGAAAATCTTCAATTCACGTTCACCGCTAATCGTCATTTTGCAACAGTCGCGGTAACCTGAAACAAAATGGCCACTTATAAACTAAGCAGCAAGAGATAATTCTTGATTTCCGTTTAATTCGGAAAATTGCGACTTTTAAAGCAGTTCCGCCTTGCTACTCGCTTACATAAACTCATACTCTCCGTCGAAGCCTTTACGCCCCCATATTAACATGAAACTTTAGCGATTTTTTTCTTTCAAAGCTCGCTGCATATCACGTTTTGCTGACCTTTCTGCCAAAACGTCCCTCTTGTCGTGAAGCTTTTTTCCTTTGCATAAACCTATCTGAACTTTTACAACAGAACCTTTGAAATACATAGACAAGGGTACAAGAGAAATACCTTTAAGTTTCACATGTCCATAAAGTTTTTCAATTTCTTTCTTATGCATCAAAAGTTTTCTGACTCTTAGAGGATCAACATTAAATATATTTCCGTGATCATAGCACCCTATATGAATGGCATTTGCAAAAATTTCTCCTCTTACTATTGAACACCAAGAATCTTTTAAATTAACACTCCCCCGTCTCAGTGATTTTACTTCAGTACCTTTAAGCACTATACCAGCTTCAAAACTTTCGAGAATAAAATAATCATGGAAGGCTTTTTTGTTTTTAGAAATAGTTTTTATCGAACTGTTATTCATACCCATCCCTCCATGGTTTTATTTTATCACATCAGTGTTTCGTGTCAATAGAAAAATCAGTAAATTTTTGAATGAACTGTAATATTACAATCAGCGTACCATCCTACTTACTATCTGAAAATAACTAAAATTCATAAAATTTTAATTGTTAAATAAAAAGCTACTACAAATACAGCGATAAGGTCACAACAGTATTCATCGTATAAATTTAATATAAAATTCTATAATAAATACTCAAGATTGATATATAAAATACACAACAAAAAAGCAAATCATTTATACCTATTTTATATATTTACAAAAGGGATGTATTGTTTCAAGCAATACATCCCCATAAGATATAACCAAATCCCTAATAGTCATCCAACATGTCTAATCACTCAAGTATTAATACAAACGCACGGGTCATTTTATTTTTTAAAGCGTGTGAAAGTATAAAAATTTTTCCTTCAACCGTGTGAAAGTATGCAACCGCATTTTAAAATATTAATTCATTTGTTGTTTTCTGCAAAAAAAGAGATTAAATACCACATAACCTCAAATCCCGTTGAGTATATGTGGCTTCAATTTTTTTCAAAAACTAGTCTTAAACAATATCTTCAATCCTGATTTTATGCTCTTTAGTCTTTTTATCCCAAGAAATGCCAACAGCAAATTTTTTACCTGTATAATCTCTGAGCGCCAAAGCGTAGTTTTTCTCTTTAATTTGTTTTAGAGCTTCTTCAGGAGTGGAATTTTTCTTGAGTTCTAAGATAAAAGCAGGTTTTGATTTATCGTTTGGATAAAATATAAAATCTGCAAAGCCTTTCCCCGATGGCATTTCTCTGATTATTTTATAATCATCTCTGGCACTTAAATATGAGAGCATTACCACACACGATAGGGAGTTTTCATCATTATATTTAATCACAGGAATGTTAATATCGTGAGCTTCTTCTAAGATTTTCACCATTGTTTCGGTATCTTTTCTGAGAGTTGCTTTAAGCATTTCGTTTGATTTTAAAACAAGTTTTGCAACTTCGCCCATTGATTTATCTTCGAGTGCCTCATCGAATTTAATACACAGTTCTTTATTCGGAATTTCAAGTATTTTATCGTGATAGCTCAAGAATCCGTAAATTGTCATCGCTGAAAGTATTTGATTTCTGGTATTAAGTTCTTTTTGTTCTGCACTATATCCTTTAAGTTTTATTTCAAGCGGAATACCCGAAACCATACTGACAATATCGTCTTTAACAGCACCTACATCGTTATTAATGTAGTATATTATTTCATCCATAGGACCTGTATTTGTCCAGTAGCTTTGGCAAACACCATCACTAAGAGCATATGCGACAGAACGAGGATTAAAAATATCTTCACCCTCAAATGTTTTATATCCATCGTACCATGTTTTAAGTTCGTCAAAAGTTACTTCGTCTTGTTTATTACAAAGAGCTTTCGTCTCTTTTATACTGAAGCCAAAATATTTATAATATTTTTTATCATTCAATGTATTGTATTCTTTAAACATATTGATAGTTGAGCTTGTTGAGTATTTTGCAATAGGAAGAACGCCCGTCATGTATGCAAGATCAACATATGATTTATCTTTCAAAAGATTTTCAAGAAATTCTAAGAAGCTTTTTCTATCGTCCTTCGAGAACAAGTTGTGATTAAAAATGTAGTCCCACTCGTCAATTATAAATATAAATCCTTTACCTGTTTTGTTATATACTTGATCGAATACATCAGATAGAGCCATTTCTGGCAAGACTTCTATATTTGGGCAGTATTCTAATAAGTCCTTTATAAGTAGCAACCTATATCTTTCTATAAACTCCGAATAACTACTTTTTTCTTTAGGTGCAACATTAAACTTAATATAAATAACGTTATGCTTATTTAGATGTTTTAAGTATGACTCATCTTTGCTAATTTGTAGATTGTCAAAAATATCTTTACAATTCGCACTTTTAGAATAATAAGAAGCTAACATCATGGCATTCAAGGTCTTACCAAATCTGCGTGGTCTTGTTACGCAAACATACTGAGAAGCCGTCCCAATTAGCTCATTCATTTTTGTGATTAGTCCCGACTTGTCTACAAAATATTTTTCTTTAGTGGTTTTGGTAAACTGGTTAACCGATGCTATGCTATTCAAAAAATATAGCATTTGTTTTCCTCCTTCTTCGGTAAGTTTCTCTATATTCATTATACTATAATTTCAAAATTTTATAAACCCCATAAGCAACACGAATATAAAAGGCCTACCACATGGCAGATTTTGTCTTTATGAGTTTATAGTGTCTCAGTCATTTTTAAAAATTTAATGCAGTCGTGCCAACCTTGCTTATAGAAAAAACTTTGTTCTGCTGCGGCAATTGTAAACATATTCATTTCGTGCTATTCAGAAGTTTTTTGTCTTCGTCAGATAACTTATCCATAAATTCATTCATAGTTTTAGCGATATTCTTTTCATCATTTTTGCAACTTGCATATTCTGCATTTTGCTTTTTAGCGTATTTAGGTTATTTTCTATCATATCTCCCATAAAGTTTTTCAAATTCATTTTTTAAGTTTTCCATATCTTATTTTCCTCCAATTATTAGTTGATATATTTGCTTAGAGCTTTCGGGGTCACGATACAAAAATGTTCCTAAAACGTAAAATATAAAATGTTCTACAGTAGATAAACCAAGCGGACTTAATATAAATGCTTCGGCTAATATATCAAATTTTCCCCTCCAACTATGGCTGATATTTTTTTGAAATAGTAATCTGCGGTAGGATAGTCTATATCCTTGAAAACTCTTGTTATATAGTGTTTTTTAAATTCTTGATGTAGCGTTTCAAGGTTCTCGGTTAATATTTTCCCGGTATAAAACTCCACTTTCGTGTGGCTTTCATTGAAATTTACATGGTGGCTATCGATATAGTTTTTCACCATTTCAAAAAACTTACTCTTTTCTTTACCTTGAAGTAAATCGTCATCACCACAATAAACAATGCAACAATCCCTGAAGATATCTGAGCAAATGTTATCAGCTATAGATGATGTTGTACCTAAATCCATGTTTGCTATTGTTTCAAATATGACACTTAGATATCTATCCAAGTAATACCATTTCTCACCAAGCTCTGATTTTATCTTGCTTGCCAATTCCCAGAATTTATCCGTGTTTCCATGAATATTTATAAAATTTGGTTTACCGAAAAATATGTCACGATTTTGAAAAATATTCATTTAAACTCTCCTCTTAACTTATTTTTTGAGTATTAAAATCCTTGTAACCTATGTAAACTCTGATTTTTCAGTAAATCAAGTTATTTTTCCTATAAATATAAAAAACGGATTATACCACAGTTTGTATCTGCAATATAATCCGCCTTTTATGTATAAGTATCGTATTTATAAATCGTAAAATTTTATACTGTAAAATATTGAAACTTAGGTAATTCCAAATTCATTCGTGTGTAAAATAAATTTTAAACAAAAAACTTTGTGTAAAAAATAATAATATAGACATATTTTTAAAAATATGATATTTTATAAAAGATACTAAAATAAAACTAATGGAGTGATTTTATATGACAATGTTTTGGGACAATCTAAATTTTATCTTTAATTTTAAATATAAAACATATAGCCAATTAGGTGATGACATAAAATACATAAGCGAATATCTTGACTATATATTAAAGACTTTTGAATCTGATGTAGTCGAGTTAAAAGGTAATAAATCAAAACTCATCAAAGAAACTGTAAATATTCAAGAAATCATGAAAACATTTTGTAAAACAATTTCATGCTTTGATAAATCAATTGAGTTTGTAAAAAACGAATCAGATAAATTAGCGCAATCGGTTAAAACGCAGCAAAATATAGAAGATTCATTTTTAAAAAAATCAGAAATTTTATTAGATAAATTAAATTACAAAAGAGTTGAAATTGAATCTATTGAAAAAATAGTCAAAGAAACAAAACAAATTTTTGAACAATTAGGTAGTTTAGATGATGATTTTGACCCAAAACTAATTTTAAAAACTTTAAAAAACATTTTGAAGAAAACCGAACAATATACTATCGACAAACTTAGACATGCTCAAAAAAAGTTCGAACAAAGTAAAGAGCTTAAAGATTTTATGTACGGAAAAAGGAATCCTAAATTAGCACATTTGCTGAGTTTAGACAGTTCAGTTTTTGTTGACAGTGCAACACCTTTGAAATTAATGACGCCGTTTGGACCAGTATGGGTAAAAAGAAGTAGCTCAGATAAGAGTAGAATGATATATTTAATTTATTTAAATCAGCAGTGTTCAAGAGCTTTAAAGTATGATGAAATGTGTGAAGAATTAGATTGGAAATTTAATCCCAACTTCAATTCTGAAGTTAAAGATTCATATAGAAAAAGAGCCATAGCAGGTATAATCAAACCAATTATTAGCTATATAAATCAACCTTTGACTAAATCTCAAAATACCGTAAGTAAATATGAAAATATAATTATGCAGCAAATCCTGCTAAGTACCATAAAATGTGATTACCCTATTTCCAAATATCTAACAATATCACAAAAAGAAGCAGCAGCCTTTTTATGTGGCGTACTACTTCTTTCAGAATCACATGAATTTCGAAATCCAACAGGTGGCAAATTTGAACGCAAAGCCATGCAAAATGTTCTTCGTTTGGCTGAAAATGGTTGCACTAATCCGTTTTCCAAAGTTTTCTCTAATGCTAAAGGCAGATATATTCCTGCTCATGATAAAGGGGAAGAAACAAGTAACTTATTCCCTGGCGGGCAAAGGCAAGCATCTATTTTAATAAATTTACATAAGATTTTTTTCAGATACCTATGTTTGAATTCGGAATTTAAAAATAAAAACAGCAATTGTGCAACATTTAAAAGCGATTATATTGAAAAAGTAACATCTGAACTTTCACACATTAGAGATAATTGGAGTACCCGAAGCACAATGCTATTGAGCGGGCAAATATCTACTAAATTTAAAAAGAATCCAAAATATATAGATCATAAATTAATTTATGATGAATTTGTAAAAGGCTTTAAATTTTTAAAAAACTTTCAAAGTGCAAAAGATGATGATACCTTCGATATAGACGATTTGCCAGATCTACCAGAGGATTCTTTGCTATCTAAGATTAAGAAATTAACTAAAACTAAAAATATTGTGCGTATAAATAAACTATTAAACAATAGTTTATAAATCAATACTGTATAATTTGAAAATATTTGTAATTAAAATTTTAAACATAGATTCTTTCGTAGCTAAATCCGCTTGGTGACGCCCTTTACTTAATATTGTCTGACATATTCTTGTCAATTCACGATATTTTTCAGTAGAAATGGGAACTGAGCCATGTATTGAACCATCGTTACATTTGTTCAATAGTTTAGTACAAGATGGTAGTAGCTCTTTAGTCATTCCATATGGAACATCATTATCTAAAACACAAAAAATACTGAGAAAAGGATGTCCTTTAGGACTAATTAAATAAAACCAAACCCCCTCGTTATTCGGAAGATGACTTCCATATTCAGGACGATTGGTAAAACTATATACTTCTATTTTGGGACTCATTGCAAAAGTATTATTAAAAGCTCCCAAACAACATAAAGCAGCACAAGCTGTACAAATTAATTTTTTAAATTTTTTCATAAAAATTACCTCCAATAATGATATTACAAGATAAATTCAAACTAGTCTTATTATATCACATAAAAATGATTTTTTCAACTAATTCAAACTATTTTTTTAAAACAAGCTTAATACCAGCCTCCGCATTAACAACAATTTTATCTACCATGGCATACCAAAGTTTCTCATCAAATTCAGATATTACTCCATTAAGGCTTTTAAGATTAGCAATAAACATCATTACTTTATCTCTACGAACTTTTAAATCTTGTTTTTTGTCTTCTAATTTCGATAATTCACTTTTAATTTTTTCATATTTTTCGGTGTAAGAATTGTATTTTTTATTGTATCCATCTTGATTCATAACTTTTCTAGAATTCTCATATATCAGACTTTTCATTAACTCTACTATAATTTCACTTTCTTCCTGAAGTTTTGATATTTTGCTGTCTATACCTTCAGTATTTATAAGGGTTAAAACTGTGTTTTCGCAATCTTTTATGACTTCTTCCTTATTGCTAATTAAGTTATTAAACACTTTTACAAATTCTTCTTTTATTTGCTCATCAGTCAAATGAGGAGTTTTGCATTTATTTTTGTTTTTAAATTTGTTGTTGCACTGCCATATGACTTTTCTATACTTATCATTCGAATGCCACACCTTTGAACCATAAAAACCGCCACACTCTCCGCATACAATCTTACTTGAAAATGGGCTCACACAGCTATGATTAAACATGCCTTTTACTCTGTTCTTAAGTTCATTTTGAGCCAAATCAAAAACTTCGGGAGAAATAATAGCTTCGTGACTGTTTTTTACATAATACTGCGGGACTTCGCCTTCATTTTTCTTTCTCTTTTTTGTAAGAAAATCAATCGTATAACATTTCTGAAGTAAGGCATCACCCTTGTATTTCTCGTTAGTTAAAATACTTCTGATTGTACTTGTAGTCCATTTCTTCTTTCCCGATGGAGTGGGTATGCTTTCGTTTGTTAAATGCTTTGAAATTGCGGATATTGTCTTCCCCTCAAGAAATAGCCGATATATCAATCTTACGATTTTAGCTTCGCTTTCTATAATCTTTGGCACACCATCTTCTCCTTTTTCGTAACCTAAAAAATGTTTATATGGCAAACTTACTTTCCCATCAGCAAATCTTTTCCTTTGACCCCATGTTACGTTTTCACTTATCGACCTTGATTCTTCTTGAGCGAGTGAACTCATGATAGTAATTAACAATTCGCCTTTAGAATCAAGCGTATAAATATTTTCTTTCTCAAAGTAAACTTCTACTCCTTTTTCTTTTAGCTTACGGACTGTGGTAAGTGTATCTACTGTGTTCCTTGCAAACCTTGAAACTGACTTTGTAATAATAAGGTCTATCTTTCCGTCAAGCGCATCTTTTATCATTTTGTTAAAGCCATCACGTTTTTTGGTGTTGGTGGCGCTTATACCTTCGTCCGTATAAACCCCAACAAACTCCCATTCGCTCTTTGACTTTATATACCTTGTGTAATAATCAACTTGTGCTTCATAGCTTGAAAGTTGTTCTTCGTTATCTGTAGATACCCTTGCATATCCTGCTGTTCTTCGCTTAATAGGTGCCCGTATTGAGGTATTTGTAAATAAATTAAGCGTTGCCGGAATTACAGTTACTGCTCGTGCCATGTTCACTTTGCGTCATCCTTTCTTGGCGCACTTTAGCCATTTGTTTCATTTCTTCAGTCCAAGAATCTCTCCTTGAAGGGTATTCCCACGTTTTCAAGACTTCATTACCATCATTAAGAATAAACTTAAGTTTACCCTTGCTTGGAACAACGATTTTACTTACTTTGTTTTTAAATATTTGTTCATCGAACTTTGTAATACCAAGTACTTCACAAGATAGCTTTTTGATTGTTTCTTCGGGGGCTCTACTTGAAGGGCAGTACTTTTTACCATAGCTGTTAAACGTGGCACAAATCCATATCGGTTTTTCATACTTTGTACCACTCGCAGAGATTTTTCTTCTGTAGTTTTTACCGCATATTCCGCATTCAATTTTTTGGGTGAAAGCGTATTCTTTAGAGCTGCCGGTAGCTTTGTGGTGTTTTGCTTGCTTTTTTATCTTGTCTTGCACTTTTTGAAAAGTATCGACATCAATAATCGGTTCATGATTGCTCTCTACATAGTACATCGGTAATTCACCTTTGTTTTTTCGCTTCTTTTTACTGATATGATCGGATATAAAAGTCTTTTGCAATAGCAAATTTCCTGTATATTTCTCATTTTTAAGAATCCCCCTGACTGTATTTTCATGCCATATTCCACCGTCTTTGGTAGGTATACCTTTATCTCTAAGTTTACGAGCAATTGCATTTATTCCCATTCCACTTAGATAATCCTGAAAAATAATTTTTACTATCTTCGCCTCTTTTGGAATAACAGTTATTTGATTATTTTTAAGTTCATATCCTAACATCTTAAAATTTGTGGATATTCCTTGCTTGAACTTATCTCTGATTCGCCATTTGCAGTTCTCGCTAACCGATAAACTTTCTTCCTGTGCAAAAGAAGAGAGGAGGGTGAGCATTAGCTCTCCTTCCTCTGATAGGCTATGAATATTCTCTTTCTCAAAATACACATCTATTCCCAGCTTCTTTAGTTCTCTGATAGTTTCAAGTACTGTTAGTGTATTTCTTGCAAATCTCGATATGGACTTTGTAATTATCATATCGATTTTTCCTTGCTTACAATCTTCCAAAAGTCTTTGAAACTCAGGTCTTGAATCTTTGGTTCCTGTCTGGGCTTCATCTGCGTAAACTCCGCAGTACTGCCAATTGGGATTATCCTGAATTAGTTTACTATAGTAACTGATTTGAGCTGACAATGAATGCATCATTGCATCTTTTCCACTCGATACTCTGACATATGCAGCTACTTTTTTTCTCTTAGGAGGTACGTTTTTATGCCCACTTAATTTTAAAACTTCTCTTTGCATTTTGACTCTCCTTTAAATTGTTTTTGCAGTTACATATTACCTCTTGTAAAGCCTAGTATCAAGCCATTTTATCGATATAAACTGCCGAATATGGGAGAGTATTTCTTTAAGAATTTGGTATCAATTTTATCGTACTCACTTTTTGTTATCAGCCCCATTTTTAGCATAGTTTTCATTATGCTCATTCTAACTTGATACTCTTTTTCTGACTTAAATTGCTCGCTTGTCATAGACGAATTTCCCTTTCTGGTTTTTAAATCTATTTTCGATGTAGCACTCATGGCTACAGTATTTTCTGTCTTTGTTATCGTAACTTTTAAACTTTTTACTACAATTCTTGCAAATATTAACTTTTAAGTATTCTCTGTTGCCTTCTGCATTTTTTCTCCACCATTTGTATCTACATGAATCTGAGCAAAATTTTTTACTACCACATCTTTTTTCTAATGTAGCTCCGCAATTTTTACATTCTGTATAAATTTTTTTCGATTTTAATTTTTGTCGTCTGAAAAATGATTTTATGGTTCCTTCTGAAATAGAAAGGGCAGAAGATATTTCCTTATAACTTCTGCCTTGCTTTTTTAGCATTATTAATTTATGTTTCTGAATTTCATTCAATATTTTCACACCTCGAAATTACATAATATTAAGCGTTTGCAAAATATCGTGAACATAATTTGATCCTCTCGAAAAAAGTATTCCTGTTAAAACACAGCCTATGTAGGGTATTTCGCTTTCAATATTTGCGAGTTTTAAGAGGTCTATCTTGTAAGCTACAGCAATAAATATTCCGAAAGCCAAGCTAAGAACCATTTGATAGTGTGGCGCTCCTAAAACGAAAAAATTGTTTATGTAAGTGATAATACCCTCAAGAACTATACACATCATCAGCATTTTTGAGACTTCCGTATTCATGTATGCATCCTCCTTACTTTGGTATTTTTAGTGTTTGTCCAGGATAAATCATATCGGAATTCAGTGTATTTAAATCTTTAATCTCCTTATACTTATACCCGCTTCCAAGATAACGCTGAGCAATCGCCCAAAGGGTATCACCTTTCTTAACTGTATATATGAAATAGTTTGTACTTGCTGAATTGTCTGTTTTACTAAATCCATTTAAACCTTTAGTTTTCATAATATTTGCATAGTCTTTGTATGATACATTTAAATCTACATTTCCGCTTATACCGTCAATTTTTCCCGTGCTCGAATATTGCCATATTCCACATGAACACGATGGTTTAGCTATGGACCACTGTGCAAGCCATAAATCATATTTTGGTAAAAGCTCGTCTTTATAAAGATAATTGTTAAGCCAGTT
>CAKUPP010000028.1 GCA_934675165.1 uncultured Eubacteriales bacterium
GTATTTAATTCTTTTTGCTCTGCACCATAGCCTTTTAGTTTTATTTCTAAAGGAACACCAGACACCATTTGTACAACATCATTCTTTATATCATCTATGTCACTATTAATATAGTATAAAATTTCATCCATTGGACCCGTGTTAGTCCAGTAACTTTGGCATACGCCCTTTCTGAGCGCAAATGCCACAGATCTTGGATTATACACTTCATGTCCTCCCTGGGTTTTATAGCCATCATACCATTCTTTGAGTTCATTTATTGACAATTTATTTTGCTTTTCACATAATTTTTCTGTTTCTGAATTCGTAAAACCAAAATATTTATCAAAATCCATGTCGTTCAAAAAAGTGTATTCATCGAACATGTTAAGCGCAGATCCTGATGAATATTTAGCAATGGGCAAAACCCCTGTCATATACGCAAGCTCAACATATGGTTTATCTTTTAGGAGCTTTTTTAAAAATTCTAAAAATTTTTCACGGTTTTCAAGTTCGAATAAGTTGTTATTAAAAATATAATCCCATTCATCAAGTATAAATATGAAACTCTCTCCAGTCTGGGTGTATATATCTTCAAAGATTTTTCCAAGTGTGTCATTATCATTAATTTTTGCATTTGGAAATTCTTCTTTTAGGTCTAAAATTAAATCCCTTCATATACTCATCAAAAGTTTTATATTCCTTTGTAGGATTACACCATGTAATAAATATCACATTATGTTTATTTAAATGTTCCAAATATGACTTACTTTTGCTGATTTCAAGTTCATCAAAGAGTTTTTTGAAGTCAGCATTTTTTGAATAATAGCACGCAAGCATCATAGCGTTTATTGTCTTGCCAAATCTGTGTGGCCTTGTTATACAAACGTACTGAGATGCTGTACCAACTAACTCATTCATTCTTTCTATCAATTCCGATTTATCTACAAAGTACTTTTCTTTTGTAGTTTTGGTAAACTGATTTACTGGTGTAATACTATTTAAAAAATACGACATGGACATGTCACCGCCTTAAAGTTTTTATTATCGTTACTAAGCAACAAGGCCCTCGTCATTGTTCAAAATCTTTGACTTCGACAACAATCGAGGTTCTTATTACTCATTATATCATAGTATTAAAACTTTATGAACCCGCATAAAGAAGATAAAATCAACAAATTGGATAATGCTGAGCTTTTTATAAATCATTACAATTTTATACCCACCTCAGGTAGTCTTAAGTTGGATAAACGATTTTTAGAGTGAAATCTCTATAAGGAGTTGTCATATATTGATTTTTCAGTTTGCGATAGCTCCCTAAATCTGTGTTACCACTTTTGTGTGGAAAAATTTAAAAATATTGAATTAAGTTATTTTTAATTTATTGTTTTTAAATAACATAAAATTTAATGATAACGCCAAGTATGTTTGGGATAGGGATATAAATATTAAGATGATTAAAATTACATTATATATATATATATATATATGGTTAATTAAGAATTACTTAAATTTTAAGTTACTCCAAAATTCGACAAAAATCTTATTGAATATGGATGTAAAATACAGGTAGATAAATTGCAAATTATAGGAATAATTGCAATTATCTGGTGTCGAAGGTCAGACAAATGACACTTAATTTAAATGTTTTTATCGATATTTGTAGTTTTCAATTTGTTGTGAAATGAGGGAGTGCGTTGAAGAAATTTTTTACATCTGAATCTGTAACAGAAGGTCATCCAGACAAGTTATGCGATCAAATTGCAGATGCAATACTAGATGAAATACTTTTGAAAGATTCAGATGCACATGTTGCTTGTGAGGTGATGATTACCAAAGGGCTAGTACACATAATGGGAGAAATTTCTACCAGTTGCTATGTTGATATTGAGAAAATCACAAGAGATGTAATTTTAGATGTTGGATACAATGATTCTAGTACGGGATTTGATGGAAATACTTGTGGTGTTATTTTGTCAATAAATACACAATCGCCGGACATCTTTGTTGGAGTAAATGAATCTTTGGAAAGCAAGAGTGGCAATAGTGATTTGGGTGATAAGATTGGTGCTGGAGATCAGGGTATGGTTTTTGGTTTTGCGTGCGACGAAACACCTGAGTTAATGCCACTACCGATATCACTTGCACATAGGTTAGCAAAACAGCTTGCAAGTGTGCGTAAAGAAAAAATTTTGGAGTATTTACGACCTGATGGAAAAACTCAAGTTACGGTTGAATATGAAGATGACATTCCAAAAAGGGTAGATACTATTGTAGTTTCAGCTCAACACTCAGGAGATGTCAGTTTGGAGACGATTCGAGAAGACGTTATAAGAGAGGTAATATGTCCAATAGTTCCAAAAGATATGGTGGATGATGAAACGAAGATTTTTGTTAATCCAACAGGAAGATTTGTAGTTGGTGGCCCGTGTAGTGATAGTGGATTAACAGGGAGAAAGATTATCGTTGACACATATGGGGGATATTCAAGGCACGGAGGAGGAGCATTTTCTGGAAAGGACCCAACAAAAGTTGATCGTTCTGGTGCATATGCTGCAAGGTGGGTAGCTAAAAATATTGTTGCCAAAGGTTTAGCTAAAAAGTGCGAAGTCCAGATTGCTTATGCAATTGGTGTGGCTCATCCGATTTCGATTATGGTTGATGTGTTTGGAACTTCGACATATTCAAATGATGAACTGGAGATAATTGTGAAGGATCATTTTGATTTACGTCCAAGTATTATTATTGAGAGTTTAGATTTGAAGAAACCGATTTACAGAAAATTAGCAGCATACGGTCATATGGGAAGAGAAGATTTGGATGTGGAGTGGGAAACGATAGTTAATGGTACGTAGTTTATAGAAATTTTTTAAAGGAGGTGAATAATTTATGAATGATAATGTAAAAACATGTCAGATAAGTTTATCTGATAAATTGTTATCCATGACAAATAGTAGTAATGGAATTCTTACTAGGTTGAAAAATAATCTTAAATATGGCTTTCCTGTAATGGGTTATAGTCGCATGCACAATCGCCATAATAGGAGCTGAGTTATGTAAATGTAGTCTAGGGGAAAAGAGAAGTGTTATTTTCCCTAGACTAAATATTTTAACGGGAGTGTGTATTTAAATACATATGGAACAACTTGTAGATTTGAAGGTTGGTTTTTCTTGTAATAACAATTGCATTCATTGCGTTGTTTCAGATAAATTTAGAGAGAAGGACTTAACTCTTTGTGAAATAAAAAAAATTATAAATAGTTATATAGAACAATATAGAGAGATTAAATTAACATTGACTGGTGGTGAGGTGACCATACGGAATGATTTCGTGGAATTGATGAGTTTTATTAAAGAAAAAAAAGACGATGGTAAAATTTTATTTGTTGATTTACAAACAAATGGGCGCATGTTATCGTGTGACAATTTACTCAATGCAGCTATAGGTGTTGTAGATTTTTATTTAATGGCACTTCACGGCGATGTACAAAAAATTCACGACAGTATTACAAGATCAAATGGTAGTTTTGTACAGACTATTTGTGCTATTGATAAAATATTTAATTTTGTTGGACCAGAAAAAATTGCTATTCAAACAGTTATTAATAGAAAAAACTATAGACGTTTGAAAAAAATATATAGTTTTGCATATGAAAATATTGGTATTAAAGAATTTAACATGACTTTTCCACATCCAATTGGAATTTGTTATAGTCAAAAGGTTGTTCCAACATATAAGGAAGTTCAGCCATATGTCAATGAAGCTCTTGCATATTGTTTAAAAAAAGGCATTAAACCGTATATTGAGGCTTTGCCACTTTGTATTTTTAGATCGAATAATAATCGTAAGTATGCACTTGATTTTATTAGTCACAAATGTACTAATGTTGTTGGTTACGCGGGAGAAAAGGATGGAAAAATTAATTATAAAGAATTATTTTCCTCAGGGCATCTTAAATATAAAACGTGTTCTAACTGTAGATATAATTATACATGTGATGGTGTTTGGAAAGAGTATCTTTGGTTATATCCGAATGAAAATATGACAAATCTTATGAAATAGAGTAGTATGTTTAAAAGGTAGTGGTGTAGGATGTATATAAATACATTTTTTCTTCGCGTTTCTGCAATGTGCAATTTAAATTGTGATTATTGTTATGTTTTTAAACATAGGGATAAATCTTGGAAATGTTTACCTGCAGTAAT
Organism: uncultured Eubacteriales bacterium; assembly: GCA_934675165.1. Taxonomy (GTDB): domain Bacteria; phylum Bacillota; class Clostridia; order Oscillospirales; family Acutalibacteraceae; genus UMGS1491. The sequence continues at coordinate 4,186 of CAKUPP010000028.1, forward strand.
ATCTGAAAAAGTAATTGATCAATTTGCAAGAAGGCTCAGGGAATATCTACTTAATACAGGAATTAAACAGGTGAACATTGTTTTTCATGGTGGTGAACCACTCGTTATCGGAAAAGAACGTCTTATAGAAATTTCTGATAAAATCAGAAGTGTATGTGAAAACAACGCTGTGATATCATTTTCATTACAAACAAATGGTACTCTAATTGATAAGGAATTTTTGGATGACTGTATAGAAAGGAATATAGGGATATCTCTTTCTATAGACGGGCCAAAGAGGTTTCATAATCTTCATAGAAAATATCATTCTGGTAGAGGTTCTTTTGATGACGTTTTGAGAGCTATAGATTTATTAAAAAAGTATTCAGTGATTTTTGAAGGAGTAATAGGTGTTATTGATCCTAATTGTACACCAGATGAAATGCTTTCATTTTACAGTGATAACGATCTTGTTAACATGGATTTACTTCTTCCAGATAGTACATATGTTGATCCCCCGCCAGGTAAAAATGTAAATAAATTGCTCTATTCGAAATGGCTTGTAGAAGCGTTTAATTTGTGGTTTAATAAGTATCAAAAACTTTGTTATAGGACATTTGAAAGTGTATTGCAGAGCATTTTAGGTACTAATTCTAATTTGGATACATTTGGCCTTGGTGAGTTAGATTACATTACTATTGAAACAGATGGATCTTATCATACAACTGATATTATGAAAGTAGCGTATGAAAATGCCTCGGCGGTTGGATTTGGTTTGTTTAATGCGCCAATAGAAAAAGCGCTTAAATCTGAGAAATTTTTAGAGTATAATGAACTAATTAAATGGAATAATCTTCCGTTAAAGTGTAAAAATTGTGAATTTGGTTATACTTGTGGTGGTGGGTCGCTTCCTCATAGGTATTCTCCAAATAATTTTTTTAACAATCCTACTGTTTATTGTGAAGAAATGATGGCATTATTTACGTGTGCACGTAATTTGTTAATTAAGGAGATTAATAAAAAATGAAGATATTTTAGGTAGAGGAGGGTAATGTGCACGTGGTACTAAATAAAATTAAAGATGATGGTACGGTCGTTAACTTGAGGATAAACGGAGACGTTTTTTCTTGTAATGGTTGCGTGAATTATGAGAGAATTGTTAATATGTTTAGTAATTTTGACTTGATCTCTTTAAAATTTTTTCCCCCAAAAAATTGTATTATGTTAAAGCTAAAGCCGTTGGACTATACGTATTGCGATGATATTTCAAGTAAACTCGACTTGTTTTCCATAACGCTCGGTGATGTAATGAATTATTGTAAAATTACTGAAAAGAACTGTCTATGTTTGTCTGAATCTTGGATACCATACGCTTGGAGCGTGATCAGAAGTAAGGAAAAATTCAATATTGAACACTTGACAGTGATCCATATAGATGATCATAGTGATTTGATGTCACCATTTATAAGTTATAGCAATACGTGGCAATATGATTTATTTACCAAAAAAGGAGTACAATTATCTAATCCAAATTCGGTGAAAGATGCTATAAAAAGTGGAGCAATAACAATTGGTAGTATGCTTACTCCGATAATTAGTTCTGTTAATAATGTTAAAATTTTACATTTAAAACAAAGTTTTGTAGAAAAAAGACAGTTTGAAATAATGTTTGAATCGATAGTTGATGATTCGTTTTATAAAATGGTACAAAGGTTTAATATAAGATACATCCCTGTTGATGTGCGGTATGGTTTTAATAATTTATATATGGAAGTATCGGATGTTTCGGATTTATTTCAGTTTGTGGATGAACGCAGTAAAGTTATTTTACATATAGATATGGATTATTTCAATAATCGTTTCAATGGTTCAACTAGCTGGAAACATGATATACGGTCTTCACATGATCCTAGTATAGATATCCAGAGAAAAGTTATTGTTAATTTATGTAAAAAATTAGGTGAGCTAAATGACTTAAAACATATTGACTATGTTTTTGTAGGGGTTTCACCATCATTTTATCCGTCGGAATTTTGGAGAGATGGGTTATACTGTCTTTTTGAAAATTTAATCGATAACGGGATAAATGTAATGGATATTTTTGAATTTATAAAGTGAGATGAAATGTACTAATATGTTTGATATAGACGCATTTTCTTCTTTACCAATAAGCTTGAAAGATTCGGATTATGTGGATTTGTTGCTGCTTTTATCTGGTTTAAAAAAAGCTGTTAGAATTGGTAATAATAGTGTTAAAATTTATAATGAAATGAGTTTTTGGTGTAAAAGATTTAAATATGTGGATACAGTTAGTTGTTCAGGTTGGATGTATATATCTCGTTATGCATGTTTCAGCAAATTTGTGAGTGCAATAGACGATTTACGTTTTTCACATTCATATATTTTAGGACTTGTTTTGGGGTACCCTTCGTGTTGTTCTAGGCAAATTGCGGATATTGGAGAACAGTTTATTGATAAATGGGAGAAAAATTTAGTTAATTCTGGAAATTTTAATGGAGATTATTCGTTAATAAATCCGGGAGGATATTTGGCGGGAAATTCATTGATATCACATGTGCCGTGTTCATGTAAATGCGAAAAATCACTTGTTATAGCTAAGTCTGCATTAAAAATTATAAAGGCTTATAGGAATTATGATTGTATGAGTAGGTGGCAAAAATGGTTTGAATGATATTTTTTAAGATATTTAGATTTTAGTTACTTAATTTTAAATTAATTGCAATTGACTTTAATGAATTTCATCGTAGAAATAAATCGTACAGAACGTAGTACAAAATATATATTTTTGAATGTGATAAAAGATATATTAAAGGTTGTTTTGTGGTTTGGTATATAAAACTCAAAGATATTGTTTTTATTTAAAATCAATTGTTAAGCTTTGTAAAATGGAATTATGGTGGTGAGAAAATTGAGTAAATTTAAAATGATTTATAAAAAATATTTTTTTATAATAAATGAAATATTTAAATCAGATATCATTGTTGTTTTTATATCCGCAGGGTTTGTTGTGATTTCTGGATTATGTCCGGTTTTAACTGATTTTTCTATTTCGAAACTTTTAGATATATTTGAGCAAAATATTAATTGTAATATTGGATATGATTATATGTCAATCGCTTTTTTGATTGTAATTATAGCTATTGGATCAACGTTGACATTATTTATAAATAATATAAAATATTGGATTTCGGAATTAGCAAGTTGTAGATTATCTCATAATATAGAAAATTTGATTGCAGAAAAATTTCAAGTTATTCCACAAAAAACAATTGATGATCCAAATTTTTTGGATCTTTATGAAAACACTTTGGAAAAATCTTCCTATGCGCCTGTGGAAATTTTTGACAATTTGTTTAATATAGTTTCATCAGGAATAGGATTAGTTGGCTATATTATTATTTTATTTCAATTAAATAGTTGGTTTGTACCTATTTTGATGATTGCTACAATTCCTATTTATTACATCAAATATAGTATTCAAGAAAAAAATTTCCAATTTGAAAAGAGTACAACGAATAAGCGAAGAGAGATACAATATTATTACAGTTTGATTTCAGATAAAAATTTTTCGAGCGAAATAAGGATATTTAAGTTGTTTGAGTATTTAAAAGAGTGTAGAAATAATTTATTTCTGAAATTTGTAGAAAAAAAAAAGAAAGTTATAGATAAAAATATTGTTTATACATTGATTGTCACTTGCGTTACATTTGTAATAATGGGAATACTGGAGTTTGTGCTAGTTAATTATGTGATTTTTGGAATTATTTCTATATCAAAATTTATACTATATAACACTGCTTTAATTTCTTTTGAAGTTAATTTGCTTTCTCTTGTAGATCAGGTTGTAGATAACAGCAAGAGTATGAATTTTTTAAATTATTTGTTTGAATTTTTAAATTATGAAACTGAAAACTATATATCGGAGTGGAATTTAAAAGATACTTGCAATTCGTATGAAATTATTTTTGATGATGTTTCGTTTAAATATCCAGGATCTAAAATTTTTAGTTTAAAAAATGTAAATTTAAAAATAAAATTAGGCGAAAAAATATGTTTAGTTGGTGAAAATGGAAGTGGAAAAACAACGTTGATAAAACTACTTTTAAGAATTTATAGTCCAACTTCTGGTAAAATTTTATTAAACGGAATAGACATAAGTGACTATGATATAGAAGATTATAAAAATATTTTTAGCGTAATTTTTCAAAAATTTATACATTATTTTATTGATGTTAAAAGTAATATTATATTTGGAAATATAAACAAAGCAGATGATAAAGCATTTCTTAATGATATAGTTAATAAAATGAAATTAGCGAAATTTATTGAAAATTGCCCTAATGGGTACGATACTAAACTTAGCAAGGAGTTTTATAGTTCTGGTGTAGAGCCATCTATAGGTCAGTGGCAAAAATTAGCTATTTCAAGAGCAATTTTTAGAAATACTCCTTTTTTAATTTTAGATGAACCTACTTCTTCGCTTGATCCAGTATCAGAAGAAGAAGTTTTTAAAGTTATTGAGAGCTTTTCATCGAAAAAAACTATATTAATTATTTCACACAGATTATATAATGCAAAATTTGCTGATAAAATAGTATTGATGAGTAAAGGTAAAATTTTAGAATCAGGTACGCATAATGATCTTATTAATAAAAAAGGTACATATTTTAAGCTTTATTCATTACAAGCAAAAAAGTATTAAAAAAAATGTTAGTGTTTTATAATTTATTTAAAGATGTTGTGAAAAATTTTAGTTGTTAATAAAATACAATTTAATAAAAATAAGCACTCAAGTTAAATTTGAATCATAGTTTCTGCTGGTTTGGACGATAATTGTGAAAATTATGTGTTTTTTAAATGATAATATGTTAATTAATAATCTTATTTTAAACAGTTGGAAAGAGAAAAAAATCTCTATATTCTATAAATAATCAGTAGTTTAGAGACTTTTTGTTTTAAAAAAAGATGCGTACGTTCACTTGATTTTCGTATTTTTACGAATATTTTTTGAATTTTTTCTTTTATAGCTTCAAAGTCAGTTCTAAAGCCAAATTTAGAGTGTAAATCACTAGTTAAATTAGTTCTGATATAGTTAAGAATATATGAATCAAAAGATATTTAAATCTTAGATTCGTTGATCTAATTAATTGTGCAAATTTTTACTACACTATTTTTAAAATTAAGTTGAATTAATCATTTATTTTTTCTGTAATATTTTTTGTATAAAAAAACGGACTACATAACAGTTTTTACACTGTTTTATACGCCGTTTCATTTTGTATAGAGATTAAATTTCCTCAATTTTAACATGATGTTGCTTTTGTTTACTATCGTAAGTAATGCCAACGGCTAACTTTTGGCCTGTATATTCTTTAAGTGCCAAAGCATAACGTTTTTCTTTAATTTGTTTTAACGCTTCATCTGGAGTGGAGTCTTTTTTTAGTTCAATGATAAATGCAGGTTTACTTTTATCGTTTGGGTAGAAAATGAAATCTGCAAACCCAATTCCGGCTGGCATTTCACGCACAATTTTATATTTTGTTCTAGCACTTAAATACACAAGGGTAATTATACAGGCAAGAGAATTTTCATCATTGTATCTTATAACAGGAATATTTATATCGTGTGCTTCTTGAATTAGTTTTTCCATTGTTTCTGTGTCTTTTTTGAGTGTGGCTTTTAGCATCTCATTTGATTTCATAACAATTTCAGAGACTGCACCCATTGACTTATCTTCTAATGCTTCATCAAATTTTATTCTAAGTTCCTTGTTTGGAATGGCTAGTGTTTCATCATGATAGCTTAGAAATCCATAAAT
>CAKUPP010000029.1 GCA_934675165.1 uncultured Eubacteriales bacterium
ATACCACATTTTACCTCTTTTTTATCTTTTTTTGCAAAAAAACAAAGCCCCTTTCGGAACTTTGTCTACAGTCTGAATCAAATTATATATTTGATTACGTCTTAGTGTTCATAATAAATATTTTCTTTTCATTATTGCGCGTGCGTACACTAATTTTATAAACATCGTTTGCATAATACTAATAAAAAATAGTGGCAAAATTTAAAAAATTGTGATATAATTACAATTGCTTTCACAAGCGATTATTAAACATAGTATATATCATTTAAAAAGGAGTAGATGTTAAAATGAAAATTATTTTTAAAAAATTTATTGCTGTATCGTTAATTTTATCTGGAACATGTTTTGGTAAAATTTTAGCAAGAGAACCTATTCCCACACCGAATTCTCAAAATACCCAATCTTCTCAATCACTATTAAACGATTCTCAAATTGCTCAAATAAAGGAACTCATCAAAGAAGAAATTGAAATTCACTCTCAAGAAGAAGCATTGGAAAAAGAACTAGATCGTAAAAGAAAACAATGCAAAAAATACAGAAAATTACTTGCTCAAAAAGAAAACTATATATCACCCGAAAATGTTCAAAAAGAAGTTACAACTGAAAAAATGAAAATGTTACTAGAATTTAATAAATATCTTTATGAATATTTCAATAATTCTGAAAACAAGGAGAAAAAGCTTAAATGTTTAAACCTTGACAAAGCCTTAAGTGGATTTATCAACCTTAATTTCACAATTAATAACCCTAAAAAAGTAAATCTTGCTCCTTCACTCATAAAAGGTGAAGCAAAGGCAAGCGTAATATAATAAAAGTTCATATGACTAACATCGAAAAAGGTAAAATGATTGAAGCAATTCCCGAAAATTGGCGTCAGGTTTATAAATTTTTAAGCGAACAGTTGCTGCCGATTTGTCCCAATAAGAATTATATTTTAAATTTACTAATCTCAAGCGAAGAACTATTTACAAACATCGCCAAATATGCCTATACTCCAAACACAGGACCTGTAGAGATATATTTTGAATTTGATAAAAGCAAATTTTGTGTCAAAATTACATTCACTGATCAAGGAGTCCCTTTTAACCCTACATTATTTAAAAATTTTGACATTAAAAAACCGTTTAAAGACAGAAAAATTGGTGGTTTAGGTATTTTTATCGTTGAAAACATGGTAGACAAATTCGAATACAAATTTTTTAATAAAAAAAATATTTGTACCATTTCAAAAATCATACAAAAGGAGGAATGATATCAATGGATATTAAAGTAACAAAAGAAAACGGAGCACTCTATTTCAAAATATCCGGTAGAATTGATACTCAAAGTTCACCAGATTTACAAACTGCATTTGAAAATGCGTTCGACACAAAAGACACTATAAACAAAATTGTTTTAGATTTCGCTCAAGTAGAATACTTGAGTAGCTCTGGCCTCAGAGTACTTCTAGGTCTTCATAAAAAACTTGCTCAAACACCTGAAAACGAAACACTCACGCTAATAAATGTAAACAACGACGTATATGACGTACTAGATATGACTGGATTCACTGAAATTTTAGAAATTAATCCTCAAAATGAAGAATAAAAAAATCACCTATTAAACTCAACATAGTTTGAATGCAAAATTATTTTTTAATTCAAAAAACTGCCGTACAAATTCATACGGCAGCTTTTGATTATCTATTTTTAAATATCGACATAATATCGTAAAAACTTTCATCATCAGACTTATTATCTTGATGTGACGAAGAAGGATTCGCAGAACCAACAGACTTAGAACTCACAGACTTTGACGTAGGCGGAACAGGCATATACGATTCCCTGGTTGAAAATCCAGTTGCTATTACTGTTACACTAATTTCGTCATCCATATTTTCATCAAATGCCGCACCCCAAATAATATTTGCATCAGTGTCAGCTTGCTGAGAAATAAGAGCTGAAGCCGTTTCAATTTCATCGAGCCCAATATCTGGAGAAGCGGTAATATTTATTATAACACCTTTCGCCCCATCGATCGCAGTCTCGAGAAGCGGACTGGAAATGGCCATATTCGCAGCAACCTCTGCTTTATCCTTTCCGCTAGCACGTCCCATACCCATATGAGCATAACCCGCATCCTTCATAACCGAAGTTACATCAGCAAAATCCAAATTTACAAGACCTGGTAAAAGAATCAAATCCGAAATGCTTTGAACGCCCTGTCTAAGAACATCATCTGCAACAATAAATGCATTCATCAAAGTAATTCTCTGCTGACTTGCAAGTTTCAATCTCTCATTAGGAATAATCACAAGAGAATCCACTTGTTCCCTCAGTGCAGCAATACCATTCTCTGCCTGAGCCATTCTTTTTTGTCCTTCAAATGCAAATGGCTTTGTAACAATTCCTATAGTCAAAATACCCATTTCACGAGCTATTTGTGCCACAACCGGAGCCGCACCTGTACCTGTACCGCCACCCATTCCAGCAGTAATAAACACCATATCTGCTCCCTTAAGAGCGGCAATAATCTCATCTCGGCTCTCTTCAGCAGCCCTTTGACCAATTTCAGGTTTAGACCCTGCACCCTTGCCTCTTGTTATCTTTTCACCTATTTGTATTTTATTGGTTGCTTTTGAGCGTAAAAGTGCTTGTCTATCAGTGTTAACACAAATAAACTCCACACACTTAACACCGGAATCTACCATACGATTGACTGCGTTTCCACCGCCGCCGCCAACACCTATAACTTTTATTTTTACTATCTCTTCTGAATTATTGTCAAATTCAAAACTCATAAACTATATCCCCCGATTTCAAATTATAAAAAATTTGAGTATATAATACTTAACTAAATTACGCATTATTTAAAATAAAATGTCACATCCAAAGTTACTTATGACTAAGTATAACACGTAACGACGCTTTTTTCAATAAAAATAATAGTTTTATAAAATGTATTTTTTACAGCCATTACTATGCAACTTATATAAAAAATATTTATATTTATAATTTTAAAATAAAATTTCAAATTAATAACTCACTTTACTATGCTTCACGAATAAAAAAAGAAAAATATGAAATACTACTACTTATACAAATAAACAAAAGAAAGGATGTATTTATGGCTATAGGATTGATACGCACAGTAATTTTGTACTTAATCGTAATATTTGCTTTAAAAATAATGGGAAAAAGGCAAATAAGTGACCTACAAACTTCCGAACTTGTTATTACTATACTAATATCCAATATTGCAGCGGTCCCTATGCAAGATACCGCACAACCTCTTTTAAGCGGAATCATACCAATTGCAATGCTTATTTGCTGCGAAGTATTAATTTCATTCTTTATGCTCAAAAATTCAAAAATTCGCGAACTTGTTTGTGGAAAACCGATTGTCATAATTGAAGAAGGTAAAATTAAGCAAAGTGCACTAAAGCACTTAAGAATCACAACAGAAGATCTCATGGAACAACTCAGGCAAGTAGACGTGTTTTCTTTAGGAGATGTCTGGTTCGCTATAATGGAAACAAATGGGCAACTTAGTGTACTTAAAAAATCAGAAAAGCAACCACCTGACGCTCAAACACTTGGGATCAAAGTATCTCCTGGCACAATAGACACCGTTATTGTCAGCGACGGAAACATAGCAGATAACTCATTGAGAATCTGTGGACTTGATAAAAATTGGCTCTATGAAACGTTAGAAAAAGAAAATACAAAAGTAGAAGATATTTTTATAATGACCTCTAATAAATCAAAAAAATACACACTAATAAAAAAGGAAGGGATCTAATGAAAAAAGTACTACTTTCCACTTTATTGGCAATAGTCGCAATTTTAATTTCTGGTTCATGTATATTTTATGTTATTAGTGTTTCTGATAAAGCTACTATGTATGTTGAAAAAATAAAATCAGACGCAGAGAACGACGACTTCGAACACGTTATTACAAACATTAATCAATTAAGTGATTTTTGGGAAAGTAATCATACATTGCTTTCAATTATTTTACATCACGAAATTTTAGAAAACATAGAAGAATCCATTGCTGTAATTAAAAGTTCGGCAGAAACTCAGCCCCAATCAGAAAATTCAGATTTTCAAATGGAAATAGAAAAATTGTCTATTAGACTTAAAAATTTTAGAGAAGTAGAAATCCCTTCTATCGGAAATATTCTTTGATACTAGATTATGTGGTTCGCTTTGAGTATAACGTCACGTACACACCTTTAAAATATTCTTTACAATTTTGTATAAAACTTCCATCACTTGTTTGTATTTTTAAATAAACAAAAGTAAAGCTGGCAATACGAATTTTTCAATATTGTCAGCTTACTTATTAATTTATTAAACTAATAATTTTCACTAATTAATATTTCTAGATAATTTTCTTTTTCTTTATAAACGTCCAACATCCTAAAATGCTCAGTATTGTTGCAATTATGCATCCCAAATATCCATATTTCATTGCAAGTTCCGGCATATAAACAAAATTCATCCCGTACCATGCCGAAATAGTTGAAATAGGAAGTAGCAACATAGTTACAACTGTAAGTGCATTCATAGATTTATTCATTTTTCGATCAATTTGAGACGAATACACATCTCGAAGCTGATTTGATGTTTCTCTTAAAAATTGCGTTTCTTCACGCAATCTTTCTGCTCTTGTTGTAAATCTTGAAAATTTTTCTACATCGCGGTCACTAAAAAATCTATTTTCATTTTCTTCCAATTCACTTCCTACATCAACTAACTGAGTATAATATCTATAAAATGAAAGAATTTCTTTCTTTAATGTCAACATGTATGAGTTAAATCCATCCATAGTACCGTTAATTACTGCTGTTTCTTTTTTTATAAGGCGGTCACTCATTTCTTCAATATATCTTAGATCTTTCTCTATTATAGTTTCAAAAAAATCATAAAGAAACCTTCCAACTGTAAACGCAAAATGGAATTTGGTTAAATTTAATTTTTTCAAGAGCCCTCGTACATAACTACCATTGTCAATAAATATGACTCGATGTTTTTCTATTATGATTCCAAAATTTGTCCTTTCAATTTTTTTATTTTTACTCAAGATAGAAACATACCCTGAAATACAATTATTGTAAACATTTAACTTGCAACATCTTGCATTTTTATATTTTGGTATAATTGATTCATCTATTTCATTATCATTTACTTTATCCATAAATTCATCGTGATTTAAAAGAATTACAGTGTCACCATCATAATCTTCAATTTCAGAAAATTCATGTAGCCCTTCTTCAAGTTTATAATAAATCATTTTTTACCCCTCCACCATCATTTTTGTGTGATTTTATTATAATATATTTTTATAAAAAGTCAAGTTTTGTACTACATGTATATTAAAAATGATGATTTAAACTTTTCTAAAATCAATCCTCAAAAACATTTAGTTGCCGCTGTGTAAAAATTTTACTAAATGTTGCAACTTCTCCTATTGATTCGTCTTCAAAAACCTCATCTAATAAAAAAACTCCCCTCAGTAAATATACAAAGAGGAGAATTACTCAAAGTAAATCTAAATGTTTTATTATACTAAAATTAAACATAAAACTTATTCTCTAAAAATTTGATATTATCAATTTTAAAATTTTCTACAATATTCCATATTTAAAAATATTGGTACTACTCTATTAAGATTTACCTTTTTTCATAATACCCTATATTAGTTAACAATGAATGCAACTTTTCAGAAGTTTTTCCACATTCTTTTACATCTCCATATTTCTCACCTACACTATCAACCGTAATTTTTATATTCTGACTACCATTTATATTCCAACAAATTTCATCAAGGTTATCAATAAGTGCCAAAAGTATAGCGCCATATTCTTCATATGATAAATTTCCAGTTTTTTCACCATTTAAATTGATAATTAAACTATTAACACCTACGTCATTGGATTTTATTTCTATTTTTAAATTCTCCGCTATTTTCAACTCATCAAGAATTTTCATATCCGCAGACGAATCTCCAACGTACTTGTTCCTAATACTTAACAAATATTGGGTTTCTTCTTCATTTGTTTTAGTTCCTTGAGTATTTAAATTTTTAAATAAAAAGAATGAAGCAAGTACAGCCATACAAATAATACCAATAGAACAACCTATTATTTTTTTAATATTATATTTTTTCAAAACACTACGCCTCCGCTGAAGTTTCTACAGATCTACAAACACCATCGCATAAAAATGAAGCCTTTGCTGTTATTCTAATTTTAGCAACTCCTGCTGGTGCGATAATTTTCCCTCTATGACTAGAATGCGTATTATTTCCATTCTCCCAAGAGCCACCCTTAGAACTCAACTGCGAGTTAGCAGAATTAATCGTTACTCCTGCTAGGCTAAATGCTAAATTTATTCTTGTAGCTTCAAAGCTCCATGCTACTTTTATCCATTTCGGTGTTTTACGCTTTTGTTCGGAACTATTACTCTTATAATCCGCAGAAACTTGAAATGTTGATTTATCAATTGTACTAATATACGCTTTTACAGTCAACGTTGCGTCTAACTCTGGTATACGAATTGTCGCAGTACTGTTTGCGGCTTTAGTCGGTAATGATAATAATAAAGGAAAACCCAATAACAACAACATAGTAAAAAACAAATTGAAAAGTCTATTTTGTATTTTCATAAACACAGTTACTCCAATATCTATATAAGGAAGTTATTTTTCATCCATCTACATGGTTAACCAAAAGACAAAACTAAAGAATAGTACACCAATTAAACCATCCTGAACCTTTTTTCATCTTAAATCGTTTTTGAATGCTAGCATCTGGATTATTAGCATATAGCTCCATTTGTTCACTTTTTGAACAAAGAAAATCAACTATTCTATTTATACCAACACTAGTTTTAGAAGAAACAAGCACACACGCAGCAGGTATGGATTTAGCTACACCTTCTAAAAGTTCTTGATGTTTATGCGCATTAACTATCTTACCATGTCGCAAATCCCATTTTGTACCAACGAGCAATACTTTACCGTCGGGTTGTACTTTATCATGTACTTTACTATATAAAGTCTCTAAATACTGTTCTTTTGATTTGTCAAAATCCGTATCCGTATCATGTACTATAATCACAAAATTTGCACCTCGTGTAAACTCTACGACTTCATCGTAATACATCTCTGCTCCTGCTGTATCCCAAATATTAAACTGAATTTCATTACCACCAACTCTCCTTATCAATTCCTTTGAAATCATTATATCTGATGCATTTTCATATTCATTAAACGGATAATCAAAAATTCTGTTCCACAATGATGTTTTTCCACCACCAGTATCACCAATCAAGATTACTCTCGCGTAATAATCTACCGCATAAAAATTTAAATTTAAAAAAATGTGAATACAAATGCCAATAAAATATTTCTAGTTATTTTCATAATTTCCATCTCCTTTAAATAATCTGTATCCACCGTAAATCGTAGCACAAAATACTGTAAATGCTAAAGCTCTCCAAAGCAATTTTTTATAACCTGTCAATTTTTTTTTTGACTTTTCACTATCAAAATTTTCATCACTATCAAAATCTGATTTATCGCCTTCAAATTTATACTCACCCGCTACCGAACCATCCATTATACTTCTTTGTGCACTACCAATAAGTCCAAACAAATTATACTCATGAAAATCAAGTTGAGAAATATCTGGGTGACCTCGTCTCCATTTATTATCTACTTTGAAGTATTTTTCTGTTTGGCATGTAAATCTATTAATCTGCGATTGCCGAGTATTATATTCATCTGTCTGTAAATTTTCTTTTCCATAACTGGCAAATTCCAAAGAATTATACCACCCTGAACCACCCAAGAAACTATACCACTTTTTATATTGTAATTCGTTAATATATCTTACTAATGGCGTTTTTACTGATAATAAATTTTTTATATTTTTGTTTGATGATAAATCTACAGTATTTACTATAGGGTTTAGCGTTTCATCAGAAATATCATATAAAATAACAGCTTCACTACATTTTTCCAGCACAGGCTTATTTACGTGACTTAAATACTTATACTTTATATGATAGTTTATATCATCATACTCATCATAAATAACTGTAGAATCTCGAAAACCATTTCTTCCAACACTATTTTCTTTTCCGTTAAAATGAACTCTTTTTTCAACAGCTTCAAATACACCCTTTTCACGACATAATAGATCAATCATTCGTTTTGCTTTTTCTTTATCATCACAAAAAACTGCAACATAAACTTGATAATTTTTTGTAGCCAACATATTTAAATTACTACCACTAATTATTGTTAAACAACCCAACACTAACAAAAAAATTTTTTTAATCACATTCATCTATCGCTTCTCCCTTTCTATAACAACTATTAAGGTACATACTATCTATCTGATTATTCACTTGCAAAATATTTATAAAATCAGCACATTAAACAAAAAGCAAAATTTTATATATAAATTTACACCATAAAACATCCTGACACAATATACCCTTGCATTTATTGTAAAATTTTGATTAATTTTATATATGTATAACATTTCATTAGTGCCATTAAACGAATTCTAACACTTAAAAATTTTCTTAAATAGAGTATCAAAACCTACAAAGGGCTAACTAAATTACTGTCGCCCCACATATGAAAATGTGTCTGGTTGTCCTTTTAAAAAATGTGGCGCATACTATAAACATACCTTGCAAAAATTATCACTCAAAAATCACTGCAATCGATAGTAATTGCTGTGGATAAAATCATTTTGACCATCCAAACAAAAATCTGTAAAGTACCCTTTTTCACATTTTTACTCACTTAAGATACTATAATAAAACGCTTTTTAAAATCTTCAATGATAAATGATATAACGTTAAACTTTATACACTCATTGAATATTATAAGTCTACCTACTCTTCTATTTCTATATTGAAATGAGTGAATAACTTCAAAATTAACACAAATATCAATAGTATCATCTTGAAATCAATTTCATTTTTTCAAGTACATCTTTAGGTCTAGCAGTTTTTTACCCTCTACAACATCAACTCTTTTCTATAGTTACCGACTGCAAACCACGGTAAAGGCGAATTGTTTGTTCACTAATTTAGTATAAAATGAATTTTTTAGTTGTATCTTCGGTAAAAGTATCACCTGCAATATCCATAACATAATCGACAAATTTGAAATAGTTTACTATTTCAGATGCACCACTATTGTCACTAAATTCACTCCCCTCCATATAATTTAAATTATATGTCATGCTGATTTGCAATTTGTGATAAGGGCTGCTTTTTTATCTATGATTATTTGTGTGATAAACTTTTTGAATACTTTTCTACAAAGTTTTGAAACATTACATAACAAATAATTTGCAATTTTTTCTAACACCCTATTTGAATCTTTTTCGCCTTTGGATATCTTAGCGATCATTTTAGAAAATATATCGAGTAAGTCTGGTAGAATAGATTTATTAATTTTCTTTGAAAATAATATTTTTTCAAGTTTGCTGTATGAATACATATTATTACCTCTTCTTATTTGTTATACCAAAAGTAATCTAAAAGATTGACAAGATCTAAAGTAAATATTTTATGTGTTAATTTACAATCGATGTGTTACAAAAGAAAAAAAGAAGTGACGGATAAACCACGTTGTGTTATGTTGATATGATCTAATTAATTGC
Source organism: uncultured Eubacteriales bacterium (assembly GCA_934675165.1). Lineage (GTDB taxonomy): Bacteria > Bacillota > Clostridia > Oscillospirales > Acutalibacteraceae > UMGS1491. The sequence goes on from CAKUPP010000029.1 coordinate 9,674, forward strand.
GCAAATTTTCATTACACTATTTTGTACGCCGTTTCGTTTTGTATAGAGATTAAATTTCTTCAATTTTGATGTGGTGCTGTTTTTGCTTACTATTGTAACTAATGCCAATTGCAAGTTTTTGTCCAGTATATTCCTTAAGTGCCAAAGCATAACGCTTTTCTTTAATTTGTTTTAAAGCTTCATCTGGAGTGGAATCTTTTTTTAGTTCAATGATAAACGCGGGTTTGTTTTTATCATTTGGGTAGAAAATGAAATCTGCAAAACCAATTCCGGCTGGCATTTCACGCACAATTTTATACTTCGTTCTAGCACT
>CAKUPP010000030.1 GCA_934675165.1 uncultured Eubacteriales bacterium
GATACCATTTGAACTATATCGTTTCTTACTTCTTCAACGTTATTTTCAATATAATAACTAATTTCATCCATTGGGCCCGTGTTAGTCCAGTAACTTTGGCATACGCCATCACCAAGAGCATAAACAACGGATCTGGGATTAAATATATTATCTCCTGTGTAAGTTTTATATCCATTATACCAATCTTTTAGTTCTTCGAAGGTTATTTTATCTTGTTTTGCACACAGTTTTTTAGTCTCATCAAATGTAAATCCAAAATATTTATTATATTTTTTGTCATTTAAAATATTATATTCTTTGAACATGTTAAGTGCAGATCCTGATGAATATTTAGCAATGGGTAAAACCCCTGTCATATACGCAAGCTCAACATAAGGTCTATCTTTTAGGAGCTTTTTTAAAAATTCTAAAAACTTCTCTCGATCTTCAGGTTCGAATAAGTTGTTATTAAAAATATAATCCCATTCATCAAGTATAAATATAAAACTTTCTCCGGTTTGGGTGTATATATCTTCAAAAATTTTTCCAAGTGCATCACTGGTGTTAATTTTTGCATGTGGGAACTCTTCTTTTAGGTCTAAAATTAATTGAGGAATAAATCCATTCATATACTCATCAAAAGTTTTATATTCCTTTGTTGGATTACACCATGTAATAAATACCACATTGTGTTTATTTAAGTGTTCCAAATATGACTCACTTTTACTGATTTCAAGTTTATCGAAAAGTTTCTTAAAGTCAGCATTTTTGGAGTAATAACAGGCAAGCATCATAGCATTTATTGTTTTGCCAAACCTTCGTGGCCTTGTTATACAAATGAACCTGTCCTTAACTCCAATTAAATTACTTATATCTTTTATCATATTTGTTTTGTCAACGAAAAATCTCTCTTTTGATATTAATTCAAATTCATTATTTTTAAAGTTTCGGTTTAAAAAATATGGCATAGATGTGTCACCGCCTTAAAGTTTTTGTTGTCGTTACTAAGCAACAAGGTTGTTATTCAAAATCTTTGACTTTAGTAACAATAGAATTTCTTACTGTTCATTATACCATAGTATCAAAAGTTTATGAATATAAAAAAAGTGTTGATTTATATGTTGGTGTGTTGGTTTACAATTGATATGTTACAAAAGATAAAAAAGAGGTGATAGATAATCCAAGCTGTGTTATGTTAAGTTGATATGATCTAATTTATTGCGCAAATTTTTACTACATTATTTTTAAAATTAAGTTGAATTAATCATTTATTTTCTCTGTAATATTTTTTGTATAAAAAAACGGACTATATAGCAGTTCTTACACTGCTTTATACGCCGTTTCGTTTTGTATAGAGATTAGATTTCTTCAATTTTGATATGGTGCTGTTTTTGCTTGCTGTTGTAACTAATGCCAATTGCAAGTTTCTGTCCAGTATATTCTTTAAGTGCCAAAGCATAACGTTTTTCTTTAATTTGTTTTAACGCTTCATCTGGAGTGGAGTCTTTTTTTAGTTCAATGATAAATGCAGGTTTACTTTTATCGTTTGGGTAGAAAATGAAATCTGCAAAACCAATTCCGGCTGGCATTTCACGCACAATTTTATACTTCGTTCTAGCACTTAAGTACACTAGGGTAATTATACATGCAAGAGAATTCTCATCATTGTATTTTATAACAGGAATATTTATATCATGCGCTTCTTGAATTAGTTTTTCCATTGTTTCTGTGTCTTTTTTCAGTGTAGCTTTTAGCATCTCGTTTGATTTCATAACAATTTCAGAGACTGCACCCATTGACTTATCTTCTAACGCTTCATCAAATTTTATTCTAAGTTCCTTGTTTGGAATGGCTAGTGTTTCATCATGATAGCTTAGAAATCCATAAATGGTCATTGCAGAAAGTATCTGATTTCTTGTGTTTAATTCTTTTTGCTCTGCACCATAGCCTTTTAGTTTTATTTCTAAAGGAATACCAGACACCATTTGTACAACATCATTCTTTATATTATCTATGTCACTATTGATATAGTATAAAATTTCGTCCATTGGGCCTGTGTTAGTCCAGTAACTTTGGCATACGCCATCACCAAGAGCATAAACAACAGATCTGGGATTAAATATATTATCTCCTGTGTAAGTTTTATACCCGTTATACCAATCTTTTAGTTCTTCGAAGGTTATTTTATCTTGTTTTGCACACAGTTTTTTAGTCTCATCAAACGTAAAACCAAAATATTTATTATATTTTTTGTCATTTAAAATATTATATTCTTTGAACATGTTAAGTGCAGAACCTGATGAATATTTAGCAATGGGCAAAACTCCTGTCATATATGCAAGCTCAACGTAAGGTCTATCTTTTAGGAGCTTTTTTAAAAATTCCAAAAACTTCTCTCGATCTTCAGGTTCGAATAAGTTGTTATTAAAAATATAATCCCATTCATCAAGTATAAATATAAAACTTTCTCCGGTTTGGGTGTATATATCTTCAAAAATTTTTCCAAGTGCATCACTGGTGTTAATTTTTGCATGTGGGAACTCTTCTTTTAGGTCTAAAATTAATTGAGGAATAAATCCATTCATATACTCATCAAAAGTTTTATATTCCTTTGTTGGATTACACCATGTAATAAATACCACATTGTGTTTATTTAAGTGTTCCAAATATGACTCACTTTTACTGATTTCAAGTTTATCGAAAAGTTTCTTAAAGTCAGCATTTTTGGAATAATAACAAGCAAGCATCATAGCGTTTATCGTCTTGCCAAACCTACGTGGTCTTGTTATACATAGATACTTATTTGGTGTTTTTATATTTGTATTTACTTTTTCTATAAAGTCAGATTTGTCTACAAAATACTTGTAATTTGCCACTTCAGTAAACGAATTACTGATTATTGGTGCGTTTAAAAAATATGGCATAGATGTGTCACCGCCCTAAAGTTTTTACTGTCGCTACTAAGCAACAAGGTTACTATTCAAAATCTTTGACTTTAGTAACAATAGGATTTCTTACTGTTAATTATACCATAGTATCGAAAATTTATGAACACAAAAGTGTTGATTTACAATTGATGTGTTACAAAAAAATAAATGATGAGTAGCCCTAATTATGTTGCAGTTAAGTTGAAATAATGTCTCCCGAAAGAAAATATTGATTATAGCTTCTGTAATACAAACAATGCTACACATTCGAATTTGAATTAAATACTTAAACTATGCTAGATAACCAGATTGATTATCGGATACAAAAATAAATCTCCGGTATTATTTGTTACTGAAAGAAGGCAAGATGTGGCATTACAATCTCGTGTTGGTTTGATTTGTTCTCTTTATTTTCTAATTTTTCGCATATTATCTTATATTTTGCAAACAATATACACATAATATTATTACAAAAAGGAGTTTTTTAATATGAAAGCAACAGGAATAGCGAGAAGGATAGATGAACTTGGCAGAATTGTTGTTCCAAAAGAAATTCGCAGAACTATGAGAATAAAGGAAGGTGATCCTCTGGAAATTTATACTGATTCAACCGGAAAAATAGTTTTAAAAAAATATTCTGAAATAGGCGAACTTATGCCGTTTGCAGATCAGTATTGTGCTGTACTTGCAAAGTCGACAGGTGTACCCGTTTTAATTGCAGACAGAGATCATGTTGTTTCTGTTTGTGGTGCTCCGAAGCGTGAATTCTGTGGACGAAGAATATCTGATGATTTAGAAAGTTTGATGGAAAATCGTGAATTTTACTCATTTTTAGATGAAAGTAAAAAAGATATATTCCCTATAGAAGGTGTAGACAATAAAGCGAATTTTATTGCTCCTGTAGTATCTAGAGGCGATATTATTGGTAGTGTGATTGTTTTGAAAGGTGAAAAAGCAGTAGATAAACTTGCTGAAGAAATTACCAGAGTATCATCGGAGTTATTAGGAAAATATTTAGAAGATTAAGAGTTTTTGAGTATATTGATAGTTTTATTGACTTTTTGTTTTATATAATGTATAATTCATATAAAAACAAAAAGGAGTGATTATAAGTGGCTAATTTAAGTTCAGATTTAAAAAGATATGCAGGAGCAATAGCCAATGTTATATGTAATTGTGATAACGCCTTTGATAATAAAGAAGGTAGAAAGTCAATTGTAGAAATTTTGGAAAATATTGGTGAAAAAAATTTAAAAATACTAAAAAGAAAATATAAAAATTCTTTTGAATTTTTAGATGATAAAAAAATGATAGATGAATTTAATAAAGTGAAAAGCAAAGAAGACATTGAGAAAAAAATTAGACAAATTATTGAAAAGATAAAAAAGAAATAAAAACTAGCATTTATGTGAAAAAAGCACTTTTGTTTTTGAGTAGCAATGAAGTAAAAGCTATGAAAAATGACAGAGATGATATTGAGAGATTTTTAAATACAAACAAAGATGTCATTGAAAAAGAGTATAAATCGTTTAGCAAAATTGAGTCTGAAGATGACGTCTTTAAAAATTTAAAAAATTCTCCTAATGCAGAGGGTTTTGAACGTATATTCATTAGATTTTTTAATCGTAAATTTAGTAAAAAGCTCAAAAAAGTAAATCTTAAATAATCAAACTTTTACCCGTCATTTGGCGGGGTTTTTTTAATCTAAAAATATCTAAGATGGTGGGAGCGATATCACTTAATTTACCACTGTTTTTTAGTTTACAGTTAAACCCCACAATACAAAAGGGTACTGGATTACACGTGTGACAAGTATAATTAGTGCCATTTTCTGTTCGCATTTTTTCAGAATTTCCATGATCTGCTGTTATTATCGAAATGTAATTATGTAATTTAGCTTCTTTGATTATTTTTTCTACGCAAATATCTATTGTTTCAATGGCAGTTACAGTAGCGTCCATTTTTCCAGTGTGTCCGACCATATCTGGATTTGCATAATTAATTACAATAAGATTATATTTTTCTTTTTTTATGTTTTCTATACATTTTTTTGTTAACTTGTGTGCACTCATTTCAGGTTTTAGGTCATATGTTGCTATTTTTGGAGAGGCTACTATTATGCGATCTTCTCCTTTGTATGGCTTTTCAACAGAGGCATTAAAAAAGAAGGTTACGTGTGCATATTTTTCAGTTTCGGCAAGTTTAAGCTGTGTGTAATTGCACTCAGAGATGTATTCACTTAGAGTATTTTTTATTTTTTCCGGTTCAAAGATAGTTGAAACTCCGATTAAATTTTTTTCATATTCTGTAAATGAATAGTATTTTTCAATTCGGTTTTCAATAACATCATTTTCAATTAGATGTGTAATTTCTCTTACGCGATCAGGTCTGAAATTAAAACAAATCGCCACATCTCCTTTTTCAAACCCACAATACGATTCTAGTGAAGAAGGAATTATGAATTCATCGGTTATACCCATGCTATATGATTTTTCAACAGCTTTTTTTGCACAAGAGAATTTTGGGCCAATGCCTTTGGCAGCAGCATTATACGCTTTTTGTATACGATCCCAGTTTTTATCACGATCCATTGCGTAGTAGCGGCCACTTATTGAAGCAATTACTCCTATTTTGTTTTTAGATAAAGTGTTCTCTAGTGCGTCTAAATACGTTATTGATGATTTTGGTGAAACATCGCGACCATCTAACCATGCATGAACAAAAATTTTTTTGATATCAGCTTTTTTTGCTGCATCTAACAAAGCGTACAGGTGATTTGTATGACTATGGATACCACCATCTGAAAGCAACCCCATAATATGTAGCGAAGAATTGTTTTTCTTAATTGTTTTGAAGGCCTGATTTATTTTTTGATTTTGTTCAAATTTTTTTTGCGATATTAGATTATTTATTCGTGTGAGATCTTGATAAATTATTCTTCCAGATCCGATTGTTGTATGTCCAACTTCTGAATTACCCATTTGATTTTTAGGTAAACCAACACTTTCGCCGGAAGCTTCTAGAAACGTTAGAGGATTGATGGAAAATATTTTATCTAAATTTGGGGTATTAGCCTTAAATACGGCATTTGAGTTAACACTATTTTCACCTTTCCCAAAACCGTCTAAGATGATTAAAATTATATTTTGGGGCATATAAATCGCCTCTTTAAGTTAAATATTTGCCAGATTGATTATTTCTGAAAATGTTTTTGCATCAAGACTTGCGCCTCCAACTAATATTCCATCTATGTTATTTAGAGAAAGAATTTTGGCAGCATTTTCAGTGTTTACTGAACCTCCATAAAGGACGTTAATATATTCTTTAAAGTTTTCACTATACATATTTTTGACAAAATTTTTGATTTTTCCGCACATGAACTCTCCTTCTTGTTGACTAATAGCTTTTCCTGTACCAATAGCCCAAATTGGTTCATATGCTATTAGAATATTATTTATTTTTTCTTTTGGAACATCCTTTAAACAATCTTTGATTTCTTGATACACAACTTCTAATGATTTTCCAGATTTTTTATCGTTCAAATTTTCGCCTACACATAAAATTATATTTAAGTTATTTTTTAGAGCAGAAAAAATTTTTTTGTTAATTAATTCATTGGATTCTTTTTGATAAATTCTGCGTTCACTGTGCCCTAAAATTACAAATTCTGCACCTGTGCTTTTTATCATTTCGGCGGAAATTTCACCAGTGTATGCACCATTTTCGTATTTTGAACAATTCTGCGCTCCTAATTTTATTCCATGATTATATAGCTTTTGATACATTAGCTCAAGTGAAGTAAATGGAGGACATATCACCACGTTACAATTATGTTCCTTTTTGATTTTAAGAAAAGTGTCTGCAAAAGCAGATGCTTGGGCAGATGTTTTATTCATTTTCCAATTTGCCACAACAAACTTTTTTTTCATTGATTACATCACTCCAAAAATTTAAAAATTTTCCCTTTATTTTGTAAAGGGAAAATATGAATTCTTATTTGTCGTCTAATATGTCTAATCCAGGTAAATTTTTCCCTTCTAAAAATTCTAAAGCAGCTCCGCCACCTGTTGAAATGTGGGTAAATCTATCTGCGAAACCTAATTTTTTGGCTGCAGCTGCAGAGTCGCCTCCACCTATTACTGAAATGGCATTGCTGGTTGCAATGGCTTCAGCTAATTTTAAAGTTCCCTCTGAAAAATTGTCCCATTCAAATACTCCCATGGGGCCATTCCAAATTATAGCTCCCGCTTTAGATACAGCTTGTGAAAAAAGCTCTATGGTTTTTGGTCCAATATCGAGTCCCATCCAACCATCAGGAATTTTATCAGAGGAAACAATTTTCCATTCTGTGTTTGGGTTAAATTCTTTTCCTACTTTATTATCTACTGGAAGAAAAAGTTTGACACCTTTTTCTTTAGCTTTGGCCATTATATCTTTAGCGACACTTATTTTATCGGTTTCACAAAGTGAGGTTCCTACGCTGTACCCTAGTGCATTTGTAAATGTGTACGACATTGCTCCGCCAATTATTAATATGTTTATTCGATCAAGCAAGGAATTTATAATGCCTATTTTATCAGATACTTTACTTCCTCCTATGATTCCTATAAATGGTCTTTTTGGAGTTTCCAGAAGTTCTGTTAAAATTTCTATTTCTTTTTTTACAAGAAATCCGTAACAAGAGGGCAAGTAGTGTGCAATACCTTCTGTAGAAGCGTGAGCACGATGACAAGTTCCAAAAGCATCATTTACATAAACTTCTGCCAAAGAAGCCAGAAGCTTTGCAAAATTTGGATCATTTTTACATTCTCTTTCATCAAACCTTATATTTTCTAACAAACAAACGTCGCCTGGTTTTAGACTTTTTATGACATTGTGTGCATTATCACCTGTTAAATCATCGATTAATGTTATGTTTTGGTTTAATCGAGTTGATAAATACTTTGCTACTGGTTCTAGAGAATATTTTTTATTAACTGTACCACTAGGCCTTCCAAGGTGAGAACAAATTATTGTTTTGGCTTTGTTTTGTATGAGATACTTTATTGTATCTAAAGATTTTTCTATTCTATCTGTGTCCGTTATATGGCCAGTGGCATCAATTGGAACGTTAAAATCACAACGTAGAAAAACAGCTTTGTTGCGGATTTCCATATCAGCTATACACTTTTTATTTAAATAGTTCATATAAATATCCTTCCTAATGCTATTTATTACATATATTATGCAAGTATTATACATGTAATGAAATAATCTTTCAAGTCTTAGGATTACAAAATCCGGTTTTAATAATTAAGGCTATAATATTTTGATTTGCGATTTTTGAACCATAGCAATATTATTATATGTGTAAATATCATTATTTTTGATATATGTTATAAATTTGACTTTTGTATTATTTTAATGTAAAATAAAGGTTAAGTAAAAATATAAAATTTTAGATTTGAGGGTATTTGTTTGAAAAAGTTAAAAAAATTTTTTTCAATAATAACAGCAATATCATTGACTGTTACGTTTTTTTCTGAGGTTGAGGCATTAGATTACAAAGACTGGAAGTTTGACAAAAGTACTGTTGTTAAAGCGGTGGGTGGCGCACTGGCCGGTGCTGCGAGTGTAGGTTTAGCTATTTATGCAGCAGCTAAAGTTTTGAATTATGGTAAGGAGATAAAAGACTACGCTTTTAGTTATCGTCAGGATTTAACGTCAATGAAGATCTCCAATAGTGTTGAAAGTATAGGAAAATATGCTTTTGCTTATTGCCCAAAATTGGAAGTAGTGGAAATTCCAGATAGTGTTAAAAGTATAGGAGAATATGCTTTTGCTGGTTGTACAAAATTGGAAGTAGTGGAAATTTCAAATGGGGTTACGAGTATAGGAGAAGGTGCTTTTTGTAATTGTAAAAATCTGAAAAAAATAAAAATTCCTAGTAGTGTTACGAGTATAGGAAAAAAGGCTTTTTATAGTTGTGAAAATTTAGAGACAATAGAAATTCCGAACGGTATTTCGTGTATAGGAGAAGAGACGTTTACTTCGTGTACGAGCTTAAAGTCAATAGTATTTCCAGATGGTATTGAGTATATAGGTAACATCGCTTTTAATGCGTGTTCAACATTGAGATCAATAATACTTCCGAACAGTATTAAACATGTGGGCGATTCAGCTTTTTATTATTGCACTGATTTGGAATCAATAACACTACCAAATAGTATTGAAAAGATAGGTATATCTACTTTTGACGAAACACATAAATTAAAAAAAATAGAGGTTGTTAATAACTGTGTTAATGATACAACTGCAGTGAAGGAGATGATAGAGCAGAAAGAGGTTGAAGTGGCTCGTAGATAAAGGTGAAACTAAATTAAAAAATCAATTAAAAAAATATAAATTATACCAAAAATAAATTTTTTGATAAGGAAATACTTGACAATTAATTGTGACTGTGGTACAGTAAACATCGCAGGGTATATCTT
>CAKUPP010000031.1 GCA_934675165.1 uncultured Eubacteriales bacterium
GAATCATTTCCTAATTGATTTAATTCATTTCTAAATTCACTTCGTATATTTATAAGTTCCTCATCAAATTGTTTTAACTTATCATCATGCTCGTTTACTTTACGCTCCACTCGAAGAATAGACAAAGAATTATAAATATCTATGGGCAACCCCTCTGGATGTTTTAATTGCAAGCGATCCAAATCACCTAATTTCTTCTCTATTTCAAAAAAACTTTCCCTAATGTTAGAATCTTCATCAATTACCAAAAAATCAAAGCTTTCCTTTTCAACAATATCAGAATCGATATTATTCATATACTTTAAACTATCCAGAAAGTTCAAATACCGCTGCCTGTCCTGTATATTTTTAGCAATGAGTATGATTTTAACATCTTCACCGACCATACCTCGCACTTTTCCAGTATAATCATCAATTCTTTTTACCAGTTCTGTGGAATTCGAAAAATCCACAGCAATGAAAACAATATCACAATCAGAAATAATTTCTTCATCAATATTACTTATGTCAGTCACATTTCTAAATCTATAAAGAAATGCATCCTCGTTTAATGCGTGTATGCCCCAAGTATACGGGCCATCACTTTGTGAAACACAACTGTTGTAAAATATTTTTTTCACGATGTTAGTTAAATTAGAATCACCTACAAATGCAACGTTCAAAATATAATCCTGAGCAAATGCCACATTTGAAAACAGAAATATGCTTGCAAAAATAAAACTTAAAACTAAAAATTTTTTAATTGATTTTTTCATAATACTTACATTTCCTTGATTTTATTTTTTAATTTTAAAAACATTTACTATATCTCTTTTTTATCTTCCATAAACATAGTAATTGTTTATACATTTTTTAACACTCACCCGATTTTTTAAAAATCTTAATTATCGTACAATTGTCTTTTTCTACATTATGCAGCAATCTTCTGATTTATGCCTACACTCCTCTGAACAATATAACTTAGAGCTTTTTTTACCCTCCACAGCTTCGCTTGGCAAAAGTTTCGGTCTCATATTCGGGCAACTTTTACTATTGGCGCAAACTGTTCCTACAGCATCATGAAGACAACGATCACTACAATAGTAACTACCTCTATATTCCTCGACACCTGGCTCATTTTTTAAAAACTTTTCATTTCTCACTCGGCTAGGGCACTTATTGTAAGAGCACAAAAATCCTTCAGCATTTCGTAAACAACTCTCACTGCAATATTTTCCTCGACAATTTCCTGATGGGAAAAATTTCTTTTTACATTTAGCACAATATTTAAAACAATTTTCTTTATGAGCAAAAACATTCTTATGTGAAACCAAAAAATCTTTTATAATTTTTTCTAAGCTCTCAAACGCAGAGTTATTTTTAGCAGAAACAATGGCTGAACTCACACTCACACCTTCATACATAACTTCACCAGCTTTTATCACATTTTTTACCTCTTCCAGTTCAGCATCATCAAGTAAGTCAGACTTATTAACAACTATAACTATACCACACTTAGGATTCTTTTCCCTTAAAGAAATTGCATGTCGTGCAAAAGCTTCTTGGATACCGTTCCTATATTGCTCCCCATGGTTACTATCCATTGGATCAACTACCACAAGTACCAAAGACATATTAGAAATAGGAGCTAAATCAATTTGTCGAGTAATATCTGGATTTTCCACTTTCAAAAATCCAAAAGTGTCAAAAAAGTAACAATTAAACGTATCTCTACCAATGATATACTCACGGCAACAATTTCCAACACCCTCGTCATCCCAATCAGTTGAGTCGTAATCAACATAAAAATTTTTTCCACACAAGCGCCTAGCAATACTCGCTTTGCCTACTCCTACATTACCTAATATCATTACATTAACGTCGTACTCGTTAGCAAAACAATTATTCGAAGCTAAAAATATTCCTGCAACTACAAAACTTAAAATCAAAATCTTTTTGATCAATTTTTTCATGAATTACACACCTTACCTGCAATACACTATTTCATTCCCCAAGATGGATTTTGTCATACAATCTCAACCAAGTACCTATTTAAACCAAAAATATTTCTGCAACTATAGGAACATGATACCAAAAGCCCTTTAAAAATCTTAATTATCGCATAATCGCCTTTTTTTACATTATACAGCAATCTTCTGATTTATGCCTACACTCCTCTGAACAATATAACTTAGAGCTTTTTTTACCCTCTACAGCTTCGCTTGGCAAAAGTTTCGGTCTCATATTTGGGCAACTTTTACTATTGGCGCAAACTGTTCCTACAGCATCATGAAGACAACGATCACTACAATAGTAACTACCTCTATATTCCTCGACACCTTGCTCATTTTTTAAATACTTTTCATTTCTCATTCGACTAGGGCATTTACTGTAAGAACACAAAAATCCTTCAGCATTTCGTAGACAACTCTCACTGCAATATTTTCCTCGACAATTTCCTGATGGGAAAAATTTCTTTTTACAATTAGCACAATATTTAAAACAATTTTCTTTATGAGCAAAAATATTCTTATGTGAAACTAAAAAATCTTTCATAATCTCTTCTAAATTTTCAAACGCAGATTTATTTTTAGCAGAAACAATAACTGAGTTTACACTCACACCTTCATACATAACTTCGGCAGCTTTTATTACCTTTTTAACTTTTTCCAGTTCACTATAATTAAGTAAATCAGACTTATTAACAACTACAACTACACCACAATTAGAATTCTTTGCCTTTAAAGAAACCGCATGTCGTGCAAAAGCTTCTTGGACACTATTACAATATTGAACTCCATGGTTACTATCCAGTGGATCAACTACCACAAGCGCCAAGGACATATCGGAAATAGGAGCTTCTTTAATTTGTCTAGTAATATCTGGATTTTCCACTTTCAAAAATCCGGGAGCATCAAAAAAGTAACAATTAAATGTATCACTACCAGAGCTATATGTGTGACAATAACCCCCAACACCACCATCAGCCCAACCCGTTGGATCGTGTTCATCATTAAAATCTTCTCCGCATAAACGTCTAGCGATATTCGTTTTACCTACACCTGTATTACCCAAAAGTATTATACTAACATCATACCCTTCAGCAAAGCACTTATTCGAAGATAAAAACATTCCTGTAACTGCAAAACTCAAAACTAAAATTTTTTTGATTAAATTTCTCATGACCTACATATTCCTTTCACAAAAATAATTTATTAACGAAAATAATCTGTTAAAGCGTTATATTTTTCAACACTTCATGTAATACTGACACAACATACCCTATCACATAAACACGACATGTCATGCGTATTTCACTTTCTTGATACATGCCTTTTTCCAAACAGCTTTTAACCAAATGATAAATTAAATTATACATTGATCTATCACATCTACTACAAAAAATTCGCTCATAGATTGTGGCACCATCTCCCCTAATAGCTTCAGCAAATTGATCCCACATACCTACACCTTTGATGGTTTTCAAAGAACCCTTCATTCCATTATTGGTTATCTTCACCCTCAATTTTTCCTCTAATTTTTTCTTAATCGTTCCTTCATCATACCCCTTTTTTACACTATCGTTAAGCAATTGGTTTAAGCTACTTACCACACCACTATCATTAAAAATTTCAGAATATAACTTTTCATATCCACTATAATCATTCTTATTTAGAGAGTTTAGAAAGCTACGAACTTCATCGCCTGCATTTTTAACAGCCACTTGATCGCTCATTTTAATTTTTTCTAAAACTTTAAAACGATCTATACTTACAACTTCCTTCTTCATGCACCTTTCAAACTCGATAGCTCTTTGTCTTCGCCAATATAAAATATTACCAATACACTTTTCATAACCTGATTCTGCAGACAATTGATGCGATTGTATGTCTTGTTGTAATTTTGTTTGGTTAGTATAAAGTTTTTTACAAAGCCTGCCAATGGTTTGGCGATATGTAGCAATATTGTCAGAGCCTTCAATATTATTCGTATAATATAAAAACCTAACATCGCACATTTCATTGTATTTTTTCACAAAATCTCTGAGTCTAGTTAAATGTTCCTCTAGACCATTTCCCATTTCATTCAAATTAGCAAAAAACGGGCAAATAGCGAACTGACATTCTGGTATTACCTTTCTAGCCTCATCACAATTTTTTACGTTATAAAAACTAAGTACTACTGACTCACGGCCTCCATCAATATCAACAAAAATTGAATCTTCCGATACCTTTACTGGATAATTTTTATATAACTCTATTTCGCCATTATTCACAGTGACTCCTTCATATCCACTTAACTTTTTTCCTGACCCACATGAACACAGTTTATTCACTGTAAATTTATTCAAACTACGTTCTACACCATAATCTATATCTTCGATATTCACAGTATCTTTATTGACTTTGGCAACTCTAATGTCTTTAGCACCTTTAGCACTCTTAGTCTCTTTAGTAACTTTGGTATTTTTAACACCCTTAACACCTATAGTAACTTCAGCTCTCTTAGCGTCTTTAGAAACTTTAGTGCGTTTAGCACTTTTATTACCTTTATCACTTTTGCTACCTTCAATATTCACAGTATCTTTATTAACTTTGGCACCTTTAGAGATTTTATCACTTTTGACACCCTCGGCACCTTTATCATCTTTGATATTTTCGATACCCACAACATCTTTATTGACTTCGGCACCTTTATCACCTTTGATATTTTCGATACTCACAACATCTTTATTGACTTCGGCACCTTTATCACCTTTGATACTTTCAATATTCACAAAACCTTCATTGACTTCGACACCTCCAGCAATTTTATCACTTTTAACGCCTGCGACATCTTTATCACCTTCGATACCTTCAATATTCACAAAACCTTCATTGACTTCGACACCCTCGGCATCTTTATCACCTTTGACATCTTCGATATCCATAGTATTTTTATTGATTTCGAAACCTTCAAAAATTTTGACACTTTCGGTACCCTTATCACCTTTATCATTTTTACTATCTTCACAAACTTTGGTATCTTCAACATCCATTTTGATATCTTGAACACTGCCAACATCTCTAGCATCTCTAACATCGCTACCAATAACTGCAACTTTAAACACTTTAAATGTATTTGGCAACCTAGGCTTTTCAGCACTTGTTAGAATACTAAAACTCAAAAAAGGTAAAGCACAAACAAACGACACAATTCTTAAAAAATTTTTTTGATTTAATTTACTTACATTCACATAAATACTCCTTTGCTATAATAATCTTGACCATATTCCGCCTGGGTAACTGTCGTTTTACTAAAACGCACATAAACCGTTATCCCAGTTTTCGGCATTAAACGACCTCCTTTTACCATAAATGTAAAATTTTTATAGATGTTTGTCAATTAATTACTTTTAAAATTTTAATTAAAACAGAAGCATATATATATATATATATAACGTATATTTAACATATCTAAACAAATTTAACTATTTATAGGTCTATCGCGAACAATTCTTAACGAAATATTAAAAATCAAATAATTTTAATATTCTTTTCTCAACAAAAACTAAATATTTCTTATTATAAAAAATCAATATTAATCCGGTCGTAAATTACGCAATAATTTCACCTTAATTCAAATCATAATTATTATCAGCAAATCGCAAGTACATCTTACTAAATCTAAAAAGCGCCACACCGATCACGTAATTTTCTAAATATAAAAATCGGCTACCATCCGTGGCAACCGATTTCTACGTTATATCACTTTTTCCCATTTTTTACAATCTTCTTTGCTCCATCCGTGTAAATATACCTTAACATTGGTATTTTCTAGTTCTTTTTTTATTGTTTCTACCAATTCTTGAATCATTTCAGGAGGATTATTAAAAACTCCTTGCCCAACTAAAGTTAAATGGAGTGATACAGGCTCATCCACTTGCTTTGAACGAAGCGAAGCGATTTGTGCAATTGATTTATATTCATTAATAACAATAACTTTGCAAATTTCCTTTAACAAATTTGTTCTAGCATCTGTTTTGCTCCAATCTATATATACTCCTTGAAAAGAAGGTGCTGCACTAAATACCTGCAATTGTTTTTTACCGGTACCTTCACATTTTACCCATTGTGAAAGAAATTTAAATTCACCAATATTTAAATCCAGAAAATCTTTAAATGTTTTCAAATCCTCAACAGATTTTATCTCTAAAAGCTTCAAATATCCATTTTTGTATAAATTAGGATATTTTTTTAAAATTTGAGTTCCATCTTTTAATTTGCTTTTTTCTAATATCCCTTGAATTGCATCTGGTAATTTATTTTGCAAATGTGCAGATTCTCGATGTTTAGCAGCAGCAACTGCTTGCAAAGAAGCTCTTGGACCTTGTGTATTATCATAAATCCAACTTTTTACCTCAGTCGGTTTTGATGATACCGATTCCAATGCATTAAATTGACTTGCAACTTGCACTATGCTACAATCTTCAGCACTCTCACTAAGTTTTAGTGCATCTACTCCCTTAATAATTTTAAACTCAGGCTTTAAATCACTTTTCTCAGATTTTTTTAAAGCAGATTCAGAATTTATTTGATTCAAAGTAAACTCTTTAATTGGAAGATCACCATTTTTAACTGCTAAATCCATCTGACTTTCTAAATCTGTTTTCGAAGAATTTTTATTATATCTATAACTACTTATCTCATCAAATTTTGCAACATTTGACAAAGTTTTTAAAAACAGTTTATTAGTAATTTCATATGCATTTTCTTGTGCTTTTGAAATTTCAGCTTTTGTTAAATATGAATTTAAACTGATTTGACTTTTAATACCCGTTGCCCCTGTGGTTGCAAATGTACCATAGTATGCGTTACGATCATATGATTTACTCTGAATTACACTTGGCGCTAAATTGAAAATTAGCAAAGAAAACAAGCTTCCGGTAATAACCTTTTTAGGCAAAGTTCCTCCAATAACCTTAAGTAATTGTTTATCGCTTAGTTTATTTTCACTTTGCATTTCCTTTTCATAATTTTTTAGATCATCATAGGTAAAACTAAATCCGTTTTCTTTTGCAATAGAAACAACACAATCATTTATGACTTTCTCATCTAACAAATCATTTTTAATTTTAATAATTTTGTTTCTTAGTTTTGTTAAAATCAATTCATTATTTTTTAGAAATAGATAAAAATCTTCAATTTCTTTTTTCATACTATTACTTCCTTTGGCATTTTATTTTTGTGATTTTATCATAAAAAATTTTAAATGTCAATATAAATACGAAACTACACAACATTCAATTAACTTACTTAATTGCTCTGATTCTTCACCAATTTTCCCTGCTATCTTATTCGAAGCTACTGCCCCTGAATAGATCGACATTCCAATCTCTGACAATTCCACCAAGTTATCAACCTTGTAGACAATAAATTATTTTTACACTAATGATATGCTTTCTCCAATATTGCACTTCGACATTAATTTTAATCTTTCTTTAAATTGCTCTAATAATCCAAGCTCAGTTTCAATAAAAAAAATGCATTTATGTATATCAGAATCACAATCAGAATCATCTACATCTAAATTAATTTCTAGCTTCAAATGCCCATTTTGATTAATTCTTAAAATTTTAATTTCAATGTTCGGATCAACTCCCAATCCAAAACCTATAACGACTTCTAACTTTCCACTATTTGATAAGTAAACATCTATATTTTTTATATTTTCATCTATCTCAACGTTGGATGTCATACATGAAATCTTTGCTGCTACTAAATTTGAAATGCATTCAATATCTAAATACATCCAATTAATTTCTTTGTCTTCTGCTTTTTTTGTCAGTACTATATTATTCATAACGGGCCTCCTCGTTACACAAACTTAAAATCATCAAATAATTTTAAAGCATCATTATATACAAAATGTATAATTGCTTTTTCGCCATTTGAGCCAATTACAACACGTTGCATTTTTACCCAACCTTCAGAACATGGCCATCTTTTATCCTTCAATAAAATTGGTTTTGAAATTTTGCTTAAATCTATCGCTTTTTCTAATGGATTCGACATAACTTCTTTCATAGCCATTTGCTCAAATAAATTTTTAGGATAATGTCTACCAAAACTAACCCCTCTATTCGCTAATTTTATGACAACATTCGCTGTTTTTTGATTTTCACCGAAAAGTTGCAAATTCGGCTTTAAACACTGTTTCTTCGCTAGCTCTTCAATATCTACCACTTTGAACTTTCGGTAGCGCTTTTTTGGCATAAACTTTTTAACTAATCTTTTAGTCCTCGTTGCAACCGAGGTTGGTTTCCTAACTTTATTCAATAACCTGTTTAATTGCTCTGATTCTTCACCAATTTTCCCTGTTATCTTATTCGAAGCGACTGCCCCCGAATAGATCGACATTCCAATCTCTGACAATTCCACCAAGTTATCAACCTTGTGATGTGTGACTTCCTTGATTAAATTCTTGCTCTCTTTATCAAGCTCTCCACTTAATGTATACCACAAATCCTGCATTCCTTCAACTGCCATATTCGTTCCAAACACTATCATTGGAATTCCCCGCACAAAAACATACAGCCTCCCGCAAACCAAGATTACGGAAGGCTTCATTAACTAATTTTCTCGCTTACTTATTAACTCTCCTTTTGAATTATATATTTCATCTGGAAAATCTTTATAACTGAAATCAAAAA
>CAKUPP010000032.1 GCA_934675165.1 uncultured Eubacteriales bacterium
TTTGATTTGGCTTATTTTCATTTGAATTGGTAACTTTCAGTTTAATATTTATCATTCCTTACACTTAGTTTTTATTATTTAAATTATATTTTCGGATGGTTATAAACCCCATGAATTTTTAAATTCCACTTTTACGCTGTTAGTCCACTACAATAGAAATTTTCACTTTGTGAAGTGGACTTAAAAAATAAAATCCACTATGAAGCAGATTTTATTTTTATGATTTATAATATCTTAGTCATTTTTAAAAGTTTGATGCAATCGTGCCATCCTCGTTTATATAAAAAACTTTGTTCTGCTGCAGCAATTGTAAAGTATAGTTTATTTCCTCAATAGCTACATTAACTGTAACCCTAAACATATTTTTTGGTTTTTAAACCAGTCTATTAAAAATTGTTATAAACAAACGTTATTTTCCCATCTTGGCTTTCTAGCATTGCAAATATCACCAGTAAAATTCCAAGCATTATTAGTAACAATTTAAAAACATAATTTTCCCCAATTTTATGAATAATACTCTGCAATTTTTCTATCAACATAAAGCCACCCTTTCCATCCTAAATGCATAACATCTTTTAAAAAATAAGGTTCGTACTCATGATCTCTTAAATCTAAATAGTCAAAATCACACATAGTAGCAAGCTGTACCAATTTATCATAAAATTTATCTCTTTTTTCTTTTGCAAGACCCGTAGAATCGTAATAATACCCGTTTGTTGACATAAAAACAATATAAGGTTTAACTCCTGTTTGTTTGCACATTTTTAAAAAAAGTTCATAATCTTTCATTTCATTTGAGTTTACTAAGTCTACATCTTTAAAACTATCTTTCAAAAAATCCATATTTGGTTTTAAGTACTCGTTATAGTAATCATCATAAACATAAAAATCATTATTTGTACATTCTGATTTTCCTGTATCCACTGCCAATTTTTCTTCTTTTTCCCAATCTATTTCTTTAATATTACTCGGTATATCATCTTTAAATCTTTTAACAGCTTTGTATGATAAGTATTTATCCTTCAGATCTAGAAATTTTTCTTTTAAAAAGTAGTATGGTTTTAAAATTTCAAGCCCTACTTTTGAAAAAATATTTTCGTGAGAATATAAATAGGAATAAAGCAGAGGTGCTGCAAGTGAAGATTCTTTCGCTGCTAAATCCGAAACTCTTGTACAAATATATTTCTTTTCATTTTCGCTTATTTTTTCATTATTCATAGTTTTATAAAATTGAAGTTCTGAAAAGTGCGCCTTAAAACCATCTTTGTTAATTTCTTTGTCTAAAAACCATTGGAGCGAAACTATAAGTATTATTTTTTTATCTTTAAAGCTATCACCTAGAGCGCCTATTTTTATGCCGTTAAGTAAATCTTGTACGTATGCTCTGCCAACTAAACTTGGGGAAGATGCAAGATGGTTATTTGGGAAGATGTTGGCTGGATTTTGAGCAATATAATCGGCGTTGGCAAGTTCTGATGAACCGAGAATAATTAAATCGTCTTTTTTGGCATTGTGCGAAAGAAGCTTAACTCCTTTATTCATTTCATCAACACCATATGTTTTTCCAAGTGCGTCGTTATAATTTAATTCTATTTTTTCATCTAAAAACTTATCGAAGGCAAAAAGTAAAACAGCAGAAAGAAATATTGGTATAAACACCAAAAATATGGCTTTTAATTTTCCTTTCATTTTTCTTTATTAGCCACCCCTTCCAAGAAAGCCTTAAAATTATTGATAGTTGAAATATCTTTTTTTTCAAAATCTGTTGGTTGCAGTCTTATTTTAAGTTTGTTTTCGATCTCTAAAATTATATTAATAACTGAAAGCGAATCAATAAATCCGGCATCAAAAAGGTCTAAATCTAAGTCTTCTCTTACCTCGTCTGTTTCGCAAACGCTTTCCATTATTTCTAAAGCTAAATTTTCAAAATTCAAAACATTACACTTCCTTTTTAAAATTTAAACAAATATCCCGAAAACAGTAGCATACCAAATGCCACTACATTAAAACATGCAAATATGCTTATGGGTTCAAACCACTTTGACTTTTTAAATTTTCTGTAAATCTTCGACTTTAAATAAACATCAGTTAGCACCAGCATAAGACCTTCATAAATTCCATAGATTAAATAAAATAAATAAAATCCGTGCCAAAGTCCCATAACAGTCATAGTAAGCATGTACCCACATCTTATAGCCATTTTTTTGCTTTTGAAAGTACCGTTTCTAAGTGTATTTAAAACAAATCTGCTAAAAAGATAATCACCGAACCATTTAGAAAGAGATATATGCCATCTGTCCCAGAATTCTTTCATATTTTTTGCCAAAAATGGTTTATTAAAGTTTTCTGGGGATCTTATTTTTAAAATACTGCTTATACCTATTGCAAAATTTGAGTATCCGGCAAAATCAAAAAATAGGTAAAAAGTATAGGCATACATATATATTATTACACTTGTAACAGTGACCTCTTTCGGCAGTTTCTCTATAATAAAGTTGTTTATAAGTGAAGCTATAGCAAGTTTATAAAGTATTCCCATACATAATTTCTTAAGCCCAAAGGTCAAATACTCGTTAACATACTCTTTAGAGCTTACTTGCTTTTTTAGATCTTCAGAAAATCGACCAAACCTATCTATCGGGCCAGACTGTATGCAAGGAAAAAATGTTATGAAATATAGCATGTCCAAAATTGGCAGCTTATCTATATGTTCATCATGAATTTCAATTATAACCTGCAATATTCTAAAACTAATATAAGAAATTCCCACGAAACCAAGCATACTAAATCTACTCGAATATACACAAAGTTTTATTGCAAAAATAGGTAGTATGGAAAGAAAAAAAGTTAAAAAATATAAAAATTTATTTTTAGTTTTACTGTGAATATACTGGTAACCCTTTACAAGTATTAACTCAAAAAATATAAATGCTAAAAACTGAAATAATTTGGATGGGCTTAGGCCGATAATTAAAGGAATAAATACTATAGAAATAAGCATACCATAAATTTTTGAACTTTTTCCCACAAGTCCTAAAATTATTGCAGGCAAAAGTGAGAAAATAAGCAGATAAATAGAAAATAAGTCCGAATATAAAATTATAGCCATCTAAAATTCCTCCAGAAGTTTCTTTCGGTCTATTTTGCCATTTGTATTTAGAGGGAATTTATCTATTTCCTTTATTTTTCTTGGAACCATATACGAAGGAATCAAAGCTTTCAAATCCTTTTTTACCTTAACCGTAAGCTCTCTCCCTGATAATTTGACGTCCTCTTTTACAACTATAAAAGCAGCCAAATAAGAAACTTTTTCATCTTTTAAAATTGGTAACACCAAACTGCTTTTTATATAATCAAGAGCTTCTAAATTGCGAGCTATATCATCAACTTCAATTCTAAAACCATTTAACTTTATCTGAGAGTCTTTTCTTGAAATATAATATAAAAGTTTGTCTTGTTCAAAGACTAAATCTCCCGTTTTATAGCCCATTTTACCTGTTTTTTCATCTTTAAAAAACGATTTTTCAGATTTTTCTTTATCGTTATAGTATCCGCTGCTTACACTATTACTTATAACTACTAATTCGCCTATTTCTTTGGCGGGTAAGTTATCTTTGCCAATAATAAAGTACTTTGCTTCGGGTAAAATTTTCCCTATTGGCAAACTATTTTCACTTTCGAGCATTTCCTTGGTTATATCGCAAGCACTAAAAAGTACAGTTCCTTCAGTTGGACCATATCCATTTACAACAACCGAATTTTCAAAGTTTTCATATATTGATTTTACTAAGCCTTTACTAAGAACTTCCCCTGCCAAAATGAATTTTTTAAGTTTAGGAAGCATCTTACAATCAAATTTAGCATCAAAATTGCAAATTTCTAAAAATGACGGTGTGGATATCCAAACAGAAATATCGCTTTTTTCTAAATATTCAAATAATTCTTTTAAATTTTGAATCATTTCAAGATCAATACTAAAAAGTGTTTTACCCATTGGAAGATAAATATAAATAGGTATATCCGAAACATCAAAAGAATATGAAACTTGATTTAATATAGTTTGGCAGTCGTTTGGAATTTGGCAGCTTTCTTTAAACCAGTCTACGAAATTTTCTATGTTTTTACGGTTTATAGGAACGCCTTTGGGTTCGCCGGTACTTCCTGATGTGAATAGTATATAGCAAACATCATCCGGTTTTACCCAATCATCTTTTGAATGTATTTCATTTTCAGATTTATATATATTTTCCGTTTTATTACCATCAATTACTTGCAAATTTGTTTCTAGATCTAATTCTGAAAAGTTAAATATAATTTCGCAATTTGTGGTTTTCGAAATTTTATATAGCCTTTCAGGCGGGTAAGTTACGTCCACAGGGCAATAAGCTCTACCCGTTTTAAGCGACGCTATCATTACAGGTATTATATTTATGTTTTTATTCCCGTATATTAAAACTGGTGCTTTTGTTTTGCAATTTTTTTCAATATAGTTTGCTATTTTTTCAGATTTCTCCCAAAGTTCCCGGAAAGTAATACGTTTTTCTCTGTGAATAATAGCAATTTCATCGCTATATTTAAACTTTTCAAGATCGTTTAATATCCACATTTTGCACTCGCTCCTTAAATTAAAACATTACCGCTTACTATATCATACAATGTAAAATTTTTCAATAAAAAAAGTATCTAAAATAACTTCACTTGAAACCTTAATTTTAAATAATGCGCGACTTTTAAAATGTGCACTATGAATGGTGTTTAAATATAAAAAAGTTAAAAAATTAGTATAAAAACGAAGAATATGCGACCGATAATACGGTCAATTTTTTCATAGTATTTAATTTTATGAAAACATTTTCACTTAACTTAAAGCTTTTGTTTCATTTTCTTATTGTATATGCATTGTATAGAGAGAAATTTTTGAAGAAGCACGTAAAAGTAATGTAATCTTACTTTTTGATGAAGCCGATTCTTTATTTTCAAAAAGAACTGATATCAAAGATTCTCACGACAGAAATGCCAATATAGAAGTTTCGTTCTTACTTCAGCAACTTGAAGATCACGATGGAATAACAATTTTGACAACTAACAAAGATCAAAATATAGACGAAGCATTTAATAGGCGAATCACTTTTAAAATATCTTTTTCAAAACCTTATCTTGGTGTAAAAGGTACGAATGAATACTCAGAAAACTATGAACTAATAAAAGGTCTTTGGAAGAAATTTCTTAACAATGGAAAAATGCTTTTGACATATGATATTGATTATGACTATTTAACGACAGTAGGTTGGATATTTCTGATATTAATAATAGGAGTTTCTTTTTATAGGTGGAGAAATAATTGAAAATCCATATTATGAGCCAGTTCAGATGATTTGAATAATTTATCTCTTAGTATTTTGGAATCCGTTAAGTCAATAGATTTCTCAGATATCACAATGATACCAGATAGCGATGGTGTTACACGTACTCCTTGTTACAGATTTTGCGGTACTAATGATACATTTTATAATTTAGAAACAGTTATGTTCCCAAAAAATTTACAAGAGATAGTAGGAAGCTTTAATAGTTTGCCTAGTTTGAAAAATGTAACTTTACCCAAAGATTTGAAGCTTGTTTTAGCTTTTCAAAATTGTCCTAATCTCAAGCTTTTTGTGCCGGCTGGTCGAGGTGACAGGATTTGAACCTGCGGCATCTACGTCCCGAACGTAGCACTCTACCAAGCTGAGCTACACCTCGAAGTATATCAAAAAAATAATGGCTGCGGAAGAAGGATTCGAACCCTCACAAACAGAGTCAGAGTCTGCTGTGCTACCGTTACACCATTCCGCAGAATTTACCCTCTAAATTTTATCAAATTAATTTTAAAATGTCAATAATTTTTTAAACAGTCAATTTCCAGAGTTGTGTAGATTTGTCAATGATGTGTTACAAAATTAGAAGACTTCACCATGAAGGATAAAAGAGGAAATAAAATCAGAAGGAGAAGCCCAATTGAGAGGGCGCATAGGGAAATGATTATATTTCCTGTTGTGAACAGCAAGTTGGAGTTTAAAGTCATCAAAAGAATAGAAAGAATGAGTAGCATAAAAGTATTTATTATCTTTTCTATGAGAACGTTCAACTTTACCGTTGTGACGAGAAGTGTAGGAACAAATTTAACATCAACCTGAACTCTTTGGCCGGGAAACAGCATTTTTTCATAAGGTTTTGGTATATATTTTGGATTTGGTGGTTTAACAGGAATTTGACCATGTTTACGTAAAAATCTGTAAAGGCCAGTAATGGAGCGCGTGTAACCTCTTTGGCGAAGTTTAACCCAAAACACAACTAAGCCTGAATTCATGTTACGTTTTCGCATATCCATGATAAGTTTTATTTCTTGCTCAGTGTGCTGATTTGGGTGATGATGAGGGCGATGTGACTTATCTGCAAGAGATTTTAAAGTCCCATCATATCTTCTTGTCCAGCGATAAATATACTGACGGTTTGTTTTGTATCTGATAGCAACTTTTGTCACTCCATA
The DNA here is from genome assembly GCA_934675165.1 of uncultured Eubacteriales bacterium. GTDB lineage: Bacteria > Bacillota > Clostridia > Oscillospirales > Acutalibacteraceae > UMGS1491. The sequence continues at coordinate 6,527 of CAKUPP010000032.1, forward strand.
CTTATTTGCATAGTTGATTAAGGCTTGACGATACAGCATTGTTTGTGTTACAGTGCTCATGACGGATATCTCCTTTTTGTGTTTGTTTATTATGTTTCAACTTAGCTGTAACACAATTTGATTTATCCGTCACTTCTTTTTTTCTTTATGTAACACATCAATTGTAAACCAACACTTTTGTTTTTGAAAGAAATCAAATTATTGTAATCAAAGATAAATTGTGATATTATTAAAACGGCCGAATGATGTTAAGTGGTTTAAGTAACAATAACACAAACTATTTTTAATTTATGGAGGATATTATATGAAAACCAAAAAGAAAATTTTTTAAGCGCATTTTTTTCGGTGTGTTTGATTGGAACAATGTGTAATGGTACAATTGTACATAGTGGTTTACACCCGAAAGAATACTTATGTGCGGGTAAAGGGGAAAAATCAAATATTGGATATGATACTTCGGATTTTTCATCAAGGGTAGAAGAAACATTTAGTAAAGAAACCGCTGATGGGTGGGATGAAAAGTCAAAATTTGTTACATATCATGGTGCTAAGAATCCGATTATGGATGAAGTTATGATGAATGTAAAAAATGGTATGTCTATTCTAGACGTAGGTTGTGGTACGGGAAAACTGATTTCTAGAATCGATAAAAAAATCGAAAATAGTTATTTGATCGGTTTGGATATAAGTAACGATATGATTGAGCATGCAAGAAATAAAGTTTCTAAGGGAAATAATGAAGTGAGTTTTATTGCTGATGATTTCATAAAACACGACTTTAAAAGTAGTAAATTTGACATAATCATTTTTAGTAATGTACTTCATCACGTGAGTGATCCTATCCAAGCATTGGAATGTGCAAAAAAACTTTTATCTGATGATGGCATTATTTTATTTTCGGTTCCGGGAGCGAATTATCTTTCAGAAACGTTTGAACCCAAGGATTTATCGAACAGATACAGTGTAAAAGAAATGGATGAAATAGTAACTAAAGCTGGACTGTACTCTGTATGTGCATCTAGAAAAAACTTTTTGATGACGTTTGATTCTTATGAAATGTATGTTGAATATTTGAAAAGTATAGGAACATATCAAAAGATTATCGGCTACACAAATGAGAAATGGAGCGATGAGTTTAACAAAAAAATATTAGAGAGATTTAGCAAGTCTACTTGCATAACAGGTGAATATTTAACTTATTCTTGCAAAGACAGGTCGAAGATATTGGTATAATTTTTTGAGGTGTAGTATGAAATATAACGTTGTTGTTATTTTTGATAAAGATATGAAAGAAACCTTAATGTGCAAAAGGGCAAAAGAGCCCTATAAGGGTATGTACAATTTGGTTGGTGGAAAAATAGAAAAAGAAAATGACGGACTACATGAAGCATATAGAGAATTATTTGAGGAAACCGGTATCGATAAAAGTGATATATCTTTAAAGCATTTTATGAATATTGATTATTTGGTTTTTAGTAAATCACTTGAAGTATACTATGGTATTCTAAGCAAAAAACTTGAATTAGTAGAAGAAGTAAATAAACTCGAATGGGTAGATATTAATGATAATTTTTTTGATATAAAAAAATATGCCGGAGAAGGCAATATTGGGCATATAATTGAAGAAATAAAGATTTACTTATCCCGCATTAGTTTACAAGGAAAATAAGAATTAGCATTAGGGGAGCTTTTTTGTTTAAAAAATTTTATAATGGTACAACACCATTGTTCGACATGTATGCATAACGAAAAGGTTTAATATATAAACCATAAATTAGAAAAAAGAAAGAGATGACTATATGGTTTAGAATTTAATGGTGTGTAGAGAAAGATAGCTCTTTTTATGTGCGTATCTGAAGTTTATTCCGTACTTAAACGATGTAGATCGCCGGGTAATATTAATTCCGGTTTACATAATATTTTTAAAATTTTAATATGTATCAGAATCTTGGATAGGCACGTCCAAAATAATGCGAAAAAAGTAAAATTAAATAATAAAAAGTCTGAAGTCATAAAGGGATGTTTCTTTATGACTTTTTTTGTATGTAGAAAACCACGCGATAGTCGCGTGGTTCAGTGATAGCTTAAGCGGTGTAAGAACGGAATAAAAAC
>CAKUPP010000033.1 GCA_934675165.1 uncultured Eubacteriales bacterium
AGTATATTTATCGCTGGACAAGAAGATATGACGGAACTTTACAATCTCTTGCAGATAAGTCACATCGCCCTAATCATCACCCAAATCAGCACACTGAGCAAGAAATAAAACTTATCATGGATATGCGAAAACGTAACATGAATTCAGGCTTAGTTGTGTTTTGGGTTAAACTTCGCCAAAGAGGTTACACGCGCTCCATTACTGGTCTTTACAGATTTTTACGTAAACATGGTCAAATTCCTGTTAAACCACCAAATCCAAAATATATACCAAAGCCTTATGAAAAAATGCTGTTTCCTGGCCAAAGAGTTCAGGTTGATGTTAAATTTGTTCCTAATTCAAGTGGCAATGCTACTCTTAATTTTCAGGAGGGCGAAATTTAGAGATACATATTGAATTGATAGCAACAAAAGAGTATAATGTGATTAAAATATTACAACGAGGTGTTGAATATGCTTATTAAACCATCTGCAAACATACGTCAGAATTACAATGAAATTTCTGCACTTTGTAAGGCTACGGGAGAACCGATTTATCTTACCAAAAATGGTGAGGGAGATTTGATTGTTATGGATATTGCATCTTTCACAAAGCGAGAAAAGATGCTCAAATTACGTGAGGAACTTATAGCTGTGAATGAAGATAGATTGTCCGGGAATACGGGATGTGATGTCGATGATTTAGAAAATTATTTAGATGAGATAATTAATGATGTTGGACGTGGTAAAAGTGCAGCAGTATAAAATAATAGTTTCAAACAGAGCAAAAGAGGAAATGGGAAGTCATATAGCCTTTTTGGCAAACATTAATACGAATGCTGCGAAAAATTTAAAAGGAGAGTTAATAAAAAGTATTCGTTTGTTAGCCACTATGCCAACAAGATACGGGTTTATAAATGATGAATATATAACTCCAAATAAATATCATAAAATGTTTGTTTCATCAAGATATTTACTTATTTATCAAATTAAAGATGACATAGTTTATGTTGAATTTATAGTTGATTGTAGGCAAGATTATCAGTGGTTACTGCATTAATGGTTATTGCGTCTTTGGGGGCTTTTTTACATTCAAAATTCAGAAGGTGAGATTTAATAATGCAGTATAAAATATTTTTTAAAGTATATTTTATATATTCAAATGCACTTTTTAAATCTCGGGTGGCAATTTTAGATATTAAAACTTTATGAATTACAAATTAAAACTTTTCACCTGTAACTTCTTTAATAGCGTCTTCGTATGGAATTACATCGCCTTTTGAAACGTCTTTAACACCTTCATCGATTGTTCATATTTACCACAAAGATTATCATAACTTTCCATACTCAAAATGACTGCGTCACCATGTCCGTTCTTAGTTATAAATACAGATTCATTGGTTTCTTTGCAGTAATCAATTATGCTGTTATAGTCATTGCGTAAATCTTCGCTTGGTCTTATTGCTGGCATACAAATCAACTTCTAAAAAATAATTATACCAATCTTGTATGCAAATTCAGATATATTATAAATATCAAATTTTAAAATGAGGTGATAAATTGGGAACATTAAGCACTTTTTCGACCAGTAACACGCATGTTAAATACAACATAATGATAAGTACGTTCTCGATAGAAAATTCTTAAATTTACTTTGGCTCAATAATTTGACTTTCTATCCTCATTCATCCTCGATTAATTCATGTTCTTTTCCTTGGCCGGACCTTAACTGATTGAAAGAACGGTCTAACATGTTTAAATATTCGGCATTTTTAGCAGCTTTTGAAAGTTCATTCCACTCGTCAAGGCTTATTATTACAACATTTTTTTCACCTTTTCTGGTAACAATAACAGTTTCTTTATCGTCTGTGACTTTATCGCAATAGGATTTAAGGTTTTCTCTTATAGTCGAATAGTTCACAGCTAACATTTATACCCACTCCTTTAGTTTTGAACCTAAATCTATGTGGGCAGCCTCTATTGACCCTCACGGTGAGCTTACTCGAGTGAAGTTTCCGCGAATTAACGATAAATTAGTCCAAAAAGAACCTGTATATGCTAGTCCAACCACTTATTATCTCATAACATTGCCATCTCAGAGTTAATCCCCACTTCAGCAAAGACAATTATCACTTTAATGTTCGTAATTCTGTCATCATTATTTACTAGGAGAATTTTTATGAATATAAAAAAATTTTTAAGTTTTGTACCTGTGTTCATTTTTTGTTTTACATTATTGTTACCACCTGTTTTCGCAGAAGATCTTATAGTCCCTAAAAAAATTAAAGAAATTTTTCCTGACCATGCAGTTGCTGAAAAAATATCTAAAATATTGAACAAGAATTCGATGTGTGATGTGGTCACGCAGGGTGAGTTAAACAACATAAGAAGTTTTAGATGTGAGGGAAAGAAGGAAGATTTAGACTTTATTGTTAATATTTCGGGTATTCAGTATTTGAATAATTTGAACAATTTATCGATAGTTAACGGAGGAGTATTTGATTTGGCTCCTTTATCAGAATTAACTAATTTACGCGAGATAACCCTACGGTTCAATCAAGTTACTGATATATCACCTTTATCTAAATTAAATAACGTAACATATTTGGATTTGTCATGTAATTTGATTAGCGATATAAGGCCGCTTTCTAGCCTGACACAATTGACATATTTGTGTGTACGGAATAATGAGATTAGAGATTTATCGCCATTGGGTTCGTTGAAAAAGTTGAAAATATTAGATATTAGCCAAAATATGATTACGGATTTATCGCCATTAACATCATTAGAAAATTTAATTGAATTAAGTGCAATACTGAATTCAATTGAAAAATGCAAACAATTATCAGATTTAAAAAATTTAAGAATATTGCGTACGTATCCACAGAATATTGTTGATAATCAGAGTGTTTTAAGTAAATTGAAGGATTGGTTGTTTGGTGTCAACAAATACAATATGGTGTAATAGTGGTTTGTAGTACTGAAATTTTATAATAGAGTTTTTCTGAGCTCTCTAGCTGCTTGGTGTTAAAGGTTTTTCCTTTTCAGAAATGGAATTTTGAATAATCAAAAACTAAATTAAATGTACTCAAAAATCAAAATTTAACTGTAACGCAACTTGTGGTCTATCTGTTACTTCTTTTTTCCTTCTGTAACACATCATTGACAAGCCTACACAATTTATAAGCTCGGAGCAATTTATATGACATCGGCTTCCAGATTAAATATAAATCTTCTTTCATCTTTAGTTGCTCCGATAGAAAAACTAGAAAATTTGTACTCTAAATAAAAGAGTTTTTTAGGAGAAAAAATTGAATAAAATATTATTAAACGAACAAGCACAGGAAGTTTTGAGAATTGCCGAAAAACATGGCGCCCCTCAAAATTTCTTTTTTCTTACAACTTTTAAAAAGGTACCAAGTCCAAATCGAGATTTTAAATGGCTTTGAAAGAATAATCCGAGAAGAAAAACTACTCATCAAAGTAGTGATGAATGGTTGTCAAATTAAATTGTAATTTCAAATGTTGATATTCTAAAGAAATTATAATATAATATCTTTAGGAGGTTGATTAATATGCCAAATATAATATCAAGTACTGCACTAAGAAATGAATATAACAGTGTATCGTCATTATGCCATTTGGAAAATGAACCTGTATTTATAACGCGAAACGGTCAAGGGGATTTGGCAGTTATGAGTATGGAATTATATGAAGAAATGGCTCAAAAAATAGAGTTATATGAAAAAATTTATGCAGGGATAAACGATTTTGAAGCGGGTAATTTTGAACCATATGAAAATGTTAGAAAAGAACTATTAAATGTGTAAATATAACATATATGTTTCAAATAACGCAAAACAAGATTTATTAAATATCAGGTGTTATATAACTAATGTTATAGGAGCTCAAATGGCTTCAGATAATTTATTGATTACAATTGATAAGGCCATTTTTAGCTTGGAAGAAAATCCTCATCGTTGTCCTAAAATTTCAAATAATGCTATAAGGAAATGTGATGTTAGAAAATTACTCGTAAAAAACTATATAATTTTTTTCCGCGTTATAGACGATACAAAAAGTGTGCAAATATTAAGAGTACTTTACGCAAGAAGGAATTTAAAAAAATTAATTTAAGCATTTCAGAAATGAAGTGCTTTTTTGGAGATGAAAAAATATGGTGGGAAGTAATACATTCGGAGGAACAATAAAGCTCGAGGGAGAATAAGATAAAATCACTCATCAAAGTAATGGTAAATGGTTGACTAATTAGTGTGATTTGACATAAATATACAACTGGTTTACAATGTAGTAGAATGTTTTTAGAAGATATAAAAAATTGTTTGAAAAATTATACGCGCTGGGTGTATAATAACGCTAATAGGGCTCCCTACACCTCTCCACATTTTTAAAGTGTGTGATGTGCCCCAGAGGGAGACATTTTTTTGTAAAAAGAGGATTTATATTGAACATTACAAAAAAGTTTGCGACATTTGATGAGCAGCTGGAATTTATGGAAAACAAGTGTTTTGAAGTATTTAACCGAGAAGAGTGTTTAAATTTTCTTAAAAGAATTAATTATTGCGGTATTTCTGCACTTAACAAGGTGGAGATCTTGCTTTCCAAAATGGAAAAAAATTTAGGAATTGTGTCTAAAACAGCTCAATTTGGCTCCAATTTTCAAAATTTTTTAGTGATTTATGGGACGGGATTGTTTATTGGTGTAGCGATACTTTTAATTTTCAGGGGGACGAAATTTAAAAATCTAATGTGTGAAACAAAATAATAAATGTTTTGAAAAAATGTTTCACATTTTACGATTTATAATGTTATATCATCGAATACTGATTTTGCACTACTTTGCGAGATTAACAAAATGGTAGAAGGAGGCTTTTACTATACTGCTGGAAAGATACGGAGTCGAAGTTGCATACATGACCGACAACAAACTTTATATTACCTACGAGAAATTTCTTAACTCTTTGCAGTTAGGAAATTTTGCTTTTTATTCAAGAACAAGCGAAAATTTATCTTTTAAAAAAATAAATGTACAAAGGAAGGATAAGTAAATGGAACTATTAGATGACAGAGTATATCTTGAGCCGCCGGATAATGAAGCCAAAGCAGTTTTAGAACGTTTTTTGTGGTGAAGATATTTATGAAGGCGATGACTATTAACAGGTTGAAGTAAAATCAGATATTAAAAAATGCACCCGAAGGTGCTAAATACTATTGTTCATAATGTGTCCACATGCTTATGATGTAAACTGTTTTAGTATTTTCATCTACATTATATACCAATCTGTGCTTTATGTTTATTCTTCTAGAATACAATCCCTCTAAGCTTCCTTGTAATTTCTCATATGGGGGAGGCAGTTGGCATGGATTCTTTTTTATTATAGATATTAAACGCGAAACCTTTTTACCAAGACCACAAGCTTTCAGATTTGAGATTTGCTTTACTGCACATCTTGAATACTTTATTTTATACATTCCAGTTTACCTCGGATTCATCTACCCAATAATCTTTATTCTTCATATTTTCCTTTGCTTCTTTAATGGTTTTCATGGTTTCTTTGTCTTGCATGATGTAAATAGTTTCAAGCAAAGAATTGTAGTCATCTTCGCTAATTAGTAAAGCGTTTCCGTTTTTAGTGTTTATATTTATAACTTCACTGTCATCAATTGCCATATTTACTAAGTTATACAAGTTTGCTCTCGCGTTAGTTATATTTGTGTTATACATAATAACTCACCTCTCCTTTATATTATATCATACGTATTTACGTACGTCAATGTTATTATGTATAAAACATTTTTAAACTTGTTGGTTTACAATTGATATGTTACAAAAGAAAAGAAGTGACGGATAAATCGAGTGCATATCCAATATGAGATAGCTCACTTTTTGAGGAATATCCCTCTATGGTAGCAATACCACTTCTGTAACTACTTTATTAGTTAAAGAGTATCTCAGTCCTTCTAAAATTTTTTTCCCAATTCAATTTTACGTTCTCGACTCATTCTGCCTTTATAATCAATTTGATGATTTCGCAAACTAGCATACTTTTTTTGAACATCGTACAAACGATGAATAAAATTAGCAAAATTTTTTCCATGGTAAATCGGGCCTAAAGCGACATCTGTTATGAGTGACTCATCTAAAAGTACCAACGTGTCTTTATGCAAAAATGTTTTATTATATTGCTCAATAAATTCGTTTATATCTGAAATACAAAGTTTTAGAATTTTTTCTTGCAGAGTGCCACTATCTATTAATCGTTCTATGTTTGAAATATCGTAATCCCATTGAGCTAATACCCTAGGCACTCCATCTAGTTTTAAATAACTCTCTACATTATTTCTAACAAACAAGGAAGCAAAAGTTGGGCTTCCTTTTGTGCCAGTATTGAGCTGAATTTGAATTTTAACACTATCCCCATCTTTAGTTACATCAGCTCTCGTCTGCTTTGTCTGTCTTGATTCTCCATAAAACAAATGACCAATATTAGAACCCCGAAATGTTCTCAAAACTGTATCCCCAATAAAAACTTTATTGTCATCAAAATTATTAAGAATATTTATCTGATTGGTAGTATAAGCGTAAGCTTCTTTGTTCTGTTGAATATCTGTGAACCTCACTCCGGTAGCATCAGTAACTTCGTTCCATTCTAGCCCTGCCATTATCTATATTCCTCCTATATCTCAGAAAACAATTTGATGTATTAAAATTGCGATTAATTGAGCAAAATTAAGTTTTTCTTCCGAGTAAAGGTCAACTCCATCAATTGTTAAATGTGCTGTACCGTTGTGATATTTGAAATTTCCATGCTTACTTCCAAAATTTAATATTCCCTCAACAAATATAACTTTATCGTCCCAACTCGTAGCTTTTATATCACTAGTAATAATACTTCTATTTAAAGGTTTAACTAATAATCTTTCTTCACTAACCACACCATCACTTAAGCTACTATCATTAGTTGACAGAAATAAATCCAAGTCTAAAATATTAATTCCATCATTATTTAACACATTTAACCGGTAACCTCCATTACTGCTAGACTTTATATTGCTCACTAATCGTATACTATTTATCTTATTTCCAGAATCTCTTTCATAAAAACTCACTTTTTCTTCAGTGCACTCATACAGCAAAAATCCATCTTTATCTGATACATCAAATGTCGCAAAAACTATTTGTGAACACAAAACACAAATCAAAACTATGCCTAAAAAAAATCTGTTTTTTATAAATTTAAAGATATTTATTTTCATAAACTCCCCTCAATCAATGTATAAATTATTTGTGGACACTAAAATATTTGTCCCATAATTTCAAATTGTTAGTTGCACCACTAACGAACTCGCAAAAACGTTTTATGATTCTTGTAGTTTCCTTGTTGGTTATACGTGAATCTCCTGAAATGTGGTCATTAATAGTTATACCGGTATTATTAATATCTAAAATTAAATCAGCTAAATCAACGGATGATTTTTTATTCATCTTCCTTTCAAACTCAGAAAGACAATCACTTTTTGATTCGTTTAAAAGTCCTTTTGGAAAATCTGTATCTGGCGATATGATTTTTTTAAACTTACTTTGTTGATCCTTAGATAAATAAAGTAAACAATCAAATTTTGGACTAATTATATAACTAAGTCTACCTTCCTTTATTAACGATATTTCAAACAGCTTTTTGCTTTTTCGATGTTACTTGTATAAACTTTATATGCAATATGCACTTGATGGATCTTGTTTCTTACCCAACAACTGTTTATAAAACACTTTATATCCCGAAGGCTTTTGTTCACCTCTTTTTATTGCAACCAAAAAATTTTCTATTCTTCTATTTTTAAAATATTTTTCAGCAAACTGGGCTGCTTTTTTGGTAAACTTGATTTGCCCTCCTTTCATTAGAATAAATTTGTCGACGAAATATATATCCTAAATTATACCATAAATTAAAAGTTTTATCAACTGTTTAAGTTCCGTTTTGATTGATCCTTTGTTGGTTTACAATTGATGTGTTACAAAATTAGAAGACTTCACCATTAAGGATAAAAGAGGAAATAAAGGCAGAAGGAGAAGCTCGATTAAAAAGAAACATAGAAAAATAATTATATTTTCTGTTGTGAACAGTGAATTGGTGTTTAAAGTCATCAAAAGAATAGAGAGAATGCGCAGCATATTTGACTCAACTTAACTGTAACACGACTTGGATTATCCGTCACTTCTTTTTTGTGACACATCAATTGTAAACTAACAAAACACGAAAATAAATTTTTTGATAAGGAAATACTTGACAATTAAT
>CAKUPP010000034.1 GCA_934675165.1 uncultured Eubacteriales bacterium
CTTTCCTTTTCTCGAGCGCTTTTTTATCATATCACATTTCTTTCTTCTCTGTCAACACTTTTTTTGCTTTTTTTCTTGGCCTTTTCGCCTTTTGGCATTTTATATAAAAATAAAAAAATAATTGCAATATTTTGTTTATTAATTCTTGCTTTTTTATTCAAATAATACTTTAATCTCATCACCTGGTGAACTTATCATTTTAATTTCTCCACTTTTGTTTACATGAACATTATACTCCTTATTTTTGTTTTCCACTTTTAAAATCTTTAGGTCGCCATCAGAAGATATTTTTTTTATATTTTCTTTTTCAGAAACAAGTCGTATAACTTCTATTACCGATATTATAGATGTATCTTCTCCAAATGGATTTGTGGGGAACTCCCCCGATAGTCCTCCAAGCGACAGTTCATATTTTCCACCGCTTTCTGAATATGAAAATCCTTTTAAATTTTCTGGATATGTAAACATCACACTTGTGATTCCTTCTTTTTTATGATAAAGCTTGGCTTTATATTCTTTTTTGCGAAATTCTATTTTTACATTTTTTTCAAAATCAGTTACAACGTTTGCCTCACCATTTGAATTTATATCACTACAACCGCTAATTAGAAATAAAACAAAACCACAAAATAAAAAAATGACTATTTTTTTCATTAAATCACCCTTCAATCAAATAATTAAAAATTCTCGATGTAAAATTTTAGATAAACTCATATACAACATCAAAAAAGTTATTCCTGCATTACGCAAAATAGTAACTACATTTTTACTTTTTTGAATATATTTATGTTAAATAATATAAAGTTTATACCATTTGCATTTGATTAAAGGATTTTTTTAAATTCTACTCCATAGTTTTTCTATTTGCATGTCCTAAAATAATTTTATTTTTTATAACATATAACAACAGCACTAGCTATATTTTTAGTATGAGTTATACTAACTGAAAACTCATACTTATTTTTTTTCGCAATTCTTTGAGCTTCCCCTGACAAAACAAGAAACGGTTTCCCCAAATCATCTCTAAGAACTTGAACATCACGAAAAGAAAAACCCCTAATTCCCGTACCAATTGACTTAGAAAATGCTTCCTTTGCACAAAAATTCCCTGCGACACTTTCTGCATTAAACTTTTTTTTACTTAGTTGTTCTTTTTCCAGCTCCCCAAATATATGTTTTAAAAATCCAACTCTTTTTATAGATTTTTTTATTCTAGATACTTCAATCATATCTAATCCTACGCCTTGCATTTTTAAATTTCTCCTATCTTAAAAAATAACTCCTTTTTCACAATCATTACTGTGAAATGTATCTTCTATACGATGTTTTAAAAATTTAAAATCATTGATATCGAATTCTTTCAAAAATTTACTAGCACTTTCTTTAGCGGACTGAACAATGTCAAAGTCTTTGAAAGAAGTAGCAATCTTTATATTTGGCACACCATGTTGATTAACTCCAAAAAAGTCTCCAGGGCCACGAATTTTTAAATCTTCTTCAGAAAGAAAAAATCCATCAGAAGAATTTTCCATAGCATTTATCCTACGTTTAGATTCTACACTTTTAGAATCCGTACAAAGTATACAGTAAGATTTAAAATTACCCCTACCAACTCTTCCTCTAAGTTGATGAAGCTGAGAAAGGCCAAATCTTTCAGCATTTTCTATGGCTATAATTCTTGCATTGGGAACATCTATTCCAACCTCTATTATAGTAGTTGCAATTAAAATTTTAATTTTCCCGGTTGCAAAATCATTCATAACAATATCTTTTTCTATAGCCCTCATTTTTCCATGTAAAATCCCTATTTCTGAACTCTCAAATCCATACTCGATCATGTCGTCGTAATAACTATTTACATCTAATATATTATTTTCCGATTCTTCTATCCCAGCACAAACAATATATCCTTGTCCACCTTCATTTATTATTTTTTTAAAAAACTCCCACATACGGTGACGTTTTGAACTATCTATTCCAAACGTATCAATTTTTTGGCGTCCCGGTATAGTTTCATCTATAACAGAAATATCAAGATCTCCATAGAGTATTAACGCTAAACTGCGCGGAATAGGTGTTGCAGACATAACTAAGACATGCGGAGCATTCCCTTTATTAATTAAAGAAGCTCGCTGATTAACACCAAACCTATGCTGTTCATCAGTTATTACTAGTCCTAAATTTTTAAATTTCATATTTTCAGAAAAAAGAGCATGTGTACCAACAACTATATTTATTTCTCCCAAAAATATTTCATCTTGTATTCTATTTTTTTCTTTTGTTCGTAAAGAGCCACAAACCAATCCAACCTTTAGTACCGAATCTTTAAAAAATTTTTTGAAAGTTTCATAATGTTGAGTAGCTAAAAGTTCTGTTGGAGCCATAATTACTGCTTGATATCCGTTCAAAGCCGCAGTATAAGCAAGGAGTGCCGCAACTGCAGTTTTACCTGATCCTACATCACCTTGAAGCAATCGATTCATAGCATATTTGCTGCTTTTCATGTCATTAAGGCACTCATTTACAACTTTCAATTGAGATTTAGTCATCTTAAATGGGAGAAGTTTTAAAAAATCTTCTTTACCATCTTTTGGCATAACAATTGAAGTTTTTACACGTGCTTGTTTTTTAACTAGCCCAACGCCAAGCCGATACACAAAAAATTCTTCAAATATCACACGTCTTCGTGCTTCTTCTAAAGCGACTTTATTTTTAGGAAAATGCAAATTTTCAAATGCAAATTTAAGTGAACATAAATGATTTTCTTCTATTACATTTTCCGGTAAAGTCTCTCCCATATTTTCTGGCAACATCGCAAAAGCTTCTTTAACAAAATTATTAATTTTTTTAGAACTTAAACCTGCTTTCTGCTTGTAAACGGGAACCAAAACATTTGCTTGTTCAATTTTTTGTATTTTTGGAGATGCCATTTGATACATATCATATTTTCGAGCTATTGTACCTCTAAAAATATACTCACTCCCTTTAAGTATATTTTTGACGACAAACACCGATCCAAAAAACACCACTTCAAATGTATCAAAACCGTCCGAAGCCAAAAATTTATATATCTTCTTTCCACTTTTTGTAGCTAATATACTCGGTGAACTTACCACTTTAGCTTTTACGCAAACATCTTTTTTACCTACACACTCACACACATTCGAATACTGTGTCCAATCCTCATAATCTCTAGGGAAAAACCTTAAAATATCAGCAATGGTGTAGACACCAAGACTGCGAAAAAGTTCTGCTATCTTGGGGCCTACACCTCTTAATTTACCTATATCAATTTTAAATAACGACGACATCAAAAGTTCTCCCAATTAATTATTCAACAGATATTATAAAATGATATATTGGCTGCTGGCCATTTACAAGTGTAACTTCCACTTGATTCTTAAGTACACTTTCAATCATCTCTTTTGCACGTTCAGCTTGCTGAAGACTTACACTTTCGCCATACATTAGCGTAATAAATTCTGTATTTTTATCGGCAAGAGACTTAACTAACCGAACAGCGGCGTTAACGACTTCCTTTTCTACAAACATTAATTTACCATCACATAACGCTAAAATATCCTTTTCTTTTATTTTAAATCCACCAAATTCAGAATCACGTGCCGCAAATGTTATCTGCCCTGTCTTAACTTTTGAAGCAGAACACATCATAGCTTTCACATTTTCATCTATACTTTTATCTGCATCAAATGCTAAAATTGCCGATATTCCCTGAGGAATCGTTTTAGTAGGTACAACAATCACGTTTCGATCTTTAACTAATGTAATTGCTTGTTGTGCAGACATTATTATGTTTTTGTTATTCGGGAAAATATAAACATTTTTTGCCGGAGTCGCTAAAACAGCCTCCACGATTTTATCCGTACTTGGATTCATCGTTTGCCCACCACTTATAATATTTTGGCATCCCAAATCTTTAAATAAACTTATCATACCATTACCTGCCGCAACAGATACAAATCCAACCTCTTCTTCAGGTTCCTGTGGCTCAAACACCTCATCTAAAGCAATTTCTTTGGACAATTTTTCTTGCTTAGTCTGTGCCGCTAAGCGATGTTGTTCTTTCATATTCTCAATTTTTACAGTCAAAAATTGACCATATTTTAATCCTTCTTGAAGTACTTTACCTGGATTTTCTGTGTGTACATGCACTTTTATTATTTCTTCATCATCAACTACAACAACACAATCTCCCAGTTTTTGAAGTTTGTTTTTTAATTTAATTGGCCGAAGCTTGCAAAATTTATTTCTCCTAACAATAAACTCTGTGCAATAAGTAAACCTTATATCCTGATCAAATTCTGCTGCCGCATTTCTAAAACCGTCATCTTCTTTTATATCTTCAATATTTTCGCCAAGTTTTACAATTTCATCATCTTTTATTACCGACAGCATACCTTCAAAAATAAGGCAAAGGCCTTTTCCACCTGCATCAACAACACCAGCTTTTTTTAAAACAGGAAGAAGATCCGGAGTAGACTTAAGAGCTTCTCTTGCCCCTTCACAAGCTTTTCCCCATACACATGCAGCATTATTATTAATTTTTACTTCCTGAGAAGCATATTCTGCTGCTACTCTAACCACAGTAAGTATAGTACCCTCCATGGGCTTAGTAACTGCTCCATATGCAAATTTCACTCCCATTTCAAGAGCTCTGCATAAATCCACACCACTCAGCGTTTTAGCACTAGAAAATAACTCAGAAAAACCTCTAAAAATTATAGAAAGAATTACGCCGGAGTTTCCCCGTGCACCTCTAAGTAACGCCGGTACAAACGCCCTTACAACTTCACCAACAGTTGCACTATCACTCACTTTTCCTAAAGCTTCAACTGCAGAAGATATTGTCATTGACATATTTGTACCAGTATCACCATCGGGTACTGGAAAAATATTGAGTTCATTTATATGAGTTTTATTATTTATTATATTGTTTGCACCTGAAATAATAGCATTTTTTAACTTTAAACCGTTTATCATCTTTAACACACAACTCCTCAATTTACAATTGTACTGACTTCTTCAAACAAACAATGCATTCTTAATTAACTGGTTCTCAATCTAATAACATCTACCGTTTTACCACTTTTTTCATTTATATCAAAAATAACACTTTCCATTTTGCATGGACCATCAGCATTTTGAAATCTAACTGGGAGTTTATCTTTTATTCTCCTTATGGAAAGTTCTTTTTTTACACCCAATACCGAATTTATCGGCCCAGTCATACCGACATCTGTTATATATCCTGTCCCTCTAGAAAATATTTGTTCATCAGATGTTTGAACATGAGTATGTGTACCAAATACTGCGGATACTCTTCCGTCCACGTAATAACCCAAAGCCAATTTTTCCGCAGTGGCTTCTGCATGAAAATCAATAATTTTTATCAAACAATCTTTATTCATCTTTATAATCTCATCAACACATTTGAATGGATTATCCAAATTTTCAAGATAAATACTACCCATTAAATTTATAACACAAACTTTAATATTATTAACATCTATAGTACAAAATCCTCTGCCAGGAGTTTCTTTACTAGGAAAATTATACGGCCTTATGATGCGTGTATTTTCGTTAAAAAACGAAAAAATTTCTTTCCTCCTAAAAGCATGATTCCCTGTAGTAATGATATTCGCTCCAGCTGAAAAAATTCCTCTAGCACTATCGGGTAAAATCCCATTACCTTCTGCTGAATTTTCACCATTTACTATAGCCATATCTATTTTATACTCTTGTTTTATTCTACCTAAATTTAACTTCAAAAAATCCGTACCATTTTTGCCTACAACGTCACCAACGGCTAGTACTCTCATAACGTCACCAACTTAAAAACTATTTTGCATAATCAATCGCACGACTCTCTCTTATTACATTTATTTTTATTTGTCCGGGGTAATTAAGTTCTGATTCTATTTTCTTACAAATTTCATGCGCAAGCGGAATCATCGCCTCATCTTCCACCATTTCCGGCTTAATCATAACTCTTACTTCCCGACCAGCCTGGATTGCATAACAATTTTTTACACCAGCAAATGAAGATACTAAAAATTCTAACTTTTCAAGACGTTTGATATAATTTTCCAAATCTTCACGTCTTGCTCCTGGGCGTGCAGCAGATGCTGTATCAGCTGCTTGTAATATAAATGCATAAGGAGTTTTAGGCTCTATATCCCCATGATGAGCGTGAATTGCATGTATCACATCTTCGCTTTCTTTATATTTTTTTGCAATATTCACACCTAAGTCTATGTGTGATCCCTCAAATTCATGATCTAATGCTTTACCTATGTCATGAAGAAATCCTATTCTCTTAGCTAAAGATCCATCCAATCCAAGTTCAAAAGCAATCATTCCACACAACTGTGCAACCTCAATTGAATGATTAAGTACACTCTGACCATAACTGGTTCTATACTTAAGTTTACCCATAAGTTTAATTATCTCAGGATGAAGATTATTTATGCCAATACTCAAAGCTGCCTTTTGACCTGTAGCTCTTATTTCCTTATCTATTTCTTTACGAACTCTTTCTACAGTTTCCTCTATTTTTGCTGGATGAATTCTTCCGTCAGCAATAAGCCTCTCTAGCGTTATTCTGGCCACTTCACGTCTAACTGGCTCAAAAGAAGATAAAGTAATTGCTTCTGGCGTATCATCTATTATAAGATCCACACCAGTCAAATTTTCTATAGCTCGAATATTTCGACCCTCACGTCCTATTATACGGCCTTTCATATCATCATTTGGCAAAGATACAACTGAAATAGTTGCCTCAGCGGTACATTCACATGCACACCTTTGTATCGCTAAAGACAATATATTCTCAGCCTTAGCATCACATTCTTCTTTAAGCTGTTGTTCAAACACTGTTATTTTTAAAGCTTTCTCATGACTAAGTTCATCTTGGAGACTTTCAAGGAGAAAATTTTTAGCCTGCGAAACCGAAAGCCCTGATATCTTTTCGAGCATATCAAACTGACTTTTTCTAATTTGTTCTGCTTCTGCATACTGTTTATCCACACTTTTGATCTTATCGCCTAACTTAATCTCTCTCTCTTCTAAATTTACAATTTTTTTATCGAGATTTTCTTCCTTCTGAACCAAACGCCTCTCCTGTCGTTGAACGTCCCGACGACGCTCTGCGATTTCTTTTTCTGCTTCACTACGAATTTTATGGACCTCATCTTTTCCTTCCAAAATAACTTCTTTTTTCTTAGTTTCCGCCATTTCTTTAGCAGCATCAACTATCTTTTTCGCTTCACATTCTGCAGAAGAAATCATTTTTTCTGCTTTTAATTTTCTATACACTATTCCCAAAAAAAATGAACATACAAACCCAATTATTAAAATTGTTAAATAAAAAAATGTATTCAAGCACTTTTCTCCTTTCGTAAAAACATCTGCAACACAATTTATCACACAGTACAAACCATAAACTAATGAGTTTACAAAACTATCTAATTATAATCTTTAATGCCACAGATATATATAAATTATCTAATTATAAACAATATCCTTCCCACACAATTGTAGTACAACATAAAATAAAAAGTCAAGAAATATATCATAATTTTTAAAATTTATAAATTTCAATATTAAATAACCAACAATGATACAATCGATTCATATGACTTTTGAAAGTAATCATATTTGAAAGTAATTATAAATTACTGTTTGCTCAGATTTTGGCAAACTGCAAATTATGAATAGTAAAATATTTAGGTAAGAAAAATAATTTAAATCTACAAAAACTAACTATAATAAAAAATACCAAAATACAAACAACCTTTTATTAGTAATATTTCTCGGTTATACTTGGTTTTTTAAAGAAATTTTATGATCACAATCATTACTATATATTTGTTATCACACATACTTTTTCCTTATGGTTGCTCTTTAAAACAACTTGTAGTATTATATAAGTAAAAATAAATGTAAAGGGGAGTTAAAAATGCAAAAGCATAATAAGATTTATCCCGCAACAAATGATGTGGTTTTTAAAAAAATATTTGGTGATATAAACA
>CAKUPP010000035.1 GCA_934675165.1 uncultured Eubacteriales bacterium
AGAGAAGAAAAAGATAGGTTGCAACAAGCATTGAGTACTGCACAAGATGAAATTTGTCGTTTAGAAATAGAATTTAGAGGACGGACTGTATGTGAGTGTATACGCACTCGTAATTTTAGGTATGGCTTAGGTTTTGGTGCTGTTGCAACAATGTTTGTAATGACCATCGTGGCAATGGTAGTAGCTATTTGTATGAAGTAATATTTTTATTAGCGTAAAGAAATGTGATATCATAAATTTGCCAATATGAAGTAGTTTATTTGAATATGGAGATTATAGGGCTGTGAAAAAATAGAGAAAAGTCTATTTTTTCTGGCCTTTTTATTAATATTTTGTAAGTGAATTGTACATGAGAGAGTGATAAAAACTGAATTTGTTCAAATATATTAAATATGTGTTATATATATATATATATATATGCTATTAGTTTAATTAAAATTTTAAAAACAATTAATTGACAAACATCTATAAAAATTTTACATTTATGGTAAAAGGAGGTCGTTTAATGCCGAAAACTGGGATAACGTTTCATGTGCGTTTTAGTAAGATGATAGTTACCCAGGCGGAATATGGTTAAGATTATAGCGAAGGAGTATTCATTTGCATCGAGAATATGAAGCACAAACGTATGTACTTAGAGTATGATGTAATCTAAGTAAGTAGAGGGGATATATTAGAATGAAAATTTCAAAATATAATTTAATGTTTAAGTACAAGACTAAGAAACTAGCATTCAATAGTATGACTTGTGCTTTTGCTGTGGTAACCGATAGTTTTTTGAAAATATTAGAAAAAGTTGCGAGCAAAACTTTTAATGAATCTGAATGTTCGAGAGAAGAATTAGATTTAGTTGAAAGTATGAAGAAGGGTAGATTTTTAATTGATGATTGTTTTGATGAGTTAGAATTTTTGAAATTTAAAAATTTTCAGGGGAGATTTAGTACGGATCGTTTGAGTTTAACTATTGCTCCAACTTTTTCATGTAATTTTGCTTGTCCATACTGCTATGAAAGTGCCAAAGATGGGTTTATGTCACAAGAGGTGATGAGTGCTGTTTGTAAAACTGTGGAGCAAGCTGCTCAAAACAAAAAAATGGTATATGTATCTTGGTATGGCGGTGAACCGCTTTTGGCTAAAAATATTATTTGGGAACTTTCCAATAAGTTTATGGCGTGTGCTGAGAAATTTGGTACTAATTATTCTGCAGCAATTGTTACAAACGGTTATTTATTGGATGATGAAACAGTAGAAAATTTTTTAAAATGTAAAATTGTACGTGCACAGATAACCATAGATGGGCCTGCTGATGTACATAACAGTAGAAGAAAACTGAAAGGCAGTTCAAAACCTACATTTGATGTTATTTTAAATAATGCAAAGAAAGCTTTAGATGCAGGAATAAATGTAGCTATAAGAATTAATGTAGATAAAACCAATGAAAATCGTGTAAATGAATTGTTAGATATATTGTTAAATTACGGCCTAAGTGATGCATATGTCTATTTAGGACATGTAAAAGCAGCAACTGAATGTTGTCAATCAATTAGCAGTGATTGTTTAAGCACTGAAGATTATGCCTTGAAATTTGTAAATTTTGAAGATGTATTACTAAAAAAGGGATTTAATTCTAATAATTATCCTAGATATCCTAGGACGTTAAGTAATAATTGTTGTGCAGATTCAATATCTTCAAAAGTAATTGCACCCGATGGAAGTTTGTATAAATGTTGGCATGATATATCTAATCCTAAAATGAGTATTGGTAATATAAAAGATTTAGATGATGTTAGTGATCACAATATTATGACTCAAGTAAAATATATGTTATTTAACCCCTTTCAGATTACTGAGTGTAAAGAGTGCAACGTTTTACCATTATGTATGGGAGGATGCCCTAATGTTTTGAACAAAGTTTCGTGTCAAAATTGGAAATATTCTTTGATTGAAACTTTGAAGCAGAAGTATGATTTGTTATTTGATCCTGTTGGGGAGGTGACTACAAAAAATAGTAAGTTATGAAATATGTTGATAAGAGAGGTGAAATGTATGACATTTTTAGTAGAACCGACAAGAATTTTATCTGCAGGAAAAGGCCCTGACGACCCTTGTCGTCCAAACGATCCTGGCTGTCCTGATTGTGAGTGTTTTGCTGGATGGTCTTGGTAAAAAATTATATTTGATGTCTGGATCACATAACTGTATCTGAGAGGTACAATATAAAAAGTTTTACAAAAGAATAAAAGTCTTAAGATAGTTGTTTTTTGCTACGTTCAAGTCCAATAAGCATCCCCCAGCTAGGCTGGGGGTATTTCTTGTGTGCAGAAAATCACACGATTATCGCGTGGCTTTTGCGCATTAAAATAAGAGCGCATTACCTAACGCAACACGCTCCTTAAAAATAACAACTATAAAAAACCTAACAGTTTCCCGAACTGGTGCGGTCAGCGGGACTTGAACCCGCACGTCTCTCGACACATGCCCCTCAAACATGCCTGTCTGCCTATTCCAGCATGACCGCATTTGACTATATCATTTCAAATTCTAAGGCACAACTTTTCCAAAAGATATACACTTGAAACTAAATATCGCGTAGACTTACAGCGCCATAACACACCTAGATTAAGCCTCTAGAATGATAAATTACAATGGTACGCCCGGAGGGATTCGAACCCCCGACCTTTTGGTTCGTAGCCAAACACTCTATCCAGCTGAGCTACGGGCGCTTACTAAATTCACGGAGCGCTTGTTTTCATTGCTCCAGAGTTAATTACACTAATCACTCCACCCCAATTACACATCAATTTTGAAGAATTAGTAACAGCAGGTGCGCCACCACACATTACTGTTGGACTTCCTGGAGCCCATGGAGCAACAATTACAGGTATACATGGCATGGGTGTAAGGACACCTAATTTTGCTGCTGTCGCAGCTGCAACTTGTGGATTTGACAGCGTCTGGCACATTCCAAATGGCAATACATTTACCAACGGCTGATTATCCATTATATTGGCAACTGGCTTGTTTTCAACCATGATGCGACTCTTGGGTAAAACATTCAAAACGGAGGGCGCAACACCAAACGAGCATTGACACTGTGCACCTGCAGTAACAACAAGTCCCATAAAAACCTCCGATACACACTTTAACACTAAAAGCTACGTATTTCACTGCACCACTCGTTACAGCGTATCATAATTTAAAAAAACAGTCAAGAAAAAAATTTTTTAAAAAAGTAAAAAAAATTATAATTAATGTATATATTAACCAAAACAATTAGCGCAAGTATATTAATTAAAACTATAAATTTTGAATAAAATAAAAAAACATTAGCAATATTTATAATTATATGATATTATGTACTTATGATTTTGCAAATTATTTATTGGGAGTTGATTTTTAAATATGAAAATTAAAAAAAAGTGGATAATAGTTATCGCTTCTGCTATAATTCTAGTGTTGGGCATTGGTGCGTTTATTTATTTTAAAAACCAACCGTCTGTATTTACAAAACCAGAATATATTAAAGAAGTTGTTGTTCAAAATGAGAATTTTAATGACTTATTAGATGAATTTTTAGATCAAGTTTCGAGTTATAACGGGACAGTAGATTCAACAAAAAAATTAGAAGAAACATCAAATAGATTTACTTTATTTGTCAGTGGTATGGAAACTAAATTGAAACCACGTGTTCCCGCTGAAGCAAAAGATCACTACAACAAAATGATGGATGCCTATAAAATTTATTTGGATGCTATAGCGCTATATAAACGAGCTGTTCCAAAAAATCCGTCAACTGAACGTAATGATCTTTTAAATCAAGCAAAATCAAAATTGGAAGAAGCTCAAATTGCCATGAAAGAGCTTAAATAAAATATTAAGTATTATTAAATTTGTGCAAATTAATATCGTGTCAGTTGTGTTGTAAATTCGATCCAACTTTTTATTTTTCAGGTACATTTATATGCTTAAAACTTATCACGCAAGGAGCAAAAGTTATGTTAAGGAATATGAATACGCAATCAGTTGTTTTGTGGAATTTCTTTTTGATGATTGCGTGGCATTTGTTAGCGTTGATTCTTTGTAAAATATTAAATAAAAAATTTTTTGATCCGCGACGCAAAAAATATTTGCCGAAAAAATGGGAAAAAAATGGTCTTGTCTATATTAATTTTTTTAAGATAAAAAAATGGAAAGATCGTTTACCTCAGTATATTTCACATGGTGGATTTTCCAAAGAAAGCCTAAGCAAAGATTTGTGCCGTGATCCTAAATACTTGGATAGATTCATAATGGAAACTTGCCGTGCGGAGTGGAATCACAAGTTAGCATCATGCTATTTTTTGCTTTCGACGTGTATTAATTCATTGATTTTTGGCATTGTGTTTTCTATTATTCCGCTTATAGCAAATCTACCTTTTATATTGATTCAACGATATAATCGTATTCGTTTAACAAGACTTAGAAAAAGGAAGTTAGAAATTCCAAATTAGATTTTAAAAAATTGAAAGTTAAGTGCTTTTTGTATTTTGTATAAAGTATTGGCCGAATCACTTCTTATATAATTTTTTGATGAATAAATACTATTATAAAGGGTGGTAATTATGAGATTTAAATCAATTGTGGGTCTTACAAAAGGTAAACGCAGTGATGCTATAAAATTACAAAATGCTTTTAAAAATATTGCAGACGCTAGTGATAGGTACGATAGTCCAAAGGATCTTGCTAAAATGTTGTCAAATGACAGTGTAATAAAGGAATACAATTTAAAAAACAATAAACCAGGAAAAAAATTTTCGGTTGCAGGAATATCTATAACTGCTTTTATAGAGTGCCTTAAAAAATTTGGTGAAAAATCTCTTGCTGAAAATGAATATGACAAAATATGTAATAATTTTCTTGTGAATTCTGCGGATTTTGTGAATCTTGTGAATAAAGGTGATTGCGTTTCTGAAAAAGTAGTTGAATCTATTGCTAAGGAGATGTCTAAGAATTTTGAGTTGGCAGACGAGGGTAAAGGAGATTTTAATAATCAGTTGGTAAATTTAGTCAATAATGCATATGATGAATATGATAAGTCTATTGCAAAAGGAGTAAAAGGCCGGTCTACGTGGGTAAGTAGTGTTTTATCAGATGTAAATGCATGCAAAGGTGTTGCTGCGCTACTTATTAAAATATATGATTTATGGGTAAAAAAGGATAATAATTCTCCAGATTCAGAAAAAGAGTCAACCGAGAAAAATTCCGTGAGTAATGAAAATATTCCAAAAACATTAGAATACAATGTAAAAGATAGTGATATAGATTACGGAATCTTTAATTCGAAAACTAAAATTTCAGGAAATTTATATCCAGATGGTGGTTTCCCAAAGATTACAGATATAAGACAAGGGTATACAGACTTAGATTGTTATTTTTTATCTGTTGTGGCAGGGTTGGTGAATAAAAAACCAGAATATATTTTAAGGTGTTTTCCAGAATATTGTGAAGAGGACAAACCATGTAATTTATCTAATTTTATGCAGGCTAAAGTAGTTAAAGTGAGGTTCTTCGATAGTAATAAGCAGGCGGTCAATATTATTGTGGATAAAACTGCTCTTCGTAATAAGGGAGCAGCATGGGTGCGTTTGCTTGAAAAAGCATTTGCAGTGTATGTGACTAAGGTGAAAAAAATTAGTAATTCACCTGAGAAAGGTAAAAATCATAAAAAGATATATTCAAGGATAATTGATGGTATTTATGATGTAAATACGCAAACTGTTATGCGAGCTATAACAGGGAGTGAACAGTATGATTCGGAGTCGTTATCAAAAAGCGAAAATAAAAAATTTTCCAAAGAATATTCTCCAGAGGCAAGTGGTCTATATACGAAGATAAAAGCTGCCTTAGATGCAAACAATGTGGTTACTACAGGTACAAGGCGTGATTCTTTTAATTTTTATAAAAAAGGGCTCTTTCTTCAACATGAATATACAGTTACAGGGGTTAAAGAAGAAGATGGTATTTTTTATATAATTGTTAGAAACCCTTATGCAAATCGTTCTAGAAGATATAAAAAAGATTCGAAAGGTAAATATCATAGCGAGGCTTATATCTCCGAAGAAAAAAGTAAACGAGGCGTATCAGAAATAGAACTCAATGATTTTTGTAATTATTTTGAAGATGTTGAGATATTTGACGTGAAAGACATTAAGGGCTTAAAATCTTCAGAAACTTCAACAACACAGAATGAAGTAATGTTTGATTCTCGAAAAAAAACAAGTCTTCCAAAAATTTCGAAAAATCGAAAAATTCCAGGTCCACCAAAAACTCCAAAGCCTGTAAATGCGATAAAAGCTCCGCCTCCTCCAAAAATTCCAGTGCCTCCGATGGATTCAAAAGTGCCTAAATCTTAAATGCTACCATATTCTAATAATTCTTAAGTTTACAATAGAATTAAAAATTTATAGTGATAAAAGTAGAATTAAAATTAAATAAATTTGTAATTTTATATATTGATTTTGATTTGTAAACATGTTAGAATATGGTCAGATCCGTTCGGAGAGGTGTCCGAGCTGGCTTAAGGAGCACGATTGGAAATCGTGTAAGTCGTTAAAGCGGCTTCGGGGGTTCGAATCCCCCTCTCTCCGCCATACCAATACAGAAGTCTGGATACAATGTAAGTTTAATGTAACGATTACTTTCTCGATTTTAAAAGTAATCGTTACAATTTTTTAATTTTATTCATTTTTATTTTCTCTACTGAGGTTCATAAATTTTTAATGTTATGGTATAATGAATAATGAAAGTCTCAATTCTCGATTGTTACAAAAACCAAAGATTTTTAACAATGACGAAAGTCTTGTTGCTTAGTAACAACAATATAAACTTTAAGGCGGTGACATGTCCATGTCGTATTTTTTAAATAGTATTACACCCGTAAATCAGTTTACCAAAACTACAAAAGAAAAGTACTTTGTAGATAAATCGGAATTGATAGAAAAAATGAATGAGTTAGTTGGTACAGCATCTCAGTACGTTTGCATAACAAGACCACGCCGTTTTGGTAAGACAATAAATGCTATGATGCTTGCGTGCTATTATTCAAAAAATGCTGATTTTAAAAAACTCTTTGATGGACTTGAAATCAGTAAAAGTGAGTCATATTTGGAACATTTAAATAAACATAATGTGATATATATGACTATGAATGAGCTCCCTAAACCCAATTGCTCATACGAAGAATTTATTGATGGTTATATAAAAGATTTAGTTGAAGATGTGGTTAATTTGTATCCCAACGTTAAAATAGATAAATCAAAATATTTGCCAAAAATATTTTCACAAGTCTACAACGAAACCAATGAAAGCTTCATTTTCATAATAGACGAATGGGATTATATTTTTAATAACAATTTATTCTCAGAAAAAGATAGGGAAAATTTTTTACAATTTTTAAAGGATTTATTAAAAGATAAACCTTATGTTGAACTTGCATATATGACGGGGGTTTTGCCCATTGCTAAATATTCATCAGGATCTGCACTTAACATGTTCAAAGAATATAATATTTTAAATGATAAAAAATATAATAAATATTTTGGTTTTACGTTTGGTGAGACTAAAAAGCTGTGTGCAAAACAAGATAAAATAACTTTCGAAGAACTAAAAGATTGGTATAATGGATATAAAACTTATACAGGAGATAATATATTTAATCCCCGATCTGTTGTTTATGCTCTTGCCGATGGTGTATGCCAAAGTTACTGGACTAACACAGGTCCGATGGACGAAATTAGTTATTATATTGAAAATAACGTCGAAGAAGTAAGAAACGATATAGTTCAAATGGTATCAGGAATACCTGTAAATATTCATTTAGAAGGGTATGGTGCAGAGCAAATAAATTTAAATACTCGTGAGGAAATACTTTCTGCAATGACAGTTTACGGATTTTTAAGCTATTACGATGAAACTCTCACTATTCCTAATAAAGA
>CAKUPP010000036.1 GCA_934675165.1 uncultured Eubacteriales bacterium
AGAGAAGAAAAAGATAGGTTGCAACAAGCATTGAGTACTGCACAAGATGAAATTTGTCGTTTAGAAATAGAATTTAGGGGCCGGACTATATGTGAGTGTATACGTACTCGTAATTTTAGATATGGCTTAGGTTTTGGTGTTGTTGCAACAATGATTGTAATGGCTATAGTAGCGGTGGTAGTAGCTATTTGTATGAAGTAATATATTTATTATCGTAAAGAAATGTGATATTATAAATTTGCCAATATGAAGTAGTTTATTTGAATATGAAAATTATAGGGCTGTGAAAAAATAGAGAAAAAATTTGTGCACGTTGCCCAAGTTTTGTTAGACCACGCGATATTATCGCGTGGCCTTTTGCGCATTAAAATAAGAGCGAATTGCTTAACACAACACGCTTCCTAAAAATAATAACTTAATAGTTCTCCGGGCTGCCTAATCACTAGATTATTAATACGAAAATAGTTTAATATAACGTACAGTACAAAGCTATTTATAGTCAAACTATTTTCATAAACATAAAATTTTATCAAAAAATTAAGGAATGTTTCAGAAAAACAATCCGAAACACTTCTTAAAACAAAGTATTTTGAGTATCTCTTACATCAAAACAGTTGATGAATACTCAATTTTTATGCCATTATCTTTTGTTCTGGCAAGTTTTGCTTTATTCCCATTGCCATCTTCTATTGAGAGCTTTTCTATTTTATGCTCATCAAAAAAGTTAACTACATTGCTTTCAACAAATCCAGCCCATTGTTGCGGACTAATTTTCTTTTTTTCAGAAAAATCATCATCCATAATTTTTCGTAATTCATTTATTGATTCTGTCATTTCTAAACACCTTCTTTATTTTATCTCTTCTATTTTCACGCTATGTTTTTTAAGTTTTTCGTCATAAGAAATTCCAACCGCCAACTTTTGGCCTGTATAATCCTTTAGCGCAGTGGCGTATCTTTTTTCTTTGATTTGCTTTATGGCTTCATCTGGTGTCGAATTCTTTTTAAGTTCAAGTATAAACGCAGGTTTGCCCTTATCATTTGGATAAAATATAAAGTCCGCAAAGCCAGTGCCAGCAGGCATTTCTCGAACAATTTTATATTTGCTTCGAGCACTTAAATATACAAGCGCAATTACACAAGCCAACGAATTTTCGTCGTTATATTTTATAATTGGAATGTTGATATCGTGAGCTTCTTGAATTATTTTTTCCATGGTTTCCGTGTCTTTTTTAAGTGTGGCTCTAAGCATTTCATTCGATTTCAAGACAATTTCAGAGACTGCACCCATTTGATGGTTTTTTAGTGCATAATCAAATTTTATTCGGAGCTCTTTATTAGGAATAGTGAGAGTTTCATCGTAATAGCTTAAAAATCCGTAAACTGTCATTGCAGAAAGTATTTCCTCACGAGTATTTAAATTTATTTGCTCTGCACCATACCCTTCTAAATGAATATTTACAGGTATTCCTGATACCATTTGAACTATATCGTTTCTTACTTCTTCAACGTTATTTTCAATATAATAACTAATTTCATCCATCGGACCTGTGTTAGTCCAGTAACTTTGGCATACACCGTCGGCAAGAGCATAAACAACAGATCTGGGATTAAATATATTATCTCCTGCGTAAGTTTTATATCCATTATACCAATCTTTTAGTTCTTCGAAAGTTATTTTATCTTGTTTTGCACACAGTTTTTTAGTCTCATCAAACGTAAATCCAAAATATTTATCATATTTACTATCATTTAACATGTTATATTCTTTGAACATATTAAGTGCAGAGCCGGAAGAGTATTTTGCAATAGGGAGGACACCAGTCATGTAAGCAAGTTCTACATATGGTTTATCTTTTAATAAATCTCTTAAAAATTCTAAAAAAGATTTTCTGTCATTCTCTGAAAATAGGTTGTTATTAAAGATATAGTCCCATTCATCTAAAATAAAAATAAAACTTTCCTTAGTTTCATTATATACTTGGTCAAAAATTCTAGATAATGGTTTCGCGTCTTTTATTTTAATATTAGTAAAAGCTTCTTTGAGATCACTTAATAAAGCGTCTACATAATTGTTTATAAATTCCTCGTAAGTGCATCCAGGTTTTGGAAGCTGATTTAATGTCATATAAATAACATTATGCTTATTTAGATGTTTTAAATAAGACTTGCTTTTATTTATTTCAAGTTTATCAAACAATTTTTTAAAATTGGTGTTTTTAGAATAATATGAAGCTAGCATCATAGCATTTAGAGTTTTTCCAAAACGACGTGGACGTGTTATACACACGAATCGATCTTTGATACCTATTAAAGAATTTATTTTTTCAATTAATCTAGTTTTATCAACAAAAAATTCATCTTTTGATACAAGTTCAAATTCATTGTTTTTAAAATCGTTATTTAAGAAATATGCCATAATAGAAATCTCCTTTTTAGCTAGTAATTTTATTATAGCATACATCCATGAGTTTATAAAGTTTTAAAAAATTTTAAGCATGATTTTATTTAAAAATAAAAAAGTGAAATATACAAATAATAACTTTTTTCTACGCTATATGATATTACTAGCATGAGATAATGTCTAAAAATTTTTATAAAATACTCAGATAACACTTTTGATAAGATAATTTTAAAATTTTTATTTACCATGTTCAAATCTTCAATTATTAATGTCTCATTTTTAAGTTCTGTGAAATTCGTATTTAAATATGTACTAAAAAATTTCTTTAGATCTGTTATTATACTTTTTAAGGAGATTAAATTTTTGCACGGGTTTATTAATTTCACCTCTACATAACTTTTTAATAAAATTTTTTAATTCATATTTTTTTATTTTTAAAGCAAAGGTTGTGTAAAAAGGTTTCACCGCTAGAATTAATTATTATATCTTTTATTCTGTCAAAGAAGTAAATTTTTTTGTTTCTTATCTCAATTAAATCTCCTATTTTATAAAATTATTTGAATCTAAAGGAGTACGATAAATTTTTTTCTGTTTTTTAAAATCGAAGTAAATACCCTTTTTCCAGAAATGAGTAATTTCCCAACATCTTTTATTACAATTTCGCCAGATTGTGACAAAATCTCAATTTTGCAACAGGAACTCTCAATTGTTCCTATAGAACTATTTGTCATTTCTGCTTCTGTTTTTCCCAAATTCCAAGTTATCGTTCCACCGGATTCAGTCATACTATAACAATTACAGAATATAATTTTAGAATCGTTAAATAATTTTATTACAGCAGAAGAAATACTAGTTCCAGCGCTAAAATAAAAATTTAAATTATTGCCAATTGTTTTTTTATAGTAGAAGTATTTACAACTTTATATTTCCTTTTTATAAAATTAATTAGGGCCAGAAAAAATAGAGAAAAGTCTATTTTTTCTGGCCCTTTTATTAATATTTTGTAAATGAATTGTACATGAGAGAGTGATAAAAACTGAATTTGCTCAAATATATTAAACATGTGTTATATATATATATATATATGCTATTAGTTTAATTAAAATTTTAAAAACAATTAATTGACAAACATCTATAAAAATTTTACATTTATGGTAAAAGGAGGTCGTTTAATGCCGAAAACTGGGATAACGGTTTATGTGCGTTTTAGTAAAACGACAGTTACCCAGGCGGAATATGGTCAAGATTATTATAGCAAAGGAGTATTTATGTGAATGTAAGTAAATTAAATCAAAAAAATTTTTTAAGAATTGTATCGTTTGTTTGTGCTTTACCTTTTTTGAGTTTTAATATTCTGACAAGTGCTGAAAAGCCTAGGTTGCCAAATACATTTAAGGTGTTTAAAGTTGCAGTTATTGGTAGCGATGTTAGAGACACTAAGGATGTTGGTAGTGTTCAAGATATCAAAATGGATGTCGAAGGTACCAAAGGTTGTGAAGGTGCCGAAGGTGTTAGCGGTATCAAATGTGTTGAAGATGTTAAATGTGCTGGAGTTTTTAAAGACGCTAAAGCTGTCAAAGATACTAAAGATATCAAATGTGCTAAAGTTACTGAAGGTAACAAAGATGCAAGAGATACCAAAAGTGCTGAAGATACCAAAATTATTGAAGATATAGATTGTGGTGTAGAACATAGTTTGAATAGGTTTACAGTGGGTAAGTTATGTTCATGTGAATTGGGGAAAAAGTTAAGTGAATATGAAGGAGTTACTGTAAAGGATGGCGAGATAGAGTTATATAAAAATTATCCGGTAAAAGTGTCGAAAAACTCAATTTTTGTTGATATTGATGGAGGCCGTGAGTCGGTAGTACTTAGTTTTTATAATGTAAAAAGTTGTGATGAGGCTAAAAATGTAATACCGGAATGTCAGTTTGCCATTTGCCCATTTTTTGCCAATTTGAATGAAATAGGGAATGGTTTAGAGGAACATTTAACAAGACTTAGGGATTTTGTGAAGAAATATAATGAAATGTGTGATGTTAGATTTTTATATTATACGAATAATATTGAAAGTTCTGATGGTATTGCTACATATTGCCAAAATATTGGTAGGCTTTGTAAGAGACTTTATACTAACCAAGCAAAATTACAGCAAGATATACAATCGCATCAACTGTCTTTAGAATCAGGTTATGAAGAGTGTGTTAGTAGTATTTTGTATTGGCGAAAACAAAGAGCTATCGAATTTGAAAGGTGCATTAAGAAGGAAGTTATAAGTGTAGATCGTTTTAAAGTTTTAGAAAAGATCAAAACGGATCGTCAAGCATTTGTTGATGATGCAAAAATTAAGATTAATAACTTTCTAGATAGGAATAATTATAGTGGATATGAAAAGTTATATTCTGAAATTTTTAAAGATGGTAATGTGATAAATCGTTTAAACGAATCGCTTAACATCAGTGCAAAAAGAATGTATGATGAAGAAGTGATTAAAAAAGAATTAGGGAAAAAATTGAAAATAGCAATAAAAGAAAACGGAATGGATGGGCCTTTAATAGCCATCAAAGATGTGGGCGTGTTTGACCATGTTACTGATTTTTTTAATGAAAATTTTATGGGAGATAGTGCCACAATCTGTGAGAAGATTTTTTGTAGCAGATGTAATAAATCAATGTATAGTTTAATTTACTATTTGATAAAAAGTTATTTGATAAAAAGCATAGATAAAGAAAGTGGAACTTTTACGATAAATCGCAAAAGTTTGAAGGAATATGTTGTGAAAGTAACATGTGATGCATTAAAAAATTGTTTTTATGAAAGGATATGTAGGTCATGAAAAAATTAATCAAAAAAATTTTAGTTTTGGGTTTTGCGGTTACGGGAATGTTTTTATCTTCAAATAAATGCTTTGCTGATGGGTATGATGTTAATGTGATACTTTTGGGTAATACAGGCGTAGGGAAAACGAATATTGCTAGACGTTTATGTGGAAAAACGTTTAATGTTAATCATGATCCAACTGGTTGGGCTGACGATGGTGTTGGAGGTTATTGTCGTGAATACATTATCGGTAATGATACATTTAATTGTTATTTTTTTGACGCTCCTGGATTTTTACAAGAAGATAATCCGGATATTACTCGACAAATTGATTTGGCTCCTATTTCCAATATGTCTTTGGCGCTTGTGGTAGTTGACCCAAAAGATGATAACCATGGGGTTCAATATAGGAACAGTGTTCAAGAGGCTTTTGCGCGACATGCAATTTCTTTGCAGGCAAAGAGTCCAAAGTGTGGTATAGTTGTGGTTATTAATAAATCTGATTTACTTAGTAGCGTTGAATTGGAAAGAGTTGAAGATCTGATAAAGGCTAGCATGGTTATGTATGAAGGTGTTAGCGTAAATTCGGCTATTGTTTCTGCTAAAGATAAATCTGATCAATGTGATGCTGGATTTGGTAACTTAGAAAATATTATGAAAGAATTTTTGAGTTCAAATAAGAATAATTTTGTTCACAATGAAAAAACATTTTTTAAGTATTGTGCTAAGTGTAAAAGGAAATTTTTTCCGTCAAAGAGTGATCAAGGAAAATATTGTAGCAGAGATTGTTTGCTAGATGCTGAAGGGTATTTATGTTCTTACAGTAAGTGTTCTAGTCGAATGAGAAATGAAAAGTTTTTAAAAAATGATCCGGGTGTCGAGGAATATAATGGTAATTACTACTGTGGTGATCGTTGTCTCCATGATGATAAAGGAAAAGTTTGTGGCAATGATAAAAATTGTCCAAATATGAGACCGAAACTTTTGCCGTATGAAGGAGTTGGAAGTTATTACCCAAAATCTAAGGCTAGGTATTGCGATAAACATTGTAGAGAAGAAAAAGAATATCATCAATGCCCTAAGTGTTTGAAATCTT
The DNA here is from genome assembly GCA_934675165.1 of uncultured Eubacteriales bacterium. Classification (GTDB taxonomy): domain Bacteria; phylum Bacillota; class Clostridia; order Oscillospirales; family Acutalibacteraceae; genus UMGS1491. The sequence goes on from CAKUPP010000036.1 coordinate 6,320, forward strand.
TTGCTCCTAATGATCCAGATGCTACAAAAGGAAAACAGCAAGATCCCACCACATGGTATTGTTCAGAAAAATGTAGAGCTGCTGCAGAGGATGGTAGTTGTTGTATAATGTAAAAAAATTATAAAGTAAGATATAAATTTTTTAAAACTGGAAGTGATTTTGTTGATTTAGAGGAATTTCTAAGTGAAAATATCGCACGATTAGAATATGTTGTTTTTTGAATAGTTATAGTATAAGGCGTTTTTTATAAAAGGTAAAAAATGAGTATAATAGGTATTTTTAAAATTAAAAAATAAAATCAAGGAAATGTAAGTATTATGAAAAAATCGATTAAAAAATTTTTAGTTTTAAGTTTTATTTTTGCAAGCATGTTTTTGTTTTCAAATGTGGCATTTGCTCAGGATTATATTTTGAATGTTGCGTTTGTAGGCGATTCTAATTTAACTAGCATCGTGAAAAAAATATTTTACAATAATTGCGTTTCACAAAGTGATGGCCCGTATACTTGGGGCATACACGCATTAAACGAGCATGATGCATTTCTTTATAGGTTCAGGAATGTAACTGACATAAGTAATATTGATGAAGAAATTATTTCTGATTGTGATATTGTTTTCATTGCTGTGGATTTTTCGAATTCCACAGCATTGGTAAAAAGAATTGATGATTATATTGGGAAAGTGCGAAGTATAGTAAGTGAGGATGTCAAAATCGTACTCGTTGGTAAAAATATACAGGGCGGACAACGATATTTGAATTTTTTAAATAGTTTAAAGTGTGTAAATAATATTGGTTCTGATATTGTTGAAAAGGAAAATTTTGACTTTTTGGTGATTGAAGAAGATTCTGGTATTAGAGAAAGTTTTTTTGAAATAGAGAAGAAATTGGGTGATTTGGATCGCTTGCAATTAAAACATCCAGAGGGGTTGCCCATAGATGTTTATAATTTTTTATCTATTCGTCGAGTTGAGTGTAAAGTAAACGAACATGATGATAAATTAAAACAATTTGATGAGGAACTTATAAATATACGAAGTGAATTTAGAAATGAATTAAATCAATTAGGAAATGATTC
>CAKUPP010000037.1 GCA_934675165.1 uncultured Eubacteriales bacterium
CTATATGATACTTGCATAACCATTTACTATGTGATAAACTTTGTACCATAAACAACACCTTTCTTTTATTTTGATGGCTTGAACTTCATCATTATACTAAAAACGGTGTTGTTTTACTTAAGTTTTAATCTCACGCGCATAGCGCGCGGTTTTTGAACTACGCAAAGCGTAGTCCTTTGAGTTAAAACGTAACTAAAAGAACTATGAAATAAATAATTTCATAGTTCAGATAAATTATTTAATAAATTTGACAATTTTCTATTGGTCGATATAATGTAACACGTAGTGATTTTGCTTAAATACTTCTTCTAAACATTTCAAAAATTTCACATGTTGAACGTTCGACAGTTCGTGGAGTTTTTCATATTCTTCACCCCATGAAAGCTGATCACGTTGTTTTTGAAAATTATTAAGAAGCCGAATTGCCCTTTTAAGCTTATTTAATTGGTTACCTGTTATTTTTAATTTGAACGGTTGCTTTTTACTTTCTGAAATAATGTCAGAAAAAGGTCTTCCCAAATAAAACAAAGAAAATTCAAATAAGAAATGTTCTTTGCCTTCCTTATTTATTTCATTCATAACATAGATATCACTGGTTTTTGAATAATCGTTCGGTTTAACAACCAAGTCAAAAGCATGTATACGACCGATTTGTGTAATAAACATTGATACAATAAAGGCAGTCATAGACAATAGCTTTTTAATTTTCATTGCAAATACTCCCTTCTTACTTAATTTACTTTATTATGACATATTTTTTTAAATCATTCAAATTTCTTAGAAAGGAGAAATAAGGTTATGAATTACACTGAATTGAAAAACAGATTATCCAAAATCGAAACTTCAATTAAAAATTTCGAAACAAAGAGAAACTCATTTTTAAAATTTTTGAAATCAAATGATAGCAAAATTAAAGAAATTTACAATAAGAATTTTGTTGTAAAAATAATTACCAATGGCAAAATAGATCCAAAAAATTATGAAAATCAATTGTCTAAAATCAAAGATATGACTGAAGAACATAAAGACGTAAGTGGAGAAATAGTAGATGAAAGTTTAGTTAAAAAGTTAACTAAACTCGAAAATATGTTTGAAAGATTATCGAGATTTATTGATACATATGAAAATATCGTAAAAGATGCTAAATGCGGTAAATTAAAACAAACCACTGCTAAACTTCATTTAAAAAAATTAGAACAAAGTGAAATATCTATTGCTTTAAAAGATGCCATTCATTATTTTTGGCTTTAAAAAACGAACAAGATATTGAAAAAATATTTTCTTTAGCTTTTAAGAGGAACCATAGTGAAACAAACAGAGTAATACCGACACTTGGGGCACTGTTCAGAAGCTTATTTACTAGCTCAACTACAAGTTATAAACTTAAAACTCCTTTTGACGAAATTGGTATACAAGTAAAATTATTACAGAACGCTTATGGTATTGAATTTATGATTTATTGTGGCGGGAAAGGGTGGACTTATAATGATATAGTTAGCAAATTAGATTCGTTGTTTTTAGAAAATGGTAAAGATGATGTTATTAGTTCAATTATAAATCCTATTCTTATGTATCTAAAGGGAAATAAAAACATAGAAAATGAGATAATTAAAAAATATCAAAAAGAAGCTTTAGATAAGGATATTACTTCAGATAAGAAAGATCAAATTATAAACGAAATTTTAGCAATGTTCACTTGTAAAACTACTTCGATTTCCTCTTTGAAAATATCTGCCCCTAATAGCAGGAAGGATGTCATAAGTGCTGCAGCTTCGTTATCTGGAATATTGGTATTAGCTGAAGCCTGTCAGTATAGAAACCTTACCTTCGGGAAAATCGAAAGAAATGCAATAAAAAGTGTTTTAACCCTATCAGAAAATGGTTGTGTTAATCCATTTGGAAAAGTATTTAGTAATCAAAAAGGCTGGTATATTCCGGCTCGTGATGGCGGCAATATGGATACACAATTATTGCTTAGCTATAACTTGGATAATGATTCTATTAAAGCAAGATTTTTGCTTTTGCCTAGAAAAGATGAAGCAAAAAACTTGATAGAAAAACTCTTATTATTAGAAAACAATGAAACTCTGATAAAAATAAAGTGTAAATGTGATCCCTATAATTGGAAAAATTTTTTTGATGATATGAAAAGGGGCAATTTAGATAATCGTACTATTGGTGTAGTATTCTCTGAATTTGAAAATTTATTTCCCAGTCAAAAGTTTTTGGCGCCTTTGGGAGAATTTATTAAAATGTCGGTCAGAGAAAAAGGCAAAATTGTGATGAAGATAAAACAGTATAAGCCTACAGGTGAATCAGAACAGAAAAATATTCTTAAATTTATTAATTTTATAGAAAACGAAGCTTCGATAATGAATATTAAAGAAAAAATAGAAAAAATGATAGCAGATGTCGGTATACGACACATTATTAAGGAATTAAAATTATCCGAAATGAAGGATATATTACCAGTACGTATTTATGATTTGTGCTATTGTGAACCAAATGATTATGTTTTATTAGACAATTTACCGGAATTAGCTGCTAATTTTCTTGAACCACCAGCAAATAATTCAGGATTGAATTTAAAAGAATATATGAGAAATAAAGTTGATAAAGGATTAAGAAAATTTTATAAATCACAAAATCAAGTTCTTACAAAAGGGCAAATACAAAATTTGATTTCAAAAATATAAAAATTGGTTTTTTTAAAATTATACACTTAAATCAAATAGATATTATCGAGTTTAAAGCTCCGAATGGCGGGGCTTTTATTCTCTACCAGTTTGAAAATCATATGATTTTGGGACAAATTGAAAGAGCTATCGGTGGTAATAACAATTCTGAAAGTTTGAGAAAAAAATTGTATAGATATTTAAAAAGTATTTGAAGTTACTTGATATTTTATATTTAATAAGACTATAGAATCATTTTAATCATTAATGTTCTATAGTCTTAAAATTAAAATAACTGCAAATATACTAGTCTAAAATTCCAACGAATCTATACATATTTTTTTCAATACAGGTTTGCCAGTTATGTCACAACCATTTTGGTCAAATCCTTGAGGATTAAATTTTGTTCCAGTTATTTTATGAATGCCTCTTCTGTTAAATCCATTGACGTCATAACCAGCTTTGTTCCACTTGCGACCGGTATCTTTATGTACACCGTCTTTGTCGAATCTTAATTCATCATATGGCATCTCATCTAACCAACCACTGCATACCAAACATATATAATTTTCGGGCACTGGTTTGCCTCCAAACTTAAGAGCAAGTGCATTTAAACAACTATCATCAAACCACTTTCCACATTTAAAGCATTTAAATGATTTATCTGCAAGAAAACTTTTAATACCGTCAACTTCATGGCAAACAGAAGATTCCATTGCAAACAAACTACTCTCCATACTAAATATTATAAAGCCACTAAGTGATAGTATCTATGGAAAAAAATTGAATTTGTCCATGTGGATTATACAATTCTATTATTAAATTTCCATTTTGCTCTTCCTTTGCATCAACAACTGAATACATATGATTTTCATCTTTGGATTTTCCTTTTATTCCAGTGGTTACTGCTAAACCTTTAGCTAACTTTTTCTTTATAGTGTTATAAATTGCTAATTCATTGGGACTATATTTATCTAATACAGGACGGGCTGTATCGTCCTGCAGTGCTATTGAATAACTTGTTTTTCTTGTGATAGCAGTCATCACTATATCTGAAGTGCCTTTTTGTCTACATTTTGATAAGTTTTACCAAAGTTACCGTTTTTTTTCATTTCCTCAACTTCTTTGATTGCCGCAATAGTTTCAGCATTTGGAACATGAACTTTAAGTTCAAACGGTATTCTCTGTTCTCTGACTGACTGTTTTAAAAACATATTTATTGCAGTAGTCATATCTAAGCCAAATTCGGCAAAAAGTTGCTGTGCTTGTTTTTTTGTAGTTTCATCCATTCGGATATTCATATTTACACTTTTTGTAGTTCCCATAGTAAAAACTCCTTTCATAGCTATTATATTCACATTATATCATATGGCGCGTGCATTGTAAACATATTTTTGATTGTAAATCAACACAGTGTGTTGCATTTAATTAATCTTAATTAATGGACAAAATTGAAAATTTATGATATAACATTACATGTCTTTGTTGTGATCATTGAAAGGCGGAAAAGTTTTATGTTAAAACACGGACAAATAAAATTTACCAAAAAAGCAGCCCAGTTTGCTGAAAAATATTTTAAAAAGAAAAAAATAGGAAGTTTTTTGGTTGCAATAAAAAGAGGCGAACAAAAGCCTTCGGGATATAAAGGGTTTTATAAGCAGTTGTTGGGTGAGAAACAAGATTCATCAAGTACATATAAGGTTTATACCAATAACATTCAAAAAGCGAAAAAGTTGTTTGAAAAGTTGTTAATAAAGGAAGGTAGACTTAGTTACATACTCAGCCCAAAATTTGATTGTTTGCTTTACTTATCTAAGGACCAACAAGATAAGTTTAAAAAAATCATATTGCCAGATACAAATTTTCCGGAAGGGCTTTTAAACGAAGCAGAAAGTGATTGTATTCTGAATTTGAAAGAAAAATGAATAAAACATCATCTGTGGATTTGGCTGATTTGATTTTAGGCATTCGAGAGACACAGGTTGAAGTAAAATCGGATATTAAAAAACCACACGAAAAAATTGAACTTAAATATTTTGACGAAACAGTTAAAATATTAGAAAAATGGATTGAATATTATAAAAAAATACATGATATTACAGGAGTTAAATAGTTATGAATATTTTTGATAAGTTTAAAAAAATTTTAATAGGGTGTTTTTTGCTATTTTTTTCTTTTTCTCAATGTTCGGCAATTACTAATATAAAATCATTAAATGGAGTGCCATTATACTGCTTTAATGGTTCCTCTTTACTAAATTGGCAAAATAGGTCTGCGGCTGATTGTTTAGAAGCAACAATTAACCTTATATCGAATAAAATCTCTTTTCTTAATGGTTTTGTTTTTGATATTAGACCGTTACGTAAAGGAACTAAAACTACTAAATTATTGTGGGAATTCGATTCGAAAACAAATAAAAGCTATGGGACGGCAAGTATTCAAAGAAATAGTATTTTAGTCAATGTCGAAACTAGAAAGCGCAGTAGGTTTTACGAGTATAATTTGGTAGATAATACTTTTAAAATCAAGAAAAAAGAAAATTACGAGACAATTATGCAATTGGATTCAAAAATCTCTTTGATACAATGTGTAGCTCTTGCACTAAGTCATTCTATGAATGTAAGTTAATATCAGTATATGGTGACTATAAAATATATGAGGTGATATATGAGGTGAAAAATAATATGCGGTATATTTTTAAGCATGAAGCAAATGATCCGCCACGAGGAAATGGATTCACTCCAACAAATAGAATTATTAAAGAACAAATTGTTGATTTTCTTAAGTCCCAGAAAGACCAATTGACCACTATGGTAAAAAGTGCCGATCATAACACTTCATCAAACGTACGAGGTACCCAATTAAGATTAGATATAAACGATACTGGTGATGGTAAGAAAAAACTACAATTACAATCAGGATCAGCTACTTATTCTAGTGTTTATATTAGTGCTGAAGTTTTACCACTTTTTAATGATGCGGGTGAACTGTTGGAACTTAAGAATAAACCCACTAATATACCAAATATTGATAAAATGAATGAAGCTTATTCTAAAATTTGTGGATGGACTATCAATGGATCAAATGGTGTTAATAATTTCACTACAAACGTTGTCCCACAACTAGATATGCTTAGAGAAAAATTTTTACAACTGTATACTTATTTAAAAAATACATGCGGGTTAGTTGCAGAATCAGATTTTGATGTAGGATTGAGTAGCAATATAATTCCAAATACAAGTAGTGAGGGAAATCCAACGGTATCGGTTATGGGTGTGAATGGTAGTATATATCGTTTATCTAAGCACATTGGATTGCAATTATTTTTTACAAATGTTATTCCTACTTTGATATCACACATAGATGATCCGCCACAGGTTAAAATAGTGGACGATGAAAATTTAAATGGAGACACGTTGAATGACGTACTATATAAAAGTCTCTTATATTCTTTAAATAATGCTAAGGTTATTGTACTATCTAGTTTTATCAGTTAGTTTATAAATAAAAAATTGAAAATCATGACCACGTCTTTTAGGCTTGGTCATGATTTGTCGGGACAAAAATGCTCGGCTTCACAGAAAAAGAAGTCGGGCATTTCACTTTTAAAAAATGGACTTTACTATATGAACATTTTAAGTGCTACCACAATTTTTTCATGAAGCAAGCCCTTTTTAAAGAAGAAAAAACCACTCATCAAAGTAGTGATGAATGGCTACCATAAAATTATTTGAAAAGGTCACTATGTGTTCCGGTTCGGGTTAAAGTCAAAATTTCATTTTCGATTTTATATATTAACAACCAATCCGGTTCAATGTGGCATTCTCTAAAACCTATAAAATCTCCGGTTAAAGCATGGTCTAAATAATTTTGTGGCAATTTTTACTCATTTGCAAGCATTGCAAGCAATTTTTCAAACTTACTTATGTTATACCCACGTTTTTTGATAAGTTTGTAATCCTTTTTAAATTTAGACGAATAGACAACTTTAAGCATTTAAATCCTCCATAAGTTCTGAAATCGAGGAAAAAGGTTTACTTAAATCTTCTTTGTTGTTTACTTGTCTGATAGCTTCCACTGTTTCGTCATTTGGAACACGTAATTTAAGTTCAAACGGCATACCGTGTTCTCTGATAGATTGTCTTAAAAAAATATTCACTGCCGTAGTTAAATCCATACCAAGCTCCGCAAAAATTTTCTTAGCGTTATTTTTAATATCACTATCTACTCTGATGTTCATTGTTGTAGCACTCATGATAACCCCTCCTTGCTCTATTATACGCTTATTATATCATAAAATGTTCACATTGTAAATACATTAAACAAGTTTTTTGAAATAAAAGTGTTGGTTTACAATTGATGTGTTACAAAAGAAAAAAAGAAGTGACGGATAAATCAAATTGTGTTACAGTTAAGTCGGAATACAATAAACGAACACAAAGAGGAGACATCCGTCATGAACACTGTAACACAAACAATGCTATATCGTCAAGCCTTAATCAACTATGCAAACAAGTATGGTGTTGGTTTACAATTGATGTGTTACAAAAGGAAAAAAGAAGTGACGGATAAATCAAATTGTGTTACAGTTAAGTCGGAATACAATAAACGAACACAAAGAGGAGACAT
>CAKUPP010000038.1 GCA_934675165.1 uncultured Eubacteriales bacterium
CGTGATAGTCTCGTGGCTTTCTATATACAAAAAAACGAGGGCTATAGAAACCAAGTCCCCAATAGCCCTCAAAACTGGTCGAGGTGACAGGACTCGAACCTGCGGCATCTTGGTCCCAAACCAAGCACTCTACCAGCTGAGCTACACCTCGATCTACATGATCATTATACAATGGGTATATAAAAATGTCAACAAAAACATTTTGTAGAGTTTTTTAAGTTTGTCTGACTCGAGTTAACTGTAACACAACTTAGTTTATTCGCCACTTCTTTTTTATTTTTCATAACACATCAATTGTAAATCAATAACTTTGACCACCCCACTTCCAAATCAACATTATTCTCAGAATTTTTTAGTTTTCTAAACGTATGAAGATTTCTCAGAATAATATATTTATTGCAACCATTTATTTTTGTCCGTTCTATGAAATTAAACATGTAATGGGTATATACCTAAATTTCTAGATTCATCATTTTTCTTAAATAATTTTGTACCAGACGTTAATCCTTTACCCCTTTTTAAATTAAAAAATATATAATTAAAAATTTTATTGCTTTCATTCTTATATTTTTTTATTTCTAGAACATATAACAGTAATTCTGGCAAACCGTCAAAATCAAACGTTTCTTGACATGCAGAGCTATACTTGTTTACCAATGTTTCAACTAAAGCACACTTCTTATTCTTCACCCAAGACAAAATGGTTACACGCTCTCTTTGTTATTTATTAAGGCAGCTGTAAAAATTAAAACACCTATTTGCTAAATTCAATTCAAAATATTTTTAAATTTTTATATCTAAAATTCGACACAAAAATTTGAAGTTCTGCAATTATGAATATATATTACATTTTTAATTTAGATAAAATATAACAAATTATTTTTGAAAAGCAAGATTTAAATAGTCATTACTTTATACAAAATTTATAAGTCGAATATATATATATATATATATATTGCACAAATAAAGTTTCTTTAAGTCTATAAAATGTTTAATTGGGAGAAATATGGGTTTTTGTATTGCTTTTTGGAAATATATGTTCTATTATGTGCACATGGTAATTCCCGGGCATATTTCCATAATATTTCAAATTTGCATCCAAAAACTGCATAAGCACATATTTCGCGCGTAGTGTTTTTTAGTTTTAGTGATGCAGGATTTAAAAATTTTAAAGGAGATGGTAGAATGTTTTTAAAAACATTGGCTGCATCTGTGCTTTCTGCATTATCACTGGTTAATCCGGGGACAATATCGAATAGCAACAGCACAGCATTGTCAACCAGAAATACAGAGTTAACACAAAGGCCTGCTGTAGCCCCAAATGTGACAAATTTTTATGTGCCAATGCGTAACCATACAAATTCTGAAGTGCTTAGCATAATAAATGAATCGGAGGAGGAAGGCAAAAAAGCAGTAGAAAAAATTTACGGCTCCAGACGTGGCTACGACACTTACCTTTTTGAAACGCGCTCAACTTGGCAAGAATACGGTTACGAGGTTACTTTTAAATTGTACAGTGATAGCTCATCTGATGTTAAATCCTCAAACATTAAATTAGCTGTTTCAGGGAATTTTTCGATACACACGGATTCTATTGATTACATTATTGAAACTTTTAATAAAAAGTATTCAAGCAGTTATACTAGGAATAATTTCCCTCTAAAAGAAGTAGTGATAGATAGTGGAATAACCGATATGATTCCTGGCTCGTTTAGCGGTTTGTACGAGTTACAATCGGTAACAATACCTAGCAGTGTAGATAGAATTTTTCCTTACACATTCCAAAGTTGTATAGGTTTGAGTTCTGTAGTAATACCTGATAGTGTACGTTCTATTGGTAGCGAGGCTTTTGGAAATTGTGTAAATCTAGTTTCTATAAAACTACCTTCTAGCCTTACCACTATTGAACGTTCGGCATTTGAAGGCTGCGCAAGTCTAAATTCTGTAGAACTGCCTTCTAGCCTTACCACTATTGAACGTTCAGCATTTGAAGGCTGCGCAAGTCTAAATTCTGTAGAACTGCCTTCTAGCCTTACCACCATCGGTTTAGAAGCATTTAAGAATTGCGAAAGCTTAACTTCAATATCAATTCCTTCTCTAGTCACTAATATTGAATACAGAGCATTTGAGGGATGTAAGTCTCTAAAGAATCTAAAGCTCCCTTCTGCCGCAACCTATATTGGTGATGGTGCATTTAGAAATTGCACAAGTCTATCTGAAGTAGTTATTCCTTCTACCGTAACCTATATTGGTGATGATGCATTTAGAGATTGCGTAATTCTATCTAAAGTAGTTATTCCTTCTACCGCAACCTATATTGGTGATAATGCATTTGACGGATGTAACGTGCTAGTAAATGCTAACTATTGCGGTGTATACGATATAGGAAAAGAAAATGTTTTTGCAAATAATATAAGCAAAGTTAAAGTGCCAACCACTTATGTAGATACTACTTTTTGCGGTAAAGAAGTATTAAAACGATTAACAGAAGGAGATATTTGCGAATATATTCCAGACGTTCCCTATCCTTCTGAAAAGACAAAATGTGGGAAAACAGGAGATAGCTACTATCGAATCAATGGCGGTGTCTTAGAAATTTCTGGTACTGGCGAAATGTGTTCATTTAACGATAAAGATTCATATCCATGGTCCCGATACATGAACGATGTACAAACAATTGAAGTAAAAGAGGGTGTTACAAAAATTTCAGCTTATGCTTTTAAAGATTTTACAAATCTGCAAAAAGTTATTATTGCAAGTTCCGTAGCAGATATAGGGGAAAAAGCCTTTTCAGGATGCTCAAATTTAAATGACGTAAAATATTGCGGAATTCAGACAATAAATTCTTCAGATTCTGTTTTTGAAGGCTGTAACTATCTAAATAAAGTAAATGTAAATGAAAATTATCAAGATGAAAATTTCTGCTATAAACAAGTAGAGAAAAAACTCGATGACCAATGCGAAGCAATACCAGACCCATCTGAAAAACAACAATGTAAATCATATGACGAAAATAATAACAATATAACAAGTTATTGGAGCCTTAAAGATGGTGTTTTGATAATTTCCGGTGATGACAAAATGTGTGGTAGCGGTGCTATGTCTATGAATAAATTCCCATGGCACAAATATGCAAATGATATAGAGACTATTATCATAGAAAATGGCATTACAAAAATTTCTGAAGGTGCGTTTGCTGGACTTACAAATTTGGTAAATGTTGTTATACCAAATTCTGTGCGTTCTATTGGGTCCAACGCTTTTGAAGGGTGTACAAGTTTAAACAGTGTTATTATACCAGGTTCTGTGCGTTCTATTGGATTCAAAGCTTTTGGAGGATGTAAAAATTTAAGCAATGTAAAATACTGTGGAGCTGGTGGTTTGATACAAGATTCATCATATTATTATGTATTTGAAGATTGTTATGCCTTATCTCAAGTAGATGTACCTTACAAGTACGATGATTCAGTATTCTGTGGTATAGGTGTTAGAAAAGTGCTTGATGATCAATGCGAAATAAACCCACTACCAATTGACAACGGTGTACTTTCAAGAACCAAACATGTTTTCCCTATAGCAGCAGGTTTAACTGCCGGCGTTTTGGCACTTCAAAGACACATAAAAATATAATCTAAACGAATCAATTTTTTGTATTAAACCTCAAATTTTATACTAAACCTCTATAAAGATATTTTATATTTTAAAAACACTAATTCTTTAAGCATTACCATTTTACACACAATTTTTAGGGGTCAGAAGGCTGAAATATTAAATATAAGTTATTTTTTAAAAAACGATAACATTATAAAAAATTTAATTATGTAATTATATGGAGTGATTTTTTATGAACATGAAAAAATTGTTATTAACAGGAGTTATTTGCACTTTAGGATTAGGATTTATCACACCTACATTTCATGCTTACAACGAAAGCATGACACCAACAGAAAATCTTTTTCAGGCGTCAAAAAGTGGAAATATTCACGATATATATCTGTCAACACGTGACAACGACGCCATTATTAATAGTACGATTAATGAACAAGGTTTTACACCTTTAACCTTCGCCGTCGAAAACAATCAAATAGAAGCAGTAAAATATTTGGTTAAAATAGGAGCAGATATAAATGCTACCGACGGTTCCGGTATGACTGCTTTAATGATAGCTGCTAAGTATAATTACACAAAAATGGTTGAATTTTTAATAAATGAAAACACAAATATTAACAATGCTTTATACATAGCAAGAGAAAACCAACATCAAGAAATGGTTGATCTACTATTAGGTTATGTAGAAAAGTAAAACACTATTTAGTTATTCTATGAAAATCATCTCGGAATTGCCGAGATGATTTCAGACTGTAGACAAAGCCCCTTTCGAAACTTTGTCTACAGTCTGAGTCTAGCGTTACTAGAATTTCAATTGTATCAAAAGATTGCCTCATTGTGTCTAAGCACTCAACTTTTAATACAAACGCACGGGTTATTTTATTTTTTTAAAGCGTGTGAAAGTATAAATAAATTTTATATTACCGTGCGAAAGTATGCAACCCCCCCTGTTAAATCTCGTGTAAATTGTTTGCCAATTGCCGTGCTTTTTCGGTAATGCTTTCCATTTACAACTGTTCTTTTATACATAATACGGCATATTATTGTTGACGTCCTATTTTTGATGGTTTCCGTTCTATCGAAAGAAACCTTTTTATTTTCATCGCCTTATTATATTTTTATTTCTTCTTTGTATGAACACGCTCCAATTGGGCAAAATTACTTGGGAAATTGGAGAAAACAATACAGTTAATGGTAGTAGGATTAAATTGGTGAGATTTCAAAAAATAATACTAATTTTAATTTTTGAAATGTAGTTCATAGAATTTTTCTGCTTCCTCGAAATTACCCGTTGAAATAAAATTATAAAATTTTTCAGCTTCTTGGATTTTGTCATTCTGTATAAACGCTAAAAATTGATTTGAATATTTCAAATCGTTAAATTTGTGGCAATATTCTAAAATTGTTGCATAGTAACGAGTAATTGTGTCGCTATAGCGATTTGCTACTTGCCAAATTAGATCAGAATATTGTATATTCATCATTACAATTCCAAAAAACATTGAAGCTTCAAATAGTTTTTTCGCCTTTAATAATGAATAAAACCTATCAGCAGTTTTTTTATTAAAGGACGTTAAAAGGTTGTAAAACATAGCGGCATACTCATCGTCTAGATCTATACTACTTAACAAAAGTTTTGCATATTGTTCTGCGGCTTCTAATTGTTTATTCTCTATAAGTAATAAAAAATTTTTTCCTTCTTCTTTTTCTCTACACGAATCACACAAAAGTATATCTCTGTTTGTTCCTAATTTATAAAATTTGTGACATAGTTTGCATTTTGCTTTATATATTTCCTCATCAGAACTTTTTGATAAATCTTCTTCGAGGTTTCTACTGAGCTTTACATTTTCTTGAAAAGATTCAGAGATTTCAAATGCAGATTTAGTTCCTTCAACGATACTTTTTGCTTGTGCTGGCCCAGTCACAAAGCCATTTTGGCGTGATGCTCTCCACCCGCTTTCTTTGGACGAATGTGATGGTATATAAGAACCCGAATCAGCATTTCCTCCAAATACCCAATCAAATTTTTTAGTTCTCAAAACACCTCTCATCGCAGCCCGTTCCCATTTACCACCGGTAGGCACTCTACTAGTATGTGATTCTGCTAACATTAAAATCCCGCATAAACAAGCTGCTGCAGATTGTTGATTAGAAGAGAGACCGTCAATATTAACTATAGACTGTGTTACTTCATTTATACTTTGTATTCCTGGGATAGATGGCCTTTCTAAATATTCTAAGATAGTTTCTATCAAAAAGATTGCGATAGCCTCATTTCCGTTTAACAAAATTGATTGTTGTATAAAACCATCTAATTGTTCGCAAATATTTACATAACTCCATTTTATTTTGTCTGGACCAAAAATTTCTCTTTGACAATTTCTATCGACTTTTACGCTTACTGTTCCAAATGGTGTTTGAAGTGTACCTTCTGAGTTGCCTTTAAATTTTGTTAAATCAAATGCACACGATTGTGCTTGCAAAGTCCTAAATGGCGTTACACCGGAAGGTAATGTCTTACTTCTACTCCTGTTTATTCTCTTCTCGTTTCTTTCCTTAGCACGTTTGAGTCTTTCACTCATTTCTTTACGTATCATAAAATAATCATCCTTTTTGATCTGTACTTTTCAAAAAATTGTATTTTATAAATTATTATGTTATAATTAAAGCGAGGTGTTTCATTTATGAATAAAATTAAAGTTATTTTCATATTCTTACTTGTATTTTTTGCTTTGAATAACAATTTTGTATACGCAAAACCGCACATATTGATTTCTACTCAAACTTCTGTGTGTCATGAAAGCGTATACCTAACTGTGTGCGGCGATAAACATAGCAATGGTGATATATGGAGATACGACAACTATTATCACAATAAATTTAACCCGAAACTAATTGATAAAATGAATGGCAAAACTATTTTTGGCGATAATCTGTATTACTATTTTATAACTCAGCTAGCGACCCAACTATATGATCTTTATTGTAAGTGTGAGATGAGCTTAGCGTCAGATTCCGAGTATAAACTTGTGCCTAAATATGAGGAGGCGCTGTTTAATATGTTGGTTTCAGCTACTTTAAAAACATAAGTTTATATTTTGAAAAGCATTTACTGTTTGAAGTGTAGTTTTCTACGAATTTAAAACCTAGTGAATTGATTAACTTTTGTGATTGATGATTTGATATGTCCGTGCACAAATATATTTCCCTGATATTCAAATTTTGAGATGCATAATTAATGCATCTCAGACTGTAGACAAAGTTCCGAAAGGGGCTTTGTTTTTTTGCAAAAAAAGATAAAAAAGAGGTAAAATGTGGTATA
>CAKUPP010000039.1 GCA_934675165.1 uncultured Eubacteriales bacterium
AGTAGGTGCTGATGATAAGGAAGTAGGTGCTGATGATAAGGAAGTAGGTGCTGATGATAAGGAAGTAGGTGCTGATGGCGAGAAAGTAGATGCTGATGATAAGGAAGTAGATGATATTAGTGAAAAAACAGATGCTGGTAGTGAAAAAGCAAGCACTGATAGCGGGAAAGTAAGTGTCAATGGTGAGAAAGCTAGTGATGAAAAGTCCAGTGATACAAATTTTAATAATGCAAAACATAGTGATATGGAAACTGGTAATTTGACAACTACTGAATTGGAACATGAAGACTTAAATTCAGCATCTGCGTCAGAAAGATTAGTGAAAACATATATGCCCCAAAATGTTTTACAGGCCACTGATTCTCAAGAAAGCGGCTCTGTTTTGTCAGAAATTAAGGTTCTAAACACTGCACAATCTGATAACTTAAATCATGATGATAAAATTGATACCGCAAAAAAAGTGTCAGGTAATCTAAAACCTAGGAGAAAACAATGTAAAAAAACTGTGCCGAAAAAAACAGAGAAACATGATACCGCGTCAGAAATTATATCAAAATCTAATGGTTCACAAAAAGTCAGTATCCCTGACTTGCAAAAAACTGTGATTCAGGAATTTAGTTCAGGAAAAAATAGCGAACCTATTGTAGCGAAGTCTGGTAAGATAGACTCAAATAGTAAAAATGTTACTACAAACTCTACTGATTTAAAAAATGTAGCAGCACATCCTGATGAAAAAAAATCAGATGCACCAGAAATATCCAACGAAGTTGTAAAAGATCCATTGGCAATACAATCTGTTAAAATGTCACATGGTGACTCGCAAAATACTCAAAATAAAGAAAGTGTTGTTATTGGCGATGGAATGAGCTGTATATTGGGTAGCGTAACTAACCAAAATCGTGACAAGTTAATAAATATAACTATCTCAGAAAGTGTTACGGAAATAGATTTATGTGCTTTTTCGGGATGTAAAAATCTAAAAACTGTATTTATCCCAGAAAGCGTTGTGACAATAGGAGCGTTTGCTTTTTATGCTTGTGCAAGTTTGGAAACTATAAATGTGCCAAATAGTGTTAAAAAAATAGGGCGTTACGCTTTCGAAGAATGCGAAAATTTAGTAAAAATTACTCTTCCAGAAAGTGTTACAGAGATAAAAAGTTTTGCTTTTAAGGGTTGTGCTAAATTGGAGAGTATAACTATCTTGGGAAATGTTAAAAAAATAGAGGAGAATACTTTCGAAGGATGTGAAAATTTAGCAAAAATTGATCTTCCAAAAAGTGTTGAAGAAATAGAAAACAATGCATTTGACAAATGTGTAAGTTTAACGAACGTAACTATTCCAAAGAATGTTAAAAAAATAGGAATGCTTACATTTAATAATTGCAAAAATTTAACAAATGTAACTATCCCAGAGAATGTTACCACGATAGGATACGGTGCTTTCAATAGTTGTACAAATTTGAAAACTGTAGTCATACCGGAAAGTGTTAAAGAAATAGAAGGCAGTACATTCGCTGAATGCGTAAGTTTAACGGACATAACTATTCCAAAGAATGTTACCAAAATAGGGGAATGGTCTTTTAATAATTGTAAAAGTTTGAAAACTGTAGTTATACCAGAAGGTGTTACGGAAATAGGGAAATTTGCTTTTGACTCTTGCACAAATTTAACAAGCATAACCATTCCAAAAAGCATTAAACATATAGAAAAATGTTTTTATGGATGCGAGTCAATTGTTGTTCACTTTAATGATAAAGAGTATAGATATGATAATATTGAAGAGCTCTTTGACGAAATTAATGGTAATCAAGCGGGACAAAAATAAGTTTGACATTACCTAAATTTGTTATAAATTAAATTTAGGTGTATTTATTGACTATAATGGGAATATGTGTAAGGTTTATCATTGAATTTTTATTTTAAACCTAAATAATAATTTTTGAAGCGACAGCACTGTGATTAAATTGTAAATTTTTAGTGTTGTCGTTTTTTGTTTGTATTTTAATTAAAAAAGTGCATAATGAAAAATTCAAAAAATGTATAAAAGGTAAATAATTTGAAATTATATTGAGAATAATTTGTTTTAATTTTTTAAAATTTTAGTGCAAAATATCTATAAATAATGCGGCGTTTGTTTATATATTGAAAAAAATTTAAAAAAACACTTGAAATAATTTGTCGAATATAATATAATGTTGCACGTGGACAAAAATAAATTGTTCAAATCTAAAAAAATGTACTCAAGAGACAAAATATTGTTTGATCTCTTGCTGTGGTAGGGTGATGTGTAGTTAAAAAAATGAAACAGGAAAAAAGCTATCAATGCAAGGGAGGTGACAATAGTGGACGAGGAAATTAAAAATGATGTAACAGATGAAGTTGAAAAAGGTGTGAGTGAAGAAAATGAATACATTGATTTTGATTCAGATACAACTTCCGAATCTTTGGCGACAGACTCTGTTAAAAGCAAAAATGACAAAAAGAAAAATTGCATAATTTTAATACTTTTATTATTGCTTTGTATTCTTGTAGGACTTGGGATTTGGTTTGTGTGGTTTAAAGGCAGCGATCCGAACAAAGGAACACTTCCAACAGTAGCTCCGCAAATTGATGAAAATGCCGAAAGAATGGATGGCAACGAAGAAAAAATGAAACAACCTGAAGGAGGTGGTGCGGTAAACATAATGTATACCAAAAACGCAAGTGTAAGTCTTGGTAGTAGAAAAGTGTCCATGTATTTTGGTAATCCGTCCAAGTCAAACCAAGATATGGTACTACAACTGCTTGTCAATGATAAAGTAATAGCAGAGAGTGGTAGGTTGACACCAGGTAGTCAGATAAAAACAATGGATGTCAAGGATGTCACAGGACTATCTACCGGTAGATATAATGCAAAATATGTGGTAGGTTATTACTACGAGAATGGCGAAAAAGCCATAGTCGATACCCAAATACCTTTAGTCATATCCGTCACCAAATAATGTTTAAAGGTAGATGGGCAACGGAAAGATGTAAAGAAAAAAATGTGAGTGGAGGAGTGAAAAAATGAAAAAGATAAAACTTTTTTTATCGGTGGTGTTGGGAGTTGTAAGTGCAGCGGTATTATCGATTACTCTTGTAAATGCCGAAGAGGATGGAAGTGATGATCCCTTTCACATGGACGTTAAGGCAGTAATAGATGTAAAGTCTGTAAACAGTTTTGACGTAACATGGGGGAGGATGACAGAAGGGTCGGCTAAAGTATTAAGCGATAGCACCGAGGCAGAAGAATTTGACAACAAAGTGGAAATCAAGAACCACTCCGATGCCGATTCTGTTGTGCTAGTTACATATAAAAGAGGTAAAAGGCCGCTTTTAAGCTGGCGTGGAGAAGTTAAAGACGATATGGCAGCAATGGACAGCGCTGTGAACAGTTCGGTAAATACGCCTCCGAAACACGTTTTTTGCTTAACGTTTTCCAAGCGACTTTTCACTTTCGGCACCAAACCTGGTGACACAGGTGCAGTGAAAACTGTAATTATTTAAAAAATTTAAATTTAAAATTGGAAGGAAGTAATTAAAATGAAAAAATTAAGCGCACTTATTTTAGGATTAGGTTTGTTGGCTGGGTCAACAGTTAATACGTTTGCAATAGACTTTACTGCTAGTGGTTCTGCTTTAAACCCTAGCGAAGGGGATGCCAATAAAATGTCTAACGAGGTTTTGGGGCAAGTAGAAGGTGAAACAAAATATAGCATAGATGTTATGTGGGGAGATATGAAATTTAAGTGGAATTCTCATTGGGATCCATCAACTCACTCTTACGTGAATAATACCGAAGGTTCTAATGGGTGGGAAGAAAATCAATCAGCACCAACTGCGAATGATTGTGCATCTGGAGATATTAAGTTTATAAATCACTCTAATGCAAATATTAAAGCCACAATGGTATTTAATCCAGTGGAGGGAGGATATGGTATAAAGGCTGCTTGGGATAATGCAGGAGCAACGGACGCAGAGTCGGATGTTGAAGTATATAAGACTTTTGAAACAGCAGAAGGAACTACGAGACCGACAGATAAGGATGTGTATGAAACGTATGCTAACGATACTAGCGACAAAGATGATGGTACGCGTGCTTTAAGTAAGTTAGTTGGCACATCCAAGTTGTTTTTATCTGGCCAACCTTCAGCAAAATTTTTAGCTAAAGACGGATTTAAAGGTACAGCTAATGCACAAAAAATTGGTACAGTTACTATTACACTAGTAGATACAGATGCAACTGTTTAATTTAATCAGCAGACACTAACAAAAAAGGGGTGAAAAAGCGGTGAAGAAGGTGCTTGCAATGTTGGCGGGTTTAGGCATAATGGTAGGTTCTTTGTGGAACACATGTGTTTATTCTGCGGTCACAACAGAGGGTAACAAAACAACCATAACTCTTGCTGACAGTGATAGTGGTGACTCAGAATCACAAAATGTATGTGCAACTTTTTGCTTCCCCGAAAAAGTGTACGATATTGACATTGCTTGGGGCGACATGCAGTTTACATACAATAAGGGCACGTGGAACCCGGATAAGCACGTTTATGAAGGTAATGATCCCGGGTGGAAAGAGTCAAATAATTCGCACACTATTGGCTTAACCTTGAATAATAGTAATAATTTGTCTTCCGGACAAATATCACTTGTAAATAATTCTAATGCCAAAATTAAAACTGTTTTAGAATATACGCCAAATAGCGCATTAAATATGACTCCGTTAGGAACTACAGAAAACTACTATGAACCAACAGGTAAAAATGAATTTGCCTATTGGGAAATATTTAAAAATTTTAAATGTGGTGTTTATGCTGAAGGTACTTACGACGATGCTAGTGGTGCAGTAAATTTTAGTGGAGATTATGACCCTTTTGGAGAAATTGGTCATGTTAGTGATAATTCTTTAAGCGTATTACTTTCTGATGCTTCTAAAGTCGATTGGGCTAAAACAGAAAATCCAGCGAGTGGAGGAGATTCGGAGCAACTAGCAGGATATTATAACAGTGTCTCTAAATTTCTTTTTATGCCTACCGATATACCAAAAGATATATCTGCGTCTGGCAAGTGCATTCTTGGTAATATAACCCTTACGATTTCAGAGGGTACTGAATCGTAAATTGGGTATGTGCTGCATCAAGTTGGGCATCGGCAAATGTATGCCGATGCCTCACCCCTAAATTTTTGACAGAAATTGAATATATAGTCGACAGAGCTTTCAACAGTTGAGCCAATTCGAGTGTATATTTAATTTAGGAAATTATCTTAAATGAGGTGAATTTAAATGACAAAAAAGTTGCTTTCTTTTTGGCTTATATTATCTGCAATTTTTGGTTCTGCTAGTTATGCTTTTGCTTCTGAAACTTCTTCCGAAACTACAGATTCAATGAGTGCTACAGCTGTGGAAAGAAATTTTGAAGAAACTGCTGAACTTAACGAAATTTCAGGGAGTCCAGAAGTTGTGTATAATGTTAGTGTTGAGTGGGGTGATTTGAAGTTTAAATATTCTTTTTACGGGGATTATTGGAATAGTAAAACGCATAAATATGAGGGTGGCACTGTTGGATGGAAAGGTACTACGGATTCTTCTGGAATTATAAAAATTACAAATAATTCAAATGCAGAAGTAACGGCTGAGGTTACGTATAAATGCGTGATAAATGATTATTATTCATATATCGTTACTGGGAATTTTAAAGTTGAAGGTAACGGAATTAAAAAAACTGGTTCGGAAAACGGAGTTACTTTGAGTGGTGCGAATGAAGATACTGTAAAAGCAACTTTTTCTCTCGTTAATGCTGAAGATCAAACAGATTCTACTGCTACGTGTACATTTGTTCCTGCTTTTAAAGATCCGGAAAATCTTCCCAAAGAAGAGTATAACTATCCATCAGGTGAAAATAGCCAAATAGGTATCATGACTGTAAAAATTAGCAAATAATACTTGAAAAACTTCTTTGCCTTTGCAAGGAGGTTTTATTTTTGAAAATATTTTTCTTTATGGTTGCTCTTTAAATAAACTTGTAGTATTATATAGGTGAAAATAAGTATAGGGGAGAATAAAAAATGCAGAAACATAATAAGATTTATCCCGCGACGAATGACGTGGTATTCAAAAAAATATTTGGTGACATAAACAACAAAAAAGTAATAAAAGGATTCTTGAGCAGTATTCTGGACATACCAGAAGAAGAGTATGAGCTACTTAAAATAGAGAA
>CAKUPP010000040.1 GCA_934675165.1 uncultured Eubacteriales bacterium
ACAAAGAGAAATGCAAAACTCCTCATTTGACTGAGGAGCAAATGAAAGAAGAATTTGTAAAAGCGTTTAATAACTTAATTAGCAATAAAGATGAAGTTATAAGAGATTGCGAAAACACAGTCTTAACCCTTATAAATACTGAAGATATAGACAGCAAAATATCAAAACTTCAGCAAGAAAGCGAAATTATAGTAGAGTTAATGAGAAGCCTAATATATGAGAATTCAAGGAAAGTGATGAACCAAGATGAATACAATAAAAAATACAATTCTTACACTGAGAAATACGAAAAAATCAAAAGCGAATTATCGAAATTAGAGGACAAAAAACAAGATTTAAAAGTTCGTAGAGATAAAATAAAGATATTTATTGAAGATTTGAAAAGTAATGACAAACTAATAGATGAATTTGATGAAAAGCTTTGGTACACATTAATTCAAAAAGTAATAGTAAACACAGGTAAGGAAATAGAGGTCAAGTTCAAAAACTAAAATCAAACACGATATTGGTAACCGCAGAACAGATTATACTGCACAAAAAAACTGTGGCATAATCCGTTTTTTGATTTTTATAGTTTACAAACCTACCCAGCTTAAAATTGATGAAAAAACAGAGTAGTGTTCGTGATATGATTTTTTATCTGTTTTTTCTTTGGAAATAATCACCCCTGGGCTACCACTGAATATATTTTTTTCAGTTGTTACATGGAACGGTATTTTCATACTAAGATTTGGACAATTTTGAAATGATCCTGAATCAATAAAATTTAACTGTTCTGGTAAATCTACAAACTTCAAATTTCGACAATTATTAAGAGTTCCTCTTTTTATAACCTTCAAATTTTTAGGAAATTTGAAATATTCTACATTAGTCAATTCTTGGAAAATATCCGCTAAAAAATCCGATTTTAATACACTGTTTGATAAATCCAAGGTTTTACATCTTTCAGACATTGACTTGATAACCACGAGATCAAAATAGCTCATTTCGCCACTAACTACAATTTGGTTATACTTTTTATCACCTTCCAAAATCAATTGCGACATTTCTCCCTCATGATTGCTTTGGATATTTAAAGTATCATTTAAAATTTCAAACTTTGGTATTGCATAACAATCACTACAAAAACTCACTAAACATGCGACTAAGCAAATAAAAATACAATTTACTTTTTTAGCCAAGATACCATCTCCGTTTAATTATTACTATATTTATTTTATCATAAATCTGAAAAATTATCAAGCAAAATTAGTCACATTTAAAAAATCTCGAATTAAACAGACGTTTTTTTGATCTACATATAAGTCATTCTATCAACCTCATTTGAAAATTTTTCCTCCATAAGATTTTTCAAACCATCATTTCCAACACTAGAACCATTTGAATACACTATTTGACCTATTTCTTGATCATTTTCGATATTACCTAAATATATTTTCCCATTCATATCAACATACATTGCAATGATTGTACCATTATCAAATTCTGTTTTTATTGCATTAAAAAATTTACTTTCATCCAAATTAATTTTTAAATTATTGTTTCCAGCAAATATATATCCGCCTTGATTATCACGCAATTTTTTACTAATTTCACTTTTAATCCAATTTATATTGCCCGTTTTATCACTTTCCTGACTTATCATGTACCCATGTAAATACTTTGATAGGTCTCCTGTTTTAATTGGTACTATACGAACTTTATCGACAGTGTTCAATACACTTGTATAGTAATTTAAAAAAGTGTCTTTTCGATTTTTTATTTTTCCTAACATGATATTATATCCATCTTTGAATTGTTTATAATACTTTGATTCTTTATCCTTGAATAACCCGCCAGATCTTTGTTCTTCATTTTCAATTTTGAAACTGGAATTTGTAAATCGCCCTTCATATACGTCCTCTTTTAAAGCATCAGATTCCAACCCCGAATCTGCATATTTAAAAAAATCAACTTCTGCATCCGTAATAAAAGGCAAATTGTTAAAACCAGGCATTATGTTATCTTTATGTAAATCAATAACCGCCATAGCATCCGTAATTACTTTTAGCATACCTGCACGAAAAAAATATTTCTCAGCTTCTCTTTGAGTCATACTTTCTTTTTTTATAATAAATTCTTCTATGTGATGTTTCACATCAATATTCATAGTTGCAAATGCATCTTCATCGGCTATTATAGTGTCTTTTAAGGCTTCTTCTTTTTTAAATAAATTATTTATACTATTAAAAATACCTTTTTTTCCAACGACTGCAGTATCTGCACTTAAATCGTGCGGCTTATAAACCTTAGCAATATTGCCAGCTTTCTTCCTAGTATCTGTTTCACTCCCTTCTTGGTTGTATTTGTTTGCTAAAAATAATGCATGCTGACCCTTGTAATGTGGATCTGACCCAGTGGAACGTATAAAGTATTTGTCTTTAAATGATCTTTCATCGCTATCCTTTTTGTCTGCAACCTCCTCTATATGATGTCATAAGCTCTAATCTCTTAACAAAATAACCTGCTAATACTTTTATTTGATCATCGCTATAACTTGTATTATCAGGGTTTTGCAATAACAATCTCAAACTGGTAGTAACGGAATTAACACTTGCACCTTCGAGGACAGATTTAATCCCTTTAGCATCACAATATGTCTTTAATTTTAAAATGTAATTCTTTACTTTTTGGCATTGTTCCGGCGTTAACCACGACATAATTGTATGCAGAGTAACAGATGAATTTGTGTCCGTTGGAAATATTTTTTCTGTACTAAGCATATCCATTATTTCGGTAATTCGGTTTTTTTCTTGCGCCTTGTCTTCGGGGCGGGCCTGTCTTGTACTTTCTTTCAGTCCGGAATATAGTTCACATTCTATTTGATTTTGAATTTGCTGTGATTTTATCTTTTCTAATGATTCTATAATACACGTTTGCACACAATCCTTAGACCAATCTGGTGGACGTAAAAACCAATCAAACCACATCATCCAACTGGATTCATTTGTCCTATATTGGTCTATAATGTTGTCTAACTCCTGGGCTATCAATACATGAGGTATTTTAAGTTCCAAAGCCTCTTCTAATATTTTTTTACGTAAATCTTCATCGCTAATAGGCGCAAATTATACTATATTTTTGGTTTCAGTATTAGTAGATTCATTAGAGATAATTTCTTGAATATGATCTTCAATATGCTTTGCAATTTCATCTGCTTCTTGTTCAAGTTTTGGATCGAGGTTTACTGGCTGCTCTCCGATTTTGGTTGTAGCAGGTATTTTTTCTTTCTTTTGCTGAATAACATGACCAAGTTCATGTTTAAGCGTTTCTTCTCCTTCGCCTGGTGCTAGATATACTTCTGCATTCTTAGTAAAAGCTTTTACGCCCAGTTTTTCAGGTTCAGGTGAATCATAGTGTACTTCCGGTACTGAAAGTCCCTTTTCTTTTTTTGCATACTCCAATTCCTCGGATATACCACCCAGAAATTTTTTAATAAGTTCTCTGTAGGGCATTTTTACTATCCAATCAGGCATTTCATCATTAGGCGATTGCTCACTTGCTTCCTCTTCAGCATCTTTTTTATCTTTATCTGATCGATAAAATTGCTCATATTGCGCGTCTATTGCTTCATATACATGCTTCATATATTCAGAAGGCTCATAATATGGATTTTCAATTATTTCGCCGCCTATAAAAAAGAAACTCCTATTTTTAATATCGGAAATATCTAAACTACTTAGGTCTTGAACTATGTCTCCCGAGTGATCTATTTCCTCAGGCTTTTCTTCCTTTTTCGCGTAACAATAAACTTTCCTCACATTATTACCTGCCTAACTTTTGAATTTGTGAAAAATACTATTTTTATTTAAATATTTCATCTACAAAAGTATGATATTCATATCCAAAATCATCTTTGCGTTTTTTAAGTCCTGTTTTTAGAGCTTTCAAAATATGTTTAAAATAAAGCCTATCGCTTTTTTCTTTGCACGCTAAAAATGCTGCTGTAGTAACAGCTTTACGAACATCCGAACCTGTAACATTAAAGTGTGTCGTTAAATAGTCATAATCAATATCATTTGCCAAAGGTATTTTCCCGTTATTAATAAATTTCTTCCAAAGACCTTTTATTAGTTCATAGTTTTCTGAGTATTCGTCCATACCTTTTACACCAAGATAAGGTTTCGAAAAAGATATTTTAAAAGTAATTCTCCTATTAAATGCTTCATCTATATTTTGATCTTTGTTAGTCGTCAAAATCGTTATTCCACCGTGATCTTCAAGTTGCTGAAGTAAGAATGAAACTTCTATATTGGCATTTCTGTCGTGCGAATCTTTGATATCAGTTCTTTTTGAAAATAAAGAATCAGCTTCATCAAAAAGTAAGATCACATTACTTTTACGTGCTTCTTCAAAAATTTCTCTTAAATTCTTTTCAGTTTCACCTATGTACTTTGAAACGACTCTTGCGGTATCAACTTTATAAAGATCCATTCCAAGCTCGCTTGCAATTACTTGTGCAGCCATGGTTTTTCCGGTTCCGGGGCTGCCATAGAATATCATGCTAAGGCCATGACCATACGAATGCTTATCACCCAGCCCCCAAGTATCATAAACTTTATATTTATATTTCACACGCTCACAAGCGCTTTGGAGCTCTAGCTTAGTCTTTTTATCTATTACCATATCATCCCACGTATACTTTTTAGTGATTAACTTTGCCTTCTCACCAAGAGTGCTAATAACTTGACTGTAAGCACATTTTTGAAATTGTTCTTTTGAGAGTTTCTTTTCGCCATTTTTTAAATATTCTTTTTTCGCAAATCTAATAGTTCCTTCAATCTGTTTTGGAGTAAAAGAAAATTTACTCGCTATTTCTTTAGGTTTTTCGTCAGTCATATTCTTAATTGTCGGTATGAACTTTTTCCACATTTTAAAATTTTCTTCACTACTGAGGTCAGGAATATTTTCACTGAACCAAAAATACTTTTCTTCGCATTCTTTGTCGTTTATATTGTTGTCTGATAATACAAATACCATACGAAAATACTGCTTTACTACTTCTATTACTGCAAAAGCATCTTTTTTATTTTCATGTCCTTTATCAAAAAATATCTGAAAATTATCTAAACACAAGATATCCTCAGAGCTTTCATTTTTTCTGATAATATCGTAAAAGGTATTGCTCCAATTTTTAGAATAATTATCTTTAAGTACCTTTAAATCAATCATTATCAATTTTCTTTTAAGTAAGTTAGTTACTCTCTTCACTAATGTATTCTTGCCAATCCCCGCTTGTCCGTACATATGATAAAAAATTACCTCTTTTGTAAATTTTTCCGCTCTCGTTACCGTATCGGCAATTTTCTTGGCTACGTTTTCACGAATTATCAAAGGCTTTTTGCCCAGAGCTTTATCGTTATACATTTTTACACCTGCAGTGGTTTCTTTGTCTTTAAACTTGAGTAAAATGTTTTGAAAAAAATTATCATTATCCCAAACTCCGTCTATTCCCAATTTGGATTGCTTTATTTCATTTTTCTTCAATTTTAACATCTCCTAGAAGCAATAAATTAAGTTTATATCTAATTATTAGTATATCATATCAAAATATATTTTTCGAGATTTTATTTTTTGAATATTTTTGATAAAATTGTGAAAATGAATTTTATATTTCCAAAGAGACATTAAAACAACAAATTTTGTCTTTAATTTTCTATAAAATTTTCTAATAGCAAACATTTCATCACCTATGCAGCAACTAATATAAATCTGCTCACCAAGTTCACCAAAAGCTGCACGATCAGCGTAAGAGAGGGGGCTCCGCTCTCCAATTTTTTATCTTTTTCGTTATTTAATTTATCATAAGCACTGCCGAACTTCTTAACGTTTTTATGAATTTTATCCCTCAAAATTGCAGTATTAACCGTTAGAACTCCTCCATAGAAAATGAAAACTCAAGCGTGGTGTTAGCACTATACGTAAGAAAAAACAATGTTGTTGTATAATCAGCCAATTCGAAAGAAATGGGGGAGTAAACTTGAAATTTTTACTAGGGGTTGCATACTTTCGCACGGTAATATAAAATTTATTTATACTTTCACACGCTTTAAAAAAATAAAATAACCCGTGAGTTTGTATTAAAAGTTGAGTGCTTAGACAGTTTTGAGGGCTATTGGGGACTTGGTTTCTATAGCCCTCGTTTTTTTGTATATAGAAAGCCACGAGACTATCACG
>CAKUPP010000041.1 GCA_934675165.1 uncultured Eubacteriales bacterium
GCTTCTCCTTCTGATTTTATTTCCTCTTTTATCCTTCATGGTGAAGTCTTCTAATTTTGTAACACATCATTGACAAACCTACAATTTCAATTTACTAATCATTTATCCAAACCTTTGAAATACAGCTCCAGTTCTTTTTAAAATCTGTTCCACTAATTATTGAGTTCCATATCGGGCGAAGAAAATTATTAAGTAATTCTATTACATCATTAAAACTTGAATGGGAAAAATCAAGGTTTTTAACAAAATTGTTCCATTTTAATTTCATTGATTCGTTTTCTGAAAAAGATATTATTATATCAAAAGTTTCATTCCTATATTCTGTACCACGATTTTGTAGCGTTTCAAAAATTGCTGTTCTTAGCTTTTCTCCATTAAAATCAAATGTATTACTTAAATAGTAAATATCAAAATAATCTTTCATTCTGCTGGTTAGAGATAATCTTTGTATAATTGCATCGAATTTTTCTGAAATAGTGCTTTCTAAAGAATATGTAAGTATAGTTGGAGAAGTAAAATTTTCAAGTTGAGTAGGGATTTTTCTGCTTTCTGCGTAGGGAATAATAATATCTCCAACTCCAATATCTACATTGAAAGGTGTTCTTGTATTTTTTATTTTTCCTATCATTTTAAAACTTACGCCGTTATATTTTCTGTGTGGAGATATTTTTTCATATCCACTACTTTCAAAAGTTATAAAATCATTTCCGGAATCTATTTTTATAATTTCAGTTATTATTTTTTCGATTTTATCTACATTATTAGGAAAGTTATTAGGAAAGTTTTTAAGTAAAAAATCAACGTCTATGGTTGAGCGACTTTCAAAATTTGAAAGTGTATATATAAATAACCCGCCTTTTAAAATTAAATTTTGAGAGTAATTTGACATTGAAATTCGTCTTAAAAATTCTTCTTGACAGAAAAGTTGCAGACATAGCATAAACGGCTTTTTATAGGCTTTAGATTTATTTTTTAGTTTAGCAATTACCGAAGCTCCTTTATCCATTATAACCACACCCCCAATATATTTTGCATTTTTTTAGTGGCTTTTCTTTTTTCACAGTATTTAATCAAATTATCTATGTTTTTTTGGGGGTCACTTATATAATTGTGGATTGCTTTATTAAAAACTTCATTATCCATTTTTGATTCACTTTTCAAACATTCACATATTAATCTATCTCTATCAAATATTTTTACTAAGCACCCATCAATATTTACGTTTGTAACCCCATAACTTAATTTATCTGATGTTACGAAATAAGGCTTTATAAGGGGATAATCAATATCAAATCTTTTTTTGAAGGCATTTTTATTTATGCAAATATCCCACTGCAAAGGCGTTCTATCGCTATATCCATAGTAAAACAACGCTGAACACATACAGATTACACTATCCGGAAAAAGTCTGGATATTACACCTATTTCAGATTCATCTTCATTATCGACAAGGCGATAATATCCAAATCTTATCTTTTCAATAACACCATCTGAAATTAATTTTTTTATATTTCTCGAACTTACATTAAATTTGGAAAGTTCTGATGTTTTCAATATTCCCGAGTTTTTAATAAATTTTGATTTTATAAATTCTACATCCATAAACACACCGCTCTATTTTAAAATTTTATTATAAATTATATTTTACGATAAAATAAAAATTATTGCAACACTAATCCAACTCTTTTTTGAAAAAATAAGTGTTGAATTAGTGTAATTACTTCTATGATAATTATGTGAGTTTTAAAACGGCAGAAATTTTCTATCAATAAATTTAATTGAAAGCGTAGACAGTTCTTTAAAAAGTTGTGAAAGCATGGCGACTGCATCGGGAGCATCGTCATGTTTTGCTTTTCCGGTTACTGTAAAACTAAAAAGATTTTGCATGAACCTTTTGTACTGTGTATCTTGTTTAGACTTATGAAGAAATATAAAATTTTTTTTTACAAAATCGCTCTCGGTAATGATTTTTGTAATCTTATTACTTGATGTAAAAAATGTGCGAATAGAGGTGTTTCCGCCTTGATTTTTTATTTGTTCGTCAACTTCTTTAGCGTAATAATCACCGCCGTTATTCGATTCTATATCCATTCTGGAAATGTGATTTTTTACGCATAAATTGGCTACCATTGGCTTTGTAATTTCCGGAAGTCCGTTATTAAACACCACTTCTTTTATATAAATTTTGTCGCCGTAAACATATCCACAAGGGCAACAAACACAGGTCTAATTATTATTTAGTAAAATTATGCTTGTACTGTATTCGCAATTATGCTATAATTATGGCATAATAAATTAAGAGGTGATTTTATGCCCTGTATAATACCAATCAATAAACTAAGGGATACAATGGAAATTTCCGACATGTGTATTAGCAAGCATGAGCCTATTTTCATAACAAAAAATGGTTATGGAAACATGGTTATTATGAGCATGGAAACCTATGAAGAGCAAATGGCTAAAGCTGATATTTACCATAAAGTTTTGGTTGCCGAGAAGCAAATTCAAAATGATGAACTCCTTGACGGAGAGGAGACTATAGATAATCTCTGTGAAAAATATGGATCATAAGTATAAACTTAAAATAACACCGGCGGCATCCGAAGATTTGGAAAATATTTATAGGTATATAAAAAACAACCTTAAATCCGGAGTGGCGGCGAAAAACTTGATAGTTAAGATAAGTACAAAATTAAAGTCTATTCCCGATTTCCCGTATATGTATGAACTTTCAAGAGACAAAGTGCTTTGTCAAAAAGGATATCGAAAAGTAGTGATAAATAATTACGTAGCTCTTTATTTGGTAGATGAAAAAAGAAAATTTGTTATAATATCCAGAATATTTTATGGATCGATGAATTATGAAGCTCACGTTTAATGTGAGTTTTTGTTTTCAAAATGGTATGATAAGGTATTTCTAAATTCAAAGGTTTGAAAACACTACCTTTAATATTTATGACAGTTAGAGATAAAGATGATCTAATGTATCAAATTGATACATTAGGTTAAAAAGGTCAAATATTTACTATAACCCAAATAATTATCATTTTGTAGTGTCAGTTCTGAGGAGGAGTATAAGTTTATTGACGAGGAATCTGCAATAGGTTTTCAACCTACTGATGAAATTTTAGTCGAGGACATCAGTTTTGACGACGGATATAGATCAGGAGAAATATCGGGTGTTAAGGTAGCCGACACAAACAAAATACAACTAAATGGTATAATAATACCCGGTGATTTGGGTATAAATTACAATGTAACTACAGGTGGATATAATGAGGATTGGGTCCCTAAAGTAAGTGATATTAGGCAATCAGGGAGAATAGGCAATTGTTGGATGCTAACGGCTTTATTAACTTTAATTGATAACGGTAAATCCGATAGTATAAGAGATTGTTTTGTAAATTATGATACTTTTTTGAATGACAAAATTGCAAGGTTTAAATTTTTTAAATTAGAGTTTAGCTACATTAGTTGGTTCAATCCGTTTAATTGGTCGGCAAATATAACAATTGGTGATACTGTAGAAATAAAAGTTGACAACACAATCCATAAAGAGACAAACGGAAGTGCAGTTTGGGTAAAACTATTTGAAAAGGCATTTGCTGCGTATATAGCTCAAAATTGTATAAGTTCAACAAGCTGTTTTCGACGTTTTCTTCTTCCAAACAATGGTGATGTTGTAGGTGAAAAAATTGACATAAGTAAAATATTAAGTGGCAGTTTTCCTTGCTTTTGTAGAGCAGCTGTAACCGGAATACCAGAACAATGTGTAAAAGAATTGACGTTAAACTTGTGTAATAGAAATGATGATATTTTAAGATTATTTTATAATTGTTCAGAAAATAATATCCCTCTATGTTTCAGTGTTGCTTCGTGTAAAAAATATACTGACATTGCCACAAATCAAGAAAAAAGACTTCAACCCGGTCACTCCTATTCTTTTTTGAAATATGATTCAGTGAATAAACGTATTTATTTTCGCGATCCACGTCATGGCAGTGAAGAACGTATAATTAAATTTGATATTTTTTGTGACTTAGTAAAGGGTTTTATTTTTGGATTAAAACAATTTGATAAACAAAAGGAGCGTTTTGAATGAATAAAATTGGTTTTAAAAAAATTTGCAAAATATGTTTAGCATTAATTTGTCTATTTAGTTTGTATCATACGAATATAAAGGCAACTACTGACGAATTATTTGATTATAGAGGCTTCGACAAACAGGGTATGCACAGAATTACAAAAACGCAGTTTGATCAGTATGGTTATGATGTGAATTTTTTTAATAAAGAAGGCTATACCATTACAGGTTTTGACAAAAATTTTATACACAAAGATACAAAAACTAAATACAGCTCTGATAATTATGATATAAACGGTTGTGATAAAAACGGAATAGAGTTTTATTCGAAGGTTTGTTGTGTTTTTGGTGGCTACGATATCAAAGGCTTTGATATACGCAACAAGCACAAAGCTACTGGTACGCGTTATGATCCAGAAGGTTATGATAGATATGGGTTTAATCGGGATAGAATACATAAAGATACAAGAACAAAATTGAGCCCACAGGGTTTTGATTATAGAGGCTTTATGCACGATGACACCCAAGAATATTTTAACGTATTTACTCAATCGTACTATGATAAGGATGGTCTGAGCTTTTGGGGTAAAGATGGTAATGGCAATACTCCCGGATTTTTACATTGGTTATTTAGTAAAAGTTGGTATAATTGATATACAAGTTGAAGATTATTAACAATAACGCTTGGTGACTCTGTTTATTTTTATCTAAATTGAAATTCTATATTTTCCTCCTTGCAAACTACAACTTTATCTACCATGACATACCAAGGCTTCTCATCAATTTCATCGGTTCCTGTCCGGGCTTCATCTGCATAAACTCTGACGACATATTGCCAATTGGAATTATCCTGGATAAACTTACTGTAGTAGCTAATTTGAGCTGACAATGAATGCATCATTGCATCTTTTCCACTGGATACTCTGGCATATGCAGCTACCTTTTTTATTTCGTAACATATCAATTGTAAACCAACACAAATTTATTGATTTTATTTTCTTTATGCGGGTTCATAAAGTTTTAATATTATGATATAATAAGTAACAAGAACCTCAATCGTTGCTAAAATCAAATATTTTGAACAATGACGAGGACCTTGTTGCTTAGCAACGACAGTAAAAACTTTAGGGCGGTGACGCATTTATGCCATATTTTTTAAACGCACCAATAATCAGTAATTCGTTTACTGAAGTAGCAAATTACAAGTATTTTGTAGACAAATCTGACTTTATAGAAAAAGTAAATACAAATATAAAAACACCAAATAAGTATCTATGTATAACAAGACCACGTAGGTTTGGCAAGACGATAAACGCTATGATGCTCGCTTGCTATTACTCCAAAAACGCTGACTTTAAGAAACTTTTCGATAAACTTGAAATCAGTAAAAGTGAGTCATATTTGAAACACTTAAATAAACATAATGTAGTATTTATTACATGGTGTAATCCAACAAAGGAATATAAAACTTTTGACGAGTATATGAATGGATTTATTCCTCAATTAATTTTAGATCTGAAAGAAGAATTTCCAAATGCAAAAATTAACACCAGTGATGCACTTGGAAAAATTTTTGAAGATATATACACCCAAACTGGAGAAAGTTTTATATTTATACTTGATGAATGGGATTATATTTTTAATAACAATTTATTCGAACCTGAAGATCGAGAGAAGTTTTTAGAATTTTTAAAAAAGCTCCTAAAAGATAGACCTTATGTTGAGCTTGCATATATGACAGGGGTTTTACCCATTGCTAAATATTCATCAGGATCTGCACTTAATATGTTTGATGAATACACTTTTTTGAACGACATGGACTTTGATAAATATTTTGGTTTTACGAATTCAGAAACAGAAAAATTATGTGAAAAGCAAGATAAATTGTCAATAAATGAACTCAAAGAATGGTATAATGGCTATAAAACCCAGGGCGGATACGAAGTGTATAATCCAAGATCTGTGGCATTTGCGCTCAGAAAGGGCGTATGCCAAAGTTACTGGACTAACACAGGCCCAATGGATGAAATTAGTTATTATATTGAAAATAACGTTGAAGAAGTAAGAAACGATATAGTTCAAATGGTATC
>CAKUPP010000042.1 GCA_934675165.1 uncultured Eubacteriales bacterium
TGGTGGGCCATCTAGGACTCGAACCTAGGACCGACCGGTTATGAGCCGGTTGCTCTAACCAACTGAGCTAATGGCCCTAAATGTCTTTTCGACACTCACACTAACCATTATACTCTAAAAAAATTTTTTGTCAATAATTAAATTTAATAAAATTGAATATTTTGAATTTTTAATATAAATTTATATATGAAAATTATTTTTTTATATATAAATTATAATCTTTTGGTAAAAATAAAATTTTACTGATTTTAAATAAGGTGTCGCAATAGAATGTAAGTGTGGTATAATTTTTATTATAAAAATAAACATAAGGTAAAGGTGTAAAAAAGATGGAAATAAATAATAAAGCTATAACTAAAAAAACTGGGCAATCATTTGCTATGGGAGCGTTTATTATGGCCATAGGAATGGTTATTGTAAAAATAGCTGGCGCTGCGTTCAAAATACCGTTAGCATATATTTTAGGTGAAGTGGGCCAAGGTTACTTTGGCTTGGCATATAGTTTGTATAACCCACTTTATGCACTTGCGACTGCCGGATTGCCAATTGCAATTTCTCGTATGGTGTCAAAAGAAATGACAAATCATAGATATCGAGATGTGAAGGAAATTCACAAAATTTCTATTCCCATATTTTTAACCACAGGTGTATTGGGTACGATTTTTATGCTACTTGGAGCTGGACTTTGCGTGAATTTTACCAAAACTCCAGGTGTGCTCTATTCTATTATTGCTCTCGCTCCCACAGTCCTTTTTTCTTGTTTAATTTCAATATATAAAGGCTATTATGAAGGATTAAGGAATATGATTCCCACAGCAGTTTCTGAAGTGGTTGAAGCTATAGGAAAAATAATATTTGGTCTTGGATTTTCAGCTGCTGCTGTAGAATGCGGAATGAATGAATATTATAAGTATGGAACTGTTTTTGGAAAATATTGCGAAAGTGAAGCAGTGGCTCACAGTGCTACTTTACCGTTTGCATCGGCGGGAGCAGTTTTAGGTATAACGCTGGGTGCCATTTCGGGGTTTATATATATTTTTATTAAGTACAAAATTTCTGGTGATGGTATAACTTACCAAGATATAAAAAATTCCGAACCAGCGCATTCTAAAAAAATTATTGTTAAATCACTTTTGAGTATAGCAATTCCAATCGCTCTTGGTGCAATAGTTATGAATTTGGCGGGTATGATTGACACAATGCTTATTCAACGGCGTTTAAGTGATATAATGAAAACTGCTCCCCAGGCTCTTTTGGGCGTATATGAGGGGCTTATACCGGTTAATGTAGTCCAAGAAGGGAAAACACATAATTTTTTAGCAGGATGCTTTGCATATATGTCTACAGTTACTATGTTGTTACCAACTATTACACAGGGGCTGGCAATAAGTGCCCTTCCAAACGTTACATCATCTTGGATTAAAGGCATAAAGGAAAACATAAAGTCAAATATAGAAACCGTACTTAAAATGACTTCTATAATAGCGTTCCCTGCTGGTATGGGTATGTGTGTGCTTTCATATCCTCTTATGGATTTAATTTATAATACTTTTGGGAAGAGTACAAAGGCTGCTGGTGTAAGTATATCTGCTCAAATAATGGTGATTTATGCTATAGCTACTATTTTTGTTGCCATAAGTACTCCAATTTGCAGTATGTTACAAGCGGTTGGAAGAGCTGATTTGCCGCTTAAAATTTTAACTATTGGGATGATTCTTAAAATTGTTTTTAATTATATTTTGGTGGGAGTGCCTCAGATTAATATACAAGGGGCTGGCATAGGTACTTTGATATGTTATGTTTTCGTGTGTGTGTCAGGAATCATAATGTTAAAAAAATATGCTGGAGTAAATTTTGATTTTGGAAAAATATTTTTTAAGCCGTTTATTTGCAGTTTGGCTTGTGGTATTGCTGCATATGTTTCTCAAGAACTTTTAGCTATTTTTATGAATTCCAAAATAGCTACTTTGATATCAATAGTAATAGCATGTTTTGTTTATATAGCGTTTTTACTACTTTTACGAGCGGTGACCGCTGAAGATTTGGGAACTATGCCAAAAAGTAAAAAAATTATAAAAACACTTGAAAAATGGCACCTGATTGGTTAAAATGTAAATATATGTATTTTGTTACTTTTTTACATTTTTAGAAAAGAGTGTGGTTTTTGTGGAGCTGGTTTGTAACCCAAAGTATACTATATCAGATCTAGTAGAAATCGTAAGAATTCTTCGTTCTCCGGACGGATGCCCGTGGGACAGAATGCAAACTCATTCCAGTATAAGATCAAATTTGATAGAAGAAGCTTACGAAGCTATAGAATCTATAGATCTTAGTGACGACGAAATGTTAAAAGAGAAATTGGGAGATTTGCTCCTTCAAGTTGTGTTTCATTGCAGTATAGAAGATGAAGAAAGTAAATTTGGGTTAGATGATGTTGTTGATGGTGTGTGTCAAAGAATGATTTTGAGACATCCTCACGTGTTTTCTAACTCTAATTATTCCAAAGATAAAAAAGGACATATTTACAACATGTATGAATTTAAAAATAAAAATATAGAAAAGTTTAAATTTAATGGTCTTGTTGTGGATTCGCCAGAAGATAGCCTGAAAGATATATCAAAAGTTTTGCCATCACTTATGCGTACTGAAAAAGTTCAAGGCAGAATTGCGAGATCGGGGTATGGGTTATTTTCGGTTGAAGATGCTTTGAATGAATGTTTTGAGAAGCTTCATTGTCTGGAAACTTTGATTATGGAGGGGAGTAGGGATGATTATGAAAGTCAACTTGGCGACCTGTTGTTTTCTGTGACTGAAGTCGCTAGATTGATAGGTGTTGATGCCGAAAGTGCACTTTATGATTCATGTGAAAGGTTTAAAGATCAATTTTTGTATAAAATTTCACTTGAAAATAGAAATAAAGTGTAGTACTATTGACATACTGATTAAATACATATTTCATGAAATCAGTGATATTTTGATCTAAGCGTAGGCTTAGCGTAAAACGGAGGTTTTATATTTATGAACAGATCCGAATTGATAGCTAAAATTTCGGAAAAAGGTGAAATTACAAAAAAAGATGCAGAAAAGGCTTTGGTAGCTTTTATTGAGACAGTTACAGAAACATTGTCTGAAAAAGAAAAAGTCCAGCTCGTTGGATTTGGAACTTTTGAAACACGCGAACGTGCAGAGCGTACAGGTCGTGACCCAAGGACAGGCAATCCGATAAAGATTCCTGCTTCTACAACTCCTGTTTTTAAAGCTGGAAAAGCTTTAAAGGATGCTGTTAATTAAGTTTTAGAAAAGTTATTGTAGCTGTACGGTAAAATTTTACCGTGCAGCTGTTTTTATTTTCTTGATATATTTCTTTTAAAAATATATAATTTTATTATAGGTAAAGTTATGTATAAAGGAGAAAAATATTTTGGAATATAAATTAAATGCCGGAATTTGGGGTTCAGTTTTTGCTGTTCCATCGGAAATTATAGATAAAAGTTTAAAAATTCTTGGAGCTGAAGAATTAAAAATTCTTTTGTGGATTTTGCGAAACAACGAAAAAAAAATAACCGTAAAAATTGTTGCTAATGAAGTTGGATGTACGGAGAATATGGCAATTGGAGCATTAAAATATTGGGAAAGTTATGGAATTATATCTCTTGCAGAAACTAAAAATGATCACGAGCTGGAGTTTGCTAAAGAAGTTTCTGAATCTGCGATTGTATCTGAACCAAAAAAGCAGGGTTTTAGATATCAACGTCCGAGCAGCCATTACATATGTCAACGCATGAAGAGTTCTGAAGATATAGGCTTTTTGATGCAAGAAGCAGAGGTTATATTGCGTAGGCCACTTTCTACAGGAGACAGTGGAATGCTTTTAATGTTACATGATAATGATGGATTGCCTGTTGATGTAATATTAATGATTTTGCAGTATGCTATGAGCGTTGGAAAACCTGCTATGAAATATATAGAAAAAATTGGAATATCGTGGGCTAAAGAAGGAATTGATGATCTTTCTAAGGCTGAGAAAAAAATTCAAGAGCTTGATAAAATAAATTTAGCATGGAAAAAATTCGAAAAAATAATAGAGATAGAACATCGTGCACCAACATCCAAAGAAGAAGAAGTTGTGGCGAGATGGTTTTGTGACTGGAATTTTAGTTCTAGTATGGTAAAAGAGGCATACGAACGTTGCGTAAACGCTAACGGAAAATATGTTTTAAATTATATTGACAGTATAATTCGCCGTTGGCATTCTGAGGGTATTACAACCATAGAACAAGCAAAAATGGAAAATGTGAAACGTAAAAAATTGAAAAATAAGTCTATTACAAACGCTTCTTATAATATTGATGAATACGAAAATTATAATATTTTTGATCATATGTAAAAAAATGAGGTGTGAAAAATGCCGTATAGTCGAGAAATATACGATGAAGTGCAAAAAAAGTTGTATCAAATGAGAAATGAATCATGGGAAAAGTTAGAAAATCATAAAAAAATTTTTTATGAAAGATTTCCTCGTGCAGAAGAAATCGAAAAAACCATATCTTCTACTGCTTTAAAATCTGCTAAAGCTGTGCTAAGAGGTGCAGATACAAAAACGGAGTTGCAAAAATTAAAGTTTGAAAATTTGAAACTAAGAAAAGAATTAACTCAGATTCTCGAAAGTGTAAATTTGCCACCGGATTATTTGGAAATAAGTCATAACTGCAAAAGATGTGGAGATGAAGGATTTGTTGACGGTCGAATGTGCGAATGTATGAAAAAGATGCTTAAAACGGAAGAATACAATCGTTTGAACAGTATGTCTCCACTTGAATTATCATCGTTTGAAAATTTTTCTTTGGACCTTTATTCTGATATTCCGGATAAAAATAATCAACAGTCTCCAAGGAAAAGGATGTCTTTAATTTTAAGTTATTGCAAAAAATATGCATATAATTTTGATAAAAACTCTCCTGGACTATTATTTACTGGCCACACAGGTCTGGGTAAAACGCATTTGTCGCTTGCTATTGCCAGAGAGGTAATAAATTTAGGGTATGCTGTGATTTATGGTTCTGCACAGCACATGATTTCAAAAATTGAAAAAGAAAGATTTCAAACTTTTCGGGAAAACAGTGAAAGCGAACACCATTTTATGGATTGTGATTTACTTATCATAGACGATTTGGGAACAGAATTTTCTTCTGCATTTTCTTCTGCGGCTGTTTATAACGTAGTAAATTCTCGTATAATGATGAATAAACCGACAATAATTAGCACAAATTTAACTATGCGAGAACTTGAGAAAAATTATAGTGAGAGAATGGTATCCAGAATTATTGGGAATAATATTAAGTTGGAATTTTTGGGATCTGATATTAGGCAGCAAAAAATTAGGAGAGAACGTTTGTGAATCAGTGCATAGTGGATAAAAAAAGAAGAAAATAAATTATTTAATTGTAATTAAAGAGCGAATTTTGAAAACTTAAAAATAAACGCTTGACATTAAAAAAAGTACGTGATATCATATAACATGTCGGTGCGATACTGCGTACGAAGGTATCAAGCACGAAAAGTTTGGGTTGGGGAGCATAGCTCAGTTGGTTAGAGCACTTGCCTTACAAGCAAGGGGTCATAGGTTCGAGTCCTATTGTTCCCACCACTATTAAATATGGCCCGGTAGTTCAGTTGGTTAGAACGCTAGCCTGTCACGCTAGAGGTCGACGGTTCGAGCCCGTTCCGGGTC
>CAKUPP010000043.1 GCA_934675165.1 uncultured Eubacteriales bacterium
TTAAAAGTTAATCAAGACGAAGACCTCAGAGTTAGAGCAGAACAAAGAGAGAATGCTGTTAGAGCGTATAATAGTGAAATGTTGGCCAGTAAACAAGAAGGAATGAAAATAGGTATAGCAAAAGGCAGAGCCGAAGGCAGAGCTGAAGGTAGAGCTGAAGGTGCAGAAGCCGAAAAAATAAAATTAGCAAAAAATGCTATAAAAAATGGTATAAGTATTCAAATGGCTGCAGATATAACAGGGTTGACAATAGATGAAATAAATAAAATAAAAAATGAGATGTAAAAAATAAGTACAACACAATAGATATGTTTTATACGATAAGAAGTCCGGATCAACGTTTACAGATAAAATGGAAGTAAACACATTAGATTTAATGAAGAAACCGGACCCCAAGACAAGCGATCCAAACATAACAAAGTGGGTAGAGTTTTTTAATGCGAAGACAGAGGAGGAGTTAAAAATGGTTAATGAAATGCCAGATGTAGCAGTAAAGCAAGCTGCGCAGATAGTGTTAAAAGTTAATCAAGACGAAGACCTCAGAGTTAGAGCAGAACAAAGAGAGAATGCTGTTAGAGCGTATAATAGTGAGATGTTGGCCAGTAAACAAGAAGGAATGAAAATAGGTATAGCAAAAGGAATGGAAGAAGGTATAAATAAGGGTAGAGCTGAAGGGATGGCCGAAGGTATAAGTAAGGGCAGAGCTGAGGGCAGAGCTGAAGGCGCGAAGGCCGAAAAAATAGAACTAGCAAAAAATGCTTTAAGAAATGGTATAGGCGTTCAAATGGTTTCTGCTATAACGGGAATTAACAATAGACGAAATAAATAAAATAAAATAATAATATTAAAGCGTTAAACATGAAAATGCTACCTGTGTAAGTAATTTTAAACAGGTAGTTTTTAATATTTATTGTGGTATTAAAAAATATAAGGTTGTTAATTTGTATACATATTGTTTATAAGATAAGTATTGATAATGGTATGAAATTTAGGTATGGTTTTGGTTGTAAGTAAAAAAATTATGCAAAACACACTGAAAATATTTAAAAATAATAAAATTTTACGCAATTTGCTTGACAATACATTTGCAAAATTATATAATAATCACATAAAATATAAAAAGCGAAAGGGGAATTTTTATGGGTGAAACTGAAATTAAAACTCAAAATCAAGATCAAGGTAAATATAGCGATATGTGGACCAAAAAATGTGGAGTAAAAGATAGTTTTTTTACAGAGTTTTGTAAGAATATTGATAGTACTAGCATGATCAATAAAGATAACTTTATTGACAGAGTATTTGGTAAAGATGATAATAAAAATGATGATAAGTTAAAAGTTGTGATAAAAAGCGAAGAACTTGATAAAACAAGAGATTTGTTGACAACTTTTAGGACTTATGTTAAAGATGTTGAAACAGTTTGTAAAAAGAGCAATACGGTTACGAATGTGTGGAAAAATTTTAAAAAATTATTTAAAGAAGTCGCTAAAAGTTTGGCAGGAAGAAATGACAAAAATGATTATAAAAGACTTTCGAATATAAAACTTAAATTTAGCAGCTTTGCAAAAAAATCGAATTTAATAAAAGAAATAAAACTTTCAGATGAAAGTACGGATAATGAAAAAAACGTTAAAGGGTTTATAGTGAGTTTGATAATTTTGTATAGGAAAGTTCTTTACGCTTATATTGTTGCAAAAGATAAATCAATGAATGGAATAGCTTTACCGAAAAAGGATGCTGGCAAAGAGATGTCCACTGTTGCTTCAGGTATCGGTGATGGTTCTGAGGGTGAAAGCATGTCTGCTACGGCAGCTCCTGAGGAAAAGGAAAAAGCTATAAAGGGTAAATCAGGAAAAATGTCAGTAATTATTAACGGAATAAATACGATTTGTAGCCAACAAAGCTATGCAGGTTATTTTAAAGAAGTAGGAAGGTTTATTGAAGAATTAAAAGCTTGTGGTACCGGAAATTCATATGAATGCTTAAAGTGGATTCTCAATGATGCGCCTAATCTTAATAATACGCCTAATAATAAGATTGGGCTTGTGTCTAACCATGTTACTGCAGCATATGGCAAAGTTACACAATTATGTAAATTTTTGCAAAAAAGAGGAAGCAGGTTTCGTTATAATAATGGTAAATCAAGTTTTACTTGTATGATTGCGATGAATGCGAGTTTACGTCACGCATCGGTTATTGATGTTTTGAAGAAACTAAAGAATTATTTGGATGATAAGAGGATGAGTGGTGTTAAACCTTGGATTAACCAACCAGGCAGTGAAGCTAATGATACAACAACTAGACAACTGTCAGGTTATAGTTCACAAAACGCCGCTACCTCAAATACGCCTGAATATGTTAAACCTGTGGCACAAAGTCATGGTGGAGTTCCTAATCGTAAACCACCACAGGCAAGGCCATCAGGTGTTAGTGCAAATTTTAGTGAGCAGAACGGGTCAAAGAATTCCATTCACCCTGAGCTACCTGAGCCAGAGAAATTATGTTATAAAGCTAATACAGAGTATACAGATATTTCTGACGATTTGGAAAAAATTTTAAAAGCAGTGCGGGAAATCGATCAAAATGCACAAATAGTATATAATAAAGAAAGTAAAACAATCGAACAAATAAAATCTACTGACAAGCTGCTTCAAGAGCTTTTTTTGAAATTTTTAGAGGATAAATTTAATTGGGAAGATTTACAGGAAAAAGAAAAAAACAAAATTGTTCCTGATGGTATATATAACAAATTTTATAATCTTTATTACGCTGTATACCCTAATAGTAGCCAGGCTACTAAATAATCTTAAAAAAAGTCTTGATTTATGAATTGCTTTTATGTAAAAAATCAAAAGATAACAATAGTTATTCCCACTGTTAAAATCACAAACAGTGGGAATAATTTTATACTTTATAGTAACTTAAATAAATCCAACAAAATAATAAAAATTTTATTTTTCACCAGCGAGTCGAGCTGCTCTGTCAGCAGTTATTAGTGCATCAATAATTTCGTCCAAGTTGCCATTTAAAATTTCCTCCAGTTTGTAAAGTGTTAACCCAATTCTGTGGTCAGTTACGCGACTTTGTGGATAATTATAGGTCCGAATTCTTTCCGATCTATCTCCTGTACCAACTTGGGAACGTCTTTCT
The DNA here is from genome assembly GCA_934675165.1 of uncultured Eubacteriales bacterium. Lineage (GTDB taxonomy): Bacteria > Bacillota > Clostridia > Oscillospirales > Acutalibacteraceae > UMGS1491. The sequence goes on from CAKUPP010000043.1 coordinate 3,151, forward strand.
TCAGCTACGGCATTTTCTTGTTCTGTACGTTTTGCTTCCAAAAGCCTTGATTTTAGTACCTTCATAGCTTTATCTTTATTTTTATATTGACTTCTTTCATCCTGACATTCAACAACAACTCCGGTTGGAATATGCGTTATTCTAATTGCTGATTCTGTTTTATTTACATGTTGTCCACCGGCACCACCAGCACGATATGTGTCTATTTGTAAATCCGAAGGATTGATATCTATTTCCACGTCTTCGGCTTCTGGTAATACTGCAACAGTTACAGTAGATGTGTGTACTCGACCTTGCGCTTCGGTATCTGGTACGCGTTGAACTCTATGTACACCACTTTCAAATTTAAACCTGGAATAGGCACCTTCTCCTGATATCATAAAACTAATTTCTTTGAATCCGCCCAATTGTGTTTCGTTTGCATTTAAAATTTCTACTTTCCAACGTCTCATTTGGGCGTACATGTTGTACATCCTGAATAAAACACCCGAAAACAACGCCGCTTCCTCACCTCCGGCGCCTCCTCTAATTTCAATTATTACATTTCGATCATCATTTGGATCTTTGGGTAGAAGCAAAATTTTAAGTTCTTCTGAAATTTTGTTCAGTTTTTCTTTGCAAGAGGAGATCTCTAATTCGGCGATTTCTTTTAATTCTTTGTCCGAATTGTTTTCTTCTAATATTGCTTTGGCTTCGTTCAAATTGTTGTCTATTTTTTTATATTCTCTGTATTTTTCGACAACTGGAGTAAGGTTTTTTAATTCTTTCATCAATGATTTGTATTTATTTTGATCACTTATTATATTTGGGTCACATGATTGTTTGTTCAATTCTTCAAACCTTTTTTCCGTATTTTCAAGTCTACTAAACAACGTTCCGCCTCCAAATCGTATTGTATTTCATGATTTTTATTATACTACAAACTGGATGCGTATATCAAATATTTTAAAAATTTAACAATATTTTATTTTTAATGGATTGAAAAAATATTTAGATAGTTTGAAAATATTGGATTGTAGTATCTTAAAATTTCTGGGTTTATCATCTGCACTATTTCGATATATCAAAAATACTGTTTAAAAATATTTTTTTAAAAACTATGTCATTTGCTGCAGGGGGGAGATTTTGTTATGCTTCTGCATTTCTCGTTCCCCTCTATATTTATTTTTTACATCTCATTTTTTATTTTATTTATTTCATCTATTGTCAACTTTGTTATATTAGAAACCATTTCAACGTCTAATCCATTTTTTAAAGCATTTTTTGCTAGTTCTATTTTTTCGGCTTCTGCACCTTCTGCTCTGCCCTTACTTATACCTTCGGACATACCTTCAGCTCTACCTTCAGCTCTACCTTCAGCTCTGCCTTCAGCTCTACCTTCAGCTCTACCTTCAGCTCTGCCTTTATTTATACCTTCTTCCATTCCTTTTGCTATACCTATTTTCATCCCTTCTTGTTTACTGGCCAACATCTCACTATTATACGCTCTAACAGCATTTTCTCTTTGTTCTGCTCTAACTCTGAGGTCTTCGTCTTGATTAACTTTTAACACTATCTGCGCAGCTTGCTTTACTGCTACATCTGGCATTTCATTAACCATTTTTAACTCCTCCTCTGTCTTCGCATTAAAAAACTCTACCCACTTTGTTATGTTTGGATCGCTTGTCTTGGGGTCCGGTTTCTTCATTAAATCTAATGTGTTTACTTCCATTTTATCTGTAAACGTTGATCCGGACTTCTTATCGTATAAAACATATCTATTATGCTGACTCTTGCTATCCTTGATTAATATATGATCTGCAGCAATTACTATACTTACTACTTTTTGGATCTTTCCGTAGTCCTCGCCAGATCCAATTTGCTCCAATGTCATTTTCGAAAGGTAACACAGTATTCTTTCGCACATATATTTCATTCGCGCTACTTG
>CAKUPP010000044.1 GCA_934675165.1 uncultured Eubacteriales bacterium
GAAAAGAAATCAAGGAACAACAAAGGAGGCTTTCTGAACTTGAAGCATTGGCAACAAGCTGCAACGCAAAAATAACGGGGATCCCAAACGGGAACGGTGTATCCGATAAAATTGCAAATTATGCCGCACAGATAGCGGATTTAAAAGGACTACTTGATTTAAACTTAAAGAAATGCTTTTATGAATTAAATCGTCTTGACAGATTTATATCGAGCGTTAAAGACAGCGAGATGCGTACGATTTTAATGCTTAGGTATATTCAAAATTTAAGTTGGCAAAAAGTAGCTTTTGCAATTGGAGAATACGATGAGCAATACCCGAGAAGAAAACACAATACTTTTTTAAAAAAATGTAAACTTGACGAAAATGACGAATTTAATATTGTAGAATAATATTGTGAGATATTATTTCACGGCCTTTCTTGTACAGGGCGTCTGATATTCAGGTGTCCTATTTTAAAAAATTGGAAACAATGCATTCTAAGGAACACAATAATTTTATTTAGGTAAAATTATTGACTATTTTTTGCAATTGTGATACCATTTTTTCTGAAAGTATAGCCATTCTGGATCAAAAGTGATACAGCAATTAATATATTTTAATAATAATCTGATATATCGTATTTCTTCCGTATCATATTTATTTTAGAATAGCTATATGTTGTTCAGTTTTTGAAAGGAAGTGGTAAATTTGGCAACTATTTATGTTATAAAATTTAAATTTGCGGGATCTGGCGATTTGGTTTGGCGAAAGGTAATAAATGGTCAAGTTTCCCGAAATCAACAAAAGGATTTATTCAAAATAGAAGAAAAATATTGATTGCTTATGGTTTTGAAGTGCAAAAAGCTTATGGAGATATGGTCTTTGCCAACAGTAAATCAAAAAATGAGGAGGAAAAAGTTCTATACATATTGGATAAGCAGGCTATGATAAGCAAATTTGGAACGGAAGGCACACCTGCTTACATTTGGACTAAGACAAATTCTAGGCTATCAAAGCATGGTTTGAAAAATATAATAGAAATAACAATACCTGGCCCACAAGCACTATCGGGGGTAAGTGACATTGGAAGTTTCTCCATAAAAAATAATGTATTAAAATCAATTCCTATATTAACAGAATGAATAAATCAGTGTATAAGCTCTTGTTTAGAATCAGAAGATAGGGTTTATTTAAAAATAAAAGGTCATAGTCGTGGCGGAGTGGCTGCCAACATTGTTTTAAATAAACTTTCTCAAGAATATGGGTTAAACGATAAAGTTGAAATATGTGCTGTAACTTTCGATCCAGTCCCTGGGCCACTAAAAACAGGACCAGTTTCAATGTCAGACCGCTTGGAAGGTTCAAATTCAATAAATCCAAAAGAATATGAAAAACTCGTGTTAAGCGATAAGGTTAAAGGTGCCGTTGTTTATTCTATAAATACAGGGAAACCTACCGATTTTGAACCACAGAAAATGTATAATTATCCTGTCACAATAATTAGTGAATTTGACCACTCTGTCGGATTATATGAAGTCGATGAGCATAAACTTCATAAAAGAGGATGTATTTTTGGCGGAAAAACGTATAAACCTGGCAAACTGTTCAAACTTCCAAAAGGGATTTACTGGGCGAAAAAAGATTTTAATCTTGAAATCATTAGCCTATTAAATTATAAGAACAAAATAGATTACATTCAAAATTATGGACAAAATAATAGAAAAAAATTCTTGAAAAATATTATTTATAATCGTGTACTAACAACAAAGCACATAGATGAATTACTTATTATACCCAATGAAAGTTTAGAAAAAGACAAGTATATTGAAATTATTAACAAGAGTCTAACAAGTTTAAAAAGCTTATTCTATAAAGATGAGAAAATAGAAAATTTAATTACAAATTTGTTAGCAACTGTAAAAGAAATGACAATTCCTGCAAAAACTGAAACAGTAAATGCTATTGTAAAACCTATAAATGCATATTTGAGCCAAATAAAAACTTCTGAAATAAAGAAGTATTTTGCAAACAAAATGATTTTTTATATAAGATCGATTGCCAAAGGAAGAACATATCTTTAATTATGGCATTGACTTTTTTAATGTGTAAGTTTATTTGACATCTACAAGGGGAGATTTATCGTGAAAAAGATTATTTCAATTGTTTTTGGACTACTGTTAACCGTAAATTGTGGAGTATATGTATCGGCTTTAAATAAACAAGCAGCAAACGAAGCCTTTAGACAAATTTCTCAACAGGCAAAGATTATAGGCAAAGATACTCCAGACACGTTAGTTGGTAAAATGTTGTATGCATATAGAGTTATGCATAGTTTAATGGTGACATCTGAATTAAGTTCTGGATTAGCAGACGCTATGGTCGGAAATACTAATTTCCAACCTCGAATGTATATTAAAAATAATGACTATGAAAAAATATTAGACTTAAAATTTGATCCTAGTAAATTTTATTATATAAGCGATGTTGTAGAACAACTTCGCATTGTTACTATTTCGCTAACTCAAAAATTAATAACTCAGAATGTTACATCTATGGAATTAAATCCCACTAATTTGAAAAGTTTTTTAAGGGCTTTGGTAGCAGTCTAAATATCAAATTTTTTGAACATATATGCCGAACTATAAGGTTCGGTATTTTTATATTTAAAAAAGAAACCATTTAAAATTTTAAACAAATAAATTAATATTGAAAATTCGTAATTTTTTGTAGAATACCAGTGAATATGTGCTGATAGTATCATGATGATTTTTTAAAGGAGGATTGAATATAAAGAGATCATGCAAATATTGTGGCAGAGTACATGATGAAGGATATAAATGCAACAATAAACCTATCAAAAGAAAAAAGGTAGACGATACCACCCGATTCAGAAACAGCCCAAAATGGCAAAAGAAAAGAAAGCATATTAAGGAGCGTGATAATTATCTTTGTCAGGTTTGTATTAGGGAGCTATACAACACAAAGAGAAAATATAACTCTGAGGGATTACAAGTTCACCATGCGATGCCGATTAATTTAAGCCAAGATTTAAAGCTTGATGAAAACAATTTGATAACGCTTTGCTCTATGCACCACTCAATGTGCAATAAAGGCAAAATTCCATACAACGAAGTAAAAAAGATAATTAATGAGCAAAATCAAAAAACAAACCAATCCCCCACCACTCCGAATATTTTTAAGGAAAACACTCAAACACCGACAGCCCCCATAAATTTACAGCGAACATACTAAACGTGAGTTTTTTGGAAAGGAAAACAAAATGAAAATACAAAAAATAAGCATAGATAAAATTAAACCTTATGAAAATAACGCAAAACTTCACCCACCTGAACAGATAGAACAAATCAAAAAATCAATTAAGGAGTTCGGAAATAATGACCCGATTGCAATTGATGAAAATAATGTGATAATTGAAGGCCACGGAAGATATAAAGCTTTGAAAGAACTTGGATTTAAAGAAATTGAAGTCATTAGATTATCACACTTAAATGAACAGCAGAAAAAAGCATATATTTTAGCTCATAACAAACTTACAATGAATACTGGGTTTGACTTCAATATGCTAAGTTTGGAGCTTGATAGCATTGATGATTTCGATATGTCTGATTTTGGATTTGAAATTGATTTTGAAAAAGAAAATCAAAGAATTTCTGAGAATAAAGAACTTGACACGAATGAATTTGATGATGACAAGTTTGATTTGGAATGTCCCAGATGTGGTTTTAGGTGGAACAATGAATAAAGAATATATTTGGAAACTGGAAGATTTAAAGAAAATAAAGAAAAACGGTTTAAAAGTTTTTTCCTGTTTTGCGTGTGGTGGAGGCTCGACAATGGGGTATAAACTTGCAGGGTTTGACGTTATTGGTGACAACGAAATCGACACGAAAATAAATGCCGTGTATGTAAAGAATCATCACCCTAAATACAATTTCAATCTTGATATTCGTGATTTGATAAATTGGGGTTTACCCGATGAGCTGTATAATCTTGACATTTTAGACGGTAGTCCTCCGTGTTCCGTGTTTTCTATGGCAGGTCAAAGAGAAAAAGGTTGGGGAATTGAAAAAACATTCAGAGAAGGACAGAAAAAACAGCGTCTTGATGATTTGTTTTTTTACTTTATTGATTTGGCGAAAAAACTCAAGCCAAAAGTTATTGTTGCCGAAAATGTGAAAGGCTTGATATGTAAAAAATCCAAAGGATATGTAAATGAAATTCTCAAGCATTTTGAAAAAGCGGGATATGACGTTCAGATATTTCTTTTAAACAGCGCAAAAATGGGAGTTCCGCAAATGAGAGAACGTGCTTTTTTTATTGCTCGTCGACGCGATTTAAATCTTCCAAAAATAGCTCTTGACTTTAATGAAAAGCCAATTAAATACAAAGAGTTTAAAGATGAGAATTTTAAGTATTTAGATAAATCGACTCAAATATATAGATATTGGTGCTTGAGAAAACCTTCTGACACATCACTAAAAAATGCAATAATGAGAGAAACAGGAAGAAGCAAAAGATTTAATGAAAAATATGTACATGATAATAAAGTATGTGGAACTATGCTTGGAAAGGGAACCTTTTTAAGATTCGATATTCCAGGTGGAATCAGCGATAAAGATATTATTACCATTCAAACGTTCCCACAAAACTATAATTTTTGCGGTCAAAACGTGCAGTATATCTGCGGAATGAGTGTTCCGCCGATAATGATGAAAAAACTTGCAGGGCAAATTTAGAGGTGAGAAATTGTCAAAAATAGATTTAAATAAACAAGCTAAAGAAATTCTTGAAATTGCCGAGAAACACGGTGTCGAACAGAATTTCTTTTTTCTTACAACTTTTAAAAGATA
>CAKUPP010000045.1 GCA_934675165.1 uncultured Eubacteriales bacterium
TATAAAATTGTGCGTGAAATGCCAGCTGGAATTGGTTTTGCAGATTTCATTTTCTACCCAAATGATAAAAGTAAACCAGCTTTTATTATTGAGCTAAAAAAAGATTCCACTCCAGATGAAGCGTTAAAACAAATTAAAGAAAAACGTTATCCCTTAGCTTTGAAGGATTACACAGGACAAAAACTAGCTATTGGCATTACTTATGATAGCAAGCAGAAACAACATAGCGTTAAAATTGAGGAAATTAATTAAGATGAAAAGATATTAAACTTTATAATACTTCCACAAAAAATAAGTTCATCTCAAAACTGAACGTTACATTACACAAACAAAGCTAAATAGCTGTTAATTTGTAACACATTAATCATAAACCACAACAAGCCACACTTTTTCGTAAGCTTGATTATTGACATTCTTCAAATATTTATTTAAAATTATTAAAAAAATGATTAAATTGAGAAAGGCGGACAAAAAGTGAATATTACAGTTCTTGGATGTGGTCGTTGGGGATCATTTATTGCATGGTACTTAAACAAGATAGGCAAAAACGTAATTTTATGGGGCAGAGAAAATTCATCTCATATGAAAGAGTTAATAGCTACAAGAAAAAACAAATGGCTAAATTTTGATAAAAAAATAACGTTTACCACTGATTTAAACAAAGCTTTAAGTTACTCAAAAACAATAATAATTTCAATTAGTGCTCAGTCACTTGGAGAATTTTTGGAAAATATAAAATCTGCATGCACACAATACACAAACAAAACGTTTGTTTTATGCATGAAGGGTATAGAAGAAGAAACCTGCAGACGTTTATCAGAAGTTGTAAAATTTCATATGGGAGATGTTAATAGTGCTGTATGGGTGGGGCCTGGTCATGTTCAAGATTTTTCCAATGACATACCAAACTGCATGATTATTGATTCTGAAAATAAAAATATAACTAAACAACTTGTGTCTGAATTTTCGAGCCCATTAATAAGATTTTACTACGGAACTGATCTTATAGGAACTGAAATAGGCGCAGCCGCAAAAAATGTAATAGGAATCGCAGCTGGTATACTTGATGGACTAGGATTCGAGTCATTAAAAGGTGCGTTAATGTCAAGAGGTGCATATGAAATTTCTCAGCTTATTCAAAAAGCAGGTGGGAACGCATTGTCTGCATATGGATTAGCGCATTTGGGAGATTATCAAGCAACACTTTTTTCTCCGCACAGCAATAACAGAAAGTTTGGAGAATCTCTAGCGCTTGGTCAAAAATATTCTGATCTTGCAGAAGGAGCTTATACTTCATGCGCTCTAATTAAAATGGGCGAAGCACTCGGTGTAGAATTACCGATTTGCTCCGCCGTAAACACAGCTATTGAACGTGGTAAAGTTGACGACAACGATGTTCGTGACCTATTTATCAGAAAGATTAAACACGAATTTTAAAATATGAAAACTTAAATATCTTTTTTATTATGGTGCTCATGTGCGTCTAATCCAAATTTTTTATTAACTGGATCTCTAAAAAGAAATGATTTTGGAGCTTTAAGTGTTAAAGTAAGATACATTGCAACTATTATGAAAAATAATCCTAGTCCTAAAGTCTTTATTTCGGGTTTGTATGGTGAACTTAAAAGCATTCGATATGAAATGAACTGTCCACAAATTACAGAGAAAACAAAATCTAAAATTCCAAGAATTAAAATTTCTTTTTTTAAAATCAGGTAATAAGTATAAAATACAATTACCATAACAAAAAACATAGTTATCATAGAAACTGATTTTGCAATCCAGAAATTAGGCTCCCAACCAATAAAAGGAATTTCAATTAATGACCATACAATGGCAGGACCAATCACCATTTTAACATGTTCCCACGTCGATTCGTTCACAGCACACAGTATGGCCATCAACCTGTGGTGATTACTCCATTCATATATGAAATGGTAAAGAGTGCCTAAAATTGTTATAAACAAAAATCCTGATAATTCAAACCAGAATATCATTTCATTTCATCTCCCAAAAATTTTATATTTAATTTATATTTCACAAAAGATAACTATATTCCCCAAAATCACTTTTGGAAACCATTTTGCCTTGTTTCCTTAATTCATAGTCAAGCCCCTTCACTATGTGCTTCATTTCAATCTGTTTAGATTCGGCAGCAGCCATAAAAGAAGATGTTATAACTACATTTTTTATATTGCCTCCTGCTATTTCAAATTGACGTGAAAGATAATCAAAGTCAATGTCTTTTGAAAGTGGCATTTTTTTAGTGTACATTTTTTGCCATATTTCTTTTCTAAGTTCTGCATTAGGCATATTAAAATGTACAACATAGTTGATGCGACGAAAAAATGCTGCATCTAAATTATCTGATAAATTTGTAGTCATAATTGTGATACCATTATATTCTTCAATTTTTTGAAGTAAATATGCTGTTTCCAAATTTGCGTGTTTATCGTGAGAATCTTTAACCTCGGTACGTTTACCAAAAATAGCATCTGTTTCATCAAAAAGTAAAATCACATTACTTTTTTTTGCACTATCAAAAACTTCTCCTAAGTTTTTTTCTGTTTCACCTATATATTTTGAAACCACCTTGGAAATATCAACCTTATAAATCTCCAAATCTAATTCATTTGCCACAACTTGTGCAGCCATAGTTTTACCTGTACCCGGTGGACCTGTGAAAAGCATACTAAGTCCAGTCCCATAAAGCATACGCTCTTTTAATCCCCACTTTTCGTAAACAATATGCTTGTATTTTATTTGATTACACGCACGTTTGAGAATCGTTTTTTGATATTCTGGTAAAACAAGTTCTTCAAATTTATGCTTTTTTTTGATAAGCACAGCTTTATCAGATATATTCCCCGCTACTTGATTGTATGCACATTCTGCAATCATTTTTGAATTAACAACATCAGTTTTTTCCCAAATTTTCATATTTTTAACTTCTGAACAAGTATTTTTAATTTGGTACGGTGTAAAATCAAATTTATTCGCAAGCTCCCTTGGCTTTACACTTTCATCAACTATTATTTCAGAAAATTCACTTTCCCACATTTTAAAACTTTCTTCGGGTGTTAAATCATCAATTTTTATACTTATAAAATTTTCTTTTGGTAAATCAACAAATTTATCTTTAGTAGTATTTGCAATAAATATACACGTTTTTGAAAATTTATCACAAACGCTTGTGACGAAGTTACGATAAAAACAGCATTGCTTATTATCAATAAAGTCAAAATTAATAAAACACAATATACTATTAGAAAGTAAAGCTACGCGGCATGCACTCATAATGAACGCATAGTTTTTTTCTTTCACCTCGCTATAATGTTCCAGATTTACTTCTAAAATATTCTTTTTCATAATTCCACCAGCACGCCGAACTATTGTACTTTTTCCAATTCCAGATTCTCCCCACAAATATCCATACACAGAATCACTCTTTTCTACAATAAAACGCGAAAGCTTTTGCGAAACAGATTCGTGTATAACAAGTTCTGAACAATATTCTGAACCTAAAATCAACTTCACTCCATCAAGATTAATTTTTAAGAAGTTGTTATTCATAAAAATACAAAATACAGTATCATCTATTTCTAACGAATTTTCATTAAAACAAAGTGATTCTAAATTTTTTTTTGCAGTAGATATAATTTTATAATAATCAGTTACTTTAGAAATTTTTTTTTCCAAATTAAAGATTTTAAAAAGTGTTTCATAAGAAAGCGATTTTTCATCTTCTGAACTTACCTTTAAAAATTTTTGCAAAAACTTTTTTTCAATTTTTACCATAATAGAACAAATTAATACAAATTCTTCAAATTCATTTAAAGCAAATTTTTTTATAGTATCCCTCAGAATTATAAAACCAGTTTTTTTATCATCTGCACGTAAATTAATTTCATAATTTGTAAGTTTAAATCCTGCCAAATATTCTTTACGTTCTTTTACAAAACTATTATTTTTTTTTAATTTTTTATAAATTTTTAAAAGCATGTACGCACATTGAATTTTTTCTTTTATATACTCTCCATAGCTTTCATATGATTTTGAATTAAACTGTTCTTCTGAAAGTTTCGAAAATTGATTGCCCACATGCTTTTCCTCCTTTTTATATAATCTTAATGTTAAAATGATGGTGTTATATACTTTGTAAATTTAAACTATTTTTTAATTTAATCTTAATTTGTTTCGCTTTTTTGCCTGTGAAGGTGGCTCTGGTTCCGGTTCTGACTCCGGTTCTGGTTCTGGCTCTGATTCTGGTTCTGGTTCCGGCTCTGGTTCTGGCTCTGGTTCTGGCTCTGATTCTGGTTCCGGTTCTGGGATTGGTTTTGGTTCCGGTTCTGGCTCCGGTTCCGGCTCTGGTTCCGGTTCTGGGATTGG
>CAKUPP010000046.1 GCA_934675165.1 uncultured Eubacteriales bacterium
TTTTTATCCATTTCCATCATCTTAAGCATTCCTCATATTCATATAACAGTTCTTTTGCTGTTTGTTCTATATCATATCCATGATTCTTTACATCATCATTTCTACATTTTCTTTCTTCATCATCTATCATTTCTATTTTTATACTTTCTGCAATTCTCTTATTAGATTCATTTAAATCAAACCACTTAACTGAATCTATTAGCTGAGTTTCTTTCGATATTGTATTTGAAAGATATAAATTTAATCCAGCAGCCTGTGCTTCAACTCCTACAATAGGTAACCCTTCATATAACGAAGGCATAACAAACACATCCATTGCCATCATTAAATCAGGGATATCATTTCTAACTCCTAAAAATTTTACATTTTCTATATTCTTTTCTTTAACATATAACTGTATTTTTTCTTTCAGATTCCCATCCCCGATTAAAAGCAAATAACTATTGGGATTAAGTTTTTTGACTTCATCAAAAACTTCAACCAATCTCTTTTGATTTTTCTGTTCTGCAAACCTCCCTACATTCCCAACTACAAATGCACTAATTGGTATGTTAAGTTCTAGCCGTTTATCTTTTCTTTTCTCTTCATTAAATCTGTACTTACTTGTTATAATTCCATTACGAAGAACTCTAAATTTTATGTTTTTCCCATACATCCATTCTCCCGCAACTTGTGAACAAGCAAAATGTTTATTTGCACTATCATATAAAAATTTCTTATTTATATTATGCAAAACAAAAGCACATCCATTAACGCTAGGTTTTGTATTATGAGAGTGTACAAACACTCTCACGTTTTTTAATTTATTTGTAACATAAAATGGCAATATATTCGCTGCAGAATTTTTATGAATATGAATAATATCATACTCTCCGTTTTTAATTATTTGCTTTAAATCATTCATATATTTAAAGGGATTTTTAAAAGAATATACCTTAAATATATTTGCACCAAGCTCTGTCAACTCTGATTTATAAGCAGGATTATCTGATCTAGACACAAAATCAAATTGAACTTTTTCCCTATCTATAGTGCTATACAAATTATATAAAAATGATTCTATCCCGCCTAAATGCTCATCCAATTCTAAATGTAAAACTTTGATTTTATTATTGCTCATTTTATTTTCCAACCAGTCCTTTTTTTGTCATACTATATAACGAATTAAATATAGCTGACACACACAATGATATTGTTATAAATAACCAAATATTTAACATATTAATCTCCTGTAATATAAATCCCACTTTCATATGAATCAAATATATCCAAAATGTCAAACTTGAAAGCATTGAAATTATTTTTCTGTTATGTCCTTCTTTATTTTTTAAATTCACGAAAATCAAAAAAATTAAAACACAAAACGACATTCCTGCTACAGATGTAAATAAATCTTTCAATATATAAAATCTTGAACTAACAACCGTTAAGAATGAAAACAACATAAAAGTAAATCCACTTATTATTATTTCTATATTAATTTTTTTAACCATCTTTCCTATAAATAAACCACATATCAATGAAGCAATCGAAGTATACCATTGACTATCAAATCCTAAAAATTCAAGTATTATATAAATCAAAATACCTACAATGACAAAATAATTTTCATTTATATTTAATATAGTAAAAAAACAAAATATAATATAAAAAATTAAAACAAAAGGCACATACCATAAAATATTGTCATTTGATCCACATAAAATCTGTAATAAAATATTACTATTTGATTTATAAATAAAAACAGAAATCACATTAACAATCACATAGGGAATATATACAACACATATTTTTCTTGTTAACCACTTTCTCCCCCCCATTTTTATAACTTTATCTTTATTAATTTCAGCTAAATACCCACTTAAAAAGGCAAATAACGCCGCTCCAAAATATCCTATTGATTTTAAAGGACTTATGGCTATTTCTTCTGCAAAAAATCTATAATAATGTGAAATCATAATCATCAATATAGCAATCCACTTCATTACACAAACATTTTTATATGATAATTTATTTTCCATTCTCCATTTCTCCATTTAATTTCTTGCGACCATGATATACGCTTCTATCTCAATATTGAGAAACATTCTCAAATATTGATTTACTCCACCAACCGCCTAAGCAACATACATAATTTATTTTTTGATGGATAGTATTACCTTATCCCTCAAAAAAAATTTCGTGCATTATATTTCCACTAATTTTACTTATATACCATTGTTCTAATTTTTTTGCTGCATACTCAATGTTATATTCCTTGCTTTTTTCATTAAGTACTACATGTTTATCAGCCATTTTAATTATTTCATCTACCCAATTATTATCCGACAATGATAATCTCTTAACACCATTGCTAATAATTGCTTCCTCTGGGATAGCATCTGAAACAACAACAGGAACTCCAGCAATTTGGCTTTCAATTGTTGCCAACGAAAGACCTTCAAAGATTGAAGGAACAATCATAACATTTGAAAGTTGATAATATATTTGTGGATTTTCTACTTGTCCCACAAATATCACCTTATCATCAAGCTTCTTCTCTTCAACCCAGTTATGTATCTCTCCATTCATTTCACCATCACCAACCAGCATTAAAACCGCATCATCTCTTAAATCAGAGATTTGTTTGAAAAGTTCTATTATAAATTTATGATTTTTTGCAAATGTAAATCTACCCACATGTCCAATAACAAACTTATTTTTCAACTCCAAAGTATTTCTCATATCTTCTAAAAACATATCAGATACTTTAAACCGTTTAAAATCAACTGCATTCTTAATAACATTGACATTACCATTCTTAAAATTTTTATTTCCAAAAAGCCATATTCCAGCTTTTTCCGAACATGCAAAATAATCAGTTGGAAATACTCTTGCAAAGGTCCTTAAAAAATACTTTAAAACTGTTCTTTTTAAACTTTCTCCCCCTGGAACACTATGATTATGTGCTATTCGTACTGGAATCGAACATTTCCAAGCTTCATATAGAGGAAAAACACTCAATGTATTAATATGAGAATGCACAATTGTGTAGTTGTTTTCCTTAAAATATTTTTCTAATGTTTTTAAATATATATGTAACTGTTGATATGGTGGAATTTTATAAAATCGAGCTCCCATATCAATTAAATCCTGTGGTGGTTCAACTGTAGAATCCGCATCATAATAAAAATCGAATTGAATTTTTCTATGGTCAATTGCACGATAATAATTGAATACAACCATTTCAACACCACCAGCCCATAACTTTCCCATTATTTGTGCAATTCTAATTGGTTTATCTACATGATTCATAAAATCTACACTGCTCCATCATT
>CAKUPP010000047.1 GCA_934675165.1 uncultured Eubacteriales bacterium
GACCGTATCAGCCTCCTTTAGAGGCGGCTAGTAGTACAGGGCTTCGCCCGTTAAAGAAATACCCCCAGCTAGGCTGGAGGATGCTTATTAGTTTTTATAATATAAACTTTTGCTGTTATCCAACTATCCAATTCAACCAACGTTCAATAAAATTGTGATTTCTATATATATAAAGTTGTGTGTAATCATCTTTAGGGATAAATGTTGATAATGTCTGAAGTTCTATTAATTTTCGTAGGTCCCTTAATGGCAATATATTGCGCACAGGGTTCTGGCTTACATTAAGTATTCTTAATTCTTTTAGAAAGCTTAACACGGACACGTCTTCGACTTTATTACATTGTATACTCAAAAAAAATAAATTTGTCAGATTAGACAATGGTTTTAAATCCGTGACTAAATTACAAGTTAGATCCAGAGTTTCTAGTTTTGTTAAATTAGATAGAGGTGATATGTTGGTAATTTTGTTACTTCGCAATATTATTCTTTTCAAATTAACTAATTCAGACAACGGTGATAAATCAGATATTTTTCCATAAGTTGCTGAGAAATTATCTAAATTGTTCAAATATTGAAATCCTGCAATGTTTGAAACACCTTCACAACTAAATTCTTTTATACTATTTAGTTCGACTTGATTAACCTCATCATATGTTGAAGATTTGTACAATATTTTTTCAATTTGTTTGGCGACAGTTGGGTCTGGGAAAATTTTTTCAATAGTTTTAGGGTTGCCAATGTTACATGCAAAAACGGTATCTAGATTTAATGTAATTAAAAAAACGAAAAAAAACATAAAAAATTTTTTGTAATCCACGTAAATATAACCTCCTTAATGTTATTTTAAAAAACAATCGGTACAAAATATATTATTAAATTGTTATTAAATAATATGTAGTGGGACCTTGGTAAATTGAATTTCTCAAAACGTTACCCGCGCCTTTATTACTTCTGGGAAGTCGCACCCTTCCCTTCTCTTGGTCAGTTAACGTGCCTGCCCACATTGTTTCAGGCTCTAAAACATCACCATGTGGTCCTAAATCTTTAACTACAATTCCAGAGGTACCACATTTTGCAGACCATTGTCCACGGTACCATCTTATATAGTGATAATCGCATCCGTCCTGAAGGTAATCGCAATCCCCTATCACACGGAGGCCTATTATCAATTTAGATTCATTTTCATTACCTGCCTCTCTTATAAATTCCCTGACTATTGGTTGTTCTTGTGTACATAAATACTCCAGGTGCATAGAATTTAAATAATCTCGTGTAGCATTTTTCATCTTATTTATGTCGTACGGGTAAGTCAAATTTGGAACCGGGTTGCTAAGAGTAAGCAAATGATTTATAGGATTAATAGCCCAAGACCAACAGTTATACAGGTTTGTTTCAGTGCTTGCAGGTATGTTATGTGCACCGCTGGTTACTGCTTCTCTATGTTCATCTTCACTATCATTGTTTCTATAGTTATCGTCTTTAGGTATTGCTGGCAATGGGGCGATCTGTTCGTAGTGAGAAGGTGGAATGGGCGTATTCGGATGGCTTCCAGTTAGTTCTATCTTAGGTTGTGTGGCACGATATACTAAGTATCCACCAACACCTAAACCGGCAGCCGCTGCAGCTACCGGTGATGCCGCAAAATATGCACCAACAACCATACTCGTAGCAGCTGCAACCGTTATTCCAGGATGTTCTTCAATAGCTTTTTTGATTGCGTTTATAAGGTCTTCAAATGAAATAGTGAAATTCATAATTATCATTCCTTATCTTTCATACATTTTTCTACCATAACACGAACTACAGATTCAACAACATTATATACAGTTGCTTCTTTAGGCCACGAAATTTCCACAAATTGGTTCAAATTGTCTTTATTAAAAATTTTTACCCTGTCTCCAGCCTGATGTCCTTGTAATTTGTCTTTAGCCTTAAAATTTTGAAGATCTTTTAACAGATTAAGATCATCTTTTGGATTTTTATGAAGATCCTTTTCCAACGATTTTCTAATTTCTTGTTTTCTGGTCTTGATGAGTTCCATGTCATTTTTAGAGAATTTTTTAGTTGCAGTATTTCCCAAAATTACTCTGGGATTATCTTTAGCATGCTGTGCTAAAAGTTTTGCAAATTTTGGAATAAGTGGCATAACTTAATCAACTCCTTTACTTATTTAGCTTTGTTAATTCATCTAAAATTTTAGAAAGTTCACGTTCTGGCTTTAATTTTTGTTTAATTATTCGCAAGGCATCTTTAGTAAAATAAATCAATTTTTATCACCTCGTAACTTTAAAACTTCTGTAGATTCTAACATGCAAATTGTATCATAATTTACATAAAATGTCTAATTATATCGAATTTTAAAAATAGTATCTTTTTATATTGCAAACCTAAAGGCTCCTAAGCAAATATATCCGCTGATGATGGAGAAAATAATTAACACATTGAAAAAGCAATAAGTTGTATGATGAAGATACGAAAACTTTTGAATAAGCGCGAAATGAACATATTTACAATTGCTGCAGCGGAACAAAGTTTTTTATATAAACGAGGATGGCATAACTGCATCAGATTTTTAAAAATGACTAAGATATTATAAATCATAAAGATAAAATCCACTATGTGTTAGGTTTTATCTTTTCAGTCCACTTCACAAAGTGAAAATTTCTATTGTAGTGGACTAACAGCGTAAAAGTGGAATTTAAAAATTCATTGGGGTTTATAATCATCCGAAAATATAATATAATTTAAGTAATAAAAACTAAGTGTAAGGAATGATAAATATTAAACTGAAAGTTACCAATTCAAATGAAAATAAGCCAAATCAAA
>CAKUPP010000048.1 GCA_934675165.1 uncultured Eubacteriales bacterium
ATTTTCTCGCTTACTTATTAACTCTCCTTTTGAATTATATATTTCATCTGGAAAATCTTTATAACTGAAATCAAAAAGTACACCATTTTCTAACCAAAATTTCTTAAAACCATCCAACACGTTAAAATTAATTAGCTTTTTAACTCGTACAATAAATGAAATATATTCTTCATAATTCAGATCATCCGGTTCTAAACAATTATCGTCATCACCCACTGTATAAAAAGTAGCTAAAATTTCTGTTCCGTTTTTCCACTTTAATAAAAATAATTCTTCAACAAATCCATTATCTGATAAATATTTATAAAATGGCCTTATTATTTTTCTTTCTTTATCCGTATAATACATACTATTTAAATTCTCCTTTAGGTAAAGTAGGCACTATATGTGCGCCTTTTTTACCATAATGAATTTTCCCCCATGTTGTCTGTGTTTTTATACCGGTTTCAACATCAATATTTTCTCCTATTACCTTACCAAAATTTACAATTTCTTTATGAGTACATTTCAGCGTTATTTCACCTTTCCCAGCAAATTCATTTAGTAGCTCCTGTGCTTCTTCAGCCGAAATATATAATATACTTTTACCTTTTATATAATTTTTATTATTAACACCCAAGAAATGCTTTTTATGATGGCCTAAGTGAAGTCTAATGTTCCTTTTTTCTCCGTGAATAAGCTTGTAAATCGGTTCTCCTATGTCTTTTGCAAAAAGCTGAATATTCGGCTTTAAACACTGTTTCTTTGCTAGCTCTTCAATATCTACCACTTTGAACTTTCGGTAGCGCTTTTTTGGCATAAACTTTTTAACTAATCTTCTAGTCCTCGTTGCAATCGAGGTTGGTTTCCTAACTTTATTCAATAACCTGTTTAATTGCTCTGATTCTTCACCAATTTTCCCTGTTATCTTATTCGAAGCGACTGCCCCCGAATAGATCGACATTCCAATCTCTGACAATTCCACCAAGTTATCAACCTTGTGATGTGTGACTTCCTTGATTAAATTCTTGCTCTCTTTATCAAGCTCTCCACTTAATGTATACCACAAATCCTGCGTTCCTTCAACTGCCATATTCGTTCCAAACACTATCATTGGAATTCCCCGCACAGCTCCAATAACTGTCGTACATAATTCTCATATTCACATTATTTTATTTACCCATTGACAATAATCCTATCTCTCTCTTTTTCAGAAAAAGATTTCTTTCCTTCGTAACATTCAACATAGTATTGTATTTCTCTATCAGTGGTTTCATATTCATCATTTAAATATTTAATCGCATAATACCAGTTAATCAAAAAAGAGTTACCTGAATCTAAAATATCCACTACACAAACTTTTTTTAAAAGCTCCTTTTCGACCCATATCTTACTCTTTTTTTTATTTATATAGTTAAAAGATATATTATATAAGGCATTTAATAAATAATTATTGTTCATGGTAATTAAAATTCTCCTTTTGACTTATTTATAACTTGTCCGGAAGCTATTCTTACTGCATCAAAATCTCTGTGAACTATATTACCAGCTCTATCCGTAACTTGATGTATCACAAATTTTGTTCCTAAATTATCACGAAATTCTAAAATGGATTCTACCCCTCCTGTTTGTTTTCCTTTCCATGTGGCTGGCTTGCTTTTTCTAATAACTTTATTCAACCCTGAAAACGCTTTTCCACCTCGGGATTCTATTGCACCTATCTCATTTAAAATTTTTGAATCTACATATATTCCGCCATTATCTATAAATTTTGCATTTCTAAGTAAATCTGCAGTTGTTTTTTCCGCAAAAAGCTGGATGTTCGGCTTTAAACACTGTTTCTTTGCTAGCTCTTCAATATCTACCACTTTGAACTTTCGGTA
>CAKUPP010000049.1 GCA_934675165.1 uncultured Eubacteriales bacterium
GGACCCGTGTTAGTCCAGTAACTTTGGCATACGCCCTTTCTGAGCGCAAATGCCACAGATCTTGGATTATACACTTCGTGTCCCCCCTGAGTTTTGTAGCCATTATACCATTCTTTGAGTTCATTTATTGACAATTTATCTTGTTTTTCACACAATTTTTCTGTTTCTGAATTCGTAAAACCAAAATATTTATCAAAATCCATATCATTTAAAAAAGTGTATTCATCAAACATGTTAAGCGCAGATCCTGACGAATATTTAGCAATGGGCAAAACTCCTGTCATATACGCGAGCTCAACATAAGGTTTATCTTTTAATAAATCCTTTAAAAATTGTAAAAAATTTTCCCTATCTTTTTCTGAGAATAAATTGTTATTAAAAATATAATCCCATTCGTCTATTATGAAAATGAAGCTTTCATTGGTTTCGTTGTAGACTTGTGAAAATATTTTTGGCAAATATTTTGATTTATCTATTTTAACGTTGGGATACAAATTAACCACATCTTCAACTAAATCTTTTATATAACCATCAATAAATTCTTCGTATGAGCAATTGGGTTTAGGGAGCTCATTCATAGTCATATATATCACATTATGTTTATTTAAATGTTCCAAATATGACTCACTTTTACTGATTTCAAGTCCATCAAAGAGTTTTTTAAAATCAGCATTTTTTGAATAATAGCACGCAAGCATCATAGCGTTTATTGTCTTGCCAAATCTACGTGGCCTTGTTATACAAATGAACCTGTCCTTGACTCCAATTAAATTACTTATATCTTTTATCATATTTGTTTTGTCAACAAAAAATTTATCTTTCGATACTAATTCAAATTCATTATTTTTAAAATTTCCGTTTAAAAAATATGGCATAGATGTATCACCGCCTCAAAGTTTTTATTATCGTTACTAAGCAACAAGGTCCTCGTCATCGTTCAAAATTTTTGACTTCGGCAACAATCAAGGTTCTTATTATTCATTATATCATAACATTAAAAATTTATGAACCTCAGCAGAAAAAACAAAAATAAATAATTGTTGGTTTACAATTGATGTGCTACAAAAGAAAAAAAGAAGTGACGGATAAACCAAGTTGTGTCGTATTATGTTGATATGATCTAATTAATTGCACAAATTTTCATTACACTATTTTTAAAATTAAGTTGAATTAATCATTTATTTTCTCTGCAATATTTTTTGTATAAAAAAACGGACTATATAACAGTTTTTACACTGCTTTATACGCCGTTTCATTTTGTATAGAGATCAAATTTCCTCAATTTTAACATAATGTTGCTTTTGTTTACTATCATAAGTAATACCAACGGCTAACTTTTGGCCTATATATTCTTTAAGTGCCAAAGCATAACGTTTTTCTTTAATTTGTTTTAACGCTTCATCTGGAGTGGAATCTTTTTTTAGTTCAATGATAAATGCAGGTTTACTTTTATCATTTGGGTAGAAAATGAAATCTGCAAAACCAATTCCAGCTGGCATTTCACGCACAATTTTATACTTCGTTCTGGCACTTAAGTACACGAGGGTAATTATACAAGCAAGAGAATTCTCATCATTGTATTTTATAACAGGAATATTTATATCATGCGCTTCTTGAATTAGTTTTTCCATTGTTTCTGTGTCTTTTTTGAGTGTGGCTTTTAGCATCTCGTTTGATTTCATAACAATTTCAGAGACCGCACCCATTTGATGGTTTTTTAGTGCATAATCAAATTTCATTCGGAGTTCTTTATTAGGAATAGTGAGAGTTTCATCGTA